>CAWFFT010000069.1:0-72068 GCA_963815085.1 uncultured Chitinophagaceae bacterium | reverse complement strand
GTGGGCCGGGAATGGGACCAATTTGTTCAAATGAAAAGCTTACTCCTTTCCTTCCCGGAACTGAAAGGCTTGGGCATGTTAGCGCCGCACAATTTGGCTCTGCCAGCATTTTACTTATCAGCTATGCATACATAAAAATGTTGGGAGAAAAAGGATTGAGAGAAGCAACTGAATATGCAATCCTGAACGCCAATTACATGAAATCCAAATTAAAAAACAACTTTAAAATTTTGTTTACTGGCAAAGGAGGAGCATGCGCACATGAATTTATTGTTGATCTGCGTCCATTTAAAAACAGCGCCGGTATTGAAGCGGAAGATGTTGCCAAAAGATTGATGGATTACGGTTTTCACGCGCCAACACTCAGTTTCCCGGTTGCAGGAACTATTATGATAGAACCTACTGAAAGTGAAAATAAAGAAGAATTGGATCGGTTTTGTGATGCATTAAATTCAATTTTCGAAGAAATAAAAAGTATTGAAAAGGGCGAATCCGATAAGAAAGATAATGTTTTAAAAAATGCGCCACATACTTTGGCAGTAATCACCGCTGACGAATGGAATCACTCTTATTCACGAAGCAAAGCCGCCTTCCCGTTGCCTTATTTAAAAGAAAATAAATTCTGGCCAACTATAAGTCGCGTGAATAACACTTACGGAGACAGAAATTTAATTTGTACTTGTCCGCCTGTGGAAAGTTATATGCAAGGAAGTTATTCCGGAAATGAAATATTTTCAAACATCTTATAATTGTCAATATTAGTTGCAGGGGCAAAGAAGCAGATTACTTTCATTTCAGTATCTCCTGTATTTTTCAACATATGTATTTTCCCTTCCTCAAAAAGCACCGCTGATCCAGCCCTGAC
Source organism: uncultured Chitinophagaceae bacterium (assembly GCA_963815085.1). Classification (GTDB taxonomy): domain Bacteria; phylum Bacteroidota; class Bacteroidia; order Chitinophagales; family Chitinophagaceae; genus Ginsengibacter. The sequence continues at coordinate 71,203 of CAWFFT010000069.1, read as the reverse complement.
AACACCTACTTCATTTTCTATCATCACTTTGCCCGAACCATTTATGATATAAATCAACTCTTCACTATGCGGGTGTGAATGAGCAGGCCGTACAGTTTCACCTGGCATAACACGAATCACACATACTGATAGATTTTTTGCAGGAAGGGACTCTTCATTTGCCAGCCAACGCATAAATCTACCTGGCTGTTCCACTTCGGGAACTTCACTTTCGTTTAAAATTAGCATTTATCATTTTTTAAAAGTTTTCAATATCTTTTTACTTAATTCTTCGGCGTTCAAACCGTAATGAGAAACGAGTTCCGAATAGGTTCCGGAATGGACATAATGTAAACCTTCAGAACTAGTCAGGTTAACAGGAAATAACTTTTGTGTATTAATGGAAGGCTCTTTTTTAAATAGAACCTTTTGGAAGTTAATCCAAAGATAACCGTTGTTCTGCTCAACAATAAAAACAGGTTTACCTGTACGATACAGATCCAAAATTCGATCTTCATCTATCGAAGGCATATCTATTACATTAACAGCGACATCTTTGGAACTCAAAATTTCTGCTGCCTCTATAGCTTCGTGAACCTCACGACCACTAGTTACAATATATGCCAGGGGATCAGGCGTCTCAAGGTTGGCCGCATAAGCTTTACCAAATTCAAATGTAAAACCGGGATCATAAATAACAGTGGCAGGTGCTCTTAAAATACGAAGATAAACAATGCCTTTCCCTCCTTCCATAATCCATTTCATCACAGCCAGTAATTGTTGGGGACAAGAAACATTGATAATCTTAACATGTGCAGCTTCATTAAGCAATGTAACATCGTCATTTCCCATATGTGTTGCTCCATTTGACTGTGTATCTAAATCAGCGGCCGTTGCCAGCAATGTCAAATCTAAACCGTGGCCCTTTGATAACCACCCTTTGTCCGCAATTACTTCTAAACGTTCCTGATACCCTACTGCAATTCTTCTGAGTACTTTCCAATCAAAGAAAGGGCAAAAAGTACTAATCCAAACATTGTAGCCTAATATTCCATATGCTTCCCCAATAAGCATCATGTTTGCCTCCGCAACACCTACATTTAATGCACGCGACTTATCAACAAATCCTACACCTTCCTGGAGGCCGCTTGTAGAAGCTAAATCAGAATCAATTGAAACGATATGTTCGTCAAGGGCAAAAACCTTCATTGCAGACTCAATAACCTTGTGTGCTGAGTAAGCTTTCCCTTTTTCAAGTACCGGCAGAGCATTAGCTGCATAACTAATTTGAGGATTTCTATCTGGTGCCTTTTGCGTTTTAACGGACATGGGCACACTTGTTATTTGCACAAGATTATTATCCTGTATTTGCAAATTGAATCCCATATTAACTGCATGTTGCTGTAGAATGGCAACAACATCCGGGTGCATGCCGCTCTTCATTAACAAATTGAAAAATTCGGAAAATTCCTTTTCCCGTCTTTCCCTTTGCTGCTCTTGCAAATGGGTCTCTTGATCCAGCACAGCCTTGTTAATAGAGGTCTTATGATTATTCGTAATATTTGAGAAACCTCCATACCCTTTTGTAGACCTGCAAATTATAACTGTTGGCCTTCCATCTCTCTCTCCATACTTGAATTCCAGCAAAGCATTATAAACAGTATGATATTCGGTTGCATCTACTTCCATGACACGCCATCCGAAGCTCTCAAAACTAGCGCCCAAATTATAATATGGGAAGTGTAGCTTGCTTACATTATCTAACTGACCACCGTTATTATCAACCATCACGCATAAGTTCTCCAAATTTTTATAGCCCGCGTACATGACACTTTCCCATATTGGGCCTTCTTGTAATTCTCCATCACCGGTCACAGCATATACATCAAATTTTGGTGTTTTTTGCCCGGCAATAGCAAAGCCCTGCGCAACACCCATACCTTGCCCCATGGGGCCGGTTGCCACATGTACTCCTGGTAATAATGGGCCAGGGTGCCCATTAAGAATACTTGATATAGAACGTGAATTCTTCAGAATTTCTTTATCAAAATACCCTAAATCTGCATAAATTGAGGCCAGAGTTGCCACAGCATGTCCTTTGCTTAAGACAAACATATCCTGCCCGGGATCCGTTGGTTGCTGAATATTGAGATTAATTATTCCACCATAAAATAAGCTTACCATGGGGATTGTAGCGGAAAAGGCACCGCCTATATGAATACTTTCATCAACTGCATGACGACACTGATGAAGGCTCAATAACCGAATATTCGAATCTTTAATTTCCAGTAAACCGCTAATCCCTTTTTTTATTAAAGATTCTTTATCTTCTAAATAAATCATAGTAACCTTTTGTTTTCAAAATACTAAACCAGATGGAATAACTTGCTGTAATCTGCCTGCCAGATAAGGAAAGGATTAATTTTCGTGATAAAAAACAATACGAATCCTTCATTAAAATGCTGCGCAGATTTTCTTCAATTGGCCGTTTTACAAATAACCATCTAAGTAATTATAAGTATTTAATTATTATAACTATTGTTTAATTTAAATATCACATCATAGACCAGCCACCATCCACAAAGTAGGTTGCACCGGTTACGAAAGAAGCTTCTTCCGAAGCTAAAAAATACATAACATTGGCAACCTCTTCTGATGTCCCCATGCGATTAAAAACACTTTTGGAACCCAATACCCGTTCTGTCTCCTTAGGATCAGGAGAATCGTTAATTGAACCGCGCAACAATGGTGTATCAATCGCACCTGGTGCTACACAATTGACGCGAATATTATCTTTGGCCAAATCAAATGCCATACTTCGGGTAAGCGAATCAATTGCTCCTTTTGAGGAAGAGTAAGCGGCTCGTTCACCGACCGACCGATAACCAAGAATTGATCCGGTATTTACCACTGCGCCGCCTCCCTTTTCCTTCATAAGAGGGACAAATGCGTTAGTCATATAGTAAATTCCCTTTAAATTTATATTATAGGTTCTATCCCAATCATCTTCAATACATTGAAGAATGCTTCCACGAATTTCTAATCCGGCATTGTTAATAAGTACGTCGGCTCTTCCAAATTCGTCTTTTACCAATTGCGCCGCCCGTTGTACCTGTTCTTTTGAGGATATATCACATAGACAGAAAAGTGCGTTTTGCCCCAGATCTTTAATTTGCTGTTCAGCCTTCTTCCCTTTCTCTTCATTGATATCTACTATAAGAATGTCATATCCGTTTTTTGCAAATTTTACAGCAGCAGCTAATCCAAGACCAGATGCACCGCCACTTACAATCATTACTTTTTCGCTCATTTTATTTTTTTTATTTTTTTTAAAATCTATTTAATAACATCAAATGGGTACTAACACTGTGCAACGTGTTATTAATTTTCTTTGTGGATTCCATCTGGTTTGATAGCCACTTTTATCGCACCATCTTTTCTTTTTTCAAAAATATCCAAAGCTATTCCAAAATCTTTCAATGCGAAACGATGTGTCATTAAAGGATGAAGATCAATTCGGTTATTCAACAATAGTTCAATAGTTGCCTGGGCTGTATTTGGATTTGCCCTGTTACCAATCAATTCTACTTCATCCAGTACCATTCTTTTTAACGGAAGTGATGGATCAGCATGTGGAATCCCTATAACAGATACGACTCCCCCTTTAGAAGCAGCGAGGCAAGCCTGGTTAATTGATTGAGCTGTTCCTGCACATTCCAGTACCGCCGGTACACCTCTGCCATTGGTAAGCTCTTTAACTTTTTCAACAATATCCTCTTCCCTGTAATCGATGGTGATGGCATTTAGTTCTGCAGCTTTCTTCAAACGTTCTCCACTTCCTGCTGCAATGATACGTCCGGCACCCAGTGCTTTTGCCACTAAAATTGCCATGAGACCCTGGGGACCTGTTCCAAGTATCAATATATCATCTCCTGGTTGCATTCGGGAACGTTTCACCGTATAAAGAGCAATACTTAAAGGATCTACACATGCTGCATATTCCAGTGGCATAGAATCAGGAACTCTAAAAATACTTTTAACAGAAGTACGGATATATTCTGCATAGGCACCTGGTGTATAATGACCATATTGTCTGTGCCCCCGTTCTTCATGTCCATAATTAAGGCAGATATTATACCGTCCTTTCAGGCACATTTCGCAATATCCGCAACCACAATGAGAGATCCCACAAACACGGTCGCCTTCTTTCCATCCCAATAATTCCTGATTTTTTTCCAGTCTGCACTACAGTTCCGGACCATTCATGTCCTGGCACAAACGGAAAGCCTTGTGGCCAAAATCCAGGAAAATCACCAGCAATAATATGAGGATCTGTACCGCATATATAGATTGTATCTACTTTGCAAATAACTTCGTCTGCATCGGGTTGAGGTACCGGCACTTTTTCAATAGCAAAATTGCGAACACCTCTTAATACAAGGGCATCCATTTCTTTGGGTAAATTCATGTCTTTTTATTTCTGATTATTTTCACGAACAATTGCTACACCTCTAAAAGGCGATCCGGAGCCGTTTTTTATTTTAAGAGGTAACCCCACAAACCAAAATTCGTGAGAAGGGATCATATCAACTTGTGCCAAATTCTCTATATTGAGAATTTCACGTTCCCGGCACACAATATGAGCAGGTTGTTCTTTAATTACGGCTACTTCCTGATAACTATCAACGCTCGGTGCATCAGCGCCTACACTTATAGCCCCTAAATCATTAAGATATTCCATAGCACTCCTGTCTACACCAGGATAATTCTTGATGTATTCAAAAGGTTCATTCCACTTTTTATACCATCCTGTATAATAAAGAACGACTGATTGAGGCTTAATAGTAACTCCTGTTTTAGCTATCGCTTCTTCTATATCTGCACGTGTGATGTAACTGCGCGGAGCTTTATGAGAAAAATCGAACCAAACTCCTGGTGCCATAAACCATTCCAAAGGGAGTTCATTAATTGCACGGGCGTTTGGTTCATTTACTACATGATTAATAGAATCTACATGAGTATTTGAATGATCACACATGGTGAATCCAACAATTTTGTAAGAATAAGGTGCCTTTGTAAGTCCAAATTGGATAGTCTCCTCATGAGATAAATGATTCCAAATCAATGTTCTTTGATGACCAATAAATGTAGGATCATCTTCAGTTATGGTATGACTAAGATCTGTTACAATACAATCTTCGCCTAAGAAATTCATCTTTGTCTGTAAACTAAAGGGTGGACAAAATGCTTTTTTCAATGTTTAAAAATTCAGATTATTAATGATTATATATTATACTAAAATTTTCTCGACCACTCCTTTGGCCATCGTTCTATAACGACTTTTGTTTGTGTAAAAAATTCAATTGCATGACGCCCCTGGCCGTGGAGATCGCCGAAAAAACTATCTTTCCATCCGCTAAAAGGGAACTGCGCCATAGGAGCCGCTACACCGATATTGATTCCAATATTGCCTGCCATAGCCTGGTTTCTGAATTTTCGTGCGTTTGCGCCACTGCTGGTAAACAGGCAAGCCATGTTACCATACTTGCCACTGTTGATAAAAGCAATTGCATCCTCAACTGTCTTCATGTGTAGCAGGCTCATTACAGGTCCGAAGATTTCTGTTTTGATCAATTCACCTTCTGCCGGTACATTTTCCAAAATTGTTGGTTGAATAAAATTGCCCTGTTCATAATCTTTTATTGAGGCATTTCTTCCATCCAATAAAACAGAAGCACCTTCTTTTTCACCTTGTGCAATCAGCCCTTCAATTCTTCTTTTACTTTCCTTGCTGATCACCGGACCCATTTCCACACCTTTATTTAATCCATATCCAACGGTTCTTGCTTTGGCTGATGCATATAAAGAATCGCGGATTTTTGAATCATCATCCACCGCTATTACTACAGAGGCCGCAAGGCAACGCTGACCTGCACACCCATACACACTGTCGGTAATAATCTGTGAAGTCATTTCAATATCAGCATCGGGTAATACCACAACCGGATTTTTTGCCCCACCCTGCGCCTGTACTCTCTTGCCGTTGGCAGTAGCGCGAGAATAAATATATTTTGCTACCGGAGTGCTTCCTACAAAACTGATCGATTTGATATCGGAATTATCAAGGATAGCATCTACCGAAGGTTTACCTCCATGTACCAGGCTAATCAATCCCTGGGGAATATCCAACTGTTCAATTAATTCAAATATTTTCATCATGGTCATCGGCACCTTTTCTGAAGGCTTAATGATCATACTATTACCACAGGCAATGGCATAAGGCAGGAACCAGAAGGAAATCATCGCCGGGAAATTAAACGGCGCAATACATGCGGTAACTCCCAATGGTTGTCTGATCATATATTCGTCAATACCGCTGGCAATGTTTTCTAAAAAGTCACTTTGCAACAGCATCGGCGCTCCCGCTGCTACTTCTACATTTTCAATAGCTCTTTGCACTTCACCTATTGATTCAGCAAGGGTTTTGCCTGATTCCATAGTTATTACCCGGGCAATATCAGATGCACTGTCTTCTAATAGTTGTTTCAATTTGAAGAGGGGTTGAATTCGCTTCAACACCGAAACATCTTTCCATTGGTAGATAAGCTTTATGAGCAGCTTCTACGGCTTTTGATACATCATCAACCGTAGCAATCCCAAACGGCACTTTTGCCAATACTTCACCAGTAGCAGGATTTAGCACGTCAACTGTTTCCTTAGAGACACTGTCTACCCATCTGCCATCAATATAATTTTTTAAAACTTCCATTAGTCTTTAATCTGTATTTAACTATTTATTTATTTTATCGAATTACGTTTTCTCATTGAATTGGTAACCTAAATTAACCAAAAAATCGCGTGAGACTTTCGCTGCTTCATAAGGCGTTAATGGAGGTGTATGCCTTCCGTCTGAGTCCAACTCAAACATGATCATACCGCCCATTTTATCTTTTCTTGATTTTAGCATATTCAAAATCTTTTTCAATTTCACTTTACCTTGTCCTAATGGAGAATATCCAAGCCAGCCATTATCAATTCCTCCTTCATAATCTTTCAGGTGCACATGCTCAACTAATGGAAGAAAATCTTTTACAATCTTAACAGGATCATCTCCTGCTTTAAGCATCTGTCCTACATCCGGTCCAAATCTCATATAATTTGTATCCACATTTTCCATAGCAAAATATATTTGTTCTGTTGTTTCAATGGCAGTGCCGGTATGAGGATGTAATGCACAAATCAGCCCTTCGTCCGTAATAGCCTTAGCATATAGATTCATTGAATCGATAATGTCCTTTTTGTGTTCCTTGTAATCATATCCCTGTCTCGGGTTTCCAACAGCACAATATTCAATTAACTTTCCACCACTCTTCTTAACCATTTTAGACCATCGAACTAACTTCTTTAATTCATCTTCTCTTTTTGCAGGATCTATTACGTCACCGCTACAAAATGCAGAAACGAGAGGAACTCCGTATTTACTAACCACTTCACTGAATCCTCCACGATTATTTTCCCATTCTTCAATTACTTGTCCAAAAGTTTCAAATGCATGAAAACCCAATTTAGATATATCCTGTAAGCGCAGGTTCCAGAGCGTCTGCTCCGTACCCCCATAAAATAAACGTAGAACCAATCTTTATATCTAATTTCCTTACATTTTCACTCCAGGCCATACCAGGCATCATCATAGCCGTAGCTCCCAAACCGGTAATCTCAAGGAAACGCCTTCTGGTTATAGTATTGTTTTTCATATGTATACTTTTTAAATGTCTTAAAATAGCTTGCCTTTTACTTGGCAAATGTTATGACTCCAACTCCACTGATTAAAAGCAATACGCCCAAAATTTTAATTAAAGAAATGCGTTCAACCGGGGAACCCAATAATCCAAAATGAGAAAAAATCATACCAGCAATAACCTGACCTGCAATCATTAGTACAAATGCTGGGCCAGCGCCGATTTGTGGAATAGTCCATGCAATTCCAAACACCAATGCTGCCCCCATTGCTCCAGCAATAAATAACCATGCAGGTACATTTTTTAACTGAGTAAAAACAGCCGTATCCCAACCGCTGAGTCCAATAATAATAGCCGTAATAGCCCCAATAGTCCAAAAAAGTGCGTTAGCCATTCGTGAATTTTTTAGGATAACGCCTACTTGTGCATTCATTGATAAATGAAGAGACAATATAACGCCAATAAATAACATTAATACAAACAAATAAATTTTCATAATAATTAATTTTAGAATTTTTATACAAAAGTAACCGTATTATAAATATAATTCATTTTCAATCTGCTAAAAGCTTTATTTTTTCTTTAACTGTTTTATTTTATTCCAAAAGATAAAAGTACCTCTATCGGTAGAGGTGATGATGTCAATAGCACCATCATTATTTAAATCTACTGCTTTCACCTGGGATCCGACACCTGAACGATTATTGATCAATTCAGGTACAAACCGGGCACCACCAGGTGCGTTCTTGTCTCTGACTGTCCGATACCAATAAATTACCGGTGGCCCATAAGGATTAGGATCATAATAATTGTCAAGGTGTGTCCAGTAACGTTTTCCAACGATGAAATCCGGTATCCCATCCCCGTCAATATCGGCAAAAGTGTTCCCATGGGCTTGAGAGAATGTCACTCCGCCTGCATTATGCTTATAAGAATAATCATCGCTAATCATATGCTCAATGAAGGTAATTTTTCCACTTGCATCCCGGTGTTGTTCGAACCATGCAAGTCCAAAACCATGTGCGTTGAGGCTGGTAACCACATCATTGAGCCCGTCACCATTGACATCATATACGCCCATAATGCTGCCTCCAACGTGATTGGCGCGATGGCCATACCGGCCCAGTATTGCCGGATGATATTCCCATGTTTTGTTGCTATCCAGTGTAGCGGGTTGTTCCCACCATCCAAAAGCATCCAAAATATCTACTCTGCCATCTCCATTGATATCACCTGTGCCAATACCATGCGCAGCAGCGTAGCCTTCCTTGGAAACCCTGTATTGTATCCACGGTATGGTTGGATCAGAGGGATGAGGTTTGGCATACCACAATGATCCATTGGATTCATAAATCAACTCCGGTTTTCCATCTCCATCTATGTCTTTGAATTCGGTGATTTCACCTTGCGAAACGCCAGGAAGTATGTTATAGCTCTTCCAGCGGCGATGTTCTCCGTGAGGATTCATATAGAGTGTTGTACTGAAGTCGCTGTATAACAGGTCAGGCCATCCATCGTGGTTAAAGTCATACGCGTCTTCATTACGGTTGTTGTTGAATTCTAAAGAAGGATTCGCTGCAATAGCCGGATAGATTTCACGATGTCTTGTATAATCCGGGCCATAGTAAATATAAGGACCTGCTATAATGTCCAATATGCCGTCTTTATTGAAATCAGCGGTAGTTGCTCCCCAGGAATAATACATGTCATTGATACGCTGAGCGATGAAGTGAGATGAAGTTTGTTCCTTAGGAGTCACCTTTAAAGCGATATCTTTATACATCACGTCCTTAAATTCTACTTTTCCTGTGCCACTGACATAAAGCCCAAAGGGACCATAGCCGTCCATCCCGATGTCCTGATCGTCTATTGCACCTCCTATTTCCTCTCCATCGTTTAAGGATGCTCTTAGCATATTTTCATCGAGGAATATTTCAATTTGATTCCAACCTTGCGGGTCCAACGAGGTATTGGGTTGTTTAACCGGAATATCGGCAGGAGAGCGGAGGTGGAGTTCCAAAATTGAAAGTACGATGCCTTGTCGTATCCGGAGGCGGAGCAATTCTGTAGTATATTCCACCGGCATGCCGCAATTTTTCCCGGGAGGTGATTTTTCCATCAGCATCAAAAGTAACTGCATAAGGTAACACATCTCCCGGCTTAAGGGACAACATCACTCCCTTCATACCGTTAGCGGCCTTGGTGATACGCATGATGATAGCCTGCTTCGCTGCCAGCAGATAATTTAAATAAACAATGCAACCCTGCATCCTGGTAGGAACTGTCGAGTACCAGCAGGCTACCCTCGTTGGCTGATGAGGGCTTTGCAGTGATCATACCATTTTCTGCCTGCCAGTTTGCCTTACCGGTAACATGCCAGGCAGCAAGGCTGGAACCGTGAAAAGTGTAATCGGGGATGAAGGATTGCCCGTAATCAGGAGTATCTGATGATGAAGATGACTGGGCAAAGGATAAACCTGACCAGCCAACCAACAAAAACAAGAATAAAAATTGTCGCATAATATATAAAATTACATTTTTTGATGTTGCTGTTAAGGCAATGAATATACGATATAACCGCCATGCTGCCCGGTTGCTTTAACCTTTTAGACTATCGGATTCTTCCGATTATTTTCCCGTTCTTCACGAGCAATGGGTATTCATTTCCAGTCTGCTAAAAGCTTTATTTTTTCTTTACCTGTTTTATTTTATTCCAAAAGATAAATGTACCTCTATTCGGTAGAGCTAATGATATCAATAGCACCATCATTATTTAAATCTATTGCCTTCACCTGGGAACCGACACCTGAACGATTATTGATCAGTTCAGGCACAAACCGGGCACCACCCGGAGCATTCTTGTCTCTTACTGTTCGATACCAATAAATTACCGGGGCGCCATAAGGATCAGGATCAAAATAGTTGTCATGGTGTGACCAGTAACGTTTTCCGACAATGAAATCGGGTATTCCATCCCCGTCAATATCGGCAAAAGTATTGCCATGGGCTTCAGAGAATGTCACTCCGCCTGCACTATGCTTATAAGAATAATCATCGCTAATCATATGTTCAATGAAGGTAATTTTTCCGCTTGCATCACGATGCTGTTCAAACCATGCAAGCCCAAAACCATGTGCATTGAGGCTGGTAACCACATCATTAAGCCCGTCACCATTGACATCATATACACCCATAATGCTGCCTCCGACAAGATTGGAGTAACGGCCATACCGGGACAGTATTGCCGGATGATATTTCCATGTTTTGTTGCTATCCAGTGTAGCGGGTTGTTCCCACCATCCAATGCCACCCACAATATCTATTCTGCCATCCCCATTGATATCCCCTGTGCCAACGCCATGCGGAATCCCGTAACCTTCGTTAGAAACTCGATATTGTATCCAGGGTTTGGTAGGATCAGAGGGATGAGGTTTGGCATACCACATTGATCCATTCGCTTCATAAATCAATTCTGGTTTGCCATCTCCATCTATGTCTCTGAATTCGGTGATTTCCCCTTGATGTGCCCCAGGCAGTATGTTATATTTCTTCCAGCGGCGATGTTCTCCGTGAGGGTTCATATAGAGTGTGGTACCGAATGCGGTGTATAACAGGTCAGGCCATCCATCGTGGTTAAAGTCATACGCATGTTCAACTTTCATGTTGTTGAATTCTAAAGAAGGATTACCTGCAATAGCCGGATAGATTTCACGATGCCTTGTATAATCGGGGCCATAATATATATAGGGGCCTGCTATGATATCCAGGATACCGTCTTTATTGAAATCAGCGGTAGTTACTCCCCAGGAATAATACATGTCATTGATGCGCTGAGCCATGAATCCGGATGAAGTGTGTTCCTTAGGAGTCACCTTTAAAGCGATATCTTTATACATTACATCCTTAAATTGTACTTTTCCCGTGCCACTGACATAAAGCCCAAAGGGGCCATAGCCATCCATCCCGATGTCCTGATCATCTATTACACCTCCTATTTCCTCTCCATCATTCAAACGTGCTCTTATTACGTTTTCATCGAGGAAGATTTCAATTTGATTCCAACCATCAGGGTCCAATGAGGTATTAGGTTGTTTAACAGGAATATCTGTTGGAGGCGGAGGTGGAGTGCGAAAATTGAAAGTGCGATGCCTTGTCGTATCAGGAGGCGGGGCAATTCTATAGTTTATTCCGCCTCCATGACGTAATTTTTCCTGGGAGGTGATTTTTCCATCAGCATCAAAGGTAACTGCATAAGGTAACACATCTCCCGGCTTAAGGGAAAGCATGACACCCTTCATACCGTTAGCGGCTTTGGTGATGCGCATGATGATAGCTGCTTCGCTGCCAGGAGATAATTTAAATAAACAGTGTAACCCTACATCCTGGTAGGAACTGTCGAGTACCAACAGGCTACCCTCGTTGCCTGATGAGGGTTTTGCAGTAATCAGACCATTTTCTGCCTGCCAGTTTGCCTTACCGGTAACATGCCAATCAGCAAGGCTGGAACCGTGAAAAGTGTAATCCGGGATAAAGGATTGCCCGTAATCAGGGGTGTCTGATGAGGAAGATGACTGGGCAAAGCACAAACCTGACCAGCCGATAAACAAAAACAAGAATAAAAATTGTCGCATAATATATAAAATTACATTTTTTTGATGTTGCTGTTAAGGCAATGAATATACGATATAACCGCCATGCTGCCCGTATTGAAGTATTAGTCGCCTTATCTTTTGCATGTTCTTTTTCCAAACCCCATAATTGTGGTGGTGCTGTCGCGCTAACTACAAGATAATGATGGCCATTTAACTCATACATAGAAGGGAGAGCCTCTGATACCATCGGCAATTTTGCAGACCACAATACCTTACCGTTATCGGCATCATAACAATAAATCTTCCCATCCCCAGCAGTACAAAATACTAATCCCGTTGAAGTTATAATCATCCCTTTACGCTGCGAGCCTGCAGGTTGCCCGGTGTTTTTACCATTACCACTTTGTCCAAGTGGCAACTTTCCATTTAATTGTAGCATTATTTAAATCATAACAAATAATTTCGGACCATGGTGGAGGAATAAGATAAGGTTGCCCCAGTCCATATCCCTCTGAAAAATAGCGAACAGAAGGGGTGTCACTTATATCGGTAGGATAGGGATCACCAAAACGTCCCCCCCGGTTAACAAAACGCATTTTTTGCTCCCCAACTGCACCGCCTTCAGCAACGATCGGTCCAGAAGCTATTAAAGTATTGGAAGAAGATCCCTTACTATTATTCGAAGAGGAGCTTTACTATTATTGGTAGACTTAAGAAAGTCGTATATCTTTTTCATGTCAACATCGTCAATAGCCGGATTAGCGGGCATTTCCCCCTTTCCACTGGAAACCACTTGTTTAAAACTATTAAAATCAAGACGATTACCTAAATTAAGAAGCGATGGACCTACTGACCCACTAAAATCTAATCCATGACACATCTGACATAGTCTAATCTGTGCAGAATTAAGACCTCCAACCCCAGCAGCTGGTTTTTTACTTTCAAGCTGTTGACGAGTTTGAAATTTATCATAAATAGATGCATATGATTGATTTAAAATATATACAAGACCTTTCTCCGGGTTTGCAGCAGTATTACCTAAATTGGTCCCTCCAACAGAACCTGGCATAGCAACAGTCTCTCGCTTAAGCGAAAGCGGAGTATAAAGGCCGTAACCGGCTTTCGCAATTCTTTCTTTTTGTTTTTTTCGATCAGAGGGACTTATATATGAATTCCATGCCTCAATTTCATCGGTGGTTAAATTGGTAGAATCTAAATCTTCCGGTTTTAAAACTTGTCGTGAATAAGGAGGTATCACTGTAGGAAAAGGTTGAGTAGGCGATGAATGTTCCCCAGGAACATCACTTTGGGGTGTAGGCCGCTCCTCTATTGGCCATATCGGCTTCCCCGTAACCCTGTCGAATACAAAAAGAAATCCTTGCTTGGTAGCAACAGCGACTGCATCAATTTTTTTACCGCCATGATCTATAGTCACAAGCTGAGGTGCGGCAGTAATATCATAATCAAGCAAGTCATGATGTACCAGTTGATAATGCCATAAACGCTTACCTGTGCGTGCATCTAATGCAAGTATACAATCACTAAACAAATCATTTCCAACACGATCGGCTCCATAATAGTCGTACGTAGGAGATCCTATTGGAAAATAAGCAATTCCGCGCTTTCTATCAATTGATATTTCACCCCAACAATTTACGCCACCAACATACTTATATGCATCTTTGGGCCAGGTATCATAACCATATTCACCCGGATGTGGGACAGTATGAAAAGTCCAAACCAATTTACCTGAAACAACATCGTATGCACGAAGATCTCCCGGAGCAGATAACCACGCTTCACCAGGAGATGATCCTAAAATAATGAGATTTTCGAATATTTGGCCAGGAGTACCAGATTGAACACGAGCAACCGTTTCAGGTTTCCGCCCTAATCCTTGCCTGAGATCAACAACGCCATTTTTACCGAAATTCAAAATAGACTTACCCGTTTCAGCATCTATCTCCTCAAGATAGTCATTCTTCTGAAAAATTAAGCGATGGTCCTTTTTATCTTCACTCTCCCAATAATTAATACCACGTCGGGCAATACCTTGTAGATTAGAATGGATCGATATCTCATTTCCATTTCTGGCATCCAGTGCAACAAGAGAATTATTTCTGGCCAACACATACATAACAGTATCCACTACTATCGGATTAAAATTATAAGTTTTATTGTCCTGTGTTGAATAGAACCAGGTTTCCTTCAATTGATCAACATTGGATTTCGTTATATCATTTAGTACAACGTATTTTGATTGGTCAAAACTACCTCCATAATTTTCCCAGGTTTTATGCTGATCGCTTACCCTATTATGATTACTTGGCAAAGTACAGCCTGTACAGATTAATAAAAATAATAAAACACACCCCCAATAATTCATTCCACCTTTTTTAAATAAGTAGTTTGCTACTAACATATTCAGAACTTAAAATATTATTTTGTGAATATAACCACAGTTTTTGTAAAAAAACCAATAAAATTAATATCCTGGATTTTGCGTAATTAGACCGTGGCTCAGATCTATTTCTGTCTGAGGTATAGGAAATATTTCATTAACGCAATCTCTAAAGCCAGCGCCTTTAGCAGTATTATACTTAGCTGCATAAGCACGTAATACTTCACCAGCGCGGCCATGTCGTACTAACTCAAAAAAGCGTTCATATTGCCAAATTATCTTTCTAAGCGCATCTTTATTCGTTTCAATAATATCAGGCAACACGTTTGGATTTCCTTCCCTAGCAGGTTACAGGGCTCAATTTCATTATACTATCCTGCGATTAGTAAACTACCAGTAAGTCAGCATTCATTGTTTTATCCTGTTTTACTTTACATTTATATTAATTTCCCCAGCATCCAGTCCATCTGCTTCTGCTCTAAGGGTAATCGTTCCGGTCTTTTTACTTTTTAATGGTCGCAATATTACAAGAGCCCGGCCATGGTAAGCTTTACAAACCGGACTGTTAAAACTTTCCATATCATACGGGCAAGCATTTCCTGAACCAGCTATTTCACCAACACCTGAGACTGTAAATTTTACAGGCAAATCTGAATTTGGAATATAATTTCCCTGAGCATCTGTTATTTCAACTTTTACATAAGACAAGTCGTTACGGTCTGCTTTTATGTTAGTCCTGTCAGCAGTAAGTTTTATTTTAGCTGGTGCGCCGGTTGTCTTCAGTTCTTTTGAAGCTACTTCTACTCCATCATTATTTAACGCAACAGCTTTCAGAACCCCCGGCTGGTAAGGTACTTTAAAATTTAAAATTAATTTAGAAGTATCGGTAACAACTTTTTCATCAATGACTTTTCCGTTTAATTCAAGCCGTACAGCAGGATAATTCGTAAATACCCTTACATTCATCATTTTGCCTTCATTCCCATCCCAATTCCAACTCTGCAATTCATCAGGCCATCCCCAGTCACTAACGATTTCCCTTTTTCCTTCAGGAATGGGGGAATGGACAACCATTTCCAAAGAGCTATTTTTCCATACAACATCTCTGTATAATAACTGCGGCTTTTTGAAACCACATATATCAATATTCCCGGAAAAAGAATTGAACCATGCCGGCCATATGATTGTCCTTGAAAAACTTCTCATCCGAACCTGATTAGTATCAACCAACCGAGCACTGCCAATTCCTGCTTCTCCAAGATGATCCATGGAGGTCCATACAAAATCACCGATTACCCACGGAAAATCCTGTACGGCCTGCCAAATATCATAAATATCCTTGGTATAAGATTCCGTACCTACTATAATCCGTGAAGGAAACCTTATATGGTCGGGCAGATATTGTTTCAGTTGGTAGTTATAGCCGCACACATCGAGGGGAGTAAAAGCAGGATCGACATCAGACCATGGTCTTTTCGGCTGATCCCAGAAAATGGCAACACCGGCTGTCACCGGACGGGTATGGTCGAGCTGATGACAGAGAGAAACCAAACTTTTGCAGATAGCCACACCGGAAGAGTCGGCACGTTCAGGAATCTCGTTGCCCACACTCCAGAGAATCACGCTGGGATGATTACGATCACGCTTGATCATTGCTTCAAGATCACGTTTTCCCCACTCCTTGAAATAGAGATGATAGTCGTCCGGATTCTTGGGTTTCTCCCACATATCAAAGGCTTCATCCATAACGAGAACACCTATGCGATCGCAGGCATCAAGGAATTGTTTTGACGGAGGGTTATGGCTGGTTCTTATAGCGTTGAAACCGTACGTCTTCATTAATTCGACCCGCCGTTCCTCGGCCCGGTCTATTGTGGCTGCTCCTAAAAATCCGTTATCTTGATGCATATTCCCGCCTTTTAGCAAAACATTTTTCCCGTTTAACGTGAACCCTGTTTTCGCGTCAAAATGAATAGTACGAATACCGAAGGTTGTATTAACGTCATCTGTAACAATACCATCAGCAACAACCTTTATTTCGGCGGTATAAAGATTTGGAAATTCAAGCGACCATAAATTTGGGTTGGAAATGGTGATATCCTGAGTAAATTCACGGGTTCCCGGCGACAATGTTTTTGTTTGCGTTTCTACAATTTGCGCAATCTTCCCATTGGGGCTTTTAATTTTTATTAAAAGTTTTACCTCTGGCTTTCCTGCTGATACATTCTCCACAACCGAAGAAACCTTCACTTTCGCTTCATTCCCTGAAATACCTTCAGTAGTAACAAACACTCCATCGATAGGAATATGAATATCCTGCTTCTTAATTAGCCAAACATGGCGGTATATACCTGAACCACTGTACCAGCGTGAGTTTCTGCCTTCATTTTTTACCTGGACTGCCAAAACGTTTTCTTCTCCTGCCGGCTTAAGGTAACCGGTTAAATCAAATGAGAATGGCGTGTAACCATAAGGATGATTCCCCAAATGATTCCCGTTTATCCAGAAGTCGGCATTCATATAGACCCCGTCAAAAAGAATTTTTATGATTTTCCCCCGATCTCCTTTAGTCAAGGTAAAATGTTTTCTGTACCAACCTATGCCTCCAACTACATAGCCAGTAGCTCTTTTCCCTTGGCTCTTTTCTCTGGAAAACGGGCCAACTACATTCCCAGAATCCTGTGTGGGAAGATTTTCGATACTCCAATCATGAGGCAGATCAATATTCCTCCATGTTTGATCGGAAAAAGAGGGATCCTCAGCCCCTTTTATATCTCCCCGAAAGAATTTCCAATCATTGTCAAAAAGCGCTTCGTGACGAATGGATTGCCCGTTTCCGTGACAGGCAAAAGCAATCAGTAAAATAAAAATAAAGATAATTTGGTTTTTCATTTCAGTTGTATTTTGTTATTTTGTTTGCCTTCATTTTAAACTTTAAAAAAGGTTTGATGCTATCGAACAGTTTCTTAATTTATAATTCTTAAGATCCTGATTTTTTGATCACGCATTACGTAATTCACCGGGTAATTTTTTCCTTTCATTGTATCATGCATCCGCAAACTCTTTTGATTACACTTAATTTATTGCTGAGGTAAATTTAAGCGATGAAAACTTTAATATTCATAATTATTTAGCAGAAAAGGGATCATGGTTGATTCAATTTTAAAAAACTTTGATATCTAATGAAGCGCCTTTCATGCCTTCAGCAATAGCTCTTAATTTTATTTGACCGGCAGATTTTCCTGATTTTATTATGACAAGACATTTTCCACGCCATGCTTTACGTTGTGATGCCTGATAACTCTCGAGGCTTTCAGGGTTTGCATTGCCGACTCCGACAATAGTCCCCGGGCCATCTATTTTAAATGTGACCTGGTTTTCAGCCACTGGATTTATATTGCCTTTTGCATCCAATAATTCTACCGTTACGTAGCTAAGATCCTCGTTATTCGCTTTAATGCTAGTTCTATCTGCTGATAGTTTTATTCTGGTTGGTTTTGATGCAGTAGCAATTTGAGAAGAATTGATGATTTTATTTTTGGCATCATAGCCTACTGCTTTTAAAATACCTTCGTGATAAGGCACCTGCCACGAAGCCATAAATCTGCTTGAACGATCTGTCCTTTTTCTACCGAGCGATTTTCCATTTAAAAATAATTCAACCTCAGTGCACGAAGAATAGATAGTAACTTCAAGTGACTTATTTTCATATCCGGGCCAATTCCAATTGCTAACTTGATCTAACCAGTTCCATTTTGCCCAGGACTCTTTACTATGATTAAGTTTAAAGGAAGGTACAGGAGGCGTTACAAAAAGTGAAATCTGCCCCTCTTTCCACAAAACATCTCTATAATAGGATTGAGGACGTTTCCATCCGCAAATATCATTATCACCACAATAAGCGAGGTTCCAGGGATAAAAACTTTGCTTTTGAAAATAGCCAAGCCAACCGATACTGGCTTCGCCGATATAATCAAAAGCTGTCCAAACGAAATCACCTATCACATAAGGATGATCCAAGACATCCATCCAACTGTCAAAAGCCTCTAACGGATATGATTCAGTGCCAACCATAATTCTTCCGGGAACTCTCTTATGATCTTCGGCATACACGTTTTCTTTCACCCCACCTCCACCAGCAGCATAATTATAGCCAGCGACATCTAATTGTGCAAAATAAGGATCCTTATCTTCATTCATTCCATTAACAGCTGATGTAACCGCTCTTGTTGAATCTAAACTTTTTACATAACCAACTAGTAATTTAGCGGTTGCCACTCCTTCCGGTTCACCTCTTTCGGGAATTTCATTTCCGATGCTCCACATGATAATTGATGGATGATTTCTATCCCTGGTTACCATGCTTTCAATATCTCTTTTCCACCAGTCTTTAAAATATAAATGATAATCATAGGGATTTTTCCCATAGTTCCAACAATCGAACGCTTCATCTATTACCAACATTCCAAGGCGGTCACATTCGTCTAAAAAAGCGGGACTTGGTGGATTATGACTGCATCTTATAGCATTGAAACCACTTACTTTCAATAATTCAACCTTTCTTTCCTCTGCCCGGTCGTATTGTTTGCCACCAAGCGGACCATTATCATTGTGAAAACAACCTCCTTTTAATTTTAAAGTTTTCCCATTCAACTGAAATCCGTTATTTACATCAAATGAAATTTTTCTAATCCCAAATTTCGTACTATCCATACTTAATAATTGACCGTTATAATAGAGAGAAGTTATTGCCAAATATAATTTTGGTGATTCGCAAGACCACAGTTCCGGGTTATTTATTTTTGCATCCTGGTTGAATTCAAATGTCTCCCCTGCTTCTATAAACTTTTTCACTTTACCAGTTAAAGCTTGTTCTTTTCCTAAAGCGTCAACATACTTCGTCACAATTTCAACCCCAGCAGCTTTGTTAGTTTCATTCGCAACATCGGTTTTGCAATTGATCATTGCACTGCCATTGCTTACCGATGAAGTAATAAATGTACCCCAAGGTTTGATGTGTATTGGATTGATGGTTTTGAGCCATACATGCCTGTAGATTCCTGAACCTGAATACCAACGGCTATTCTGACCTTCATTTTTTACTTCCACCGCAATCAAATTGGAAGAATCAAATCTAAGATAATCGGTCAGATCAAATATGAAACTTGTGTAGCCGTAGGGATGATTTCCAAGATGATGGCCATTAACCCAGACATCCGCATTCATATAAACACCGTCAAATTGAATAAAAAACTTTTTGTCTTTGTCCTTTTGGCCAACTTTGAATGTTTTACGATACCAGCCCGTACCTCCTGTTGTAAATCCTCCACTCACCTGGCTAATAGCGTTCCGGTTAAATGGTGAATTCGTCCCTTTTAAATCTTCTATACTCCAATCGTGCGGCAGATCTATTTTTATCCATGATGAGTTATCAAATTTTACGTTTTCTGCTCCCTGTGCTGCTCCTAAGTGGAAAGTCCAGTCATCATCAAATTGTTGTGTTATATTCTGCCCAGTAATACTTAAAGAAAAAATCAGCAACCAGTTAATGATAATAAATCTTCTTTTCATTTTTAAAAAAAAATTAAGTTAAAAAAGGTGGTAGCATTGCCACCACCTCGACAAACTTTTTTTTAGCTTAGAATATTAATAAAGAGGGTTTTGCACCAGTTTATCATTCCGGTTCATTTCATCCAGTTCTATCGGTAAAAGATAAAAGCGCGGGTTCCATGCCCTTTGCTGTACATCTACAATATTATAAGTAGGTGTAGCTGCAGTGGTGTGATCCGCATTGAGCTCATAAACTGGTTGTACCGCAAGCACATCAGTGTATCCTTGTTCCGGTATCATCCACCTGCGGATATCAAAATATCGTTGATCTTCAAATGCCAATTCAATTTTACGCTCATTACGATATCTCTCTACAAGTGCCGCACCTGTTTCTGTAATAGGAGGCATTTTGGATCTTGCTCTTATCATATTAATATACGTTTTTGCTTCATCCTCCTGGCCCAGTCCAAGGCAAGCTTCGGCATAATCAAGTAAAATCTCTGTATACCGGATAAAACGCCATGGAGTTGTTTGTTTAAAATTTTGGGCATCAACAGTAGGGTCAATAAACTTTTTCATATAGTAACCGGTGTAGGTTCCGTTCCAGTTTTCAAAAGGGCTCTGACGTGTATCGAGTCCGGGGACCGTTACCATTTTCGAACCATCCCATTTTTGCCACGTGCCCACCTGGATAATTCCTGCAGGGTCACTTGGATAAATATCTGCCGGGCGCTTTCTCCATTGTGCACCCTCATATAGAATACTGGCATAGAAACGAGGATCTCTGTTGGCATACGGATCAGC
Organism: uncultured Chitinophagaceae bacterium; assembly: GCA_963815085.1. Classification (GTDB taxonomy): domain Bacteria; phylum Bacteroidota; class Bacteroidia; order Chitinophagales; family Chitinophagaceae; genus Ginsengibacter. The sequence goes on along the minus strand of CAWFFT010000069.1, from coordinate 50,138 downwards.
AGCTTCGGCGGGATTGTTCCAGCTAAATTTACTCCCATCACTCATTTCATAAGAATCTACCATTTGGCTGGTCGGTGTATTACCTCCCCAACAGTGATAACCATTCGGCTGGTTATATAAACCGGGGTTGTAGCCGTCCCAGCCTTCATCTACTTTTGTAGTGAAGAAACTCGTAAAAATATCCTCAGAAGTCTGCTGCTGCAGGAAAATATTTTGGTAATTGCTAGTGGCTTCTTCTGCTGTTGCAGGAGTCAGGCTTCCTGCAAGAGAATATACTCCCAGATCCATGACCGCTTTTGCGGCGTCTTTGGCTGCCTGCCACCGGGCTGTTCTGTCACCGTCAGTATATCCAATCAAATCTTTTTGCGCATAACTTCCTGCCCATGAGCCATTGCTATTTGCAAAATCACTTGCTGCATATAAAAGTGTCCTTGCTTTCAGAGCCAAAGCAGCTCCCTTCGTTGCCCTTCCCAGTTCAGTAGCCGTTAAAGGAAGTAATGAAGCAGCAGAATCGCATTCATTTGAAATGAATTTAATGCAATCTGCATAACTATTCCGTGGGACAGCAAATGTATCATTAAGTCCATAGTCTTTTGTAATAATCGGAACTCCCCCGTACATTTCCACGAGGTCAAAATAGAGATAGGCCCTTAAAAAATGAACCTCACCTTTTAACTCCTCTTTAGCAGCGGGGTCATCGAAAGTTACTGCATCTATTTTAGCGAAAAAAATATTACATGGCCTTACATATTTGTAGATGTTCGCCCAGTTCATTAATCGCAGCCGTATCCCTGTCCAATAATTTCGAGCAAATAACGAAAGGTCACTTGGAGTAATAAGACTTTTTGTAATGTTACTTATTCCATAGTCAGCGTTAAACATCGCTTCATCATCTAAAGAGCTCATCATAGTGAAACTAAAACCATGAGGAATACCACCATAGATATTATTTACAAATGTCTGAATTAAAGAAGGATCCTTCCAGACGGAAGCATCTGAAAATTGATCAACAGGAGATATATTCAAATCTTTTTTACAGGAAATTATTTGCGATAGCGTAATCGCTATTCCTAAAATATATAATAGTTTTTTCATCTTGAATAATTTTTTAAAATGTTACTGATAAACCTGCTGATACAACTCTTTGTAAAGGATAGCTTACGCCACTTCCTAGGCCACTTCCAGATGCTTCAGGATCAAAGTCCTTATAATCTGGGCTATAGGTAAGCAGATTATAACCACTTACATATATTCTAAAAGCCTGGATACCTAATTTTTGAGTTAGATTATGTGACAAGCTATAACCAATTTGAAGATTTTTTAAGCGTAGGTAATCTGTTTTTTGTAGCCAATAAGTATTAGCCTGGTTAAACCAATACTCATTTCCACGATTAAACGTTCGGGGGTGAGTGGAACTCGGATTATCAACTGTCCATCTTCCGGATGCGAAGCTTTGAAGAAAGTTTCCGATTTCGCCTGATTCGGTAGAAATATAATTAACCGCACCGGTGGCTCCCTGTAACAGCACGGACATATCAAATTGGCCATACCGCAGATTTAATGAAAGCCCTCCTGTAAAAGTAGGCACATTATTTTTATCAATTCTTGTCCTGTCCTTCGCATCAATTTGGCCATCACCATTCACGTCTTTAAATATAATATCGCCTGGCCTAGCTCCTTGCCAATGAGGTACTTTATCAACTGAAGCAGAATCAGGGAAGACACCTTCCGCAATATAATATAATGAGGTATTCATTGGATGACCTGTTGATTTCTGGTAATCGGGTGCGCCAGGCGTCTCATCCCAAAATATAATTCTGTTCTTTGCGTAGCTTCCGTTTATTCCTATTGTGAAATTTAATTTACCTATCTGGTCTGAGTAGCTTACGTTAAAATCAAAACCTTTGTTTCCTACTTTTCCAATATTTTCATAGGGAGGATTAAAGCCTGCCGATAAAGGGATAGACGCGCTTGGGGGAATTAAAATTTGTGAGCGTATATAATTAAAATAATCTGCTGTTACGGATACTTTATTATTGAGTAAGCTTGCATCGAAACCAATATCAGCCTGGTTAGCAACTTCCCATGTAATATTAGGATTCGGAACCCTGGTTTCATATAAAGTTTGATGTTCCACCCCATCTCCTGTAACAAAAGGATAATACGGTTGGCCTAAGAAATTTCCATAAGCATACGTTGCGAGGTATTGCCATTCAGGTATTCTGTCATTCCCTGTTTGTCCCCATGATCCCCGTACTTTAAGAAAATCAACGACATCAAGTGCACTTTTAAAAAATCCTTCTTTCGAAACCACCCATCCTGCAGAAACTCCCGGGAAAAATCCAAACTGTTTTCCATTGGAAGGGAAAATATAAGAACCGTCATATCTCCAAACAAACTCAGCAAGATACTTTTCCTTGAAGCTATAATCAACCCGACCAAAATAGCTAAGCCTTGAATTTATATAACCGGACCCATTATTATCCTTATCGAGACTCGCACCTGCAAACAACTGATCAATAGCAGGAGAAACATAATGTTGTCTTGAAGCAGAAAAATTATCGCCTTGTCCCTTTATTTCTTCAATACCTGCTAAAAACTTAATGCTATGAACACCAAATGTCCGATCATAATTAATCAATCCGTTCACAGTAGTACCAATGTTATCTCCAGCAGATACACTAAGTTGTGGAGCATCGAAACCTCTTTTACCTTTTACCAACAAAGGTTTTCCGTTTGCATCAAGGCTCGATCCATCCCACGTATAAAGGTACCAGGGTGTTTGCCATAACTTATGGTAATCAAAGCCTTTATCAATAGCAGCATTCCCTGTAATTGAAAGACCTTTTACCCATGGGATATCAAAATTGAGTTTAAGGTTCGAATTAAGCGTATACCGTTTATCACGATCGTAGCCTGTAGCATCTGTAGTGATTACCGCCGGATTATTTCCATACTCAATATCAGGACCAGGGGTACCGTCAGGCCAATAAGCAGGCAAAGTGGGCTTTCCACGCATTAACATTCTAAAGATATCTCCTGCACTCCTGGTAGGATAATTTCTATCTTCCATCCTTCCGGCAACATCAAAAGCAAGACTGATATCTTTGGTAATTTTTCCATCAAGATTGCTTCTAAAATCGTACTGTTTAAAATTAGTGGCGCTATGATAATAGTTACCTTCCTGTGTCTTACTTCCTAAAGAAACAAAATAACGCAAGGCAGCTGTTCCACCTGAAACGGTCATGTTATAATCATCCTGCGCTGATCTTTTCTTTAATACAGATGCAAACCAATCCGTGTTTGGATGTCCCCATGGATCAGAGCCATCAGCAAATTTCTGAATGTCATCCTGGCTATACGGCAATTGAGCACTACCATAGGTTGCTATTTCATTAAGCATGGTTGCATAAGTAGCTGCATCCGCCATTTTTGGAATCCGGGTAGGTTGATTATATCCTGCGTTGATGTTAAATGTAATTTCAGGTTTGCCCAATCTGCCTCGTTTTGTCGTGATAAGGATAACACCATTTGCGGCCTGTGCGCCATAAATCGCTGCTGAAGCATCTTTTAAAATAGTAATACTTTCAATACTATAAGGGTCGATCCTATCAAGGCTTCTTCCTGCAATTCCGTCCACTACCACTAAAACGTTATTATTATTCAAGGTATTTAAACCTCTTATTCTTAAAGTTGATCCATCATTTCCCGGTTCTCCACCCGGTTGCATGGCAACCAAGCCTGGTAACCTTCCAGCAAGGTCGTTACTTACGTTGGTAGCAGGTGATTTTATTACGTCAGTTCCCTTTATAGAACTGATAGCGCCGGTAAGAGTGGCTTTCCTGGCCGTTCCGTAACCAACTACAACAACCTGATCCAAAGAAGAAACAGCTACCTCCATCATCACATCAATTTCAGAACGGCGATTTACAGGTACGTCCTGTGTTGCATATCCTACATAAGAGAACTCCAGCGTACCATTTTTAGGAACGTCAATTGAATAATTTCCTCCGCCATCCGATAAAGTTCCGATAGTGGTTCCTTTTACCGTCACACTAACTCCTGCCAAAGCTTGTCCGCTTGAATTAGTAACTTTACCATGTACAATATTCGCGATACGTGCATAAGTTATATCTTTCCCATTTAAAGATATAAAGTTGACTCCTTTTAAATCAGCCTGGCTGCTTGTCAATTTTTTTTCAGGCATTATCAATACCTGATTGTCCACTTGTCGAAAAGTTAAGTCAGTTTTCGCTAAAATAATTTTTAAAATTTGTTCAACATTTTTCTGAGCAACAGGCAAATTCAAATTCCTGATGTTTTTCACCTCTTCATTCCGGTACATAAAATGAAACGGGCTTTGCGCTTCAATCTTTTGAAAAGCGTCCACAAGGGTTTCATTTTTTAAACCGATTTTTACTTGTACCTGCTCTATCGGCTGACTTCTTAAGGGCAGCGCACACAACAACTGGACGGAGGTTGCAATGAGTATCGTAACTGTTATTACTCCAATACGCATAAGATTCTTAATGAAGGGTTTTGCAAATAGGGATCTTTGTTTAGATGGAAATTCGTTGGGCTTCTGAAATTTTTCAGAAATCAAAGAAAGATTCATAATTTTGGTTTGTTTTAAGTTATTAAGGATCCGCTTTGGCGGAAAAGATTTAAAACGTGCTTCGTATCGATGGCCGTCGGTACAAGGCAGAGCCTCTGGAATTTTTTCAGAGGCTTTTTTATTTTTTTTAGGGAGAACCTCTGTCCTGTTGCAGCACTAGAAAATTTGCTAAAAAGTTAATAGAATGATTCATTATTTTCTTTTTAATTAATTGGAATTATTTAAAGTAACAATCGATTTGCTTCTATCGATAGAATACGACAATCTATTGAACTCACTTATGCTTTTAACTGCCTCTTCAAGCTTTTCGTTCCTGGGAAAAGTAGCAGTAAACCGCTGTTCCATTATAGAGGAGTCTTTAATTACTATTTTTATTTTGTACTGTTCTTCCAGCAATTTAGCCGCCTCTTCAAGGGTAAGGTTATCAATAAATAAATCCTGGTTCTTCCAATCTAAAAAACTGTTATCATTTACTCTTCGTAAAGTAGCTGTTTCTTTTTCCGTGTTATACTTAATTTGCTGTTGCGGCGTAATAACCCCTAACACCTTATGATAATCGCTTACCCTCACCTTACCTCTTGTTACCGTAACGGTAATATCCTTGCCATCTTTTTCGGCTTTTATATTAAAAGCTGTTCCCAGTACGGTGGTTTCTACTTTTCCGGTATGTACTACAAAAGGGCGTGAGGCATTATGTTTAATATCAAAATACCCCTGACCCTGGAGGGATACTTCTCTTTTTTTCATACCATCAAAAGTAGACGGGTAATTGAGCCGGCTTCCCGGGCTCAAGAAAACAGTACTACCATCGGGAAGAAATATCACCCTATTCTCTTTCTGAAGAAGAGAAATTGATGCTTTTGCATCAGCATTCGTTCTATCGGTTGACTGCTGAATTGCAACGTTTGAACGTTCGTTAATTGATCTGTTGTATATAAAGAAAATGCTACTGAGGAACGCTATAAAAATAATAGCTGCCGCAGCTACACGTATAAATTTTGCATTGATATTTCTTATTTTAGTCAATCCTCGACCATTTTTTGAAATATTATCCCAGAGTCGATCGCTCAGGTGTTCTTTCAATTCTTCTTTTTCTTGCTCACTTAACCTGTCGAGTATATCAGCCTCGTTTTGAAAGAGGTTATAATAACTTTCTAAAAATTGCCGCTCTTCCTGCGTTACATTTCCCTCGCGGTATTTTTGCAACAATTTTATAAAATAATGTTTGTTGTCCATTTATTTAATTTTCGCCTGTTGGTTATACATATGATCCGGAAAAAGATAAAAGTCCCACTGCAGAGGAAAATTATTTTATCAAAAGTTTTTAAACACATTTGATGAACTAAAGTAAATAAGGGCCCCTTAAAAAAGGACCCGTTAAACAACCTTTCTGGCTTGCTTATGAAAAAAAATTTTAGACTAATGAAAACTGAGAAACCAGTATAATCTCTGTGACGATAAGAAAAAAGAGAGCTATTTTCTGAATTATCTGAACCCACATATCTATGACCGGGAAATGTAAAAAAGTCCCATCCCGGCCTAAATTTTAGTAAGAGAATTCAATTTCGTTGGGAAGACAGGCACTTCCCCTACATTCCATTTTACCTTTATTCCTGCAAACAATAACAGTTTGTAACTCAAGTATCCTGATTACCAAAAGGAACAGCTTTATTCTATAGAGTTAAGAAAAGTGTGATCACTTAAATCTAGTTGCTATTGCTATTACAATTAGTCCGACTAAGCTCATAATGTTCAAAGCAACTTTGAGAGATTGTACGGCTTTACCAAGCTGGTTCTGAACTGTTTTCCTGGTAATTCCCAATTGGAGTGAAATGTCTTTGGTGGTTTGATTCTCATGATAACGAAGCCGAAAAATTTCCTGCCTTTTTGAAGGCATCTTTTGAAGGAGCGCTTCATAAGATTGCAAAAACTCATTCCATAACAAACCTGAATCAGCCTCTGCATTTTTTTTAGGGATATTTTCTAAAACATCAAAAAAAGGATGAATGGCCTTTTGTTTCGAAAGTAATTTAATCACATTATTGCGAATGGCGACATGCAAATAAGCAGGAAAATTTTCGATGTTTTGCGTTTGCCTGTTTACCCAAATTTTAGCAAATATTTCCTGCACAATGTCTTTTGCGTCTTCTTCGTTTTTTAGGCGCTTATACGCATCCGAATAGGCCTTTTGCCAGTATTTTTCAAATAAGAGGTTGAATGCTATTTTACTTCCGTCTTTAACTTTTTGAAGTAATAAAAAGTCTTCATTTATGATTGGTTCAATTTGTCCCATATCAAGCTTTTGTTAACGCAAAGTAAAAAGTTTCGTTTAAAAAAACGAATTTAATTTATTTTTTTGCCGTGTTTGAAGTTGAAATAAAATATACGCAAAGAATTTGTTGGTTTTTGGAAGCAACATCTGCAGTTGCCTGTAAAGTTTCTATTTGCATTATTTCATTTTCTAAGTGATTGAATAATAAACTTTATCATTGACAATGGTGATTTTTTATGGCTGCTCAACAGATGCAATAACTGATTGGTGAACCATTTCGGGAGCGTTTCTTAGGAATAAACCTTTACAGTTCAGATTAGGGTGTGTCGACATCAGTCTTTTACTTTTCTTTAGTTTCTCTTCAAAATCCAATTGTTAAATAATTCCCACACCCTTTGATATCAAGATGATATTCAATATAGTGAAAAACCTTAAGCCATTCCTATTCATGTGCGTAAAGCCTGAATAGGTGATGAAGTATAGTTGGTGCTTCATTGTCCAATGCATACACTTCCGAAATGAAAAAAGCAAAGAAATTAAAAGCCTATATTTTTTATAAATAAGCAGAAGAATTTAGCTTCCATTAAAATAATAAATGCACTTACAACAATTCCTGATAATAAGAAAAATGACAGGAGATTCGACAGAATCTAATTAATTTCAGTTATGAACCTTAATTTATTTTTAAATTAATAACTTACCCCCAATTTTTTTAAAATCTCATTTGTAACTCCAAAATTCATAAAAGTGAAAATTAATATCAGTTTAATCATTGCCGCAACAGCAATGGTGTGTACTACAAGTTGTGTAAGTACCAAAAAGTTTAACTCGCTTTATTCCAACTACAACAAGTTAATGAACCGGAATAGTGAGCTCACAAAAGAAAGTGAGGAATGCAAAGGCAACCTGGATCATGCAACTGTGGTTATTTCCGGCTTGCGTGACCAGATAAATTCTGAACGCAATCATGTAAAATCACTTCAGGATGCGCTTGACAAATGCCTTACTTCCGCCAGCCAGGGAAATGTAAATGTTTCCAAACTGGTAGATGAAATCAATGCATCCAATAAATACATCCAGGAACTCATTGCTTCAAAAAGCAAAAGCGATTCTCTAAATATGGTTCTTACCAATAACCTTACAAGATCGTTGAGTAAAGAAGAAATGCAGGATGTTGATGTGAAAGTATTGAAAGGGGTTGTTTACATTTCTCTCTCAGACAATATGCTTTATAAATCCGGCAGCTATGAAATTTCAGACAGAGCTGGCTCAACCTTATCAAAAATTGCAAAAATTATCACTGATTATAAAGATTACGATGTTCTCGTAGAAGGAAACACAGATAATGTTCCCATTTCAAAACCTAACATCCGCAACAACTGGGATTTAAGTGCATTGCGCGCCTCTTCAGTAGTACAATCTTTACAAAATAATTTTGGGGTGGATCCAAAACGTCTCACAGCCGGCGGCCGTGGCGAATACAATCCTATTGCCAGCAACGATACTCCTGACGGAAGAACCATGAACAGGCGTACAGAAATCATCATCACTCCCAAGCTTAACCAGTTTATGGATTTGATTGGTAAAGGGGCTGCTGATTCTACCTCTACTCCTTAAGGAGTTCATTTGAATTAAGATTTTTTAAAAGCATTTATGAATTTTTCATAGATGCTTTTTCGTTTACAGTAAAGAAAGAAATACATTGGTTTTTTATTTCTCAACTTTTTCAAAAGAGGAATCTCAGAATGATTCGTCCTCACAGTAGGGCAACAATTAAGAACATTTTTTCTTTTGAAAGAGTATAAGATATTTTTTAGACGACAGCTCCACCGCAACTGGAACCAGCTCCTGCTGTACATCCAAAGCAGTGTTTCCCGGTAACAATATTCCTCCTGTTAAGTTCATCCAGCTTAAAATTGCGAATGTGATTCTATCGCTATTTATTTTCAGTTCAAGCATTTGGTTAAAATCGCAATCGTATAAATATCCATCCCAGCCAACAGAAATAGTATTGCGGCACATTACATTGGCGGCTGCTAAAGGATTGTAAGCAGCAATTAATTTTTCCATATACATTTCGTAATTGCCACTTTTTAAAAGGTAATCCAAAAAGCGGCTGATGGGCAAATTAGTAATGGTGAATAAATTATTAAAATAAATTCCATAATCTTTTAACAATACTTCTTTGTATTCCAGTTCCAGTGCACTTTGGGATGGAGGTAGAAAAGCACCGGCGGGATTGTAAACAAGATTTAAAATAAGGCCACTATCATCTTTTCCATATCCTTCATCATTTAGCATTTTCAATGCTTTAATGCTTGTTTCAAATACGCCATTTCCGCGCTGCCTGTCGGTGCGGTTTTGTGTATAAAATGGAAGTGAACAAACCACTTCAATATTATTTTTTTTATAAAAAGCAGGCAGGTCGTTGTATTTTTTATTGGCGAGGATAATCGTCAGGTTACATCGAACCATTATATGCCTGTCAAGTTTCTTAATTTCTTCAACAAACCATTTAAAGTTTGGATTCATTTCCGGCGCACCGCCGGTAATATCAATTGTTGAAAGCTGCGGATTATTTTTAAGAACATCCAGGCAGAGTTGCATGGTTTCCTGGCTCATTATTTCCTGTCGGTCAGGGCCTGCATCCACATGACAATGTTTGCAGGTTTGGTTACACATCTTACCAATATTCACCTGGAAAATTTCGATGCCTGTTGGCTTTAGCGGGCAAAGGTTTGAACTTTGTAATTTCTTTTCAAAACTTATAGGCTCCGGTTTACCGGGTTCTGTTTTTTCCAGAATTTTTAATTGTTCCGTTGCATCCGCCAGTTTTTGACGCTGACCTTTTAATGATATTTTTCTTTCTTTAATTTCTATATTTTCTGTCATTTCTTTTTGGTTCCGGATTTATTTTAAATAGAAATATCACATCGCTATTTCTTTCACTTTATTCATCATTTGTACACCATGCACCAATGATGCCCCGCCTCTTATCGCACAGGCAACATGCACTGCTTCCATCATTTGGGCTTCGCTCCAGCCTTTTTCAAAAGCGTCACTGCTGTAGGCGTCAATACAATACGGGCATTGAACCGCATGCGCCACTGCAAGTGCAATCAATGATTTTTCTCTCGCAGTTAATTCGCTGTCTTTAAATACTTCACCGTAATAATCGAAAAATTTATCGGCAAGATTTTGTTGAAATTCGCCGACATTTCCAAATTTTTTTAAATCTTCTGAATTGTAATAATGATTTGTCATTGTATAATTTTTAATTGTAGCCAGTGAAGTTAATGATCCGGATTGTTTCAGTAAATCAACAAATTTTGCTGATTCTTCATTCGAATTTACTATTCGTTATTGTGTAAAGCGCCGTTTAATCTTTTAAGAATGTTCGGTTTACCGGTATTCATCTTATAAATCATCAACCCAAGAATACTGCCAAATGCAAGATGAGCAAGCTGAACGAGACGTATGACCAATAAAAAAGAGTACCTGTTTTTTAGGCCGCCTTTATAAATTTGCAATCCAAATAAAAAAGCCAAACAAAAATTGAAAAAATAAAAATCACTAATATTTGTTGCTTTGCCGGCAGTGACTATAAGTTAATTTTCATAGTTTCACATTTTCACATTTCTAAATTGAATCCCATGTCAATTGAAATAAATAAAGATTCTATTGCAGAAAGATTTATGCGATTATGTACAGGTAGATACCCAAAGCGATCCTAAAAGCAGAACACATCCATCAACTGAAAAACAGAAAAAATTAAGTAAAATTTTGGTTGACGATTTAAAACAAATCGGAATTGCGGATGCGGAAATGGATGAATATGGATACGTTTATGCTACCATTCCTTCCAATTCAGCAAAAACAAATGTGCCTGTAATTTGTTTTTGCAGTCATGTGGATACGGCGCCGGATTGCAGTGGAACGAACGTAAAACCAATTCTTCATAAAAATTACCAGGGAGAAGATATTGAGCTTCCCGATGATCCTTCGCAGGTTTTGTCGACCGTTACTTTTCCTTATTTAAAAACTCAAATCGGGGGTGACATCATTACGGCCAGTGGAAATACTTTGTTGGGCGCAGATGATAAAAGCGGTGTTGCGGCAATTGTGGAAGCAGCAAAATATTTGATTGAAAATCCTTCTTTGAAACATGGAGAAATAAAAATATTATTTACACCTGATGAAGAAATAGGCCAAGGAACTGCAAAAGTGGACATCAAAAAACTAGGTGCGCAATTCGGTTATACGATGGATGGCGGCGAAGCGGGTAGTCTCGAAGATGAAACCTTTAGCGCTGATGGTGCAAAGATCATTATCAACGGCGTGATTTCTCATCCGGGTTATGGGAAAAATAAACTGGTAAATGCGTTGAAGATTGCGGGCGAAATTTTACATGCTTTACCCGCAAAATGAATGGTCGCCGGAAACAACGGAAAAAAAAGAAGGGTTTGTTCATCCTGTACATTTTGAAGGAATTGCGGAGAGAGCCACTTTGGAATTTATTATCCGTGATTTTGATGATGAAAAATTAAAAGAATCAGGAGAAAGATTAAAAGCTATCGCCGAAGAAGTTAGTCAATCATTATCAAAGGCGCTTCCATCGAATTTCATATCGAAGAACAATATCGCAATATGAAAAAAGTGCTTGATGAAAACCCGGAGGTGGCGGCTTATGCTGCAGAAGCGATAAAGCGTTCAGGCCTGAAAGTGAAAACTGAAAGTATTCGTGGTGGAACCGATGGAAGCAAACTGAGTTATATGGGATTGCCGTGTCCGAATATTTTTACAGGCATGCAGGGAATTCATTCGAAGTTGGAATGGATCGGTGTAAATGATATGGCGAAAGCTGCCGAAACAATCGTTCATTTATCAATGATCTGGGAAGAAAAAACTGAAGTGTGAATATAAAATAAAAACGTATTAATGCCTTATTTTAAACAAGACAATCCTTTCCATCGTTCCTACAACGGACGGAAAATTAATTGAAGAACATTTCGGACTTAGCCTCAACAAAAGCCGGTGAATTAAGTATTGCACACATGATCGCTCCTTCCGGCTGGAGCGAACCTTTTCAAAATCCTGAGTTTGATGAATACACTTTGGTGAGCCGTGGGAAAAAATTGTTTGATGTGGATGGAGAAAAAATTGTAGTAAATGCAGGCGAAAGTATTTTGGTAAAAAAAGGAAGCCGCGTTCAGTATTCCAACCCGTTTGAAGAGCCTTGTGAATACTGGAGTGTTTGCATTCCTGCCTTTCAATTGATAAAGTGCATCGCGAATAGCGCGTTAACAAATTAGTTAAAGTTTCCTATAAGATTTTATTCATCTTCCAAATTTGAAATTACTTTTTACATTTGTTACTAAACCAATTTAAATGGATTTATTTTTTCTGCAGATTGATTCAACCGCGATAACTCATCCTGCGTCAACCCAAACACAAAATTTATGGGAAACGCTTGAAAGAGGTGGTGTGCTGATGATTCCTCTCGGCATTCTTTTTTTGGCGGCTGTTTATTTCTTTTTTGAAAGGTTGATTGCAATAAAGAGAGCGGCTAAAATTGATGACAATTTTATGCGCATCATCCGCGATCATATTGTAACTGGTAATGTGGCCGCAGCAAGAAGCTTTTCTAAAAATAATGAAAACCCGGTAGCGCGGATTATTGATAAAGGAATTCAGAGAATTGGCAAGCCGATTGACGCGATTGAAAAAAGCATGGACAATGTTGGTGCCCTGGAACTGTATAAACTTGAAAAAAATCTTTCTATCATCTCAATTGTAGCACGCATTGCACCATTATTTGGGTTTCCTTGGAACCATTATCGGGATGTTGGCGTTGTTCAAAGGAATAGCCGCAAGCACTGAGTATACCGCCAACACAATCGCGGACGGTATTTATATTAAAATGATTACTTCTGCTACCGGTCTTATCATTGGTATATTAGCGTATATAGGTCACAGTTATCTTGTAACACAAATCAACCGCATTGAAAATAAAATGGAAATTGCCAGCGCGGAATTTGTAGATATTTTACAGGAGCCAACCCATTAATATTTCAGAATTTAAATTAAGAAATTAATTAAATGAGCATCAGGAAAAAATTTAGAGACGATGATACCGAACTGGATACCGGGCCGCTGAATGATATCCTGTTCATCCTGATGTTTTTCTTTTTGATCATTTCCACGATGGCTAATCCAAATGTGATCAAGATGAACAATCCGCGCGCTACCAGCGAAACAAAAGCCAAGCAAAGTGTGATTGTAAGCATCAATAAAAATAAACAGGTTTATATTGGCCAGGATGAAATTCCTTTCGATTCATTGGAACCAATGCTGAGATCACGTTTGCCGATTGCCGATTCTTTGACAAAACCGGCAGTAGTTATTAATGCAGATTCTTTGGTAAGCTGGGGCGATATTGTAAAGATTATGGAAGTGGCAAAAAAACTCGGAGCAACTACCTCTGCTTCTGTAAAAAAATAATCTGTAATTCAAAAACCCTTTGAATTTTGTTTAACTTTATCTGATGATTTCTTGTGAAAAGCTGTTGATCAGTGGCCATGGTTTTCAAAGAATGTTTGAAAGATATATAACTGTCTCTCATATTGAAACTATATTAAACGATGGAGAAATCATAAAAGAATATTTGGATGATAAGCCATATCCGTCCTATCTTTTACTTGGGTTTATTAACAATAGAGCTATTCACCTAGTGATAGCAAAAAATAAAAATATTTGTATTTTAGTTACGGCTTACTTTCCGGACAATAGTATTTGGGACAGTTCGTTTAGAAATAAAATTTAGTAATATGGAATGTTTAATGTGCAAAAATGGAACAACAGTGAAGGGTTTGGTAAACGTGCCAATCGTCAGAGATGATAAAATTATTTTCTTTAAAAAGATTCCTGCAGAAATCTGCGATAATTGTGGCGAATATTATCTTGATTCAACCATAGCTAATGAGATTTATGAAAAAGCTAATGAACGAATGAACGAAGGAGTAGAGATGGAAGTTACACAATACACACGGTAATTCTAAAGCTATTTTTTAGCCTACAATTTTCTTGCTTTTACTATTCTCTCCTTACCATAAATATCTTTTTTTATGTCTGATTTTAGTCCTGAATCTTCAAAAATCTTTTTTACCTCTCTCGCATAATCTTCATGTACTTCAACATAAATTTTTCCAGCAGATTCCAAATGTGTTTTTGAAAATTCGATGGTCTTTTTATAAAAAATATAAGAATCATAATTTTCTACGAACAGCGCTAATGCCGGTTCATACTCCGTCACATTTTTAGCCAATTTTTCTTTTTCCTTCAGAGGAATGTAAGGGGGGTTGCTTACGATTACATCGTACTTTTTGAGTGATTTCCAATCTTCTTCTTTTAAAAAATTCATTTCAATAAAATTCACTTCAGCATTCAATTCTGATGAATTTTTTTGCGCTACTTCCAGCGCTTTTTTACTTGTATCAATCGCTGTAACATTTGCATTTTTCAGTTCTTTTTTTAATGAAATAGCAATACAACCGCTTCCTGTTCCAATATCTATAATATTTGTTGGTTTACTGTTACTTGTTTTTTCATTCGCATCATTAACAATCCATTCCACCAATTCTTCAGTTTCAGGACGCGGAATCAATACATTTTCATCTACATAAAATTTCATTTTATAAAACCACGCTTCCTGCAAAACGTACTGTACGGGCTTGTGTGCGAGCAATTGTTGGAGATTATTTTGCAATTCCAATAATTCAGTTTCTTTAAGTTGACTATTTCTATTTAATCTTCTTTCTAATTTTTTTAATCCGGTAACTTTTTCAAAAACCCAATCTGCAATATTACCGGCTTCCCGTTCGTCATAAATGGTTTTTAAGTTGTTTACAAAATCGTTATAAACGTCGCCTGTTGTCATTAGCACAAACTTAATTATTTTGTGAAGCAATAATTTTAAAATAATTCCTTTGACTACTGATGAAAAATATATGAGCCGGTGTATTCAACTGGCAAAATTGGGAGCTGGAAATGTGGCGCCAAATCCAATGGTGGGAGCCGTCTTGGTATATAATGATAAAATTATTGGCGAAGGATATCATCAACAATATGGCGAAGCCGCACGCGGAAGTAAATTGTATCAAAAACGTTTCTGATGAAAATAAACCGCTGATAGAAAAAAGTACGATGTATGTTTCACTGGAACCGTGTTCCCATTTTGGAAAAACGCCTCCGTGTTCTGATTTGATCATTCAGCAAGAAAATAAAAAAAGTGGTGATTGGTTGCCAGTGATATTTATGAAGAAGTGGACGGGAAAGGAATTGAAAGGTTACGAAATGCAGGTGTGGAAGTAATTACAGGAGTTTTGGAAAACGAAAGCAAAGAACTGAACAAAAGATTTTTTACATTTCATCAGCAAAAACCGGCCTTATATTATTTTAAAATGGGCGCAAAGTGCAAACGGGAAAATCGGATCTAGAAAACGAAAGAGTTTTTATCAGCAATGATTACAGTAATCGCCTTGTCCATAAATGGCGCAGTGAAGAAGCAGGAATTCTAGTGGGAAAAAATACGGCTTTAAAAGATGATCCTGCATTGACGAATCGGTTATGGAAAGGAAAAAATCCTGTAAGAATTGTTATTGATCCAAAGCTTGAATTGGCTACTTCTTTAAAAGTTTTTAACGATGAAGCAAAGACAATCATTTATAATTTATCGAAAAATGCTTCAGAAGGAAATATTGAATACATCGAACTTGGGAAAAATGATTTTTTAAAAAAAATGCTGGCTTCTCTTTATGAAAACAACATTCAAAGCGTGTTGGTTGAAGGCGGAGCAAAAACATTACAATCTTTTATTGATGAAGATTTATGGGATGAAGCAAGAGTGATAACCAACCGCGAAATGATTATCGAAGAAGGAATTAATGCGCCGGAAATGAAAAATTTTAACATGGTTCGGCAAGAAAGTTATTATTCAGATATGATCGATTATTTCACAAGAAAATAAAAATCTTTACTATTTGTTTGTTCACTGTCTCTGCCGCATTGAAAGTAACATTTCTCCTAAAAAATAAAATAACTTTTTTGTAAATTTGCAAAGCTGAAGTGAATATATATTGTATGTTCACTTTTTTTATCATTTTAAGAAAATTCAATACTCAAAAATATGTTTGACTCTTTAAGCGACCGGCTCGATACTGCGTTTAAGAACTTAAAAGGGCAGGGAAGAATTACAGAACTTAATATTGCTTCTACCGTAAAAGATATCCGCCGTGCATTGGTGGATGCGGATGTGAACTATAAAATCGCCAAGGAATTTACCGATTCGATAAAGGAAAAAGCCTCCGGTGAAAAAGTACTTAATGCAGTAAGCCCCGGCCAGTTAATGGTGAAGATCGTAAAAGATGAACTTACTGATTTGATGGGCGGCGTTGAAACTGATCTGGATCTAAGTGGCAATCCTGCTATTATTTTAATCGCTGGTTTACAAGGCAGTGGTAAAACAACTTTCAGCGGCAAACTGGCCAATTATCTAAAAACAAAAAAAGGCAAATCTCCTTTGTTGGTAGCGGGTGACGTTTACCGCCCTGCGGCTATAGAGCAATTAAAAGTTTTGGGCTCGCAAATAAATGTAGAAGTATATAGTGAACCGGAAAATAAAAATGTGGTTGAAATTGCACAAAACGCATTGAAAGAAGCGAAAACAAAAAATAAAAATGTTGTAATAATTGATACTGCCGGCCGCCTTGCCATTGATGAAGTGATGATGACGGAAGTGGCGAATATCAAAAATGCATTAAATCCGAAAGAAATTTTATTTGTGGTTGACAGCATGACCGGCCAGGATGCAGTAAATACTGCGGCAGCATTTAACCAACGTCTGAATTATACGGGAGTTGTTCTTACCAAATTAGATGGTGATACACGCGGTGGCGCTGCCATTTCTATTAAATATACTGTAAACAAACCGATCAAATTTGTAAGCAGCGGCGAAAAACTGGATACGCTTGATGTGTTTTATCCGGAACGCATGGCCCAAAGAATTTTGGGAATGGGCGATATTGTAAGCCTTGGTAGAAAAAGCACAGGAACAATTTGATGAAGCAGAGGCGGCCAAACTTGAAAAGAAGATTCGAAAAAATCAATTCGACTTTGAAGATTTTAAGACCCAGTTGCAGCAGATAAAAAAAATGGGAAACCTTAAAGATCTTATGGGAATGATACCCGGAGTGGGCAAACAAATAAAAGATATTGACATCAACGATGACGCCTTTAAAGGAATTGAAGCTATTATTAATTCCATGACCTTAGAAGAACGGCGTAATCCGGATGTGATAAATCCCAGCCGTAAACAAAGAATTGCCAATGGAAGCGGAAAAGATATCGCTGAGGTAAACCAGTTTTTGAAGCAATTCGAGCAGATGAAAAACATGATGAAAATGATGAATAAGATGCCAATGGGAAAGCTGGCAGGTATGGGGAGAAGGTAATTTTATAAAAAATTTGAAAAAAATCAGGAGTATATTAAGAAATCGTAATTTTTTTAGGAAAGCCCGATATTCTTTTGTATTTTTCATATACTCAGCGTATCTTCGCTGTCCTTTTTAGAAACCCAATTTAATCACAACCCAAAAAAATTTCTATTTTTTATGGCTGTAAAAATGAGATTGCAACGACATGGCTCAAAGAAGAGGCCCTTTTACTTTATAGTAGTTGCAGATTCCCGTAGTCCACGCGATGGCAAATTTATTCAGAAACTCGGTTCTTACAATCCTTTGACAGTACCTGCAACAATTCAGGTAGATCGTCAAAAGGCATTGGAATGGCTGCACAAAGGTGCTCAACCAACCGACACCGTGCGTCGTATTTTAAGTTTTAAAGGTGTATTATACCTAAAGCATTTGCTTAGGGGTGTATCACTTGGCTTATTTGACGAAGCTGCTGCTATGGAAAAATTTACCAAATGGAGCAGTGAGCATGATTCTGAATTTGCCAAAAGGCAGGAGAATCATAAGAAAGCAAGAGTTGCAAGCCGCCCTGCATTTGTAAAAAAAGCAAATGCTCCTAAGGCTGCCGAAGAAAAAGCTGTTGCTTCAGAACCTGATGACGCTCCTAAAGCCGAAGCTCAAGACGAATAATCTGTAAGTAAAAATAAAGAAGCTTTAAAAAGCTGCCTCCCTGAGGTGGCTTTTTTTGTTCTTCCCTCTGAGGTAAAGGCTGATGTTTAAATTAATCCGTAAGAAACAGGTAAATAAATAGTTTCCTAAATCTTTAATTCATTAAACGGCATTAATCTTGTAACTCCTTTTCTAAATTATAAATCTTTAAAATACCTATTTATGAAAACTTCTAAATTTTTTCCCTTTTTGTTATCCCTTCTTCTATTATCGTTTTCTTTCACTTCAGTGAAAAGCCAGGACAAACAAAAAGAACAGGACAAGATTGACGCGAGTACGAAAGTGTTGCAGGATTTCGGCCAGATGAAGGAGAAAATTCCTCAGGAACTTATGGAAATAACACAGGGAATTATTGTAGTTCCTAAATTAATAAATGCGGGTTTTGTGGTTGGAGGAAAGAGAGGAAAAGGAATTGCAATGGTGAAATTGCCGGACGGAAGCTGGAGTGATCCTGTGTTTGTAACTGTCACCGGTGGAAGTGTAGGTTTGCAGGCTGGAATCCAATCGGTTGACCTGGTTCTGATCTTTAAAAACCGCGAAACTTTACAAAATATTGGTGAAAGAAGCGTTCAACTGGGTGGCGATGTTTCTGTTACTGCCGGTCCACTTGGAAGAAATTCGACTGCGAGCACAGACACCAAACTGGAAGCTGAAGTTTATTCGTACTCAAGAAGTAAAGGACTTTTTGCAGGAATCAGTTTAGGTGGTTCTGTAATAGGCATTGATGAAAACGCCAACCAGGCATTTTATGGCGAAAACGAAAATGCAAAAACTCTTTTTGCAAGTACTACCAGCACTTCTCAGAATGTACAACGATTAAAAGATGTACTCAGTAAAATGTACCAGTAGAATAAAAAACTTAGATATTTGTCGGTTTACTGGCCAAAGGAATAGCTGTGTTTAATGTTTGTAGAAAGGGTGAGGACGATGTTTGCTTTTGATTCGGTTAATGTATCCTTTGGTGGTGAGATTTTCTCCAACATTTCATCAGCATACTTTGCTTTCGGGATGCTTTATCATAAACGATTTTTATCTGCTGTGAAAACGCAATTAATCACTCCTTCTGGTTACCGCCAGTCACGGTTGCATTTTTCGCCGTTTGTACATCCTTCGCTACATCTGCACGAAGTTTTTCCCAGTGGAAAGTCAGATGTTTGTTTTCTTCTGAACGTACGCCGTTTTGTTCACTATAATGGACTAGTGGCATATCGTTATAAATGGGACGTGTGATGCGAACAATTTCATCCCAGTATTTTAAGGCATTCTCCAGGTGCTTTATCGCTTTTTGTTTATTATCTTCTCCACCTTTTATACGATAGGTTTGCAGAGCTATTGCTCCTTTCAGTTTCTCTGCAAAATGCAATCCCATGTTGGCCCAGGTCTTTACATCAGCAACTTCGAACATTAGGGCATTGTTTCGGGACGTGTTAATATCTTTGACCAACATGAGTGCCTCTTTACAATCATGCTCAAGCATCTGAATTAGCACCGGAGGTGTTACTTTATTTTTAGTGAAGGATTTACCGGAAGATATTGCTTTAACATACTCCGCAACAGATACGTAATCAGGATCAGTTACCGGCTGATGAATAAGGCGATCAACCGAAATATATTCAACACGTTTTGTTTTATTATCTAAAGCCATGAAACCTTCTTCATACAATGTCAGGTCCATTGTAAAATCAAATAATGAGCCAAGGCGTAAAGGTGTTTTTCCGGCTAATGAAAAAGCCCTCAATAAATTGTTCCCCGCTTTGCCATAGCGGTGAATAAATTCTGCCTTAAAAACGTCATCCGGTGTTTGAGGATTATACAACAGCCTTCCCCATAATTTGTAAAACAACCATTGCCGTTCAAAAGCATACTTCCAATTAACAGCAATTCCTGGTTTTGTAAAATAATCTTTTGCCGGAATGTAGGTTTCAGAGCCAATCATATATCCACCCACATAGGACTGGTCGTTCATTGCTATATGTGCCCTGATAAAATCAGGCACGCCCCAACGAAGACAAAAAAAATCTTCATTGCGAACCGTCCAGTCGATCTTGTAATTTTTTGGTGGCGGATTGAAGTAAGTATCGTGCAATTTTCCGCCGTGTACTTTTACCAGTGTAGGTGTTGAATGAGCATGCGACCAATTGTATTTTAAATCCGCAAAAATTGGTGGTTGAATAAAAGAAAGTTCTCCTTGTGCATCTATTTCTTTTCTCGTCATTTTTTCTGTTTCAATACTGGTTACACCCAAAGAGTTGGTGGTGCTTGAAAAAGGAATACGATGAATGAGTTTTAATTTACGGCCGGACAAGCGCATGCCTTCGATGATCGTCTGATTCATCCAGTCTTCACGTTGCTCAGGTGTCATGCCACCCATTCCTTCGCCGAGTGTAAGTCCCATTCCAGTTATCTCAGGGTACTCCTGCAACATTTGAGTTACACATTCACGGGTATAACGCTTCACCAGCTCTGATGTATCGCCTTTCACAAAAAAATCGTGTTTAAGATTATCCATGTTCACGTTATGTGCTTTCGAAAACTCCGGGCTGACGAAAATGTTGAAAGGAATAATATAGGTATCAAGGGCACGTTCTTTTGCCATCCGAAAAATACCATGAAAGAGTTTTTGCCATTCTTTCAATTCGGCATCGGTAAAAGGAGATGCTTCGGGGAAATTTTTAGGTTTGATCATGAATGTGTAGGGGTGAAGATTCCAGAGTGTAAGCGAGTTAAAACGGTTCTCCACCATCATGTCCAAAAAGGCTTTCCAAAAATTCAAATCCCTGCAGGTTTCGTAATGCAAATCCAGCGCATCACTATGGCGATACGTATCCCAGGGCAAATCAAACTTGATGGCACGAAAAGAATAATTTGGTTTTTCACTTTGTGATTTTATGGTTTCCAACCGCTTGTCGTTTCTAACTTCTTCAGCAAGAGACAAACTTCCATAGATCATTCCTCTATTGTCACCACCTGTGATAGTAATTGTTTTACCGTTTGCTTGTATTGCGTAAGCTTCTTCTTTGAGTTGTTTAGTGTTTGTAGAAAGGGTAATGACGATGTTTGCTTTTGATTCCGTTAATGTATATCCTTTTGTGGTGAGAGTTTTCTCCAACATTTCAGCAGCATACTTTGCTTGCGGTGATACTTTATCATAAACGATTTTTACCTGCTGTGAAAAAGCAAATGAAAAACCTCCGAACAAAACACTGATAAGAAACCATGCTTTTTTGTTCATACAGAATAACTTATACAATTTATTATTGGTTTACTGCATCCACATCCCAGTCATCCGTTCTAAAAGGCACAATTGGTAATCCTTCTTTATTAAATACATTCGACATGCCAATATTGGTGAATGAAAACCTTACAGCAAAAGGATTGGGAATTTGTTTATTCCAAACAACGATTTCGTTCTTTTCTAATTTCACTTCTGCAGGCAAAAAGTTTTTATCGGCTCCGGCAATAAAAAATTCAGTTGGCTGCTTATCCTTTCCTTTTATCATAAAACCATTTGGAGCATTATCAAAATACAAATTGATCTTTCCTTTACTAATTTCCATTTTTTTATACATCGGGTTTTTGTAATTAGCAGCAGAAATATCTTTTTTGTAAGTTTCTGCCAAAGCAATATTTGCCAATCGCAAACCAACATCTAACTTGTCGTGCGGATGCTGGCTTTTAATATTATCAACGAGATCGGTAATAACTACCATTCCTGTTTTTGGATAAGACAAGGAACGCGTTTGCTGTTCCATTAACAGTGCTGCCTCATATGGTGTTTGGTAAGAAGCATAAGGAGCAATTTGTACATAGTAGAAAGGGAAGTCCTGTTCAAATTGTTTTCGCCATTGACCAATCATTCCCGTAAACATTTTTTCGTAAGCATAAGCTCTCGGCGTGTTTCCTTCGCCCTGGTACCAGATAGTACCTGCAATTGTGAAATTGGAAATTGGGTAAATCATTGCGTTGTAAATAAGTCCTGGTTTGTTCGGTCGATAGGAAACATTTTTTATTTTGGTTGCTGCTTCCTGCATTACAGGATCGCTATCAATTACCTCTTGTGGTTCCCAAAGTTCTACCGGTGTTCCGCTCCAGGCAGATTCAATAAGTGCGATAGGAACGTTTAATTCCTGATTCAATTTTTTCCCAAAGAAATAGCCGACAGCACTGAATCTTCTCAAAGTTTCTTCATTGCACGAAACCCATTTACCATCCGCGAAGTCCTGGGGATATTCTGATGTTGCTTTGTCAACAGTAAAGAAACGAATATTGTCATTTTTGCTATTGGGCAGTTCATCTCTTATTTGCTGCGTGTTGCTCATTTCCATATTTGATTGTCCGGAGCAAATCCAAACTTCACCAATTAAAATATTGTCAAGAACAATCGTATTGAATCTGCCTTTTATGGTAATGGTGTAAGGTCCGCCAGCCGATGGTGTTCTGACCTTTGCCTTCCATTTTCCACTATTGAATGCCGTTACTGTATCAAGAGCATCTTTCCAGGAACAGGCAATGGTAAAACGTTCGCTCGGGTCTGACCACCCCCAAAGTGTTGCTTGTGAATTTTGTTGCAAAACCATACCGCTGCTTATAATCGGAGGCAGGCGGATAGCGGCAAATAATTTTGCAGGACATGTAAGGGTGGTGAGGAAGAAGCAAAACAAAAAAAATTTCTTCATAGCTCAAGTTTTAAAAAATTAAGGGATTAACTAATGACACAGGAGGTCTATTGTTAACTAAAAAATTAAAACTGATTATTTATAGCATTAACCTACTCCTATCTTTCAATATTCTTTGAAATATTTTTTACAGCCTGCTCGCCAAGTCTTTCTTTCAATTGCGTGAGATATAAACTACGCGGTGTTACATGCATATCCATTGATTCCACATGACCATTTGGTTTGGTTAAATCTTGTAGCGCTGCATTGAAGATGGTTGCATTTACACCGATATGACCAAAAGAATAGTTTTGTGCTGTTGGTGGTTTTTGAATTAAAAAATCTCCCTCGCAATTCCAGAAAACAATATTGGCACCAGCCCATCCAATAATGTAGTCCCAATATCTTGCTGTAAGTGGTGCTTTTACATTATCATACAATACACCGGTTACCCAGTGGTTATGCGGTTCACTTGTTGCATACGGATTTACAGCTTTGCAATCCAAATAAACATTGCCACTTGATTCCTGTGCCTGTAAAACAAATGAATGTCTTCCTTTCTGGGAAAAACATCTTTGCACCAAACAAAATTGACCATTCATGTGATAGGTAAACCGTCTTGCACCCCATCTTTGGGAAACGGGTTCCCAGGATTCGCAATCCTGTACAGTAACCCATTTAGAGCCTGCATTAACCTGCACGACGCTACTGCCAAAATGAAATGCACTCATATTTCTTACCCAAACATTTTTAGCATCGCTGATATTAATAAAGTTGAAGTAGTGGTTTTCGTCAGAAAAATATTCGTCTCCCTGATATTGATATTTTGGGTCCAGCTTGTCGCGATCCATGTTGCCATAAGTTTTTTGTCGAATGGAGGGATCATATTCTGAAACACCACGCAAATTTTCAATTCCTACCTGTTCAATGCGGTCGTCATTGTATTTGATTAATTCCCCGCCTCCCCAGCGTGTTTCAATAGCACAAAAAATGGGGGCATCAATAGTTACAGTGTTTCCTTTTATATCCAGGATGGTTCTGTCATAATTAATATTGAAAGGTTGCCAGCGGTTTCTTCCTACAGTTGCACTGTCTTCTCCCAATTCTTTAATCCATGCCTCGTTACCAATGCGTCTTACAATTACTTTATCTCCTTTTTTAAATGCTTTGGCTGATGCCACATTAAACGTAACAGATCCAACAGGTACATATCTGTCTGTAATAATTTGTTTTGTATCTTCCTGTAGCTTTATTCCGGCATCACCGGCGATATTTATGAGAGCGGGCCTGCGGCGGCGCCCACGACCTTGCACAGCTTTTTCTTTTTCTGTTTTGCCAATTAAGATGGTGCCGATATCACTCATTCCTTCACCACGCAACACGATCCCGGAAGCTCTTATGTAAAGAGGTTTTTCGAGATTATATTCACCCATTTTTAATAAAATAGTCCCTCTGAATCCTGAAGAAACATCAAAAGGTAATGCTGATACACTATCAATTACTTTTTGCAAATGATCTGAATTATCTCCCGGTACCGGCCATACAATTGCTTTAATAGGCACAAGCGGAATGCTTACACCTCCGCCTTTGTAACCAGCATTTGAAAAATCAGGAATCTTGTTACCAAGGCTGTCTGCCACGTACACCAGCTTACCATCTACGCCCGGATAAACAAGCGATGTTGTTGGTGGAATGTCTTGCGCTTTAACGCAAAAAATGTTAATGGAAAAAGCTAAAGCAAGAATTGAACGAATTTTAATGTACATAAGCGGTTTTAAATGCGTGATTAATACTTTATCGTTGATCATCTTCAGCTAAAACATCATAGCCGCGCCATTTGTATGATTTGGAAAGTTTTGTTGCTGAAGGCCATGCAAGTAATTTGTGTTGATCACTTGCTACCCATTTTCGCCGATCTGCTTCCGTGTCGAAGGAAATCTGTATCTGATAATTATAGGTGGTTGGCTCTCCTTCAATTTCTTTTTCAACATTATCAGGGTAAAGACGAAGTAGTTTGGATTCAAGATAACCTTTTTGAAGCATCATAGCCGGCACATAAGTGGAACTATACATTTTCTCAAAAGCTTCTGCATCTTCCTTTGCCACTACAAAGTCCATCTGTAAAACCATTGCTTTTCCTTTGGCAACAGGCTTCAGGCGGTTTGGATCTTTTTGATTAGAAGTTGCAATACCTACTACTAACATTTCAAGATCATCATTACCATTATTGGAAATAGACAGTGTCTCACCTAAAGATCCATAGAAAGCATCATCCGCTTTAATTGGAGCAGATTCGGAATTAATAGTAATTGTTCCGGAGCCCTTCATAACATAATAAACTTCTTCAACTCCATCCAATTGTCTTTTAGCACTGCTGCCTGCCGGAATGATAACCTGGTCAACATGATCCCATGCTGTAGAAAAAATATCAGAATTAAATATGCGCCGGTAAAGAATGCCATTTCCTGTGTAAGCATTACTATTTGGTCTTAATAAATCTTTTTTCAACTGTGCAGAAACAAATTGAGGTATAGGATCGAGCTTTGCACCAACGCGTGTATCTCCAAGATCAAAGTTGTCGCCGTGACCCTTAATGGTGCTTACACCGAAGTTCAGCCACTTGAGCGTTTTGCCGCTTGAATTATAAAGGCCGTGTGCATCGCCCATTTTGCAGGGCACTACAGCCGGACCTTTTATTTTAGACGTGTGACCATTTACGGTAAACTCTGCTTCGCCGTCAAGTATCACATACATCTCTTCAATCTTATGATGAAAATGCTCACCTATGCCGGCTTTATCCGGAATTTCTCCGGCGTGCAGGTAAAGAAGATTGGTAGCTAAAGTGTGACTTCCAAATAGTTGGGTGAATTTCATTTGTCCGGCTCCCGCGTGTACGGCATTTAGTTGCCTGTAGTTAGCCGGATCATTGTGTACTATACGTTTGCTAAGCGATTGTGAGAAAGCATTGAACGCTATGAATGTAAGCAGCAGGAAAATCGTTGACTTCATGTTTAGAAAATTTGATGAAAGAAAGATTGGAGTTTTGAACCCAAATTATGGTTTAAGTGAATTATTGATCAGTTATTTATTGAAGTTTGTTTTTTTATGCAATTTCAAATATTTTGAAGTTACGCAAAGAATGGTACTCCCGGTGTTGCATATTTTTTTAAACCTTCGTCATTGATCTCTACTCCAATTCCTGGTTTGTTTGACACAACAAGAAAACCATTTTCAATAAATGGCTTATCATATTTAACGATCTCCTTCCATTTAGGTTGTGTATCACTTAAAGTTTGCCATTCCAGAATATGAAAATTAGGAACCGCTGCACAAACATGTGCGGAGGCCATGGCGCCAAGAAATGATCCTACCATGTGGGGTGAGAAAGGTGTGTAGTAGGCATTGGCAAGAGCTGCTATCCGCTGGCCTTCACCAAGTCCGCCGCATTTTTGAAGATCGGGCATGATTATATCGATGGCTGCCTCCGATAACAAACGGGTGTAACCATAAGTTAGATAAAAATTTTCTCCACCACAAATCGGAGTGCTTGTTTCCTGGGTGATCGTTTTATATACATCAATATTAGCAGCGGGTACTGGTTCTTCGAGCCACATGAGATTTAATGGTTCCATTACTTTTGCGACTTTCCTTCCGGTAGGTGCATCATAACGTCCGTGCATGTCAACGCAGATATCAATGTGCGGACCTACTTCTTTACGAACAGCCGCAATAGCATTATACATTCTTTCTACTTCTGCATTACTTGCAGTCCAGTTCCACCTGTCATATTTATTAGGGTCATTTGCTTCATCAACATCAAACTTCACTGCGGTATATCCTCTGTCAACGGCACCTCTTGCTGCTTTTGCATAGTCATCAGGCGTAGGATTGCGAACAGCATATAATTCAGTATCGCAATATACCCTCACTTTATCGCGAAACTTACCGCCTAATAATTGATAAACAGGTACTTCTAATGCCTTGCCACACAAATCCCATAGCGCTGCATCAAAAGCACTTAAAACAGCTACATACATACCTGATTGTGCCCCCGAAAAATGGCCCTGCTGAAGGAATTGATCAAAAATGAGGTTAGGATTTAATGGACTTCTTCCACGTAGCTGACGGCCTAAGCGTTGTACTAAATAATAAGTTCCACCAACGGCATCAACTGCTTCCCCTTCCCCCACAATATCCTGATTCGTAAAAATTTTTACAAATAATCCCCCTCCCGAGTAGGCACATTTTATATCAGTAATTTTTAAATCCGATGGTGGAGATATTTTAGGTGTTCTTTCCATTGCATCTTCGAGTCCACGTCCATAAGTTTTGGATAAGGAAGCGAATGGAGTTAATGCTGCAGCTACTGCTGTTTTGGTAATAAATGATCTTCTTGATGTTGACATAATTGTTATATTGATAGTGATTAATATTTTTAATTTTTGGGTTGTTTTGCTATTGCTAGCTTACAATTGTTCTACCATGTTCTGTCTTTTAAATAATTCTGTATCGTTTCTTTTGGAACAGGTAATTCACTAATGTGGTCATTTAGCCATTTCGAAAAATCCTTTTCAATTTCAGGTGTCCATCGGGCATCAATTTGTCCGGCAGTGTAGGTGCCTTCTCTTAATCGCTGATGACCGAACAAATCCCTTAATCGTACGATTTCTGAAGTAACAACCACTCTTTCGGCAAACTGTGGAGGTATAAAAATAACAACTCCCATTTTCCCTAACACTACATCACCAGGCATAACTGTTACGGTTCTTATCCGCGTAGGGTGATTAATTCCCACTATCATAGTAGTTAAGTCTCTGCTATTGCCCATACCGGGGTTGTGAAATGAAGGATCATAGCTTGTGAAAAAAGAAGTGAAACCTCCGATTTCTTTCAGGCCTTCCAAATCTCTTACGGCACCATCATATACAATTCCATTTCCTGTTTTTGCATAAATAGCATTACCTACATTATCACCAATAGTAGGGCCATTTCTTTTTGCACCAAATTGGTTGGCTACATATACATCTCCTTTTTGAAGTATTTCTACCGGCCAAACGTTCTGCCCTCTTCTTCCTTCCTTTTTTCCCACCGAATCAATTACTTTCCAAACATCGGGGCGACCGGGCATAAAGGTTGCTGTCAGTGCACGGCCAACAAGTACGCTATCTGGATTAATTTGCTGCCATCCTTCAGCCACCTGGTAACGGTATCCCGCATTGTTTAAAACCGCCCATGCTTCTTCTATACTTACTGCCTTCATCCTGCGAATAATATCGTCCGGCACTTTGGGGCGGCCGTCAGGAAAGCGTTCTCCTTTCCATTCAGGTGTTAATGTAATCAAATCTTGTTTGCTTATTTGCACATGCTGTGCTTTTGCCTGATGCACGAATGCAATCATTGTAAAAAGAAATAGGAAGCGTTTCATCGTTGACATATGATTTTAGTTTATTTTAAAATGAAAAAATTTAAGTCACATTTATTTCTACGGGTTTATCTTCTTTTACTGAAGTTTTTTCTTTGGGTAAATGGTTATGCCACCAACTGGCCAAACAGGATCCGTTAATGTTCATTACAGGTCCGAAGATGGCCGGAGCTAATCCAGCAGTAGCTACTTTTCCCATTGTCAAAGCAAGGCCTGAAGCAAGTCCTGCATTTTGCATTCCTACCTCAAGAGCTATGGTTCTGCAATCTCCTTCGTGAAATTTCAATAAACGGGCAGACCAATAACCAAGGAAAAATCCTATAATGTTGTGAAGAAATGTCGCAAGCAATAGTAAGGCTCCGACTTGTAAAAGGTTATCTCTGCCTGAAGCAACCATTATTGCCAAAATAAGCGCAATGCCACCCATAGAAATGAAGGGCATGATTTTATCGAGCCACTTAAATCTTCCACGCACCAGGTAATGAAAAGAAAGTCCTGCAACTAAAGGAATGATTACAATCTTTGTGATGTCCCACACCATACCCCAAAGATCTATTTGAACAAAGTTGCCTCCTAACCATTTTAAAAGCAATGGCGTTAAGAAGGGTGCAAGTAAAGTAGAAACAGTTGTTACCGAAACAGAAAGTGCAAGGTTAGCCCTTGCCAGATATGACATAACATTCGATGCTAATCCACTTGGACAACATCCAACTAAAATAATTCCTGCTGCAATTTCTTTTGGGAAGTGAAACAAGGTAGCTATTGAAAAACCAACCAAGGGCATGATCAGATAATGAAAAACAACTCCGACAATAATTCCTTTGGGCATACGCGCAACGTTAACAAAATCTTTCACACTTAATTCCGTTCCCATTCCAAACATAATGATTTGCAGTAAAGGAATAATGAGTACAGATAATTTAAAAGTTCCAATCGTTACGAAATATTGCGGATAATACATGGCAAAACTGACTATGCCGATGATCATTACTGTATAAGAAAGCCCCTTCAAAAGCTGTTTTCCGCGGAATGCAATTGCAAGGGCGAAAAAGAATAACATCAACAGCCAACCGCCGAAATCATTCAGTTGTTCTATAGTTATAAATATCCACGCGATTAAAAGAATTACTGAGATTAAATAAAAAAGATTGTAAAAGGATTTTATTTTCATATCAAGTTAAAAGGTTAATTACGTTTTTAATTTTCCTGCTGCAAATCAGCGACGGCTTCAAATTCATCATATAGCTTTACACCCAATCTTTCAAAAATCGAGTAGTGTTTCATATAAACATCGTGAAGTTGTTTCTTTGGTGTGAAGCTATCAGGAAGTTTTACCGTTTCTGCAGCTTCATCTAAATTCTTATACAAACCAATTTCTGTGGCACTCAACAAAAAAGATCCAAAGGCAACACTATCGGAACCCGATCCCTGTTTGATATGAACAGGTTTGTTGAAAATATCTGCCATCATTTGTGTCCAGAAAGGATAAGATGCAAATGTTCCGTTTGCGGAGAGGCTTTTTATATTTTGATGTTCTTCTAAAGTTTTACCTATACTGTAAATGGCATACAATATACCTTCAATGGTGGCACGAACAAAATGTTGCTGCTCGTGTCTGATATTCAATCCGAAGTATACTCCTCTTGCATCTGCATTCCATATGGGAGCTCTTTCACCTTGCAAATAGGGGAGAAAAATTAATCCTGCCGAACCTGCCGGAACCTTGCCTGCATCATTAATTAAATTATTAATGCAGTCTTCAAGGTCAAATGCTTTTTTAAAATTGCCAAATTGTTTTGCATACCATTCGAACACGGCTCCGGCATTGTTGGTTGGTCCACCTGAAACATAATGCCCTTCCGTTAGCAAGTAATTGAATATGCGTTGTTTTTCATCTTCTAAAATTTTTGTTCCAAGTACTCTTACGGCTCCACTTTCTTCAACAGTTACGGTTGCTTTTCCATCTCCCCAAACGCCTGCACCTAATGTAGCCATGCAACCATCACTTGAGCCAACGATCAATTTTACTTTATCATGTAAGCCCAGAGACGCCTGGTATTCCTTTTTCAATTTTTTTGGTGAGTAAAAAACAGAAACAACATCTGCAAGTTTTTCACTAGTAATGCCTGTAAGTTTCAACGCATCAGCTTCCCATTTCAATGTACGAATGTTCAGCATACCCGTGGCAGAAGCGATACTATAATCAACGATGTACTCACCAGTGAGTTGTTGTATGATGTAGGTTTTTATAGACAAAAACTTTTGTGTTGCGGCAAAGCGCTCTTTATCATTATTTTTTAGCCAGCTGATTTTGTTGAGTGGCGACATGGCATGTATCGGTGTACCCGTTATTTTATACAAGGATTTTCCAAGAGAAGAACTTTTTAAGTCACGTGCTTCTTTTTTTGCCCGATTGTCCGACCAGGCGATTGCATTGCCAAGTGGTACCCCATTTTTGTCAATAGGTAAAACACTATGCATAGCAGAACTAAAACAAAGACAAATCACTTTATGCTTTTTAGGACGAATTTTTTCATTTAAAAAGTTCTTCAATATATAAAGCATGGTAATAAATATCTGTTCAGGATCCTGCTCACTAAAATCCGGCTTTGCATGAAAAGTAGGATAGGAGCCTTTTGAAGAGCCTATCATGATGCCATTCAAATCAAAAGCTACAACTCTTATTGCTCCTGTTCCTATTTCAATTGTAATGATGCAATCCATTTTTAAAAACTTTACTCATTCGATACTATATTTTTCTTTCGAAACTCACTTGGTGTGTAACCGGTGAGTTTTTTGAAAGTGGTGGCAAAATGTTGTGATGAATAAAAGCCCACTTCCAATGCAATATCTGTTACGTGTACTTCAGAACGTTTCAAAAGTTTAATTGCTTCAGCAATCCGGATGTTGATCAGATAATTCAAGGGCGTGAAACCGGTATAACTCTTTGCTTTTTCTGAGAAAGCAGTAGTGCCTAACCCTACTAGTGCAGCCATTTCTTCAACCGTCCACTGGTGCGAAAGATTTTCATGAAGCGTTTGTTCCAATTTCATGAATGTTTGAGGAAAATCTCTTTGCAAATTATCCTGTCTTGTTAATTGCCTCGCCGATAAAATAAGCAGTTCATCTATCAATTGATTGACACGTGTGGTATATCCAATCTCCTGGTTCATGAACTCCATCTGCATTCTTTGTAATATTGTTCCTGCTTCTTTTAGTTTTGACAAAACAGGAAATTTGTTTAACAACAGTATTCTTCCAATCGTTCTGCATTCACTATCCGTAAGACGACTCCAGTTACCCATACATATTTTACCATTCAGTTCTAATTTCTGTAACACAAGATGCATCCACGAGACAGTGCCAATATCAAGTAAATCTTTTTCGCCGCCAAAACTTTGCCCTGGTAAAATAATTGCAAGGTCACCGGGGTAAAGTATGTGCCGCTCATCGTTGATGATCCAATCGAAGCGCCCGTCAATTACATAATAAAAGCGAAGGAATTTGGAAGTTCCTTTTTTAAAAGAATCAAACTGAATACTGTTAATTTTTTTTAAGGCAAATTCAATGACATGGGGAAAAACATGAAACTCTTTACATTCTTTTTTTAAAAGGTATTGGTTCATGCAATCGTTAGTTTGTGAATTTACAAAGCAATATTACTAATAAAACCGCATACCCTTGTACAATATTTTTCGCTGGTTTTTATTGAAAGTTGATTACAAAAACTTGATTTTTTTGTAAAACTGTATACACATTTATACAGTGTAAAGCCGCTTTCGCTTATACATTTTGTTCAAAACTTCTGAAATCTCTCTTAGAAATATACAGATACTGAAGAGAACTTTATTTTTAAAGGTATGGGCATATTTCAATGGCATCAAATTCGATATATGGATGAAGGATTATGTAAAATTCGCCGGCCAGTAGTCACGAAGAGTTGGTAAATAACTTCGTTACTACCGATACATATATAACTTAAATATAAGTGATCCAATATTCACAAGCTATCATTGGAATCCACCTTACCCTTACAAACAACCTGGGATCCATATCATTTGGAACAGTCTGCCACTCATAAAGGAGGCATGTCTATTATCTTGCTTCTGGTTTAAGGTTTTTTATCGTCATTATTTATATAAAAATGGCTTTACCAGAACTACACTTATCGGTGTATAATATCTTTCACTGTTAATTATTGGAAGGTTTTCGTTAAAAAATGCAGCTATTTTGTATAACTGTGTGTCCTTGTAAACGACACTTCTTATTTATTAACGTATTAACGGCTTTATTAACGTATTAACGGTTATTCACTAAAAATCATTATTCACGAACAAATAAATTGCTATTATGGGAAAAAAACTCAAGCAGATTACTGCACGACTTAACAGGTTTTTCTTTTTAATTTTCTTTTTTTGTTTATCTACAGCGGCCTTTTCGCAAACAGTTACTGGTACAGTAACGGATGATGCTGAAAAGCCCATGAGCAGGGTAACAGTTCTGGTAAAAGGTACTAACCGCGCTACCTTAACTGATAATGAGGGAAAATTCAGGATTAGAGCTTCAGGAAATGACGTCCTTGTGATTAGTTATGTAGGTTACCTCACACAGGAAGTGCCATTAAACGGGCGGCAATCATTAAGTGTTTCGATGGCGATGAATGCCAGCAACATGGAAAATATAGTGGTGACTGCTTTGGGCATCAGGCGCCAGGAAAAAAAGCTGGGTTACTCCACCACGACTGTTAACCCTAATGAACTGGTAACAAACAGGACCACAAACGTAGGGGAATCACTGGAAGGAAGAGTCGCTGGTGTCAATATTACGCCCCCAGCTGCAGGAGCAGGCGCAAGTAATCAAATACGATTACGTGGGCAGGTTGGTTTTGCAGGAGCAGACAATGCGCCCCTTTTGGTAATTGATGGCCTTCCTTTGAATCAGGATGCAAGGAATGCGGAAGGTAATGGTCAACAACGGGACCGAGGGGATAATCTGGCAAACATTAACCCTGATGATATTGAAAGCATGACAGTGTTAAAAGGAGCAACTGCTGCTGCACTGTATGGTTCAAGAGCTGCTGCAGGTGCCATACTTATTACCACCAAGTCGGGCCAAAGGAACCAGGGTATTGGAGTTGATTATACTTCGAGCTATACAACTTCAAAACCTTTGGATTATACAGGCGAAATCCGTCAAACTGAATATGGCCAGGGTCAGGGAGGTGTTAAGAATACAACCGCTGGCCAGGCTCAGGGTAATGGGCAATTTGGTTTTGGTGCAAAATTAGATGGCCTGCCAACAATAAATTATGATGGAGAAATGAGGCCATACTCTGCCTATCCTAACAACTTATTCGACTTCTTACAGACCGGAATAAACTTTACCAACACGCTTGGAATGTCAGGGGGGAACGAAAAGGGTAGTTTCAGGGCATCTATTTCAACTACAGCTGCTAAAGGTATTGTACCAAGCAATAAATATAAGAGGAGGATTTTCAATGTGGGAATCAATCATGACATAACCAAAAAGCTCAAATTGCAACTAAACGTTAACTATGCTGATGAGGATTACATTAATCCTCCTCAGATAGGAACACAAGGTGACGGGGTTGTAAATTTCTTTAATAGGATGGCAGTCTCCGTACCTCTTTCCGCTTACAGGGAACATGCATTTGATCCTGTAACAGGAGGGGAATGGAAGACAAACGGATTCCTCGGAACAATTAATAATCCTTATGTCCCTTTACAATCCGGCCAATCTTACACAGAAAACAGAAACCGTTTACTGGGAACGGCTACATTACGTTATGATATAACGGATTGGCTTTATGCACAAGGAAGGTTCAACCTGGATCGTTATAATGATTTTGCAGAGTGGAACGCAACAAATGCTACTGGCGCTGCTGTGCTAACTAATAGTGATGGCACCTACAGAGGTAATTACAATCTAAACAACCACTGGGCAACTGATATAAATGCAGACTTTCTTTTCGGTGCGAGCAAAGAGTTTGGAAAATTTTCTGTTGATGCCAATTTTGGTGGCAATACAAGAAGAGTTACTGATCATACTATGAGTGAAAGTGCAAATAATTTTACATCTCCCGGTCAATACACAATTCAGAATGGTACAATTAAAAATGCAAATCCGCTGGGTTATTCCCAAAACCGTATCAATTCACTTTATGGTGTGGCCGAGTTTGGTTACAATGGATTGTTATATGTTAGTTTTACGGGCAGAAATGACTGGTTTTCCGTGTTAAATCCTGCTCATGACAGTAAATTCTATCCCTCCATATCTGGTAGCTTCATCTTTTCGCAGTTACTGAAAAATGCAAGTTGGCTTAATTATGGTAAACTGAGAGGTTCCTGGGCGCAGGTTGGCAGTGCAGCGGGCGTGAACCCATACGATGGGGTACTAACTTATAGTTACAATGCAAACCCCTTTAATGGCCAAACTTTAGCCAGTATCTCCGGTAGCAACGCTCCTAATCCGCTGTTGCAGCCCTTTACGGTAACTGAAAAGGAAGTAGGTCTTGAATTAAGAATGTTTAATAACCGCCTCCATTTGGATGTTGCCGCATTTGATAAAGTAACTACCGAACAGATATTGAATGTTCAGCTTTCCAATACATCAGGATACTCTACTTCAAAAGAGAATAAGGCCTCCTTAAAGAACAGCGGATTAGAAACCCTTGCTGAATATGATGTAATACAAAACAAAACTTTTAGTTGGACGACTTCATGGAATAATTCTTATCTGAAAACAAAAGTCCTTAATGTTGGCACACCGAGCGGCAACCTGTTACTTCTTTATTTTAATGGCACGGGTAACGAGTTTCTCGGGGAAATAAATTACACTGAAGGCCTGGCCATGAACCAGTTGTATACCAGAAGTTATAAAAGAAATGCTAAGGGTCAAATTCTGGTAGGGGATAATGGACGTTTAAAGCCTAATGACGGGAATTCAGGCCCGATAGGTAATGGCTTTTATCCCGTCGGCAGTTCAATCCCTAAGTTTACAGGTGGCTGGAGGAATACTTTTCGATATAAAAACCTGGATCTCGAAGTATTCATTGATTACAAGTTTGGAGGTACCGTATTATCTTCTACGCTGTTGAATATGACAAGGCAAGGGCTTTCTAAATTGTCGTTACAGGGACGTGAAACAGGACTAATAGTTCCGGGGGCGGTTTATGAAAGTTCCGGCTTACCAGACACTACTGCTATTATGGCTGCAGGCAATGGCCTACAGAATTACTGGGCCGATTACCGAAATTTCCAAATTGGAGATCCTTTTACCTTTAAGTCCGATTTTATCAAGTTGAGAAGTGTTTCTTTATCGTATGATCTGACAGATATGCTTCTAAAGTCACATTACCTGAAATTCTTTAAAGGACTAAAGTTATCGGCTTCTGTTCGTAACGTGGCCATAATCTATAAAGACTTACCTGGTTTAGATCCCGAAGCAATCCAGTCATCCGGAGATATCAGGTCTGGTTATGAGGATGCCTCATTGCCGACAACCAGAAATTATAATATTACTTTAAATGTCAAATTTTAAGATATGATAAAGACAATAAAAAAATTAATCCTGATAAGCAGTGTTTTACTATTTGCAGGATGCGATAAGGGGTTTGTTAAAGTAAACACAGATCCTTATGCAATAACGTCAGTTGATCCTGCTCTTTTGTTTGCAGGAGCGGAAAGGCCGAATAACGGAACCTGGGGTGCAGAAAACACGATTGTTCAGCAGTTTGTAACCCCTTACAATACGGGAGCTAATCTTGGCTTTAGTTTCAATGAGGATGTTGATGGTAACAGTAACCCTAAATGGGGTGAATATACAGGGTCAATCAAAAACATGATACAAGCTTTGAACATTCTTGGACCTAATACCACCCGTATTAATTTACAGAGCATGATACGTATCTGGAAAGCCCAGGTATTTATGGGTCTTGTAGACGACTATGGGTATGTTCCTTACTCTGAAGCAGGAAAAGCGATAACCGATCAAATTTTCTATCCCAAGTATGATGCTGGGGAAGCTATCTATGATGATTTATACAAGGAGCTTAAAGAAGGCATAGCTGCCTTGAATCCTTCCGGCGAGTACGTTTCGGCTGACCTTTTTTACGGTGCAAATGCTCAGCCCTCCGTTAAAACAACCAATGCAGCAGATCAGGTAGCTAAATGGAAGAAATTGGGTAATTCCTTATTGTTGAGATTGGGAATGAGGTATTCCAAGGTTAATCCCGACAAAAGCCGCATCTATTGTAGCGGAAGCATTTGCTGGTGGAGTGATGGAGTCTAACGCTGATAATGCATTTGTTAAATACGACGGAACGTTATATTCGTATGGAGACAACGCTGTGCTGAGAAACTTTTCCCAGTTCAACTATGCAGCAGAACCATTTGTAAATCAACTCAAGGCTACAAATGATCCACGCGCACAGTTCATGATTGCCAATTTTGCAGATCCCGGAAATGTTTCAGCAGATACAAACCCCGATACTGTCTTAGCAAATCAATTTGGAGTGCCAATAGGGATAGATGCGGGAGTACTT
Organism: uncultured Chitinophagaceae bacterium; assembly: GCA_963815085.1. GTDB lineage: Bacteria > Bacteroidota > Bacteroidia > Chitinophagales > Chitinophagaceae > Ginsengibacter. Next base: position 13,416 of record CAWFFT010000069.1, on the reverse strand, counting down.
TCACTTGCCCCCTACAGAGGTACCAGGCAAGGAGGATTAAACTATTCACAGTTTAATGTAAACATACTCGCGTCTCCGGCAGCTCCCATTTTCTATGTAACATATGCACAGACTTCTTTACTGCTGGCTGAGGCGGCTCACAGGGGTTGGGTTCCTGGTGGTGATGCTACTGCGCAGACTTACTACGAAGATGGAATTCGGGCTGATATGGCAACTTATTCTCTGTATCCCGGAGCTACTGCTATTTCTGCTTCAGAGGTCAATGATTATCTGGCTCAGCCCGATGTGGCGTACAATTCGACTGATGCCCTTAAGTTAATAAATACCCAATATTGGGTGGTGAATATCAGAAACGGGACGGAAGCTTTTGCCAACTTTAGAAGAAGCGGATATCCTGATTTAGCTCCTAATCCTGTCCTTGGTGTTCTCGACAGCCCTGGATTTGTAAGAAGGTTATCTTATCCTGATATTGAAGCTTCTCAAAATACTGAAAACTATCAAGCCGCCGCGGCTGCAATGGGTGGTGATAAGTTATCATCAAGGGTGTTTTGGGATAAATAAATGAAACGGGAACAGGAGCAGGCAAGCGATTTATACCTGCCTGCCCTTGTTTCTTGTAATTTAATAGTAGTGAAAAACCTTATGTATCTACATTCGGTATTTTAAATTGATTTGTTGTAAGAGTAGAATATAACGATGCGTTCCAAGATTATAATTATGTGCAGAAATTCCCCGTTTATAATTTTTATAACACTGCGCTCGCAAAACATCAATATATTTGAAAACTGAATACAACTTACTCATGAAAGAAACTACAAGTCATAATTTTTCAAAAGATAAACTTCGCAGCGCCGGTTGGTTTGGCAAGGACGACAAAATGGGATTCGTACATAGGTCATGGTTGCGAAACCAGGGATATCCTGATGATTATTTTCGGGGCCGTCCTGTTATTGGTATTTGCAATACATGGAGTGAGCTGACTCCATGTAACGGACATCTTCGTGATTTTGCTGAAGTAGTAAAACGAGGTGTTGTTGAAGCAGGCGGATTTCCATTAGAGTTTCCTGTTACTTCTTTGGGCGAAACGCTGATGCGCCCAACAACAATGTTGTTTCGCAATTTAGCGGCAATGGATACAGAAGAAACGATTCGGGCCAATCCGATTGATGGTGTTGTGTTATTGACGGGTTGTGATAAAACAACTCCTTCAACACTCATGGGTGCCTGCAGTGTGGATCTTCCAACCATTGTTGTTCCTGGTGGGCCTATGCTAAACGGGAGATTCAAAGGTGAATGTTTAGGCTCAGGTTCATTCAACTGGATGGTTAAAGAAAAAAAACTGGTTGAAAATTATACAGCAGAAGATATTTTAGAAGCTGAAATTGGAGTAGCCCGAAGTGCGGGTCATTGCATGACAATGGGCACAGCGTCAACAATGGCTTGTATGGTAGAAGCATTGGGACTAACACTTCCGGGTGCTGCTGCTATTCCTGCCGTGGATTCAAGAAAGAAAGTGATGGCACAACTTTCAGGGAGAAGAATTGTCGAAATGGTGAAAGAAGATATGAAGCTTTCAAAAATTCTTACAAGAGATGCATTTGAAAATTCAATTATTGTCAATGCTGCTGTCGGTGGTTCAACAAACTTTCTTATTCATCTTCTCGCAATTGCAGGAAGAATCGGTGTTGAATTAAAGCTTGAAGATTTTGATGCAATCGGTAGTAAAATTCCTTTACTGGTCAATCTTAAACCGTCGGGCAAATATTTAATGGAAGATTTCTTTTACGCTGGCGGGCTTCCTGTTGTAATAAAAGAACTAAAAAAATATTTACACAATGATGCTATCACTGTAAACGGGATATCAATTGGAGAAAATAATACTACTCCTATTTGCTACAACCAGGATGTGATTGCAACAATCGACAAACCCTTGCAGGAAAACGCGGGTATTGCGGTACTTAAAGGAAACCTTTGTGAACAAGGTGCAGTTATTAAGCCTTCCGCCGCAAGTAAAGAACTAATGAAGCATGCGGGTCCGGCAATTGTGTTTGAAACGATAGAAGATTATCATGCAAGGATTGATGATCCTGATTTAAATATTGATGAAAACTCAGTGGTTGTTTTAAAAAATGTAGGGCCTGTTGGTTACCCTGGCATGCCTGAAGTTGGCAATGTTGATCTTCCTGAAAAATTATTACGGAAAGGAATCAGAGATATGATTCGGATTTCAGACGGCAGAATGAGCGGCACCGCAGCAGGTACAGTCGTTCTTCATGTTTCTCCTGAATCTGCTATTGGAGGTGTTCTCGCTCTGGTGAAGGATGGAGACATGATTGAATTGGACGTTGAAAAAAGAAAGTTGCATTTGCATGTAAGCGATGAAGAACTGCAGAAAAGAAGAAGTGAATGGACTGCTCCAAACCCCATGTCAGAAAGAGGTTATGTAAAACTTTATATTGATCATGTGCAGCAGGCGCACTTAGGTGCTGACCTCGATATCTTAAACGGAGGATCGTCCGGAATAGTGACCAGAGACTTGCATTAATTGAAGTATTATTTAAAATGAAAAAGTAAGAAAGCATGAAATTGTGGAAAACCAAACAGGGTATTGTAATAGAAAATGATAATAATTTTTATTTGCTTGAAAAAGAAAATTGGGGTCAGTTTATAAATGATGATGGGCTTTTTCAAAAGATGAAAGAAAAAATCAAAAACATTTCTCCTTCTCAAAATCGTCCAAATGATATCCTTGCTCCTATTGCAAATGGACAAGAGTTGTGGGCTTGTGGTGTTACTTATTTAAGAAGTAAAATTGGGAGGCAGGAAGAAAGCAAAGATGCAGGTGGAGGAGATTTTTATGCAAGAGTATATGAAGCGGAAAGGCCGGAGGTTTTTTTTAAAGCTACTCCTCATAGAGTTGTTGGGCACAAAGAAAAAGTAAAGATCAGGAAAGATTCTAGCTGGGATGTACCAGAGCCTGAACTTACACTTGTTGTTTCCTCGTCTGGAAAGATTATTGGTTATACCATTGGCAATGACATGAGCAGCCGTAGTATTGAAGGGGAAAATCCCTTATACCTGCCGCAGGCAAAAACTTATGATGCTTGTGCAGCAATTGGCCCTTGCGTTTACGTTACTGAAGATCCGTTGAACAAGGATACAAACATTCATTTAGAGATAAACAGAAATAATCAAAAAGTTTTTGAAGGAAGTATAGCTCTGAGTCAACTGAAGCGTTCGCCTGAAGAATTAGTATCATTTGTTTATCGTGAATGTTCTTTTCCTCATGGATGTTTAATTATGACAGGAACGGGAATTGTTCCGGAGAATAATTTTACTTTGAAAAGCGGGGATGAAATAAAAATTTCTATTGAAGGAATTGGAACGTTGGTTAATGAAGTGCTTTAACTTTAAAGAAGGCCAGGGTTGGCTTTAAGGTTTGATGACAGGAATTAGTTAGTTCAATTTTTCTGCTACAAGGATTCCTGCAAACAAACCTGTTTTAAGAATAGTGTGGTTGTTTTTTGGTTTTAATTCACATTTTTAATTTAAAATAATAATCAATGAACTTTAAATCTACAGCTATTGTATTAGCAACAACATTAATTAGTGGAATCTGTTCTGCTCAAACGCAGACGGCGCCACTGGAAGATTTCAAACCTTCCAGCTTAAATCAGCCCGGACAAGAATATCCGCAAGTAAACTCACAAGGATATGCAAGGTTTCGTATAACGGCGCCGAAGGCTGAGAGTGTCAGGGTAAGCCTGGGCCTCGGAGGTACCAGGGGAGGAACTCCTTTAACAAAAGTTACGGATAGCGTTTGGATGGGCACTACGGCAGGCCCAATGGAAGAAGGTTTCCATTACTATCATCTCTTTATTGATGGAGGAGTATTCAACGATCCCGGCACCTTGAACTTCTATGGTTCTACCCGTTGGGAAAGTGGTATTGAAATACCCGCACACGATCAGGATTTTTATGCACTAAAAAATGTTCCTCACGGTCGTGTAGAGCAAATACTTTTTCCTTCCAAAAGCACAAACACTTCCCGCCGTGCATTTGTGTATACTCCCCCAGGTTATGAGAAAAATACAAAAACAAATTACCCTGTACTGTATTTACAACATGGCTGGGGTGAGGATGAAACAGCCTGGAGCAACCAGGGACATGCGAATCTGATCATGGATAATCTGATTGCAGATGGCAAGATCAAACCTTTCATTATCGTAATGACCTATGGAATGACTAATGAGATAAGACCTGGTGGCGGAGGGCTTAGAAATTTTGGTATAAAGCCATTCGAGACAGTTCTGGTTGATGAATTAATTCCTTATGTCGATGCTAATTTCCGTACAAAAGCCGATCAACAACATCGTGCTATGGCGGGCCTTTCAATGGGTGGCTTTGAAACACATACAATCACTCTTGACCGTCCGGATGTATTTTCATATTATGGCCTTCTTAGCGGCGGTACCTACAAGCCTGAAGAAATTAAAGACAAGTCAAAAGTAAAGCTCATTTTTATGAGTTGTGGCAGTTTTGAAAACCCGGATGGTGTGACGAAGGCTGCGGATACCTTGAAAGCTGCCGGTTTTAATGCTGTGTCTTATGTTTCTCAAAATACACGTCACGAGTTTGAGACCTGGAGGCGCAGTCTTTATGTACTTGCTCCGATGCTTTTTAAGGATTAAGTTAAGTAACCAAAACAATCTTAAAAATCAATAGCCCCAACAATCGCACTTGCTCCAGAGCAAGTGCGATTGTTGGGGTATTTTATTAGTTTTTGCAAATGCGTAATTCACCGGTTAAATTCGAACCTTATTTAGCAAGTACACTTTCCCGGAACCACAAAAATTATTTAACGCCTGGATACCAGTTTCTCAAACGTACATCAATGGAAGAGTTTTGTGCATTGACCAGCGATTTAAATTTCGCTACATCGCTGAAACCACCGGGCGTTCTGTAATGATAGGGGTAAACGATTTTTGGTTTGAATTCGAGTACGCCGCTGGCTGCCTCTTCTACGTCCATAGTATAAGGCAGGTTCATGCAAACAAAAGCTACATCGATATTTTTTAAGCTACGCATCTCAGGTGTGGCTTCTGTATCGCCGGAAATATAAAAATTTTTGCCACCAAGGTTCAGTACATAACCATTGCCTTTACCTTTTGGGTGGTGCACGGTAGAATCACCTGGCATATTATACATAGCGATTGCCCTGATAGGAATTCCATGCTGTGTGGTGCTGCTGCCATTGTTCAATACAACGATTTTATTTTTCCATTCAGCCGGCATCTTCCCTGCCACAGATTGTGGTACTACAAATGTTGCATCCGAAAGGTCAAGCCCATTCAGTGTTTTCATATCAAAATGGTCCCCGTGAATATGGGTGATTAATATAATGTCAGGCTTTTTTAAGTCTTTATATACATCCGCGCCTTGGGTAGGGTCAACATATATGGCTGTCTTATTGAACTCAAGCACCAGGGAGGCATGGAACACAGGCTGGATGGTTACATTTCCTTTTGCTGTTGGGACGATGTCTGCTTTTGGCAATTGTGCCTGTGTTGCAGTGAAGATAAGACCGGCTATGGTGGTTATAAGAATTTTCATAAATAGATTTTATAGTTACAAAAAAGATTATTGATATTTTGAGGCAATTGTTTAAAGTTAATCATTGAGTTTGTTTCATCGCTGCGATTTTTGGAGTAAATATAATCTCCTCTTCCAGAACGGTGCTAAAAGGCAAGTATCTACAAAATAAGAATCAGGATTATTTGTTGCTTTACTAATCTACTATTCACTATTCTTAGTTCGATATTCAATATTAAAAACTGTATGAACTTTGTTACATAGAAAATTTAACACGTACAGAAAATAGCGGTTCTTTTTTTAGTAATTGCGCTTTTGTGGCGGTTTATACCCTTTCCACAACCATTCCAAAGCTTCAGGCAGGGTTTGTTGTTTTACTTTATAATCCACATGTCCGGCATTTCGGGCAAAAATAAACTGGTATTTGTACCCTTTCGCGGCAAGAACTTTTGCCATATTTTCATTCGCAACTACCCAATCATGCATATTATCGCGCATTACGTTGGGATTATAAAGGTCGCGATCGCCTACCTCCATCCAAATGCGTATTGGCTTAACAGGGCTTTCGGGAATAAGATGCTCATGAAATTCCCACGCGCCGTGCGGGGTTTCAGGATTATAGGGCCATTGCTGGTTGATGTAAGTACCTGAATAAGTAAGTACCCGGTGATACCATTCGGGGTGGTACCATGCCATTATTAAAGCGCAGGAGCCTCCTGAACTGCCACCCATTGTAGCCCGGCCTTCAGGGTCTTTGGTTAGTTTCACACTGCATTTACTTTCTACCAATGGCAACACTTCCTGTTCCACAAACTCAGCGTATTTGCCGGACATGGCATCGTATTCCAGTCCGCGTTCACTGCCCTGCGCATCGCCGCTTCCGTTACCAATTGATATGGCAATCATCACAGGCACTTTGCCTTCGGCAATAAGATTATTTAACGCGGTGAACAACAGGTGGTCCGGGCCATCTGCACCGACAATAAAAGGCGCTGTCGTGCCGGCAACGTATTGTTTTGGAACATACACTTCCACATGGCGCGTATATGGAGCCGGATGGCTGGTGGTTACTATAAGCTTAGCCGGGTTTGTAGAATCAACTATACCAAATGTATGCGGCTCCCTCGCAATACCCGGATAAATTTTACTGTCTTTGGAATCCATAGTAAACTTATAAATCGTTCCCTGTGGTACATTTTCCTGTTCGGTTATTTCGGGGGCAGGATTATGGGTGGGTCCAATAATGAAATTCCCATTCTTGTCAGGCGAAGGCACTGAGCCATCAGGCAATTCTGTAGCAGTAACATAACCGGAAGTATGTGGGTCGCGGGTGGGAGGTGGGAGACGCTCAGCAGTTGGACGTTTTGTATCGGCAGACTGTGCCATTAGAATATTTCCCCGGAGCAGTAGTGCACCGTAAACAAGTAAGCAGGCTATAATTTTAACCATAGTCATTATTTTTCTTATTAATTGCACAAAAGTCCTGTTGCAGGATGAAGAACTAAAGATACATAAAAACCTCATCGGCCAGTCAAACTATAGCGGCCCTGATAAAAGAGATTTACAGCAAACAAAGTTATTCGGAAGATTTTTAGTTTTTACTTTGCACGCGCTTTATTTATGATTTTATGAAACGGAGATGAATAAATTTTATATTTTAAATTAATAGTTTAAAATCAATTTTTGTGGCAAAGTAAAAATCTCTATTTTTGCACCCCGCTAAGAGAAATAGTTGATTAAAGCGTCTGACTGTTAATCAGAGGATTATTGATTCAAGCAGGAAAAAAGTTTATGCATATTCCTCCTTAGCTCAGTTGGTTAGAGCATCTGACTGTTAATCAGAGGGTCGTTGGTTCAAGTCCAACAGGGGGAGCTTAAACATCAAGCGATTATGAATAATATTCATGGTCGCTTTTTTTATTGTACATATTTAGTACATACCCTTTTATGTGGATAAGTTTTTCAATAATTCCCTCTTAGCATTCTTAAATAAACTCATCAGCAAAATAATTATAGATATATCATCGCTAAGTCCACGTGTTATCATGCTCTTTTGGCTACTAAATTCTAAATTGATGACTTCCGCTTTCACTTATAAGTAAATAGCATTAATTTGACTAATAACTCCAATTTACAACCATATCTTTTGATGAAGATGTAATACATGCCCAAAAAGGAAGATTCAGTTGGTTACAGAAGTAATAATCTTCCGAAATTCTCAAGATTGTTTGGCTAAAATGGACTAACCTCTTAATAGCATTAACTATTCGGCATTCCCAAAATTTTAATTTTTTCAAATTTTAAAAGAGGTTTATATGTATGGAAGCGTTGTCCATATCAACCTAAGCCCCCCGCTATATCTAAGGAAAGTTCGCTTGCTACTCGCGGGTGTCTAACTTCTAATCAATTATTTTATAATCAATTAAAAACAAAAACATGGTAACAATTACTGGGCTATTGTCTTGCCAAAGGAAAAGGACGAAAAAGATTTTATCGCTCTTCGAATTACAGGGCGATTTGAAATGGTCCAAAGTCTTGGAAACAGGAAATTTCTATGCAACAGCGAGGAAAGCTTCAATTACATCAACCTTTACCGAAGAAGTTGCAAAAGGTTTGATAGGAACAAAAATGGCAGGGACAATTGTAAGGGTAGAATCTGACCCTTACGATTACAGTGCCAGAAACGGCGAGGTCATTCAGTTACACATCGATATGTTTATCAACCAGAGGAGACAGAGCCGATGGAATCATTCTCACCCATTCCGACCAAATGTTTAGTTTGAAAGGTTCTGTGGTAAATTCCTAACGTCTTTAATTAGACGCAAATTAAGGCAGCTCAAACGGGCTGCCTTTTTTAATTAAATCAGTTAGAAATAACGAATTCAATTAATTCAAATAATCATTTTAATTAAACTATTTATTTATGAAATTACAAACAGCATCACAGAAAAAGAGCCAAGATCAAAATAGGGCTTTCAAGTCCTCAGTGGTAGTGGTAAAACCTACTCAGCACTTCTAGTTGCTAATGGATTATGTAATGACTTGGAACAAGGTGGCTATAATTGATACTGAAAATCATTCAGTACCGACTATATTCCCATTTGGGTGATTATAATGTTTTGAATCTAAGTGCACCTTTTACACCAGAAAGATATATTGAGGCTATTGAAATCTGTGAGAAAGCAGGAATGGAAGTAATATTATTGATAGATTCAATTACCCAGTCGGAAGGGCGAGGGTGGAATATTAGAATATCAATCATCATTTCAGGGAAGTCATTATCAATCTGGGCATAAAAGCCACTCCCACGGCATGAGCAATTTTAAACAGCAATACTTCAATCTCAATGCCATATTATTACCACTATACAGAAAAAGCAAGGATTATGTATGCTTGAATGAGAGAATAAGAACGGTAAAATGGTTCCTGAAAAAGCCGGATTTAAAGATCAATACAGAGACCAGTGAGTGGAATACGAAATAACCGTAAATTTGAATTTGAACATAAGCACTTATGCCACAGCTTCAAAGATAGAACAAATTTTTTTTGGTAAACCTGAATTCGGAATTAAACATACAGACAGGTAAAGATATTCTGATTGGTGTAATTCAGGGAGCAGATATCAAACCCCTTGAAGTTTCTGAACCTTATACGGTGAATGTAAAACGATAAAAGAATTACTGGATCTGTACCAGGAATATCCGCAATTTAAAGAAGCTCTAAAACCTGAATTTGAACAACAGAAAAGATCCATCCTGATTAACCAGGAAGTAACCACACAATTAGCTAAGCAAAAAATCAATCAAAATGGAACACCTTGAAACAATAACACAGGATATATCAACAGGTAGTAAACCCTGTACAGATAATAACAGAACAACGTATTATTAAGCGAAGCTCTTTTATTGAAGCTAATACCATCGAAGGTAATCTGCATGAAATTAAACACAAACATATCATCCCGGTTTATGCTAATAACGAACCGCTGATATCTCATGCAGATTTTATTGATGTAATGGTATCATCTGTATAAGAAGGATTTGGAAATGAATAAATCTTAGCACCCGAAATTCGTGTAGCACATCCCGTTATGGGAAGAGTTCCGGAGGCAAAAGATAAGCGGGTTGATCAACTTGAGGAGTGGGAGAAGACTCTTGTATTATGAAAGGATGATTTTTATCATTGAAATACCTTCCATTCAATGAGAGATTGATGGTAATAACTTGTCACTTACTGTTGGTGGAGTAAAAGCCTTGCATTGGATAATCTTTATAGCAAAAATGGAAGTGATGAACACTTTAAAGTTTTTATCGGATTTAAGAATCCAGGTTGCTCCAACTTGTGTGTTTGGAGCGATGGCTATGCAAATGAAATAAGAGTAAAAACGAATGGCCAATTAAAGGGTGTTATTCGGTCCTTATTGAAAAGTACAATGAGAAATATCAAATGATTCGCTTAGGAAAGCTAGCGAATATAGCTATCTCGAAATGCAGTTTGCACAGTTAATAGGAAATGTAGAATGTATCAACACCTTCCAAATTCTTCAAAACGGATATAACACCTATATTTTTTGGCGATCAGCAGATTAACGCAATTTGCAAGGACTATTACAATGATCATAGTTTCTGTAGAGATTCTGTGGAAATATTAACTTGTGGAAGCTTTATAATTTATTAACGGGGAGCAATAAGAGCAGTTATATTGATCGCTTTCTTAGACAGGCGCGTCAATGCTTATAATTTTACTGAACAGATTACGCTGGGCTTTGGAAGGAAAGAAGTGAAAGCTGGTATTTCAATTAAACAATACAAATAACAATTAGACAAAAATGGGCCCACCACAAATCAATTACATTGATCATAATAGCATCCTTATTATTAATCCAAAGGGAAAAATGAGGCAACTGTATGTACCATTCCGGGTACAGGTCATACAGGACACCACTATTCTTAAGATGAACACTTGGGTGATCGTGGAAGAAATAATGCCTCACGATCAAAACAAGCTGTTATATAGAGTTACAGCCCATTGGTGGCCCTATAGTATCTTCCGTATACAAATCACTTTTTCAGAAACCATTCCACAGAATAGAGTGGATTTTATTAAACGTGTCCGGTAGTCTGTTTCCCATAGGGAGATGGGTTGCCGGACATTTAATTTTTTAACATGAAAGAAATAGAAAAGGTAGCAGAATAAAGGTTACGTATAGACCTGCAATTTCCGCGAAACCAATAATCAGAAGTTCATTAGATGCTTACCAGGTCCTAAAAGAATTCTTTGAAGAAAAAACGATAGGACTTCAGGAGCAATTTGTAGTCCTCTATATGAACAGAATCCAATCGCGTACTTGGTGTGTTTCCTGTATCAAAAGGCGGTATTACAGGATGTTTGGTCGATGTGCGATTAATCTTATCTGTTGCACTTACCACTGCCACTACCGGTATAATGTTTAGCCCATAACCATCCCTCCGGAAATCTAAAACCGAGCAGGAGTGATGAAGAAATCACTTTGAAAATCAAAGAAGGTCGCAAATACTTTGATATCTCCGTATTGGATCACATTATCCTTTCTCCGATAGAAAGACAATATTTTAGTTTTGCGGATGATGGGCTGATATAGTGGAAAATGTAATTCCTTTTATTAACAGCGGTTCCCTTTACGTTACTTCTTAGAAATTAGAAGCCATTTTCTTTCCCACTTTCTTTTGAGACTGTTTAGCTCCTTAATTCAAAAACTATTGAAAAGTAAAGTGGATTTTATACTTTCAGAAATTTTATCGTTTGATCTGAATCATCAATAAAATAATATTGTCTTTTATTAAATATGGAATGAAATTGCGAGATATAGGTAAAGTGAATCCCTTCTATATTTGCATCGGCTACATTAGGCATTCCTTCTGGACCATAACTTATTCTTTGATATAAAGTTTTGTATTTCCGGGTCCGATTCCTCTAAACTTCTTTCACTCTTGCCACTTTTAATTTGATTAAATTCCTGTATTGCTACCCTGCATTCCCGATGCACCTCCAGATATTTAGCAAACGAATTCAATTTGAACAATTATTTTGACAAATATACCGTCAATTCTATCTTATTATTAATTACGATTGCTTCATAATAAATGAAGATTTAGAACTTAATGAATTGGTACTATTTTGTTTTAAATCCTGCTTCTATTTTTAGAGTTTAGTCCGGTAAAAGTTTTTCGGAGACACCTCAAGAGCTTGTGCGATTAAGGAAAGATAGGAAACTGAAAAGTTGACTTTCCCAAGTTCAACCCGGTTAATTTGTGAGTAATCCTTGTCATTGCATTTGAAAGCCAATTCCATTTGTGTCATATCTTTTGAAATACGGAGTTCTCTGATTTTATCCCCTACTCTGATCTGAAAATTCATCATCCCTGTAATATATTCTTTTGAGTTTCATTTTTCACCACCTAAAAGAAATCTATAAGCGAGAATTTGCCATAGGGATAATTCTCCTTAAATTCACAAAGATTTTGTTTCCGGCCAATTATCTCCATCTAAAGTCAAAACATCATCTATCAATTCCTTAAACTATGCTTCAATACATCAAAAACCTATTACCTAAACTACAGCAACTGAGTAATTACTTTAGATCATCTGGCAAATTTTGTTGATAAGCCCTGGATTTATATTGATGAAAAGGGAGACAAACACACTTACATTTTTCAAAAGATAGATCATTGATCATGTCATTGAATGGATCGGTTCAGATGGGAAATTGGAAATATATTCCAAGTGCAGGGAGCCTTTTAATAGACCGTGGTCTGGATAAGATTCTACTAAACATGCTTTTCTTGATAAATCAGTTATGGTTTTGCAAACGGATAATAATTTTGATAAACCTTGGATGTTAATTGATGAAAAGAGATTCCGGATTTAGATGTAGAAAAATATTTAAAAAACCTACTAACAGCTCATCAAAAGCTTAAAAAATTAAACCATCCAGATGGATTATTTTATTATTTAGATCCCAATGATATAGGTTTAAATCCTGATTCAAATTTTTATGATGAAAATTTAAATAAGGCTACGTTGTCTTTTAAAATAGGAAGCAACAAAAGTTATGAGATTGAGGATGGTAGAGTAAAGAATTATTATATAACATTAGAATTAAATACGAATCGGGGCCTATTTTATTCACGATCAAAAAATGAAAACTTATCTGTTGGCGATTCTGTTTTAATTAATGAGAAATATGCTGCTGGATGGCTATTACTCATTTGTAAAAATGACAAACTCAAAGGTTTTAATATTACAAATGGCAAAGTATCTTCAATAGAAGAAAAATCTTTCTCAACAGCTATTCTTAGTATTTTTATTGTAACAATAGCCTTAATGGTATATTTATCTACTTTGCTGACCAAAATAAAAATGCAAACTTATCTACAATAACCACAGACTCAACAACCATAGATTCAACAAGCACCATGGAACCAACCACAGACACCAGTACAGATAGGGTCCTAGTCGTGCTTCTTCATTTAATCCTGATTCAAATAGAAAAGAAGCAAGCGTCCCATCTAGATCAGAAACTCGATGGTAATTCGTTTGATGAAAAAAGTGATTCAGTAAGTTCGATTGAAAATCCCACTACCAAGAAACGTATTCTGTTTTCACAAGAATTTTTACTTTTAGCAAAAAAATACATCGGTAAAACAGAATCCACGATTATAAAATCTTAGCGGGAAAGAAGATACTTCGTTTTATACCTCTGATGGAGTGACGAATCTCTATGAAAATAGAGATTCACAAAGAATTATTGGCATTGTTCCCAAGGTTATCATTTTTATGTATTTG
>CAWFFT010000068.1:0-22347 GCA_963815085.1 uncultured Chitinophagaceae bacterium | reverse complement strand
ACGCATTCCATTCCTTATTTTCATAAATATTTTGCTGAATTGTTTGCCGGAAATTCTTAACGATAATGAAATAAAAATTACCGTTTTTTGCCGGTTTACTGTAGTAGAAAATATATAAACGGATAATTTTTTATTGCAGAAAAGGGTTTTCTTTTATCTCTTCTCCAATGGTAGTTGGAGAGCCATGGCCCGGATAAACTTTTACATTTACGGGTAGTTTGAAAAGTTTTTCTTTTATATTTTTCAAAAGATCTTCATGGCTCCCATATGGAAGATCAGTGCGGCCGATACTGTTTTGAAAAAGCACATCGCCACCAATCATAAAATGTTGTTTTTCACAATAAAAACAAACGCTTCCCGGCGAGTGGCCCGGAGCATGAATTACTTCAAGTTTGTCATCTCCCAAAGAAATAAAATCACCTTCTTTTAAATATTCCACTTTGCCGATGTAATTATCAAAAGGAAGATTGAACATTAAACCCGAGGCTGGTGCCATTTCAAGAATTTCTTTTTCCAGTTCATGACTATTTAACGTTAATTTAAATTCTTCTGCAATAAATTTATTGCCAAATACATGATCGAGGTGGCAGTGTGTATTCAATAAAAGTTTGGGCTTTAATTTGTGGCTAATTATAAAAGATTTTAGCTCTTCCTTTTCGGCATCAAAATAGCAGCCGGGATCTATTATGATACATTCATCTTGTTCATTGTAGAGCACATAGGTATTTTCCTGCACAGGATTAAAAGTGAAAGTTTTTATTTGAAACATAAGTATATTATTGAAAACCCATCAAATTCATTTTATTGATTAATACGAAACGTTTAATTTTAGGCGATATAATGTAAAGCAAATGCGAGATTACAAGAAACTAAAGTACAAAAAAATAGTTCTGTTTTTCCTTTTTTTATTGGTGGCAGGTTTTGCAAATGCTCAGGTGAGTACAGTTGAATATGGCAAGAACCGTTTACAATTCAAGAAGTTTAAATGGCAATATTATCAGACGGTAAATTTTAATTCTTATTTCCATCAAAATGGCCAGGAACTGGCAAAATTTGTAGCACAGGCTGCAGAACAGGAACTTCCGGGGATTGAAAAATTTGTAGAATATAATTTACAACGCCGAGCCAATATAATCATCTACAACACTTTTGATGAGATGAAGCAAAGCAATATCGGGCTTGGCCAGGATTGGCAAAATGCAGGTGGTGTTACAAAGTTGGTCAATAATAAAATGATCGTTTATTTTAATGGAAGCCATGCGGATCTTCGGCGGCAGATACGTGAAGGTATTGCGTCGATCCTGGTCCAGAATATTTTATTTGGAGAAGACCTTGGAGAAGTAGCAGGAAACGCCGCTTTACTTGATCTCCCTCAATGGCTAATCGATGGATACGTCGCTTATGTAGGTGAAAACTGGAGTCCACAGCTTGACGATGATCTAAAAAATCAAATTCTTAGCGGCAAATACAATAATTTTTACCAGTTGGCTTTTGACAGGCCTTTACTTGCTGGCCATGCTTTTTGGTATTATATCGAAGAAAAATATAAAAAAGAAAACACTTCTTACCTGTTGTATTTGGCAAGAGTTTATAAAAGTTTGAAACGTGCTACACAACAGGTAACCAAAGTAAGAAGGTTTAAAGATTTGCTGGCCAATTTTATGCAATATGAGGAAGATAAATATGAAAATGATATTTCGCATCGAAAAAATTATCCTAAAGGTTACGAAATCACTGATTATACAGTGGGCAAAAGAGTAGATTATTTTCATTTTAATGTAAATCCTAATAAGCGCAACGGTTCTTTTGCCGTAGTTCAATATAAGAAAGGAAAATATAGTTTGATATTGGATGAAGATGGTGAAGATAAAACACTCTTAAAGTTTGGGGTAAAAACACAGGAGAATTCAATAAATCCAAACTACCCTATGATGGCATGGGATCCAAAAGGCCAGAGACTTTCTGTTCTTTATGAAAAAAGCGGAAGACTGATGCTTTTTGTATATGATGTACTTACAAAAGGAAAGACAATCAACAGGGATATTACCGATGTGTTTGATCAGGTACAGGATATGAAATATATGGTCACCAGTCAAACATTACTTTTTAGCGCTGTAAAAAACGGCCATTCAGATATTTATACTTATGATGTTGCGCATGGAACTGTAAAACAGGTAACCGATGATGTATATGATGATCTTGATCCTTCCTATATTAATTTGCCAAATAAAAGCGGAATTATTTTTTCCAGTAACAGACCTTCCGCTGCTGCAAAAGGCGGTGATACCTCCTTAATGAATAACCGGTATAATATTTTCCTGGTTACCAATTTTGAAGCTGGCAGGCCAGGCCTTAACCAGATTTCTCAACTGACCAAATTGAAATTTGGAGATGCCCGGAATCCTTCTCCATACAGTGATGCCTATTTCACTTTCTTAAGTGACATGAGCGGAATTGTAAATCGTTATGCAGCATTTTTTACCACACGCACCACAGGTGTCGATACTTTGGTACTTATCGGTGATGAAATTCTCAGAAATCCAGATATTCCGGAAATTGATTCTGTTTTAAAAGTTTATAACAAAAAAGATGTTGATTCGATAGCAGTTGTCGCTATTTCAAAGGATTCAGCTTATTCTTTTCCCTTGAGCAACTATGCCAGTAGTATTTTAGAAAGCAAAGAAGCGGGTGAGAATCACCAGGTAAGCGAAGTTACGAGACAAGGCGATGATAAAATTCTTTATAAATTGAGGATAGATGAAAATGCATTGAAACGAAGAAATGTAACCGCAAGGGCAACTACTTATATGAAAGAAGTAATGGCTAAAAGCGGCCGAATTCAGCAGAAGAAATCGAAGCGTCGGCGCCTGTCTTGCAAGAGGAAGATGTTTTTCAGCATGAATTTAAACCAGAAAAAAAAGACAGTGCCAAAATAGCGGAATTGAATAACCAGGAACAACCTGACCAATCGCTGGTATTGGCAACGGCGCGGTTATATCCATACAAACCTTTAAAGTATGAGGCAGATTATGTAGTGGCAGGTTTTAATAACAATGTTTTAGGAACAAAATACCAGACTTATACCGGCGGTATCAGGACCGATAACACTGTCGAGCAATAACGGTTTAAATGGAATTATTAACCTTGGAACCGCTGATATAATGGAGGATATTAAAATTTCAGGAGGCTTCAGGTTATCTTCAAATTTAAAAGACAACGATTGGATTTTCCAGTTCTCAAATCTTAGAAAAAGAGTTGACTGGGGCTTGATGTATTATCGCAATGTTCAGTCAATATCTTTTGGCGATACCACCGGCGGATATTATCCCGGAAAACTTATTTCTAATCTTTACCAGGGAAGCGTTTCATATCCATTTGACGAAATAAGAAGCCTTCGGCTGAATATCGGTGTAAGAAAAGATAAAATAATTGAGACCGGTATTGACCCGATTTCGCTTTATAGCAGTGCTTTTTCCACCACTTATGGCCTTATGCATTTGGAATATGTATATGACAATACAATAAACCCGGCTCAGAATATCTGGGATGGTATCCGCTACAAAGCCTATATGGATTTTAACACGCAACTCAATACACCACTTGGGCAGGTGGGGCGTAATACTTTCAACTTTGGCTTTGATGCAAGAGCGTATTATCCAATTTATCGAAACTTTATCTGGGCCGGAAGGGTAGCAGGAGATTTCAGTTGGGGGAACCAGAAATTAATTTATTACCTCGGAGGTATTGATAACTGGTTCATGTTTGGAGGTAATGAAAAAAACGTAAACGGGAAAACCACTTACCGGTATTTTAATCCCGCCAATCAGCCGGCTCCTGATCAGAATTATGCTTTTCAATCATTGGCTGTTAACCTTCGCGGATTCATTCAAAATGCGGCTAATGGAAATAACGCGACTGTCATCAACAGTGAATTTAGACTACCGGTATTTACTACTTTCTTAGATAAACCGATTAATAATGCCTTTGTCAGAAATTTTCAGTTAATACAATTCATAGATCTTGGGACAGCCTGGAATGGCGCTTACGATAAGATCGGGAGGCCTTCTATCACCTACCAGGATCCTTCAAATCCAACCGTTTCTGTGAATTTGAAAGCGCCGGGTATTGGTCCTTTTCTTGGCGGCTATGGCTTTGGTGCAAGAAGTACATTGTTAGGATACTTTCTGAAATTTGATGCAGGCTGGCCAATGAATGGGTTCTTCCGTGGAAAACCTATTTATTATTTCAGCATGGGATTGGATTTTTAAAAATAAATATTTTAAAAAACTTACGCAGTGAAAAATTCCCCTGGGTTTTTTATAGTAAACTGACTTATTTTTCGAATTTTTAATTTGCCTTTTGAATGAAAAATTAAAAAATTAAAACATAAATTTTTGGCAGAAAAATAATACAACCAATAATAAAAGTAATAATAGCGGAAAGCAAAACCGCCGAGGCTGACATATCTTTTACTTTTTTTATAGTAAGATTAAAATCTGGAGAAACAAGATCACAAAGTTTCTCAATTGCTGAGTTGATAATCTCAAAGGACAATACCAAGCCGAAACATAGGAGAATAGTTGTCCATTCGGTAGAAGAAATTTTTAAAAATACTCCGGCAATAACTACGGCTAATGCAAGTAGATATTGAATCCTGAAATTTTTTTCGTGTAGAATGCAATCTTTCAAACCATTGAATGCCCACCCAAAGGATTTTATAACTCGCATAATATTTTGATGTTTTTTTTTACAAATGAGAAACCACTTTCCTTATTGCATCACAAGCCCGCAGGATTTCATCTTCAGAAATAATAAGTGGAGGAACGATTCTTAAACATTGAGATGCAAATAAAAACCAATCTGTAAAAATACCTTCCTCTAACAATCCGTCAATCACTTTTTTGTTTTGCTCAAAGCTCTCAAACTCAAGTGCCATCATCAGTCCGTGGCTCCTTAATTTTTTGATATTGCTTACATCTTTCAGATGTTCAAGAAATAATTTTTCTTTTTCAAAAACTTTTTCAATCATTTTTTCTTCCAACAAAACCTGCAAAGCAGTAAGCCCGGCAGCGCAACAAACCGGATGTCCACCGAAAGTATTGATATGGCCGAGAACAGGATTATTAGTTAAGGAATCCATGATTTTTTTATCAGCAATAAAAGCGCCTAAAGGCATTCCTCCACCCAAAGCTTTTCCTAAAAGTAATATGTCTGGTATCACATCAAATTGTTCAAAAGCCCAAAGACTTCCGTTTCGTCCAAACCCGCACTGAATCTCATCTAAAACCAAAAGTGAACCAGTTTCAGTACATTTTTTGCGCAGCGCCTGTAGCCATTTTTTATCCGGAACAATCACGCCTGCTTCTGCCTGTATGGTTTCTGCAATTACACATGCTGTTTCTGACGTTATAGATTCAAGCGCTTCAAAAGAATTGAAATTAACGTGAAAAATTCCGGGCAATAAAGGACGAAAAGCATTCCTCCAATATTCATCGCCTATAATACTTAATGATCCTTGGGTGCTTCCGTGATAAGAATTTTTAAATGCAACAATTTGTGATCTTCCTGTAAACCGTTTCGCCAGTTTCATTGCGCCCTCAGTAGCTTCTGTGCCGGATGCAGTAAAAAAAACTGAATTAAGTGATGGAGGTAAATTATTTGTAAGCGTTTTTGCATAGGCGGTTTGCGGCGATAAAACCAGTTCGCCGTTTACCATTACATGCATAAAATTTTCAGCCTGTTGCGTGATAGCTTCAATTACTTTTTTATTCGCATGGCCAATATTACAAACACTTATTCCGCCTATGAGATCAATATATTCTTTATCATTAATATCGTAAAGTTTACAGCCACTTGCTTTTACAATTTCCAATGCGAGCGGGTTAGCAGAAGTTTGGCCGATATTATTTAAAAATATCTGTCGGTTGGTCATTTTTTATAAAGTTTCAAACTCTTATTCTACCGTTTCCTGGGGCTTAATTTTTTCCAACACTCTTTTATAGAGATATTCATATTGAGGAACGATGTTGTGAATATCAAATTTCATTGCCTGGGCCAAAGCTTGCTTTTTCATTTTAGCATATGCTTTTTCATCAGAAAGGATATGAATAATATTGTTGCTCATGTCACTGATATCCCCCACGTTGCTTGTAAAACCCGTAACGCCGTCAATATTTATTTCCGGCAGGCCACCAACGTTTGTTGAAATTACAGGAACCTGGGCTGCCATAGCTTCCAGGGCAACCAGCCCAAAACTTTCGTATTCGCTCGGCAATAAAAAAAGATCCGAGATAGCAAGTATCTCTTCCATTTGCTCCTGCCTTCCCAGAAACCTTATGTCTGTCTTTGCGCATGTTTTGCGGCAAAGATCTTCAATGAAAGAACGATCAGGGCCATCACCCACAAATAATAATTTTGAAGGAATTACTTTATTTACCTTTTCAAAAATATGCACCACATCCGAGACTCTCTTGATTTTCCTGAAATTAGATGCATGCAATAAAATCCTTTCATTATTAGGAGCAATCAATTGCTTAAAAGGAGTGATTGGTTTTTTATTGAACCGCTTTGAATCTACAAAATTATAGATCACCTCTATCTCCTTTTCCATCTTGAAGTTACTGTAAGTTTCATCACGCAAATTTTTTGAAACGGCAGTAACCGCCGTACTTTCATTCATTGAAAAGGTAACGACTGGTGAATAAGTTTTGTCTCTTCCAACCAGGGTAATATCTGTCCCGTGAAGGGTAGTAATAACGGGAATATCTATTCCTTCTTTTAGAAGAATTTGCCGCGCCATATAAGCGGCTGAAGCATGTGGAATTGCATAGTGAACATGCAAAAGATCTATTTTTTGATTGGTGATAACATCCACCATCGTACTTGCCAAGGCGGTTTCGTAAGGAGGATAATCAAAAAGGGGATACGTAGGAACACTTACTTCATGGTAAAATATATTCGTATGAAAACTTCCAAGCCTAACAGGTTGCTGGTATGAAATAAAATGGATATTATGTCCTTTTTCTGCCAAAGCTTTGCCCAATTCTGTTGCTAACACGCCGCTTCCGCCGAAGGTAGGGTAACAGACAATTCCTATATTCATATTGATAAGGTTTAAAACCTATGCAATTTACAACTTCTTTCTGCCTGCTTTATAAGGCTTTAATGCTATTACTTTATTTTATAGAATCTTTATGGTTGTGTTGCCGGTATTAGTATTTTATGACTTCTAAAAAATTAAAATCATGGAAATTTGTTTGTTTACAATAAAATAATTTTACCCAAAACTTTTCAAAAACGTATCCTTCTTCAATTAATTCATTTGATGGCAAATACATTTTCTCTTCAAAAACCAATTACTTACTATTGCACCTTTCCGATGATCGTCCAATCTTCCTTGCCATAACCTTTTTCAATCCATTCATCCATCAAAGAAGCAACAGCAGGAATTACATGTAGCTTTTTTCCTTTTTGTTTGGCTTCTTCTATAAAGAGGCCTGTATCTTTTCTTGCCATTTCCAGCCTCCATGATGGAGTGGAGAAATCTTCACTGGTCATTCGTTTCAATCGTTGAGGTAATGCTGCGCCAGGATTCCATTCACCAAACAATTTTGAAAGGTCGTCAACAGAAATACCAGTTATATCAGCAAAAGAAAGTGTATCTGCAATACCAGCGGTAAAGGCTACAAGAAAAAGATTTCCTGCAAGTTTCATTGCTGCAGCTTTACCCGTTTCTTCACCAAAGTTTATCAGTTTTCCCGTCATAGCAGATAATTGCGGTTCCAATTTTTTTATAAGATTTTGATCGCCGGAAACTAACATATAACCTGTGCTTTCAAGGGCATTTGCAGGCCCCATAAATACCGGCGCATGTTGGTAGGGAAAACCTTTGCTTCTCCATTCTTCAGTTCTTTTTTTTGCTCCTTCCACCAGGGTGGTTGTATGATCGATAATAATGGCTGCAGGTTTAAGTCCCGGTTTGGCTTTTTGCAATGCATCATCTACCGTGGCGTCATCTTTCAATGCAAGGTGAACCACATCTGCATTGCGAACTGCGTCTTCAATATTTTCAAACGCTTTAGCACCATATTGTTCCAGGTCTTTTGCTTTAGAAGCTGTACGGTTCCATACCTGCACTTTCTCGCCTTTGCTCAGCATTGCTCTTACAAAACCTTCGCCCAATAATCCTATTCCTAAAAAAGCTTTCATATTCTTTAATTTTTGTAAAGGTAAGAAATGAAGCAGGAAGATTTTATATACGCAGCTTCAATGTATAGCTTGAAGTAAAAAAAGCCAGGACGATTTGCCTGGCTTTTTTAATGCATTTTCTTTTCATTTATCCATTATCCCGTGAAGCTTTTCTCGCTTCGTTTTCTGCGTTATTGGCAGCGTCTTTAGATTCATTTTTTGCATTTCTTGCTGCATTTTCAGATGACGTTTTTACATCATCAGCCGTATTTTTTATTTTGGCGCCGGCTTTGTCAAAGATGTTACCATTCTCTGCTTTAGCATCATTAGCAGCTTTATCCGCTTCATTGCCAGCACTGTTAACTGCGTTTTTTACATTAGTTTTTACATCCCTGGCTGCGTTTTCTACTTTTGTGCCTGCATTATCTGCCGCATCTTTTACTTTATTACCAAAGCTTTCATTGTTTGACATAAATCATTTATTTAAAAGTTATCAAATTGTATTTCCCTGTAAAGTGCAATCTATATGCCATATACCTATTTAACTGTTATCGGTTTTTTCATTTCCTGTAATGATGAATCTTTTCCCCATGCAGTTACTTTATAACCACCCCGCCGCGAATGTTGTGCTGAAAAACAAATAGAAACTTTTTTGAAATGATCATTGCCGGGCTGGTAATAAAAACCGCTGTTGCCCGGTATTACTCACAGAATAGTAAGGGAATGTTTTTAATTCTAACCAAAAGTTTACAACTGTTCTTCCTGAGACTCGTAGTCATATGGAAGCATATCGCCAATTTTCTTAAAACCAAGATAACCGTTGGTCACAAGATCTTCCTGCTCATAGAAATAGCCGTTTTCATCAATGTAAAACTTTTCTCCTTTTGGAAATATCAAAGTAGATAACTGAAAATTTTTCCTGGCTGTGGAGTCGATATCTGTATAGCTTTTTTCGGGATGTGCATTTTTGTAGATCAATGCAACTTCGCTTTGATTTGGATAAAATTCAACCGTTTTTGTGCTGTCGTCTTTTTTGTAATTTAAAGCTCCATAAACATTTCCCAGTTTGATTGTGTAATCTTCCCCATTAGTATTTACGATAAACTGAATTTCAAATCCATTCTCTTCTAACGTAGCCGAATAAAGGCTTCTCATAAATTGAAGTAAAGAACCTTTGTACGCTATAGCACGATTTGCTTCCCACATTTTTTGCTGATCAGGAGTTCCTTTCATTTCAGTAAACAGGGGATAACCAATGAAGAGATTAGTTCCGGAATTGTAATTATTGGTAAAAGAATCTATCGCAAACTTTAAAGTATATCCTAAAGCAAAATTATCAACCACCAAAGGTTCTTTTGCTAAAACTTTTAAAGAGTTTCTTTTTTGATTGAAATAAAAATGAAGCACTTCCGGGTTTTTGATAAAACATAATTTTGAAAAATTTGTTTGTCCAATAAAATTATTGGTAAAAAAAGTCCCATACTTTTCCCATCCATCTTTTACTTCATTACTGATAGAAATGGTAACAGTTTCAAGTGATTTTATTTCCGGATCTAGTTCGAAAAGCAAACTATCATTCTCAGAAGAACTGTTTATACGGATTGTTTCTGTTTGATAACCTGTAAAAGTCGTAGCCAAAGAATAACCACCTTTTGGAAGCCATATACTAAAATTCCCTGTGGAATCAGTTGCTTCACCAATCGTAGTATTTTGTGCAAATACAGACGCACCTGCCAATGGTTCCTGTGTCGTTTTGTCCACTACTTTTCCCTTTACCAGGAAATAAGAACTTTGGGAGAAAAGCCTGTTCGGAATTACAAAATAAGAAAGGATAAAAATAAAAATGGCTACAAAAAGGATCTGTGTATTGCTATTCATAAGAGTGGATTATTTTCATTTGAGCTGGTACTTTTCTTTCATCCTTTCGCACGTATATTCAATAGTATTTTTGATATTCGTAAAATGAAATTCCGGGAGCGCTTCTAAAATCTTTTTATTATCGAAATATACTTTTGCCTGCGCTGTTCTGGCTGTTTCTTTTGTAAGCAAATGTTTTTTGCCTGTGAACCAACTTTTTACTGCTTCCATTCTCCAAACCACTTCTGCTAAGAAAGGAGTTACTTTTTTTGAAGGCGGTTTTTTGTCAAAACCTTTTGCTATCAAAGAAAATATTTCTTTGTAAGATAGATTCTCTCCATTTAAAATAAAGCGTTGTGCACTAATTTTGCTATTCATTAACAGGATCATTGCGCGGGCAACATCTCTTACATCCACAAAGCCTGAAACGCCATTTGTGTACCAGGGAAATTCATTATATACATTTTTAAAAATTGCAGAGGAACTGTTCTCCCAACTATCGCCACCGAGTATTAAACTCGGATTTACAATTACCGCTTTTAAACCTTCTCCTATTCCCCGCCATACTTCAATTTCGCCAAAATATTTTGATTTTCCATAAATACTGTTGCTCGTTTCTTCTGTCCAGTTCATTTTTTCTGTAACCATTTCTTCTGTCCTGATTCTTCCCAAAGCAGCTACAGAACTCACGTGTACCAGTTTCTCAACTCCTGCATTAATGCATGCATTTACAATATTGGCAGTTCCTTCAATATTTATTTTTAAAAGTTGTTGTTTGTCTTTCGGATCATAAGAAACCAAAGCGGCACAGTGATAGACATAAGAAATGTCTTGCATTCTTTCTTCAAGTGCTGTCACATCGAGAATATCGCATTGCACAACTTCAAGAGATGGATGAGAAATAGAAATGGGTGTTAAATGACTTATTGCTACTACTTTTTCTCCGGCGTCAAGTAATTGCTTTATTAATTCACTTCCGACAATTCCAGCGCCACCGGTAACCAGAATTTTTTTTTCGCTCCTATTTTTTTCGGTGAAATTTTCCGCAACCATTTCAATTTCCAATTATTTGAGCAATGTAATTATTTATTGTAACTCTTATTGGTATTTGTAGAAACCTTCACCGGTTTTTTTGCCTAACAAATTATTTTTTACTTTTTCTATTTGCAATGGAGACGGAGCAAAACGAGGAGCTTGATTAAAAGAATGGTAAAGGCCTTCTGTAACTGTAAGATTAATATCCAAACCAATCAGGTCCATCAATTTAAAAGGACCCATTTTAAAACCTGTAGCTTCTATAATTTTATCCACTTCTTCAAATGAGGCTACTCCTTCTTCAACAATTTTTAAAGATTCAAGATAATAATGCCGCGCAACACGGTTCACAATAAAGCCTGGAGAATCTTCACATAAGACAGGCGTCTTGCCCATTTTTTGGCAGATATCAAACAGAGCGCTTACTACTTCATCGTTTGTCTGTGTGCCTTTTACCACTTCTACGAGTTTCATAATATAAGCTGGATTGAAAAAATGCATTCCAATAACTCTTTGAGGAAAAGGAATTTTTTCCTGTATGGCTGAAACAGAAAGAGACGAAGTATTGGTTGCAAAAATCACTTCTTCATTGTTGTAATTTGCCAGCTCAGAGAACAAAGAAATTTTAGCTTTTTCTATTTCAACAATGGCTTCTATAATAACAAAGGCAGTGCAATCTTTTATTTCATTCGTAAATTTTATGCGATTAAAAATTTCCTGTTTTTCTTTCGGCGAAATTTTGTTTTTACCAACCAGGTATTCAAGATTCTTTTGAATCGATGTGCTTGCTTTTTCAAGAACAGTTTTATCTACATCGAAAAGGATCGTAGCAAAACCACTTTGGGCCGCCACTTGTGCAATACCGCTTCCCATTGTTCCTGCTCCGCAAACGCAAATTGTTATTATCATGCTATTTTATTGTAAAAATCAATAGTTAATTCGGGAAGAGCTTTAAATCCTTTGTCTGCGGTAACCAGCGGAATTTCAAAGCTGATAGATGTGGCAGCAATAATAGCATCCGGAATTTTTAGCAAGTATTTTTTCCGAAGCTGAATTGTCAGATCTTTTATTACTTCATTAATTGAAACAATTTGAAATTCTTTTAAAAACTTTTTTATTTCTTTTTCCTGGTTTATTGAAAGTGATTTGAAACTGAATAATTCGATTTAACAAATGATTGAAGTATAAAGAATCTTATTCTGCAGATATTCAGCAATAATTTTTCTCCCGCCAGAATGTATAAAATAATATTGGTGTCTAATAAGAACTTATTGCCATTCATTCCTTAGTTTATTTTGCATATCCAACGGATCCTCTTTAAGTTTAATTTTTCCGCAATACTTTAAAGTATCAACGCCTTTAAGCTTTGAACTTTTAGTTCTTCTTATTCTTGTGATATGATTCTTTTTGATTTTGTTTTTGACAGCTGACATATTTAAATTCTTGATTCTTTTCTTAAAGATAAAAAATGAATTTTACTTTGAGATAAATATATGAATGATGTAACTACACTGCGCTTTCAAACTGTTTCAAAAACCTCAAATCATTTTCACTGAAGATCCTTAAATCTTTTATCTGGTATTTCAGCATTGTAATTCTTTCAATTCCCATTCCAAAAGCAAATCCGGAATATTTATTTGGATCAATTCCGCAGTTTGTCAATACATTTGGATGAACCATGCCACACCCTAAAATTTCTACCCAACCCGTGTGTTTGCAGACATTACAGCCACTTCCCCCACAGATAAGACATGAAATATCCATCTCTGCACTTGGTTCTGTAAAAGGGAAATAAGAAGGGCGAAAACGTACTTTCATTTCTTTACCAAACATTTCCTGCACAAAGAAATAGAGGGTTTGTTTTAAATCAGCAAACGAAACATTTTCGGCAATATATAAACCTTCTACCTGGTGAAAAAAACAATGCGCTCTTGCGCTGATGGTTTCATTTCTATAAACGCGTCCGGGGCAAATAATCCTTATCGGTAAAATTCCTTTTTCCATTTCACGAACTTGTACACTGCTTGTGTGTGTGCGAAGCATCCACGCGGGATCTTGTGAAACATAAAATGTATCCTGCATATCACGCGCGGGGTGGTTTTCGGGTAAATTAAGTGCTGTAAAATTGTGCCAGTCATCTTCAATTTCCGGGCCTTCAGCAACAGCAAAACCAAGCCGCTGAAAAATTGAAACAATTTTATTTCTTACAATGCTTATGGGATGCCTTGAACCAACTGGCAAAGCATCACCAGGCAAAGACAAATCGATTTTGTTTTCGGTGGCCGGTTGTGTGTTGTTGCTGGTCTTCTTTAATTCCTCGTATTTATTTTCTGCAAATAATTTTAATTCATTCAACGCCTTCCCCATTTCTTTTTTATTTTCCGCGGGGACATTTCTCATTTCACTCATCAGTGACTTTAATGACCCGTTCGACCCAATAAATTGAATACGAAATACCTCAGCAGGATTCTTATCTGTTGAGGAAAAATTAGTGATCTCTTCTCTTAAATTGTTGATTTGCGTAAGCAGATTTTCCATAGATGCAAAAATAAGCTAAAGAGGATTTAGATACAGTTTTACCGAGCTGGAGAAAGATAATTATTTGCTTACCGTCTTTTCTGCATTTATTGGTAGGTTTGTCAAAAAAAAATAAAATTTGACATACGACTTAAACGAATTTTTAACTCCATTAAATCCTGCCGAAATTAGTGCTGATACTGCTTACAATGACAGTCAGGTTGGAAATGTGATAAAATTGTATGAAAATGAAATCCCTGACCTGACTAATATTGATATTGTTATTGTTGGGATAAATGAATTCAGAGGAAGCGGAACGAATGTAACACAAAGCGCTGCTGATGGGGTACGAGAGAGTTTTTACAGGTTACATTATTGGCATAAAGAAATTTCAATCGCTGATATTGGTAATATACGAACTGGTTCATCTTTAAGTGATAGTTATGCCGCATTAACCATTGTTTTAAAAGAACTTCTTGAGCTAAAGAAAACCGTCGTAATTATTGGCGGCTCGCATGATAATACTTTAGCCCAATATTTTGCTTATAAAGAATTGAACCAAATAATTGACGCGACTATTGTAGATGCAACAATAGACCTAAGAAGTGAATCCCCTTTGCGAAGCGAAAATTTCTTAATGGAAATGCTTACCAGTGAACCAAATATGGTGCGGCATTATAATCACATTGGATTCCAGAGTTATTTTGTTCATCCAGGAATGTTAGAAACAATGGATAAACTTCGGTTTGATTGCTTTCGTGTAGGAAATGTGAAAGAAGAATTATCTGAAATGGAGCCGGTTATCCGCAATTCGGATATGTTCAGTTTTGATATTGCTGCTGTTAAGCATAGTGATGCTCCTGCAAGCGATTGCAGCCCCAATGGTTTAACCGGTGAAGAAGCATGTACGCTTATCCGTTATGCCGGTATGAGCCCTTCAGTTTCTTCAATTGGTATCTATGGATTTGATGCCTCCAAGGATTCAAATCGACTGACTGCCTTGCAAATAGCACAGATGCTTTGGTATTTTATTGACGGTAAAAACAGGAGCCGTCAGGAATCTGCATTAAATGAGCGTCAGAACTTTAATGAATATCATACAGCTTTTGCAGAAGTTGACACTGTTTTTTTGCAAAGCAAAAAAACCGGCAGGTGGTGGATGCAAATGCCGGATAAAAAAATGATTGCCTGCAGTTATAAAGATTATTTATTTGCTAGCAGCAATCAGATCCCTGAACGATGGTTGCGTGCGCAGGAAAGAGATGTTTAAATCGAATCGAAAGAACAACAGTAAATAAATAAATTCCGGTAATTTTTATTTTCTTTTTATTTGTGAAATAGCAAAAAAGTTTTATCGCCTGCTCGCGATCAATAAATTCAAGTCAGTAAATTTCAGATCGAATCTTTGACTCAAATGAAAATTAGTAAGTGCGCCTTTGAATAAATAGATGCCACTGCGAATATTTATTTTATACCAAACAAGGTTCTCAAATCCCCCGTCATCAGCCATTTCAAGCAATAAGGGCATTAATACATTACTTATCGCCTGTGAGGCTGTTCTTGCAAAGCCGCTTGGAATATTTGGAACACAATAATGTATGACATCATATTTTTTAAAAACCGGCGAAGTATGCGAAGTGATTTTTGAAGTTTCAAAACATCCTCCATGGTCAATGCTAACATCAACTATCACACTTCCGGGCCGCATTTTACTTACCATTTCTTCGGTTACAACAAGAGGCGTTCTTCCGCCTGAAGCGGCTAAAGCACCAACTGCCACATCACACGTTTTTAATTGTTTCGAAAGAATTCCCGGCTCTATAACCGAGGTGAACAAACGCATTCCAATATTATTTTGCAACCGCTTTAACCGGTAAATGCTATTATCAAAAATTTTAATACTGGCACCCATTGCCAATGCTGTTCTTGCAGCTTGTTCACCAACAATACCGGCTCCGATGATAATTACTTTTGTAGGTGGAATACCTGAGATACCTCCAACCAAAACACCTTTACCATGATTGGCATTACTTAAATACTGACCGGCGATAAGCATCACCGCGCTCCCTGCAATTTCACTCATGCTCCTCACAATGGGGTTATGTCCGCTATCATCTTTCAAATTTTCAAAGCTTAGGGCTGTTATTTTTTTCTGCATCATTTTCTCTAAAATTCCACGCTTCATTGCTGTAATGTGAATAGGAGAAATGACGAATTGATTCGGTTTTAATAAATCAATTTCAGCTTCGCAAACGGGCGCGCTTTTTACCAAAATATCGCATTCAAAAACTTCTTTTTTACCAGCAATTTTAGCGCCCGCATCACTATAATCTTTGTCAGAATAACTCGCGCCTTCGCCGGCTTTGCTTTCCATAACTACACGATGGCCGTTTGCAACAAGTACTGCTACTGCTTCAGGAGTAAGCGCAATCCTGTTTTCCTGAAAAGAAGTTTCGCGTGGGATTCCGATAAATAAGTCTGCACCTTTAGGTTTGACATCCAGTGTTTCTTCTAAGGTTTCATAAGTAAAGGAAGATGAAACAAAAGGTTTTGAAGTTGCCATTTAAAATATTTACTATTAATAGTTATATAAATATAAATTTTTATACCGGTAATTTTATGATCAATTTCCGTTTCGTTTCAGAAAGAATTTCCATCTTTGAATAAAGCGTATTTTCGGGGAAAATCTCCGGTGCTTTTTCAGGCCATTCCACCATACAAGTGTCATTACTCAGAAGGCAATCTTCAACTCCTGCATCTATCGCTTCCTGTTTACTTTTGATACGATAAAGATCAATGTGAAAAATGGGTTTGTTATCAATTGTTTTATATTCCTGAATGATGGAATAGGTTGGACTGGTAACAGCTTCAGCAACATTCAATTCTTTGCAGACTGCACTGATGAATGTGGTTTTACCAGCGCCCAAATCGCCGGAAAAAGCAAATACTTTATAACCGGTGGTAGCACCTAAAAATTTTTTTGCGGTTTTTTCTATTTCATTAAAATCGAAATAGATTTCCATTTCAATCATTTTGTAAATTTAATGTATAAGGAAATTTGAAAATAATCGCTTGTCAAATTGTTGGAAAAAACAATGATAATTAAATTTTCTATTTCTGAACATTTCTTATTCTTATTTCGAATTACTTAATTTCAAGTTTACAACTTACTTTCAAATTTGATGATAGAACCGCTCAAAGTTTTAAAAAAATATTGGGGATATGATACATTCCGGCCTCTTCAGGCAGAAATTATTGATTCTGTTTTAGCCGGTAATGATACGCTTGCTTTATTACCCACCGGCGGCGGAAAGTCAGTTTGTTTTCAGGTTCCGTCTTTGTTAAACGATGGATTGTGCCTTGTAATAAGCCCGTTGATTGCGCTGATGAAAGACCAGGTTTTGAATTTGAAAAAGAAAGGTATTCCTGCGCTTTCTATTTATTCCGGGATGAGTTTTATCGAAGTGAAAAAGACTTTGCAAAACGCAGCTTATGGCAATTTTAAATTTTTGTATGTTTCTCCTGAACGGTTGCAAACAGAATTGTTTTTAGAATTTTTGCCGTTAATAAAAGTGAATCTGATTGCAGTAGATGAAGCACATTGCATTTCACAATGGGGTTATGATTTCAGGCCGGCGTATCTTCATATTGCAGAACTGCGTGACTATTTTCCCGATGTTCCTGTTCTCGCACTTTCTGCGTCAGCCACTTCAGTAGTTCAAAAAGACATTCGTGAGAAATTACTTTTTAAAAAATCTCAAAAGTTTTTCCAACAATCTTTTGAACGTCCCAACCTTTCTTACAGTGCTTTCCGTCTTTTTTCAAAAGAAAATAAATTATTAAAGATTTTAAAAAAAGTAGAAGGAAGCGGAATTGTTTATTGCAAAACAAGACGGCGTACAAAAGAAGTGGCTGAACTTCTAAAACAAAATGGAATTACTGCTGATTATTATCATGCGGGGCTTTCTACAGAAGAGCGTCATAAAAAGCAGGAAGAGTGGATAAATAATAAAACGCGCATTATATCCTGTACTAACGCATTTGGGATGGGAATTGATAAACCCGACGTAAGAACTGTTATCCATTACGATGTTCCTGATGCACTTGAAAATTACTACCAGGAAGCCGGGCGTGCAGGCCGGGACGGTAAAAAATCTTATGCAGTTCTACTTTACAGTGAGGCTGAACTGGAGTTATTGAAAAAACAAATTGACATCAAGTTTCCGGCAAATGAAGTAATAAAAAATGTATATGGTGACTTGTGCAACTTTCTCCAACTGCCTTCTAACAGTGGAGAAGGTTTTTCGTACGATTTTGATTTAAACTTTTTTGCAAAGAATTTTAAGCTTGACGCGTATACTATAAACAGTGTTTTGAAAATATTGGAACAGGAAGAATTGATAAGCTACAGTGAGCAATTTTTTCAACCTTCCTCTGTTGAATTTTCGGTTGATAAAAAGCATTTAAATGATTTTGAAAAAAGCCATCCCCAATACCAGGATGTTGTTAAAGGCTTATTGCGTTCATATGATGGGATATTTGATTTTCCTTCTTTTATAAATGAAGCCGAACTTTCAAAATTTGTTGGAATTAATAAAGATTTATTAACCAAAACATTATTTGAGTTGCAGGGATTAGGAATTATTAATTATATCCCGCAAAAAGAAAAGCCACAAATATATTTCTTACAAAACCGGGTGAAAACAAATGAACTTTTCATTAACCAAAAGAACATTTTGAAACGCAAAGAAGCACATGAAAAAAGATTAAAAGCGATGATCAGTTTTTGCAAAAGTCAAGATAAATGCCGCAGCTCGATGATTAGCTTTTATTTTAGTGGAAGTGTTTTAGAGCCCTGTGGTATTTGTGATAATTGTTTAGGAAATAAAAATGTGATTATTACCACGGAAGAATTTAACTCAATTTCTCTTCAAATAAAAAAAATTACCGGTCAAGAACCAGCAAAGCCAAAAGTAATTATTGAAAAATTACCTGAGATTAAGGAGAGCAAAATATGGAAGGTTTTGAAATTTTTGCAGGAAGAAGAATTGGTAAGTGTAGATGAGGAAGGCTTTATAAAATCAGTATGAATATTACAACAAGAAGGCTGATAAAAAAAAGGGGACCCAGATGGAAATCTAGTCCCGCTTTAAAATCCAATATCCTATGAAAAACCATGGCAAATATAGGGTTAAAAATATTATTTTACAATATTTTTAACCCTGTATCGAATAAAAATCACATGTTTATACTACTTAAAAAAAAGCTCCTTTTTATTAACTGGTGTTTTTACTCACGAAACGGTTAATAGAAGTTAGGAGAAACAGAAATTTATCTAAATTGTAGAGAAGTTTTAAAACCATCCTGTAGTGGATTTTCGGCTTCTCCCTCCAAGTCCTAAAGAACCTAAAAGGCTTCTTACGATTGTTGTTCCTGCAGTTCGCATCATACTTTTTACGACCGTGTTGTTTACCACTTTTTCCAGCGTGCTTTCTTCAGGTTTGGCAGCTTTTCCCGGTGCAACTACAGGTTTTGCAGCCGCTTCCTGCAATTTAGCCGTAAGCATTTCATAAGCGCTTTCAGGATCAGTAACTTGGTTGTATTTTGCGGCCAGTTTAGAATGATCAACTATAGAATCGATTTCACTTTGTGTCAATACATCCATGCGGCTCCTTGGCGTGCACATCATCGTATGTACCAAAGGAGTTGGAATTCCTTTTTCATTAAGCAAGGTAACAAGCGCTTCACCAATTCCTAATTGAGTTATAAGTTCGTCAGTTTTATAGAAATCCGTTTCGGGATAATTCTCTGCTGTTTGTTTTATTACCTGCCGGTCTGCAGCGGTAAACGCGCGGAGGGAATGTTGAATTTTTAAACCCAATTGTCCAAGAACACTTGCCGGAACATCCATCGGATTTTGTGTGCAGAAATAAATCCCAATCCCTTTTGAACGTATCAATTTTATTACCGTATTGATTTCATCAAGCAATGCTTTGCTGGCTTCTTCAAATATTAAGTGTGCTTCATCAATAAAAATAATTAGTTTGGGTTTGTCAAGATCTCCTTCTTCAGGACAAACAGAATACAATTCTGCCAACATCTGCAACATGAAAGTGGAAAATAATTTTGGTTTATCCTGGACATCTGTAACGCGTAAGACACTTATCATTCCCCTGCCATTATCGCTTATTCTCATCAGGTCTTCCACCTCAAAACTTTTTTCTCCAAAAAATAAATCCGCTCCCTGTTGTTGCAGTTCTATTACTTTTCTTAAAATAGTTCCGGTAGAAGTTGTTGAAATATTTCCATAAGATTGCTGCAATTCTTGTTTGCCTTCATTACCTACATATTGCAATACTTTGATGAAATCTTTCAGATCTACAAGCGGTAATTTTTTATCATCACAATATTTAAAAATCATTGCTACAACTCCGCCTTGTGTGTCATTTAATCCTAAAATCTTGCTCATTAAAATCGGCCCGAATTCAGAAACTGTTGCACGCAACCTGACGCCTTTTTGGTTACTTAATGTCAGAAGATCAACAGGAAAAGTGCATGGTTTGTAATCCATTTTCAATTTTTGATAACGGGAAGTGATCTTATCGTTTATGGTTCCCGCTGCTGCTATTCCACTCAGATCTCCTTTTATATCCATCAGCAAACATGGAACACTGGCGTCA
The DNA here is from genome assembly GCA_963815085.1 of uncultured Chitinophagaceae bacterium. GTDB lineage: Bacteria > Bacteroidota > Bacteroidia > Chitinophagales > Chitinophagaceae > Ginsengibacter. The sequence continues at coordinate 2,071 of CAWFFT010000068.1, read as the reverse complement.
CTCAAACCTTCCGCAATCATCTGGAAAGATTTCGTTTTTCCTCCTCCGGTAGCGCCGGCAATCAGGCCATGACGATTCATAGTGGCAAGTGGAATGAGCACTTCAGCCTCCGGGATAACTTCACCATCAAGCATTCCTGCACCTATTTTAATGGTTTCGCCTTTAAAAGTGTAACCGTTTTTTATAGCCTCAATAAATTGTTCTTTTTTATCCATCGTTTCGTTTTTTTTGAAAGTTACAAAGTGAAATCGAAAAAGTAAGATTGTTTTAACTTTTAAGTGAATACATTTATCGTTCTTTATTTATGGCATTAAATATGTAAAAGATATTTCATAAAAACTAAATACCTTTATTCAGAATTAAACAATAAAATGATGGAAAATACTAAACCTAAGATTCTTATCTGTGAAGACGATCCAAACCTGGGAATGGTCCTGAAAAATTTTCTTGAATTAAATGATTACGACGTTGTTTTAGAAAGAGACGGAAGGCTTGGCCTTGCTGCTTTTCAGCGCGAAAAATTTGATTTGTGTCTCCTGGATGTAATGATGCCAAATATGGATGGATTTACGGTGGCCGAAGAAATAAGAAACGTTGATCCGGATATGCCTTTGTTTTTCCTTTCTGCAAAAACCATGAAAGATGATATCATCAAAGGATATAAACTGGGAGCTGATGATTATATCACAAAACCTTTTGACAGTGATGTTTTACTGCATAAAATAAAAGCGATCTTAAAAAGAAACGAAGAATTGCATCGTGAAGAAGCGAATGCAGAGTATGATCTTGGAAAGTATCATTTTAATCCAAGGCTAAGGCAGCTTGGAGTTGGTAAAGATGTACAAACATTATCTCCTAAAGAAAATGAATTATTAAAAATGCTGGCCGAATATAAAAATGATCTTTTGCCGAGAGAAACTGCTTTGAAAAAGATTTGGGGTAGTGATACCTATTTTAACGGGAGAAGTATGGATGTTTATATTGCCAAACTTAGAAAGTACCTTAAAGGAGATCCTAATATTGAAATTGTAAATATTCACGGAAACGGTTTCAGGCTTGTTGTGCAGGAGTAATCAGTCTCGCTTTCAGTAGAGAGTAAACAAACAAAAAAAGGTCATTTTTATTTTCTTTCGGATTATGTGCTTTCACTAAAGCAACAAAGAATTAAGAATTTTGTTTTAACAGAACTGCGGCTACGATACCTGCCGTTTCTGTTCTTAATCTTGTTTCTCCAAAACTTACCGGAGTATAATTATTTTTAATTGCATTTTCAATTTCTTCATTAGTAAAGTCTCCTTCAGGACCGATTAAAATTATTTTTGAAGTATTTTTTTGAATAAGATCTTTTAATTCCTGTTTTTTCTTCTTCTGTACAATGAGCAATAAATTTCTGCTCATAATTTTCATTCTTTATCACTTCTGCAATTTTTTGCGGTTCCTTTAATTCGGGTAACCATGACTGTTGGCTTTGCAACATCGCGCTAATTAAAATAGATCTGGTTCTTTCTTTTTTAAAACGTGTTTTTTCAGTTCGGCTGCATATCAACGGAATGATTGCTGAAACTCCAATTTCAGTCGCTTTTTCTACGAACCATTCAAAGCGGTTATTATTTTTTATTAAAGAAATTGCAATTGCGGCTTGAGGCATTGGCCGCTCTGAAAATTCTTTCTTTGTAATTTTTACTTTTGTTTTTTTCTTATCCGGAGAAACGATTACTGCAGTTAGTGTATAACCTTTACCGTTAGTAATAATTATTGGTTCTCCCTCTTTCATTCTTAAAACCTGGCTTATATGACGGGAAGTATCTTCGCTTACAATAAATTCGTCAGCATCAGGAAAAGTTTCTTCAAAAAAATAGGGGGAAGCCATTGGATATTTACTTTGCCAATTCGAGCCTAAAATCAGGCATCAAAAAGGAGCGTCTTCGTCAAATTCTTCATCATTCATTTTACTGCCAGCCTGGAAATATAGCTTAGCGCCGCCACTTTCATCTACGTCTTTTACAGGCCTGAAATTTCCGGGAGGAAGCCTGTTTCCAAAATCATCATCGTCATTGTCTACAAATTTTTG
>CAWFFT010000067.1:0-14875 GCA_963815085.1 uncultured Chitinophagaceae bacterium | reverse complement strand
ATAAACGATATGGGTTTTTCCCGGGTGTTTCTGCGGGATGGAGATTGTCTGAGGAAAATTTTATGCGGGAAGCCCTGCCCTTCGTAAACGAACTGAAACTGAGGGCCTCTTATGGTGAATTGGGTAACGACCGTGTACAGGCCTTTCAATACCTGCAATCGTATCTTTTTGGAAATAATTATGTTTTTGGAACCTCAGATGCTCCCGGTATTTATTCCGGTATACTGGCAAATCCTGGTATTACCTGGGAACGCGCCAAAAAAACTGATTTTGGCCTTGAAGCCCAGCTTTGGAATGGTAAATTAGGGATTGACTTTACCTACTGGCTGCAAAAAAGAAATAATATTCTTTACCCGCGCGCATTATCGGTGCCTTCGACATTTGGGTTCCCCGGACTGCCGGATGAGAACATTGGGAAGGTCGACAGTCATGGATTTGAATTAGTGCTGAGCAACAAGGGCAACATCGGTAAGATTACTTATAATCTCAGCGGCAACGTTTCTTACAACATAAGTAAAGCCGTTTACCTTGACGAAGTGCCACCTTCTGAACCATATCAAGCTAAAACTGGAAAGCCGGTTCAAACAGATTTGTATTATAAGACTGATGGCATATTCCATAACCAGGCATGAACTGGATAAATACCCGCATGATAATAATACCCACGTAGGAGATATCCGGATAGTAGATGTTAATGGTGATAGCGTCATCGACGACAAGGACCAGGTCCGGTTACCTTATACTGCTATTCCAAAATATGTGTTTGGTTTGAACTCGAATTTTCAATTTAAAAACTTTGATTTAAACATCTTCTTCCAGGGACAGGCCGGGGTAAGAAATTATGACGGTCTGGCTGGTACTATCGGAGGTACCGATTTTACCAATGGATTGGTTTGGCGTGCTACTGACCGCTGGTCACCAAGCAACCCCAATGGAACCATGCCAAGGGCAGATGCATATATAAGGGGGGCCACATGATTTCTTCCTGTTTGATGCCAGCTTTGTAAGGCTGAAAACAGTTGAATTAGGGTATACTATTCCTGAATCAATATTAGGAAAAACAAACGTTCTAAAAAGCCTTCGTGTTTATGTCAGCGCCTTCAATCTTCTTACATGGGCTGCACAAGTTAAATTTGCAGATCCGGAGTTTAATGGCAGCTTTTTTAACTATCCTCCATCACGGGTTATCAACTTTGGAGCTTCACTTAAATTTTAAAAAATCAGCATAATGAAAAAAATAATAAAATTATTCGCCCTTTTTTCTATTGTTCTTACTTCCTGTAAGAAGAACATTTTGGATATTCAACCTCAGGACCGGATTGCCGAAAGTGCAGTCTGGACGGATCAAGCGCTCATCCAGGCTTACGAAAATGAATTGTACAATGCCATTCCTCATGGTTTTTATATTCACATGTATTCGAAATATACAGATGAAGCTTATAACAGCGCTCCGTGTTGTGGTGCGGATATTTTCAAATTAGATACCTATAATCCTGATAATATTGGATCGGTAGGTGGTGGTGACTTCTGGGGCGGCTACATGTACTATTGGGACCACGGTTATTCCTATTTGAGAAAAGTAAATCTTTTCCTTGAGAAAATGACCGCCCCCGATGTAATAACTTTTGACAACCCGGATGTGAAACCCCGGCTTATAGCGGAAGCCAAGTTCATCAGGGCTTTTATTTATTTCAATTTGATCGAGAGATTTGGGGGAGTGCCGATTATTACACAATCTTATGTGCTGAGTGATTTTGTTGACAACAAAGTAAGTTTTAAAAGAAACACTTTTGACGAATGCGTTGCTTTCATTCAAAAAGATCTCAATGAGGCGATACCTGATCTGCCGGTAAGTTATCCATCTACGGATGCTAACTTTGGCAGGGCTACCCAGGATGCCTGTTATGCTTTGGCTTCAAGATTGTATTTGTATGCAGCTTCGCCTTTGTTTAATCCTACCAATGATATGGCAAAATGGCAAAAAGCGGCTGATGCGGCGGCAGTGTTTACTGAAAATGGTGACAGAGGATATTCCCTCTACCCGGATTACCGAAAACTGTTTAACCAGAACAGCGGTGCTGCAGAGAATGAATATATTTTTGCCAGGGATTTTACTTCAAGCAATGCACAGGAGGCTCCGCCTAATAACCTTGGAAGGCGTTATGGTGCTTACGGGGGCTGGTGGGCCAGTAACGGGCCTACCCAAAATTTAGTGGATGATTATGATATGATAAATGGAGATCCTGCGTTTACGTGGTCTGGTAATACTAAAACTATCAATGCGGCTTCCGGATATGATCCGAACCATCCTTTCTGGAACCGTGACCCCCGCTTTGAAGCCAGCATACTCCATGATTCCTCTGTTTTTCACGGCGACTTGCTGGAAATGTGGGTTTCAACTGATGGTACACAATATGGTTATGACTCCTGGAAACAAAGTAGTGATAACCCCCGGGGCAGTTACTGGATTAGGAAGTTTATGCCGGAAACTCAAACCATTAGTTTTAACGAAAAATATACTCAACCGTGGCCTTATTTCCGTTTGGCAGAAATATATTTAAATTATGCCGAAGCTGAATTTGAACTGGGACATGAAGATGTTTGCAGGGAATACATATCAAAAGTGAGAGCGAGAGTAGGATTGCCGGCCATTCCGGCGAGTGTAACAGGTGAGGCATTAAGGGCTCGTCTTTATAACGAAAGAAGAATTGAACTGGCTTTTGAAGGCCAGCGGTTTTTCGATATCCGCAGGTGGAAGATTGCAACGGCTATTGAAAACAGGCCGATATATGGTATGGATATTATTAAGAATATGAGTACGGGCGTAAAGACGTATTCACCCGTTCTTCTACTTCAAAAAAATACATACCAGCCGTATATGGACCTGCTGCCGATAGCGACATCTGAGATTCAAAGAAATCCTGATTTGACTCAAACACCAGGATGGTAATATTTTTGTGCGTTATATAGTAGAAAAAACCCAATTGCCGGCGTAACTGCCGGCAATATTTTTTAAAAATAAATAGGATTCTAATCAATGATCAAAACTCATAGTTGTACTGATATTGCAGATAAAAAAATTAGGCTCTGTAAGGTAGCATTCAATGGACGAAGAATAATGATAACGCAACTACTTTGAAACCGGCTCTATTGATAGTTCGTGATGTACTTTCTATTATCTTTGGATGATAAATGGTTGCCACAGTCATAACATAGTGTTTGCCTGGTTCATTAGCTTTTGATTTTTTTAATTATGGTATTCGAAAGTAGCAGTTACTAAACGGTACACTTGCACCGCTAATAAGATCATTTTTGCATTATAAAATAAAATAATTAACATGCTAAAATTTTTTTCGTTGTTTCTTGCTGTACTTATGCTAAATACTGTCAAGGGGCAGCAAGTAGTAGTACAATCTCCCAATCAAAAAATCGTAGTCTCTTTGTTTACGGTGCAGCCTTCCACTACTGGTGAATGGTACCTCAAGGCTGTATATGATGACAACGGAAAAAAAACTTTCGCTATTCCGAAAATCGATTTAGGATTATTAAGAAGCGATCAGGATTTCTCTAAAGAACTAAAATTGCTGAAAGCCAGTAAACCAACTTTAATTAAGGAAAAATATACTGCATTGCATGGTAAAAAATCAGTTTGTACCAACTCAGCAAATGAAGTAGTTGTTTCTTTTGAAAATCCTTCCAAAGCAAAAATAAATGTCATCATCAGGGCTTACAATGACGGCATTGCGTTTCGGTATGAATTTCCTGAGAAGAAGGAGGATAGCTTTATCATAAAAGATGAATTAACTGCCTATACCATTCCGCGGGAAACAAAGCGATGGATGGAAAAATGGAATACTGCCAATGAAGGGTTATATACCGAGATGAGTGGTGATAAAATAGTTCACCAGGAATGGTCTTATCCAGCACTTTTTAATACAAGCGACAACTCCTGCTGGTTCCTGCTGCATGAAGCAGATCTAAATGAAACTTATTGTGGTACCAAGCTGAGTGATGCAGTAGATACAACAAAATACAAACTTACTTTCCCCAATCCAAAAGATGGAAGAGGGTTAGGAGCCTCACAGCCTACAATAACACTTCCCTGGAAATCACCATGGCGGGTTATTATTATGGGTAAACTTTCAGATATTGTAGCATCTACTTTGGTTGAGGATGTTTCTTCTCCTTCAGTTATAAAAAATACAAGCTGGATAAAACCAGGAATTGCATCATGGAATTATTGGTCCAGCAATCACGGAACGAGAGATTATAAAATAGTAACTAAGTTCGCAGACCTTGCAGCACGGATGAACTGGCCTTATACTTTATTGGATTGGGAGTGGGACTCTATGGGTAATGGTGGCAACCTGCAAGATGCAGTTAAATATATTCTGTCTAAAGGCGTAAAGCCATTGATATGGTATAATTCCGGCGGACCCTTTAACTGGGTTAGTTCAACTCCAAGGGACCGCATGCTTACTCATGAAAACCGTGTAGCGGAATTTACAAAGTTGAAGAAATTAGGCATCGTTGGAGTTAAGATTGATTTTTTTGAAAGTGAGAAGCAGGATATGATTAAGTATTACCTCGATATTTTAAAAGATGCGGCAGATTTTCAAATGATGGTATATTTCCATGGTTGTATTGTGCCAAGAGGCTGGTCGAGAACCTATCCAAACCTAATGACAATGGAAGCTGTGAGAGGGGCAGAATGGTATAATAACGGACCCGATTTTACTATGACTGCGCCTGAACATAATACGATATTGCCTTTCACAAGGAATGTTGTAGGGCCGATGGATTACACGCCCGTAACTTTTACCAATTCACAATACCCACACATCACTTCCTATGGGCATGAATTAGCGTTAAGCGTTTTATTTGAATCGGGCATACAACACTTCGCAGATCGGCCAGAGGGATATGATGAATTACCTGATGCGGCAAAAACATTTCTAAAAAACGTACCAAACGCCTGGGACGATACTAAGCTGCTGGATGGATATCCCGGGAAGTATGTAACCATTGCCCGCAGAAAAGGAAACAATTGGTATGTGGGTGGCATAAGTGCAGACCAACGCCGGGAAAAGGAGGAGACAATAAATTTTGATTTTTTACCTGATGGCATTAAGTATAAATTAACGCTCATAGCGGATGGCAGCCATGATAAAGCTTTTACAACCCGCTATCTGGTTGTCGACAAATCAAGTTCGGTGGAGGTTAAGTTACTCCGCCGTGGAGGCTTTGTCATGTCTTTAATTCCATTGGAATGAAAATTAAAATATAATCCATAAAAATTTTACTTTATGTATAGTAAGAATAACAAAATGATATTTGTGACAGCTTCTTTATTGATTCTGCTATCATTTCAAAAGTTGTCGGCGCAAAACCCTATTATCAGAGATATTTTTACCGCTGATCCTGCGCCGATGGTTTACCATGACACCGTGTTTCTTTTTACAGGTCATGATACTGCTTCTGTAACAGCTACTAATTATAAAATGCCTGACTGGCACGTGTTTTCATCTACTGATATGGTGCATTGGAAAGATTATGGGGCGCTTCTTTCTCCCCACACTTTTTCCTGGGCAACGGGTGATGCATATGCTGCCCAATGTATAGAACGAAATGGCAAGTTTTTTTGGTATGTAGCCACTTTTCACAAACCAGATGAAAACAGTAAAGGTGGGGCGTCAATCGGTGTGGCAGTTTCGGACAAGCCCACAGGGCCTTACAAAGACGCCATAGGAAAAGCATTGGTGGTCAATGAAATGACTACCGATATGAAATATGGTTGGGATGATATAGATCCAACCATTTTTATCGACGATGATGGACAGGCTTATCTATATTGGGGGAACGGCAGTTGCAAATATGTAAAGCTGAAGGATAATATGATTGAACTGGCGAGTGATATTACAACTTTCAAACCTAAGGGATATATTGAAGGACCATGGGTATACAAGCGCAATGGTTTATATTATTTGGTTTATGCCGGTGCGGGCACCAAGCCCGAAATGATTGAATATTGTACAGCCCCAACCGCTACAGGACCATGGACGTATAAGGGAATTATTGAAGAAAATGTACCAAACAGTTTTACCACACATCCTGGAATTATTGATTACAAAGGCAAATCTTATTTCTTCTATCATAATGGAAGCTTGCCCACAGGTGGCAGCTATCGTCGCTCTATTTGTGTTGATTATATGTATTATAATCCGGATGGTACTATTCAAAAAATTATTCAGACCGAAAAAGGCGTACAGCCAGTAAAATGAAAAAATGAAAAATAATTTAAAAGTTAATGTATTAAATTTTACTTAAGAATTATTAACGTATAGAACAGATGAATTAACTTGTCGACTGAATTATAGTGATTACCTGACGCTTTATATTGAGAGTGGCAATGGCAGCAATGGTAATTTCCAACAATACCCGATATTAATGAGCAGCGGTCCAACTGATATAAAACATCGGAGAAATATAAACCTACTTCTTGATCTAAAAGACCGTTGCCTGTGTGTCGATAAGAGCATGGAAGCTTTGGCAGATCATGAGTATAGATTATTGATAAAAAATATAGTTTCAATTTTATTATTCCACTAATTAATAATTTTTAATGAAAAAAAAATTAATAAAAATTGTCCTTTTACTGGGGATATTACCGGTTTTTACATTTGGACAAACTTATCAAAAGTATAGTTTACAAAAAGATAAGCTTTCAATACAATTATCAGAAGGAGTATTGAATATTATTCCATTGTCTGAAAAAGCGATAAGAATTCAGTGGCAAAAAGATAACATGAAAGAGGAACGTGAATTTGTTTTGATCAATAAACTTCCTGTTCCTGCATTTAAGTTTTCTCAAGCAGGAACAAAACTAAAATTAAGTACAAATGCTATTACAGTTTCATTTGATAAACAAACGCTGGCGATTGACTATGCGGATAATACCGGAAAAATTTTCTTGCGTGAAAAAGCCGGTAGCCGAAAATTAAAAGCTGATTCGGTTTTAGGGCAACCATGTTTTATTGCCGAACAAAGTTTTGATTCTCCCCCGGACGAATATTTGTTTGGATTGGGACAGTTTCAGGATGGAGCATATAATTTGAGGAATGTGCCTCGTAAACTGATACAGGTAAATTCACAAATTTCGATTCCTTTTTTGTATTCAAGCAGGGGATACGGTATTTTATGGCACCAGTATGGTCTTACCAATTTTAACCCTACGGATAATCAGGTTAATCTTATAAAAAAGAATACAACGGGCGGTGAAAAAGGGGATATAGAAGTTACAACTACGGCCGGTACGCAAAAAGTATCACAACGTCAATCCTTATACACTGGAAAATTTTCGGTTACTAAAGACGGAGACTATTCGATGATGCTGGATTTGGGAGGAATGGAAAGCCGGTATTTATTAGTGATAGATGGCCTTGCAGTGATTGATCAATCCAATCAGTGGCTTCCTCCCGCCGTTGGAAAAGTAATACCATTAAAAGCAGGCGAACATACAGTGCAGGTTGTTTGCAAAGCCAGTAATACGCCTTCATTAACATGGAAAGCTGCAGGCAATGAAACAACATTCCGTTCTCCGAATGCAAAGTCGCTTGACTATGTGGTATTTTATGGCCCGAATGCAGAACAAGTAATCAGCAGTTACCGCAAGCTTTCAGGTAATGTACCAATGCTTCCTTTGTGGGCTTTTGGATTCTGGCAATGCCGGGAACGCTATCATTCCGGGACAGAACTTGTACAAACAATTGAAGAATTCCGAAAAAGAAAATTGCCGGTGGATGTAATCGTTCAGGATTGGCAATATTGGGGTAAAAATGGATGGGGTGTTCCGGAATTTGATACAACTAATTATCCAAATCCTGCTCAATTTATCAGGAAATTGCATGACCTGAATGCGCATTTCTCGATTTCTGTCTGGGAGAATCTGGACAAAAAATCTGAAGTTGCCAAACCTTATATTGCGAAAAATCTTTACCTCCCCAACAGTCCCTGGATAGATATTTTTAATCCTGAAACCCGAAAAACACACTGGAATGCTTTAAATAAAAATCTGTTTAGTCTTGGTGTCGATTCCTGGTGGATGGATGCTACCGAACCGGAGAATGATGCTTTGGAGGGAAAACAGACTTATTTTGGCCTGGGAAATTTTTACCGGCTTATTTATCCGCTCTTTGTGAGCAAAGCGATATATGAAGGGCAACGAAAAACAAATCCGCAAAAAAGAGTAACAATTCTTACCCGCTCTGCATTTGCCGGCCAGCAACGGTACGGTACCATTAACTGGTCAGGTGATATAGGTTCCGACTGGGATACCTACCGAAAGCAGATCGTTGCCGGCTTAAATTATAATTTAACCGGAATGCCCTACTGGACTACCGATATCGGCGGTTTTTTTCGTCCCGGCCGTTCCCAATATACCGATCCAAAGTATCATGATATTCTTACCCGTTGGTTTCAATGGGGGGCATTTTGCCCCATATTCAGAATTCATGGGTATCAGACGGAAACGGAACCATGGAAATATGGCGATACCGTTGAATCGGATATGCGAAGCATGCTTGACTTGCGATATCAATTAATGCCTTACATCTACTCTGAAGGATGGCAGGTTTCCAGCAATGGCTCTACCATTATGAGGCCGCTTGTCATGGATTTTAAAGATGACCCTGATGCTATTAGCCAGCCTTATGAATATATGTTTGGGAAAGCATTTTTAATTGCACCAGTTACAGAACCAGCCGTTACCGATTGGAATGTATATTTGCCAAAAGGGACTCAATGGTATGACTTTTACACAAGCAAAAAATTCAATGGTGGGCAGACTTTAAAAACGGCTGCACCGCAGGATAAAATTCCTGTATTCGTTAAAGCAGGTGCGATTATTCCGTTTGGAAAAATTATACAATCCACTGCAGCAATGCCACTGGATACCTTGGAAATAAGAGTGTACACAGGGGCTGATGGACAATTTAATTTATATGAAGATGAAGGAGATGGTTATAAATACGAGAAAGGAGTATATTCGACCATTACTTTTAATTGGGATGATAAAAAGAAAACTTTAACTATTGGTGACAGAAACGGTTCTTTTCCCGGAATGCTCACTAGCAAGGAAATTTAATATTGTTATAGTCAATAATGGTAGTGGAGTAGGCGAAAAGATCACAAGCAGACCCGATAAGCAAATAATTTATTCAGGAAAGAAAATAAAACTGCAATTCTGATTTTTTCGAAAAAAACAAAGATTTAGGCAAAATAAAAGATTGAAAAACAGGAATTTTTAAAGCCTGTTTTTTTATTACCTGGGTTTTTAGGTTTTACACTTTTCAAATGTAATTTGCTGAAACGGCAATTTAACTTTAACTAAGACGGAGCCACTTTATTAATGACAAAGGAAATTAGTCATAACGGGAACGAGTCAAAAAGCATTTTATTTCAGTCTTCAGAAATAGAAAACCTTACATCAGGTCTGATAACCGTTTCAATTGAAAAAGTAACGATTGGAAAAATTTCTATCCTGGTTTCCCAACAATATTTTCTATATTACAATCGATTGTTCTAACTGTTCAACATATGATGCTTTAATGAGAAAAAATCAAATCACTAAACCTTCAATAACGTAGTTCAAACCAAATATGATTACAATGGAAAAAGTCTCTCGAAATTTTACACAATTGAAAAGAACAAGCCTGCTTTTATTGATAGCGTTGTGTTTCAATACAGTCAATTCTTTTGCACAAGACCAAAAATTTTACATTTTCCTCTGTTTCGGCCAGTCTAATATGGAAGGTCATGCGAGGATCGAGCCTCAGGATACCACCAATGTTGATAGTCGTTTTCAAGTGATGGAAGCGGTTGATTGTCCCAATCTACATAGAGAGAAAGGAAAATGGTATACGGCTGTTCCTCCTTTGTGCCGCTGCAATACCGGATTAACACCTGTTGATTATTTTGGTAGAACTCTTATTGAAAATCTGCCTAAAGACGTAAAGGTAGGCGTGATTAATGTGGCAGTAGGCGGTTGTAAAATAGAACTCTTTGACAAAAATAATTATAAGGCTTATGCAGATACAGCGCCGGTTTGGATGAAAGGTATGATTAAAGAATATGACGGCGACCCTTATGCCCGTTTGGTGGAAATGGCAAAACTTGCGCAGAAATCCGGAGTAATAAAAGGGATTCTTTTACACCAGGGAGAATCAAATACCGGCGATACTTCCTGGCCTGGAAAGGTAAATGACGTATATAATAATCTTTTGAAAGATTTGAATCTTAATGCTGCATCAGTTCCTTTGATTGCAGGCGAAGTGGTCAACGCTGCACAAGGTGGTATTTGTGCTAGTATGAATACGATTATTGATGACCTGCCGCAAACCATTCCGACTGCACATATTGTTTCATCAAAAGGATGCTCTGTTTGGAAAGATCATTTGCATTTTGACGCCGCTGGTTATAGGGAATTTGGAGAGAGATATGCTGCGACAATGTTGCCGCTGTTAGGTTATAAGATGAATAAATAAACCGTGTAGGAATCATGATTATAGAAACCGAATTATAAACTGCAAAGCAGTAAACAAATAAATAAACCCTTTTTTGAATTTTTAATTATATAAAACAAAACATGAAATACGCGTTTCTTTTTCTGGCATTTGCCATTGTATTGACAACTAATTCCAGGGCACAGGGAATAGTAACACAAATGCCTCCGGGATTTGACACAGTTCAAAACAATATTCCACATGGAAAGATTGATTCCTTCAATTACAAATCTACTACGGTTGGTACGACAAGGCAGTCATTAATTTATACCCCACCCGGTTATTCAAAAAAGAAAAAATATCCTGTGTTGTATTTGCTACATGGTATTGGCGGCGATGACAAGGAATGGCTCAATGGTGGTCATCCTGAAATGATTTTAGATAATCTTTATGCCCAGGGGAAAGTAGAGCCGATGATTGTAATATTGCCAAACGGACGTGCCAAAAAAGATGACCGGGCTATCGGAAATATCTATAGTGGTGATAATGTTGAAGCCTTTGCCACTTTTGAGAAAGATTTATTAAACGACCTTATTCCTTATGTACAAAAACATTATCCCGTTTATACAGATAGAGACCACCGCGCTATTGCCGGATTGTCAATGGGTGCCGGACAATCACTGAATTTCGGCCTGGGTAATCTTGACAAATTTGCCTGGATAGGTTCATTCTCAGCAGCTCCTAATACCAAAACACCGGAGGAATTGGTGCCTGACCCGGCTAAGGCAAGAAAAGAATTAAAGCTGCTCTGGATTTCTTGCGGAGCCAGCGACGGCTTAATAAATTATAGTAAAAGAACGCACGATTACCTCGTTAAAAATCACGTACCTCATATTTATTACATAGAACCGGGTGTGCATGAATTCAAAGTTTGGAAAAATGGATTGTACATGTTTTCTCAATTAATTTTTAAACCCGTTGATACTTCTACTTTTTCAAAATACCCAGTTGTAGGTGCACCGGCATCAACCAATGTGAGGGGATCAAACTATCCGCAAATATTAGCTGACCATCGGGTAATATTTCATATCAAAGCGCCGGATGCACAAAAAGTGCAAATAGATCTGGGTAAAAAATATGATATGATAAAAGATACAAACGGCGATTGGACAGTGACAACCGATTCTATAAGCGAAGGCTTTCACTATTATTCTTTGATAATTGATGGCGTTGCGGTTGCCGACCCTGCCAGTGAAACATATTATGGTATGGGAAGAATGGCAAGTGGCATTGAAATACCGTTTGCTGGTGGCCGTTATTATGCCCTTGGTAATGTACCTCACGGAGACATCCGCATCAAAAATTATTATTCTACTGTCACCAATTCATGGAGGCAAATGTACATTTATACTCCACCCGGTTATGATGAAAATACCGATACAAAATATCCTGTTTTATATATTTTACATGGAGGCGGCGAAGACGAAACGGGTTGGGCAAAACAGGGCAAAGCGAATTTGATTTTAGATAATCTTATCGCCGAAGGAAAAGCAAAACCAATGTTGATTGTTATGCCTGATGCTAATCTTGGCGGTGGTGGCTTTAACGGCGATGCTATTGAAAAGGGAATGAAGCTGTTTGAAAAAGAAATGAAGAAAAGTATTATTCCTTTTGTTGAAAAAAATTATCGTGCAAAAACAGATGCGAACAGCCGCGCTTTAGCAGGTTTATCGTTAGGTGGCATTCATACGCTTTATACCGGCATTAATAACACGGATTTGTTTTCTTATCTTGGTGTATTCAGCTCAGGTTGGATAGTACCGATGATGAATAAAACAGCAGATGCAGAATATGCTTTTATGAAAGAGAACGCCGACAAGATAAATAACAACCTGAAATTGTTTTGGTTTTCTGAAGGCGGTCCGGAAGATATTGCCTATAAGAATGGACAAATCATGTTGGGCAAATTAGATGAATTGAAAATTAAACATACTTACTACGAATATCCAGGCGGGCACACATGGCCGGTTTGGAGAAATGATTTGTATCATTTTGCGCCATTACTTTTTAGATAAAAGAAAGTTAAGTAAACCAAATGGTTTAGGCCTCTATGTTTTCAAGTTATACTAATTAAGTATTTAAAAATCATAAAATGAAATTAAAACACGCAATTATCTTTTCAATAGCAATATTGGCAGGTCAAATATGTCTGGCACAAAATAAGGTCATTGACGACTTTAAACCTTCAACGTTAAATCAGCCGGGACAGGAATATCCCCAGGTGAATTCACAAGGTTATGCACGATTTAAAATTAAGGCTCCGGACGCTGATAGCGTTCGGGTGAGCCTTGGTCTTGGTGGAAGAGGGGGTACAGTTCTTACAAAGGGAGCAGATGGATTCTTTACCGGTACTACTGAAGGCCCCATGGACGAAGGTTTTCATTATTATCATCTTACTATAGATGGTGGAATTTTCAACGACCCCGGTGCATTAAATTTTTATGGCTCTACACGTTGGGAAAGTGGTATTGAAATACCGGCTCATGACCAGGATTTCTATGCACTTAAAGATGTTCCACATGGTAATGTGCAGCAAATTCTTTTCCCTTCAAAAAGCACCAATAGTCAACGTCGTGCTTTTGTGTATACCCCACCCGGATATGAAAAAAATACATCAAAAAAATATCCGGTATTGTACCTGCAACATGGATGGGGCGAAGATGAAACTGCCTGGAGTAACCAGGGCCATGCGAATCTTATTATGGATAACCTGATTGCTGAAGGCAAGACAAAACCCTTCATTATTGTGATGACCTACGGAATGACTAACGAATTAAAATGGGGACATATGAATGACTTTAAAATTGAACCATTTCAAACAGTGCTGGTTGATGAACTAATTCCTTATGTTGATGCTCATTTTCGTACTATCGCAGATAGGGAGCACCGTGCAATGGCAGGCCTTTCAATGGGCGGTATGGAAACGCATACAATCACGCTTAATAAACCTGATGTTTTTTCTTATTATGCATTGTTGAGTGGCGGTATTTATACTCCGGAAGAACTTAAAGGCAAAACAAAACCTAAACTGATCTTTATAAGCTGTGGAAGCAGGGAAAGACCCGATAATATTAAGAATGCGGTAACTGCCTTAAAAGAAGCAGGGTATAATGCAGTGTCCTATGTCTCTGAGAATACGGCACACGAATTCCTGACATGGAGACGCAGCTTGCATGAACTTGCGCCAATGTTATTTAGGAATTGAATCATTTATTATCCAGCTATAAAAAGATTATTATGATGAGGTTCTTCAGTGTTTTCTTTGCGGCCATCTTAACCAGCGGACTTTGCTTTGCGCAATCGGATAGTTTTAAACCGGCTTCTACCAATCAGCCGGGAAAGCGATATCCGGAGGTGAATGCTCAGGGCCAGGTGCGTGCGAGCATTGCTGCGCCGGAAGCACAAAAAGTACAGCTTGATATTGGTGGAAAAAAATATGATATGGTGAAGGATGAAAAAGGAGTATGGACAGGAGAATCACTTCCACAGGATGAAGGCTTTCATTACTACCAGCTAAATATAGACGGAGTTTCGGTTCCAGACCCGGGGAGCCTTTATTTCTATGGTGCAGGCCGTTGGGGAAGTGGTGTTGAAATTCCTGCAACTGACCAGAATTTCTTTGCGTTAAAAGATGTACCACATGGCCTTGTGAGTGAAACTCTTTATTTCTCTAAACTCACGAATGCATGGCGGCGTTGCTTTGTTTATACACCTCCCGGCTATCAAAAAGATTTTAAAACCCGTTACCCTGTTTTGTATTTGCAGCATGGAAGTTTTGAAGATGAAACCGGCTGGTCGCGGCAAGGGCATGCAAATCTGATTCTTGATAACCTGATTGCTACAGGGAAAGCTGTTCCGATGATTATCGTGATGGATAATGGGTATGCATTTAAACCGCAGGATAATGTCAGTGATAGCAAAGCCCGCCCCGAGTCCATTTTTGAACAGGTCATGATAAACGAAATTATCCCAATGATTGATGGAAAGTTTCGCACTATTGCTGATCGTGAACACAGGGCAATTGCAGGACTTTCTATGGGTGCTAATCAAACCATGCGCATCATCATGAATAATTTGGATAAGTTCTCTTCCCTCGGCGCTTTTAGTGGTACTTCAAATTATCCCAGTACAGATGCTATTAATACTGCTACATTCCTTGATGGAAAATTTAGCAACGGAGCATCCATCAACAAGCAATTTAAAGTGCTTTTTCTTGGATTGGGTACCAAAGAGCCTAATCCATTTCCAGGCTCCGTTGGAGCTTTCAGAAATAGCATAGACTAAACTGAACGAAGTAAGTAGAGGCAACGCGGTCG
>CAWFFT010000066.1:0-14390 GCA_963815085.1 uncultured Chitinophagaceae bacterium | reverse complement strand
TGTTGTTATGTAATTTATTTAACAAGTTCTCGTATTTGTCAACAACCACACGATAGAATTGAATGAAGAAGAATTGTACATCGCCTGGGGGAAATATATTGATATATTGATGACGACGAACAAGAAGCCGATCGTTTCTAATTTTAAAACCGCAAAACTGAATATTGTTGATGAAAATTGCATTGAAATTATTACACAAACAAGTTTGCAACAAAAATTTATAGAAGCTGAAAGGGGAGAACTGATAACGCATCTTCAGTCACACTTTAACAATCGTTCCCTGATTTACAAGCTGGAAATTGAACCTGAATCTGAAGATGAAAAAACAGCAAAGGAAGAAGTGCTTACTACAAAACAGCAATATTTGAGAATAATTGAACAATATCCTTTGGTAAAAGAGCTGAAAGATAAACTGGGAATGCAGTTAGATTATTAGAGAGGAGGTATCAGCTATCAGGTATGAGGTGTCAGCTGTGAGGTATGAGGTTGAAGAAATAAGAAAGAGGTATGATGAAAGAGTTTGTGAATTGAATTTCGAGAAAATTTTTGCTTTTCTATTGTTTTTAAAACAAAAGTTGAAAATACAAATGGTAATTATTTCTTTGTTTACTGTAAAAATTCTAAGATTAAATTGTTACCTAAACCTAATATCTCAAATAAATGTGGCAACGCCTGGCTAAGTTTGTTTTAAAAAACCGGTTAATTCTTTTACTCTTATTGTTTGTAATAACGGCTGTGATGGCCTTCTTTGCAAGTAAAATAAAAATGAGTTATGAGTTTTCGAAAGCTATCCCTGTTGACAATTCCAAATACCAGGACTATCTTTCTTTCAAAGAAAAATTTGGCGATGATGGAAATGTTTTGGTAGTAGGCGTAAAGACGGATCATTTTTTTCAGCTTAAAAATTTCCAGGCCTTCAGTAGATTAAACGAGGAATTAAAAAAAGTTCCGTATGTAGAAACAGTTTTAAGCGTTGCAAACGCAGTTGATCTTTTGAAAGATACCGCGGTGCAAAAATTGAATGCAATTCCTGTCTTTCCCAAAAATCCTCAAACCCAAAGTGAAATAGACAGCAGTTTAAAAGTATTTTATACGCTTCCGTTTTATCGCTCACTTTTATACAATCCTACTACCAATGCATACATTGTTATTGTAAGAATTAATAAAGAAATCCTTAATTCCAAAGGCCGCACCAAGGTTATCAACAATATCATTAATAAAACAAATGAATATACCGCTGCAACAAATATTCCTACTCACATAAGTGGTTTGCCATTGATAAGGACACAGGTTGCAGACAGGATTGCCCATGAAATGAAATGGTTTGTTATCGGCTCTCTTATTCTTTCAGCCCTTATTTTATTGCTGATGTTCAGATCGATAAAAACAACTCTTTTATCTTTATTGGTTGTAATCATCAGTGTTATCTGGAGCGTTGGACTTATGTATCTTTTCGGTTACAAGATCACCTTACTCACTGCGTTAATTCCTCCTTTGATAGTCGTAATAGGCATTCCTAACTGCATATACTTTTTAAATAAATATCATTCTGGTTTTAAAAAAACAGGTAACAAACAGCAATCATTGATTGATATGGTGAGTAAGATGGGGGTTGTAACCCTGTTTTGTAATATTACGGCTGCTATAGGTTTCGCGGTTTTCGCGCTCACTAAAAGCGCTATCCTTGTTGAGTTTGGCGAGGTAGCTGGTTTGAGCATTATGATGATTTTTGTGATATCTTTTATTTTATTGCCTGGTATTTTAAGTTATATGCAAATACCTGACAGCAGGCAGTTAAAATACCTTAATGTAAAAATTTTCACTAACTTTTTATTAAAGATTGAATATTGGGTTTTTAATCACAAAAAAATCGTCTATGCTTTCACGTTAGTACTTGTAATCTTTTCATTTTTTGGGATTTTTAAACTAAAAACAGAAGGGTTTATTGTAGATGATCTTCCTAAAAGCGATAAAATTTATCAAGACCTCAAATTTTTTGAAACCAATTTTAATGGTGTAATGCCATTGGAAATTGTAATAGATACTAAAAAAAGATATGGGCTTGCAGGAGCCAGAGTTTTGCCCGTTTTGGTAAAAATGGATTCTCTCTCTTCCTACATAAAAAAGCAAAAGGAAATGAGCAAGCCACTTTCAATTGTGCAGGGAATCAAATTTGCAAAGCAGGGATTTTATGAAGGGGATTCATCTAATTATGTATTGCCGAATTCATTTGACATCGCTTTTGTTGGTGATTATCTTCGTCCTCAAAAAGATACGGGTCCACAAAATAATTTATCAAAACTGCTAACGAGTTTTATAGATACGGCAAGAGAAAGCACCAGAATGAGCATCAATATGGCAGATGTTGGTACTGAAAAACTTCCTGTCATTTTAAAAAAACTCAGAACAAAAACCGATAAGATATTTGATTCTTCAAAATACAATATAACTTTTACCGGCTCAACCATAACGTTTTTAGAAGGTAGCAGTTATATAATCAAAGGACTTAAGGAAAGTTTAATTTGGGCGTTTTTGTTCATCGCTCTATGCATGCTATACCTCTTTAAATCACTCCGGATTTTAGTTTGTTCACTAATTCCGAATGTAATTCCATTAATAATAACTGCCGGAATTATGGGCTGGGCAGGAGTGCGCCTGAAACCCTCAACGGTATTGATCTTTAGCGTAGCATTGGGGATTGCAATTGATGTCACGATCCGTTTTTTGGTGAATTACAAACAGGAACTTCCGGCCAATGAATATGATACGGCCAAAACAGTTGCGCAAACGATAAAACACACCGGTTTAAGTATTTTATATACTTCATTGGTGTTGATAGCGGGTTTTGTGATTTTTTGTTTTAGCGGCTTTGGCGGAACACAATCGCTTGGATGGCTTACGTCCGTTACTTTATTTTCTGCCACACTCACCAATCTTATTTTACTTCCTGTCTTGTTACTCGATATTTCCACAAAAAAGAAGCAAATCATTGCGCAATCAAGCCAGTAAACAAACATTTATCAGGATTTTCTGTTGTAGAATAAATTCCTCAACCTCTTCAGTTTCCATTTAAAATGCCCTCAAATCCATTGATTTCGACGTAGTTAAAATAAGGCATAGGAATTTCATAGTAATTGTAATCATAAAACGTAATTATTATGAGGCCAATCTGGACAGGCGCCATAGGTTTTGGATTAGTGAATATCCCTGTAAAAATTTATAGCGCAACCGAATCAAGTAACCTTGATCTTGATATGCTTGATAAGAAAGATCACGCACATATCAAATATCATAGGGTTAATGAAAATACCGGGAAGGAAGTACCCTGGGGTAATATTGTAAAAGGTTATAAACTCGATAATGATTATGTGATTTTGGAGGATAAAGATTTTGAGGCAGCAAGTGCAAAAAAAACGAAAACAATTGAGATTAGTGATTTTGTAAAAGAAGAGGAGATCAGCAGTCTTTACTACGAAACTCCCTACTATCTTGAGCCTGATAAATCAGGAACGCGTCCTTATAAATTATTGCTCGAAGCGCTTAAAAAAACAAAAAAAGTTGGCGTGTCTACTTTTGTAATGAGAAACAAGGAAGCGTTGGCCATTTTGAGGCCTGATAAAAATGTGATCGTTTTGAACAAGATCAGATTTGAGCAGGAAATAAGAGATGCCAAATCAATTAACCCTTCCGAATAATACAGAGGTAAAACCGGCCGAATTAAAAATGGCGGTAACTTTAATAGATCAACTCACCGGAAAATTTGATATTTCGAAGTATAAGGATACATACAATGAAGAACTATTGAAAGTGATTCATGAAAAAGCAAAAGGTAAAAAGATTAAGGCTCCTCAAATGAAAGTGGTTCATAGCAAAACTCAGGACTTAATGGATCAGTTGAAAGCAAGCCTTGAAGTAAAACGTAAAAAAGCATCTTAATGGCATTAACACTTTATAACAAGAAAAGAAATTTCGGAGAAACTTCAGAACCTGAAGGAAAAGTAAAGAAATCAGTTTCTAAATTGATTTTTGTCGTGCAGCGACATAAAGCCTCGCGCTTGCATTATGACTTCAGGCTTGAACTGGATGGCGTTTTAAAAAGTTGGGCTGTGCCCAAAGGGCCGTCGATGAATCCTAAAGATAAAAGGCTGGCAATGATGGTGGAAGATCATCCCTATGATTATAAAGATTTTGAAGGTGAAATTCCTGAGGGAAATTATGGAGCGGGAATAGTTGAAATCTGGGACAACGGAACTTATTCTGATATTGAAAACTCTCCTCGTGAAGAAGCCGAAAAAAATCTTCGCGCTGGTTTGAAGTCAGGTGATTTTAAATTCCGTTTGTTTGGCAAAAAATTGGAGGGAGAATTTGTATTGGTAAAATTGAAAGGTAAAGAGGACAATAGCTGGTTGTTGATAAAACACCGCGATGAATCTGCGACAGATGAAGACTATAACAGTGAAGAACAAACGAAAGACAATTCTCCTATAAATAAATGGCTTGCTGAAAATAGAAAGTCTTCGAAAAAAAAAAGCGCAACTAAAGCCAGTAAATAAGACAACTATCTCCATGCAAAGTGGTAAAAAGATCCGCAACTATATAAAGCCCATGCTTGCGAAAGAAACTGCTGAACCTTTTGATGACAAAGGCTGGCTTTTTGAAATAAAATGGGATGGTTACCGCGCAATTGCTGAAAAGAAAAAGAACAGTGTTTTGTTGTATTCCCGCAATGGGCTTAACTTTCAACCCACTTACCCTGTAGTTGCTAATCAATTAAAAAACATAAAAGCCGATGCTGTCTTAGATGGCGAAATTGTTGTGCTTGGTGAAGATGGAAAGCCGGATTTCCAGTTTCTCCAGCATTATTCTGAAAATCAAAATCGTCCTATTCAATATTGTGTTTTTGATTTGTTGCAGCTAAATGGAAAGGATACCACTTCGCTTCCACTTATTGACCGCAAAGAATTATTGAAAAAAATTATTCCACCAGGCGATCCGGTAATAAAATATTCTGACCATATTATTGAAAACGGGAAATCTTTTTTGCAGGTTTCAAAAGAAAAAAACCTGGAAGGAATTATGGCGAAAAAGATCGATTCCAAATATTATCCCGGAAAGCGCACGACCGATTGGCTGAAGATAAAAAATCATAAAACTGTGGAAGTAATCATTGCCGGTTATACAGAACCTGCCGGATCACGAAAATACTTTGGCTCTTTAATTCTTGCTGCAAAAGAAGGAAAAAGGTTTATTTATATGGGCAATGCGGGAACAGGATTTAATCAACAAAGCCTGAAAGAATTGTATGATCTTTTTCAACCGCTGGTTCAAAAAAAATCTCCGTTTGAAGAAAAAATAAAAAACAATTCAAAAACAACCTGGATAAAGCCTGAATTCATTTGTGAAGTAAAATTTTCAGAAGTTACTGCTGATGGAAAATTACGACACCCGGTTTTTTTACGTTTGCGAGATGACAAAAAAATTGACGAAATAAATATGGAAAATATTGGGAAGATAGAAAAACCGGCTTCAAAAAAAAGCAAAAAAACAGAGGGAATGATAGATACAAAAAATAAAGGAACATCCACAAAAACCAGTAAGAATGAGAATGATAAAATTTATTCTTTTGGGAAAAACAAGTTGACCATTACGCATTTCAATAAGGTCTATTTCCCCGACGAAAAAGTAACAAAAGGAGATGTGGCTGATTATTATATTTCCATGGCAGATTATATTCTTCCTTATTTAAAAGGGCGGCCTGAGTCGCTTTTACGGAATCCGAATGGAATAAAAGCAAAAGGATTTTTTCAAAAAGACGCGGCTGATGATACACCTTCATACGTGCATTGTAAACAGATCCATTCTGATTCAACCAACAAAGAAGTCAATTATATCGTTTGTGATAACATTGAAACGCTTGTTTATCTTAACAACCTTGGTTGCATTGAAATTAATCCGTGGCATTCTACTGTTGATGACTTAGATAAACCTGATTACCTCATGATTGATATTGATCCTTCCGATAAAAATACTTTTGAACAGGTGATACAAGTGGCGCTTTCTGTAAAAAGGATTTTAGATGAAGCGGGCGCTCCTTCATTTTGCAAAACTTCGGGCGCCTCAGGCATGCATGTTTATGTTCCAACAGGAAAAAAATATGATTATGAGCAAGTGAAAGATTTCGCTTATTTGGTTTGTATGATGGTGAATGATGAATTGAAAAGTTTTACTACGCTTGAAAGAAATCTGCAAAAGCGCGGTAAGAAACATATTTATATGGATTACCTGCAAAACCGGCGTGGACAAACAATTTCATCAGTTTATAGTTTACGTCCCAAACCCGGAGCAACGGTTTCCACGCCATTATTGTGGGAGGAAGTAAAACCGGGATTATCGCCAAAAAAATTTACCATTTACAATACATTGGAAAGAGTGAAAAAAATGGGAGACTTGTTTAAAGGAGTTTTGGGAAAAGGGATTGATCTCGGAAAATGTTTGCAAAATTTACAAACGGCTTCCGGAAAAGTCACCGCAGAGAATTAATTGTTTAATTACAAGCTAAACAAATCAGGTAAAAAATCTACGAAAGTTTTATATTTATTTAAAGTTAAAATCCTGTAATGGAAAAAAAGATTATTGGTATTTATGAAGGTTCAAAATACTCACTATGAAAATTGGCTTAAAGACCCGTTTAGCAAACTAATTTATTTCGTGTGGCCATAACTGTATTACTTCAATCAGATGAATTTAAAACCGCCTTTTCTAAGCTGTAAGTTTTTTGCCTGTTAACGAAAAATAACTGTTTTGTAACGTTAATAAATTTTCTTCCATTCCTTCAATCCCTCCAACAGATTGAAATAATTGAGTAGTTTTAATCATGCCCTGTAACTTCTTCACTGCCTGCTGTTGCATCTTTTCCTGTGAACGAAAGGCCAGTTCACTATTGACAAAGGTTTTCCATTCAATATAACTCTTATTATATTTTACCAGGCCAAATTGTAAGCCTTGCGAGCGAAAACCGATAATGTGGCATTTTCCTTCCTTTTCAATTATTTCATTACGGCCGTAACACCCATTTCTAAAATACTCTTTTACAATATCAAGCGGGTTTGAAAGATTTAATTTCATCCTCTCATTGTATCTTTTAAAAAAGTGAGAATTAAAGGAAACGAGAACACCATTTTGCAGGTGGAAAACTTTCAAACCCTGGTCACTGTAGTAATAAACAATGGCCAAATAATTTAAGTAGCCACCCGGTTCATATTTTTCAATTCCTGCTGATTTTTCAATAAAAATGATCCAATTGTTTTTTTCATGCGATCTAATAGAATAGTCTCTTAGGTAACGGTCGTGCTTATTAATTTTCAACTTTTTTCTATCATGCTCATATTCTTTGAAAAGCCGTTGAATTGTTGTGCTACAGATTTTTTCGTATTCCCGTTTTACCTGTATGGATATTTCCTGGTGATTCATTGTATTTAAAAGCATAATAGTAGTTTTATTATTATACAACGGGCTATTATTTTTTTTCGTATATGAAAAGAAAATTAATTTTAAAGGAGAGGAGAAAGAAGTATTCAAGTGTAGTAAAACAACAATTAATTCGGTTTTATTTTTTTACAAAGAGATATTATTGATTTATTCAGATGTCTCTTTTTCTTTTACTACTACTAAATCTGCAATACTAACAGTTATTGGAACCGCACCGACCTGGATAATGGCTTTCTTGCCGCGGATGCCTGTCACAATTCCTACTTGCCTGTTGGCTTTCATTATTACTTTATCTCCTGGTTTTACAGGCTCTTCCGTTTCAATATATTTATTGTCAATTTTTTTCTGTTTCTTTTTCAATATTTGTTTTTCAGGCTGCTTAAAAAGAACTGCTTGCATCATTTTTACCACTTTGTTTTTATCCTCTGCTTTCTTCCATTCTGCTATAAGCGATTTTAATTTTCTATCCGTTTCTTTTAAATAATTAAGCTTTTCCTGACTAATTTTATTGTGCTCTTTTAATAATTCTATTTGTTGCCTGTGTTTTTCTTTATCAATCACCTGCCGCATTTCTTTTTTCAGCTTTTCGTTTTCCGCAACCAATTCGTCAAGTTTCTTTTTTTCTGCCTGTATTTCCTGCTGATCCTGTTCGGTGCGGTTCAATAGTTTATCAAGTGAGAAATGAGATTCATCTACTAATTTTCTCGCTTTTTGAATCAAATGTTGAGGTAAGCCAATTCGTTCTGCAATTGAAAAAGTGTACGAACTGCCAGGCTTTCCGATGATTAATCGGTATAGTGGTTTTAGATTTTTTTCATCAAAAGCCATAGCGCCGTTGATGATCCCTGGCACTTTATTCGCCATAACTTTTAAGTTGAGATAGTGAGTTGTGACAAGACCAAGCGAATGTTTTTTTGCCAGCTCTTCCATTATCACTTCTGCAAAAGCACCGCCCAGATTTGGATCACTTCCACTGCCAAGCTCGTCAATAAAAAACAAGGTTTTACCATTGGCATTTTCCATGAAATACTTCATATTAATCAGATGAGAAGAATAAGTGCTCAACTCAAATTCGAGGCTTTGCGTATCGCCAATATGTATCATCAACTGTTTGAAAATTCCGAACTCACTGTCATGGCTACACGAAACCAAGCAAGCCACTTTGCAACATCATTTGTAAGAGGCCGGCAGTTTTTAAAGTGACCGTTTTTCCACCAGCATTTGGGCCACTTATTACCAATATCCGGTTTTTGTCATCCAAAGAAAGATTTACCGGAATGGTAGGTTTTTCTAATTTTTC
This sequence comes from uncultured Chitinophagaceae bacterium, assembly GCA_963815085.1. Taxonomy (GTDB): domain Bacteria; phylum Bacteroidota; class Bacteroidia; order Chitinophagales; family Chitinophagaceae; genus Ginsengibacter. The sequence continues at coordinate 5,602 of CAWFFT010000066.1, read as the reverse complement.
ATTATAAATAAATAAGAGTGGATGAACGGCATTTACCATTTTTAGTGTTGACCTTTCATGCAAAGCAGGAAGGTTGCCATTGTAGTCAATCGCCAATTTGGCCTTTGCCCTTATGAAATCATATTCCCCCAGAATTTGATGATAGATAATAAGTAGTGAGTGGTAAGCACGCATTTTCGTGGTGAGCTTTTGCAGAATCACATGCACTTCTTTTCTTTCTTCATTTTCCAAAGAAAAAATATCATTATTTAAATGTGTAGTTTCTTCCGGTTCGATAAATGAAGTCCTGCGACTGTCACTTTCGCCATGCAAAATTCCTTTTACCATTCTTTTTTGCTCCGCGAAAACGGCAAGGACCCTTCTTCCATTCATGAAGCTTTCTTCAATGTCAGTAAGGTAACCAAGCTTGTTCAACTTACTAACAATCCTTGTGAAAACTCTTTTCAATTCTGTCCTTTTTTTATATAAAGCCATCCTGATATCTGCCAGTTTTTCGGAAGCCGTGTCTTTCACAATTCCTGATTCGTCAAGAATTTCATCTATTAATTCGGGAATTACTTTTTCAAAATAAACATTCTCAATCACCAATGTCAGCGAAGGATATGCTTCTCTTCTATCAGGAGTAAACCAGCGAAATATTTGTTGAATCGCCAGCGTAAGTTTTTTTATTTGTAAAAATTGTTCTCCTGAAAGTACAGATGATTCAATGCTCAATAATTTTAATTCTCTTGAAAGATTTAATACCGCATCATCAGGAAAATACAAATGATTTTGAAAAAGAAGTTTGTATTCGTGTGTTTGAAAAAGCTGCGGTTCGATAAATCTTTTTTGAGTGTGAATGCGTAATTCTTCAGCCTTTTTTCGCGCAAATTCTGAGCGGCAATGATTTTTCAACAGATCTTTTATTTTGTCGAATTCTAACTGATGAGAAGCAGATTCAGGAAAAAGTTTCATGTGATACGAAAAATTTTTTTGTTGAAAGTAAATGTAAGACAACTTTTTTCGAAGGTTTATAAAATTATAACCTGCTTAAAACCAATTATATAAATAAAAAATCGCTTAATTTATTTCGTTACTGTAAAAAAAAAATTGCAAAAAAGCTTTTAGGTTTCAATTCTGTTATCTATGTTTGTCCCCGTCCCCCAATCATCTCTTGAATTTCTACAAGCTTTACTGAATACATAGATTTCTGAACCCCTAACATCTGCACTTCTTTGTATTAGCCCCAAATCCTCAAAGAGCTTTTTTCTGGTTCTAACATATTTGTCCCTCATCCTACGCAACGCCGTTGTAATCACTGCCTATAAATTCTAAAAATTTATTAACAGTAAAAATTTATTGACCCCAAATCGACAAAAATGAAAAAGAAAATTACAATCAGCGCCGCTTTGCTTTTCGTGACAATTATTAGTTTCGCTCAATCTGCTACTCTTAGCGTTGCACAAGATTATTCATATGCAGACAATTCCGCCCCGCGGAATACTTCAGTTTTGAATAGGTTAAAAATGTCAGATGCTGATAATTCCGTTTCTTATTCTGCGGCAGTTAAGGCAGAAAAAGTAAATACTTCCAAAAGTGAAATCGTGATTTTCCCTGATCTCGCTCAACAAAATCAGAAGATCACTATCAGCAATTTAGCGGAACCTTCAAACATCAGCATTTGTGATTATACAGGAAGATTAATTCAAAAACTGTCATCAACAGGCAATTCAGTTCAAATCAACAACCTGCAACAGGGAACCTATTTTGTGAATATTATTGGCCTGAAAACAGGGACTTCTTCAGTAAAAAAGCTTTCCGTAATTAAGTAATAGTTTAGTTCATTCTTTCAAAAAGGTTGCCTTGTAACGGGCAACCTTTTTTTTAAGTAGAATAAAAAAATACTTTTTTTGTTGGTTTACTATTGGAAGGAAAGCTATTCTTCTGTTCCCGGATTGTCACTGTTCAAAACAAATTTCCATTCGCCATCTTTTTCTTTCTTCCAGATGTTTACATAAGTGCCGGTTAAAGTGGTATCAGGTAATTGTAATTTAAAAGTCCCGTAAGTATATCCGAGGTCTTCGGAAGACGCAATTTCAGCGTGTACAGGTTTCCATGAAAGGGTATAAGAAGTGTCACTTAAAAAACTGATATAATTAATGGCTTCCGCTCCTACTATTGGCAAGTGATTAGGCCTTAATAGTGTTCCTTCATCATCAATATATTGTAGAAAAGCTTTTTTCATTCCCACCTCGCGGCACATGTCGGAAAATGCCAGGTCTGCGCTTAATATTTGCTGAGTTGAAGGAGTGCTGATTTACTTCTTGTTTTTCATTACATGAAATGATAATCATTATAATGGTTAAAAAAAAATGACTGGGAGGGAAAGATTTACTTTTAAACATAAATTTTTAGTTTATGAAAAAGGCGAAAGCATCTTTCAATACCCTCGCCTGTGCGCAGGAAATATCACCTGCATGTAAAAGGCTTTTACACCCTTAAAAATTATATATGCAATTTATCCTTTTTTGCCAACAATTCATCAACTGTTTCCTGGTACATTTCATCAGGAATGCAACAATCAACCGGGCAGACAGCAGCACATTGGGGCTCTTCGTGAAATCCCTGGCATTCGGTACATTTTTCCGGAACAATATAATATATATCATTTGAAATGGGTGGATTGCGTTGTTCCGCGTCCATCACGCTTCCATCCAGGAGGCTAACATCTCCTTTTACGGTTGTTCCATCGGAAAGTGACCATTCTACGCCACCTTCATAAATCGCATTGTTGGGACATTCGGGTTCGCAAGCCCCACAATTAATACATTCATCAGTTATTTTAATTGCCATTTGTGTGTTTGTTTTAAGCAGTACTGCAAGGTCAAAATTATTTACGAATTTTGCCCCGCTTTTAAATAATACAAATATAAAAGAGATAATTGAATCAACATGGATTTAGCAGAAAGAATTAAAATAATGGCGGAGCTTGGGAAATATTTGATGGATGACAATGATGAATTGAAATCCATAAAACAAAAAGCGTGGCAAAAAAATAAATGGTTTACAGAAGAATTTATCAACTATTCACTTAAAAATATTTCTCAGCATTATCTTGATGAGGTCAAACTAAAAAACTGGGTAAAGCATTATCATATTGATGATAATATCGAACCTCAACGAATCGGCGTAGTGATGGCAGGAAATATTCCCCTGGTAGGTTTCCATGATTTTTTATCGGTATTTATCACAGGTCATAATCAGCTAATAAAGCTTTCTGATAAAGATGATGTATTGCTTCCTCATCTTATTGAAAAATTGAAGCAATGGAATGAAAAAGTATCTTCAGTAATAACGACCAGCGAATTATTAAAAGATTGCGATGCTTACATAGCAACGGGAAGCAATAATTCAGCAAGATATTTTAATCTTTATTTTGGGAAATATCCTTCAATAATCAGAAATAACAAAACTTCTGTAGCTGTTTTGTCGGGAGATGAAAATGAGGAACAATTAAAATGTTTGGCCGATGATGTGTACAGTTATTTTGGTTTAGGCTGTAGAAATGTTACAAAATTATTTGTGCCTGAAGGTTATGATTTCGAGCCTCTTTTAAAAGCTTTTAAGAAGTACAATTACTTTTCAGATATTACCAAGTACCGAAATAATTACGATTACAACCTGGCACTTTTTATAATGAATAATAAGTTTTACATGACCAATGAGAGTATTATTCTCTCGGAAAATGAAAATATTTTTTCACCTGTATCTGTACTTCACTATTCATTCTATAATGATGAAAAAAAGATTTTTGCAGAATTGAAAAGTGATGAAAACGTTCAATGCATTGTGGCCAAAATTTTTGTTCCTTTTGGAAATTCCAGGAGCCGGGCCTCTTTGATTATGCCGACGGAATTGATACAATCCAATTTTTGTTGAGTTTATGAATCAAAATTTAGTGTAAAAATCTTCACATATTTTTTAAGTTAATTCCTATATGGAGTGTTCTTGTTATGAAAATTTTTACTTTTTATCAGTTACATTTACATCCCCTGCACCCTAATAATTTTAAGTATATAAATGGTGAGAATTTTTAATTTATTGTTAAAGCTAAATGATCTCTAAAAAAATTGTGGCTGCTTACTTTAATTTTATTCGCGGGCATATATTTTGAGGGGAGATAGGACACCACCTTAAGGAAGTTTATAATGACGAAAAGACAATTAATTATATTATACAATAAAAATTTCCATACATGAAAACAAAAAATATTCTCTTAACTGTACTAATCAGTGCAATTACAACATTCGGAGTTATTTTCGGTTACAACAAATTTGATCACAACCGGAATAATCCTAATTTTCAAACAACCGTTCCTGTAAATTATAAGTATGCGGGTTTTCTTGATAGCGGCAACAGTCCGTCGGGTAGTCCTGTAGATTTTACGCAGGCAGCCGCTGCGGCGATTCCTACCGTAGTTCACATTAAAACAACTACTAACGCTAAAACTGTAAATAACAATTTGCCCCAGCAACAAAATCCTTTTGGCGATCTGTTTGGGAACGATCTTCTTAACCAACTTTTCGGCCAGGGCGGTGGCAGATCAAGGATGTTGCCTGAAAAAGCTTCAGGTTCAGGCGTTATTATCAGCGATGACGGATATATTGTTACGAACAACCATGTGGTCGCCGGAGCTGATAAAGTAACAGTCACAATGAGTAACAATAAACAATATACTGCAAAAGTAATTGCTGCTGATCCCTCATACGATCTGGCAGTAGTAAAAATCGATGCGACCAACTTGCCATTCATGCTTTATGGTAATTCTTCTGATACTAAAATCGGCCAATGGGTTTTGGCGATTGGCTATCCCCTTACTTTAGAGGCAACAGTTACTGCAGGTATTATAAGCGCTAAATCACAATACCTGGGACTGAACCATGATAGAACAGGTGGGCAACAGTTGGCAGTTGAATCTTTTTTACAAACTGATGCTGCAGTTAATCCTGGAAACAGTGGAGGTGCATTGATTAATACAAGCGGACAATTGATTGGTATCAATTCGGCTATCGCCTCACCCACCGGATATTATAGCGGATATTCTTACGCAATTCCTGTAGATATCGTAAAAAAAGTAGTAAATGATCTTATTAAATATGGCAGTGTACAAAGAGGATTTTTAGGCGCAGCCTTCATGGATGCGAGCCGCATGAGCGATGCTCAAAAACAGCAAGCAAATATTCCTGCCAGTGTTGATGGTATTTATATTACCGATCTTGTTAAAAATGGTGCTGCAAAAGCTGCCGGTATACAGGTTGGTGATGTTATCAAAAAGATTAATGGTGTAAATGTTAATTCCGGTTCAGAATTGCAGGAACAATTAAGTAATTATAAGCCCGGCGATAAAGTAGATGTTACAGTAAGTCGAAATGGTGTTGAAAAAACAATGAATGTAACTTTGAAAAATAGTGCGGGTACTTATGACATTGTTAAGCCAACGGCAATGGTAGATAAACTGGGTGCGGAACTGGAAACACTTGAACCTGCAAAAGCGAAGCAATTAGGATTACCTGGCGGAGTAGTGGTGAAGAAAATAAATGAAGGAGCGTTAAATCAATTCGGA
>CAWFFT010000065.1:0-4190 GCA_963815085.1 uncultured Chitinophagaceae bacterium | reverse complement strand
AGGCTATTAAAAAAACACACAGTTTCTTCATTCAAAATTATTTGGACAAAATAAACTTTAATTCAGAAAAATTATTGTTAACTGAATAATATTTAACTTACTTATAATGCCTTTGCCACGGAAATCAGGTCCCTAAAAACCAGGTCAATATCTTCATGATCAGAGAGGGACTTCTTTTCTTGTAGTAGAAAGAAAAATATTAATAGCAACGCCAAGATTTCTCCCAAATTTCATATCGCTTAATGTGTTCCCAATCATCAGGCTTTTTGAAAGATCAATTTCGGCAAAATCTTTAATCGCCTGTAAACCCATGCCTGTATTTGGTTTTCTGTTTTCACTTTCCATTTCAGTGCAAACATAAATATTATCAATTCTACCCCCGGCGGCTTCAATCTCTTTCTGCATATTTTTATGGATAAGCTGAAGGTCTTCTATTTTTGTAAGGCCTTTGGCAACGCCACGCTGGTTAGTGATGATAACAATTAAGCCGAGTTTCCTGTTAAAAATTCCAAATGCTTCTTTTACACCTTTGTAAAATTTAAATTCCTCCCATTTATGAATATAATCATTATGCTTTTCATCATTCATCACGCCATCACGATCTATAAAAAGTGTCCATGAAGAATTGATATTTTTTAAACTTTTCAAAATAAGAAGATTGATTATTGATAGTGAACCAACAATTTACAGCAAAAATTATTTTAGAGTTGCACAAAATCTTTCTGTGGTTTTCGTAATCTTCAGGAATGGCAATATTAAAATATGAATCCTGTATAAAGCCATATAAATGTTTAGAAAAGACTGAAAATAAAATATTCGATACTTTTTTTGTAAAACTCTATAAGATGTGCTGGAAAGGTTTTTCATTGACAAGCGCCATACATTTCGAACTCAGAAACGGCAGCACTAACCCGGTTCCCAAGCCTGAAAGAATGATGGCTTTTTAATCGTTTCGGTCCCTAAAATAAATCTCTTCTACAAATTGGCAAATAATATGCCCGAGAGTAATATGACTTTCCTGTATCCGTGGCGTGTCATCAGAGGGAACGTTGATAAGTACATCTGAAAGTTTTTTCATTTTTCCACCAGTGGAACCAGTGAAACCAATTGTTAGCATTTTCTTTTCCCTGGCTACTTCAAAAGCATTTACAATATTTTTGCTGTTGCCGGAAGTGCTTAAGCCAACGAGAACATCACCGGGTTTCCCTATTCCTTTTATCAACCTTGAATAAATTACATCATAACTGTAATCGTTTGCCACAGCCGTTAAATATGAAGTATTGGAGTGCAAAGCTTCTGCAGGTAAAGCATCCCGATCGGTATAAAACCTGCCGGTCAATTCGGCTGCAAGATGTTGCGCATCTGAGGCGCTTCCACCATTACCACAAAACAAAACTTTATTGCCTTTTTCAAAAGCGTTCACCATTATGTTTACTGCATCATTTACAGCCAGCAACAACCTTTCATCGTTAAGAATATTTTCTTTGACATTTATTGATTCCTGAATTATTTTTTTTATTCTTTCCATTATTGTTATTGAACAGCAAAAGTAAATCCAAATATTTTTAATTCAATTACATGCACCAACTTACCAAACTTTGTTTGGTAAACGTATAATTTTTTACTTTCCTGGCACTTTGAGTAAAGGGCCCAAGTTAAAAATTTAAAATCGCTTCCACCATCTTTTTCCAACTGTATTTTTTCTTTTCTTCACGAAGCCCTGGTAAAAAATGATCTTCTCCTGCATTAAAATATTCGATGATCTTTTCGGCGATACTTTCCGGATTTGATTCGGAGACTAAGCCCACTTTTTTGTCAGGAACCATAGAAGGCAAACCGCCAACATTCGTAACGATCATGGGAATTTCAAAATGATAGGCGAGGGGAGTTACACCACTTTGCGTGGCGCTCCGATAAGGTTGTATGACACAATCTGCTGCACACAAATAATATTTTACTTCATTGTCAGAAATAAAATGAGTATGCAGGATCAGGCTGTCTTTTATTTTAATATCATTTAAAAGCGATGAATAATTTTTTTCATCATCGTAAAATTCGCCGGCAATCAATAATTTCAAATTTGAAATACTTTGCTTTTCCTTCAGAATTTTGAATGCTTCCAATAAAATATCAAGGCCTTTATATTTTCGGATAAACCCAAAAAACAGAATCACTTTATCCTTTTCGTCGATCTGCAATTTTTTTCTTGCTTCTTCTTTACTTATTTTTTCTCCAAAGTTATCATACAACGGATGCGCAACTAATTCAGCAGGTTTGTTTTTAGCAAATTCTTTTAAATCAGTCAAAACTTTTTCACTCATAGTGACAAAAGCATCAACTGGTTTCACAAAATATTTCGTGAACGGTTTATCGCCCGGCCTTTTTTCATGAGGCAAAATATTATCAACAATACAAACGACTTTTGTATGATGATTGGTTTTTACTCTTCTCAAAATCGTACCCAAACAAGGTCCCATAAATGGCAACCAATATCTTACAACAATTATGTCCGGTTTTAATTTTTTTAATTCATTACCTACCATAATCCAGTTCAAAGGATTTACAGAATTTATTTTTATTTTAATAGGAATTCCTTCAGGAGCGGGTTCTGAAGAATATTGCGTGCTTCCCGGAAAAAGAAAAGATGGGTATTGATAAGAAAAAGTGTAGATGGTGGTATCAAATCCTTCGTCAATAAATTCCTTTGCCAACCGCTCGTTAAATGTAGCAATACCACCGCCACGCAAAGGATAAGCAGATCCAATAATTATTATTTTTTGAAAAGGCAATGGAAAATTATTTTTCGTCTTATTTGTTGGTTTGCTGTTGCAAGCAATTTTTATTACAATCGGATCATTCGCTCATCAGCACATTCGCTAACTAATTTTGTCTTCAATTAAATAATGGTTTCTTTCAGGGCCGTTTCTTGAAACGAGTTCTCCCAAAAAGCCTGCAAGAAATAACTGGACACCAATTATCATTGCCACGAGCGCGATAAAAAATAAAGGCCGTTGGGTCATTCCGGTCTGATCAAAAAGAAATTTACTGATGGTGAGATACAATGAAACAATAAACCCGAAAAGAAAAGAGAGCGTTCCCCATAAACCAAAAAAATGCATCGGGTTTTTGCCGAATTTTCCGACAAACATAATTGACGCCAGGTCGAGAAAACCATTTACAAAGCGGTTCCATCCAAATTTGGTTACACCATATTTGCGTGGGCGATGCTCCACAACTTTTTCTCCAAATTTTTTGAAGCCCGACCATTTTGCAAGCAATGGAATATAGCGGTGCATTTCGCCATAAACTTCTATGCTTTTTACAACTTTGTGTTTATAAGCTTTCAATCCGCAATTAAAATCATGAAGATAGATTCCGCTGGCTTTTCTTGTAGCAGCATTAAAAAATTTTGAAGGAATATTTTTTGAAAGTGTGTTGTCGTATCTTTTTTTCTTCCAGCCACTCACGATGTCAAAATTATCTTCCAAAACCATTCTGCGGAGCTCAGGAATTTCATCGGGACTATCCTGCAAATCGGCATCCATCGTAATCACTACCTCACCTTTTGCTAATTTGAAACCTTCGTTCAGAGCGGCGCTTTTCCCGTAATTACGTTGAAACTTAATTCCCTTTATCACAGGATTCAATGCATGTAATTCCTGCACTATATTCCATGAATTATCAGTGCTACCATCATCCACCATAATCACTTCGTAGCTGTAATTATTTTCATACATTACACGCCTTATCCACGCTTCCAACTCAGGCAAAGATTCTTCTTCGTTGTAAAGCGGCACAATTACAGAAATATCCATGTGACAACAAATTTATCGGTCAATCTCAATTGGCCTCGGATTTTTTTTAGTGATACCTGCGCCAATTAATGAAGCAAGGGCTCCAAAAATAAGATATCCTAATAATGTTCCGGCAACAAGGAACACCATGAAGAATTTTTGTGTAAAGCCAAGTGCCGTCTTAATTTGTTCCTGTGTCATTTGGCCTTTTGCCTCCATGCTTTTACGCGCAGCTTCCAATCCTTTTTCTCTTATATCCGGAAAAAGGTAAACGAAAATAACGATGTAAACAATCATTATAACAGTAACGATTGCTGCAATTTTAAAACCGTGAGCAAAATAATTTCCGAAAGTAGCATTGTGATCAATTTGCTGGCCGTAAAGATTTACAGACCA
>CAWFFT010000064.1:0-18104 GCA_963815085.1 uncultured Chitinophagaceae bacterium | reverse complement strand
TGAACTACAAGGAAGATTTTACCGATTACCTCTTTACTGCTAACAATTGGGTAAGTAACCAGCAGTTGATTATTGCTAAACAAATAACCACTATCTTTCATAGATGCCGGAAGTTGTAATGGAACACTTCCACGTGGTGAGTAGCGGGCAAAGACCTCACCTTTTTTATTTATGATGGCTGCCTCAGTGATCTCAGGTGAAACCTTGTGGAGTTGACTCAACATTTCCATAGCAGCAGCCTGGTCCTGGAACTGGATTGGAGAGATGCTATTTGTTCCAATTACCTGGGCTATGCTCCTTATATTATCCACTTTTCTTTGCTTATAAGCTTTCACATCGGTAATAATGAAGATGAGAAACATAACTACAAGTACAAGTATAGTGGTAAATACCTGCATAAGTATCAGCTTTTTCCTTATCGACATATTTCTAAAACTGAGCATTTTAATACCTGGTTTTTATATTACCTCCGTCAACAATAATTGCCAGTTTGAGCAATTGTGATCCTGCCTTTAAACCTGATGAAGCAATCGCGTCAAGGTTGGCTTCAAATTTTAATCTCTGGTTTACAACAACAAAATTGAAATCAGTTCCCTGTGAAGCATAGCCACTTGATTCACTTATGGTGAGAACACCCCTTCCGACACGGGTTAAGATCGAAGCCAAAGGAAACCGGCTTTGTTTGCTAATAAAAACAATGTCACAATCCCTCAAATCAGAAAGATCGTCAATGATCCTTATCTCAATTCGCTTGTTGTTAATCGTCCTTGTTTTAGCAATTTCCTTTAAAGGCGGAATAACCTGAGAGTCTTCTCCGACTACTGCAATTACAAAAAGGTCATTACTATTGTAACTACCCCAATCAATATATTTTGTGAAGTTGTATATGAAGGCTGCCTTCAGGTTAGCTTCCTGTTCGCCATTTTGCGCTATCACACAATGAGCTGAGCAACATACAACGATAATAAACAGGAGCTTCTTCAATAACATTTTTTCTTTTTGCTGTACTGCTGATTTAATTATTAAAGTTCAATTTGAAAAATTTAATATCAAAATTTAATTCCTACTTTAAATATGCTATTGATTCCCGGTTGTTCGAGGACGGTTGAAAAAAAAAAGCCATCAGCAGTTCTAAAACCGGGATCAAGCCATTTTGTGTTGAAAAGGTTCTGAATATTTATGCTTGCGGTTATGCCCTTGTTAAATAATTCTTTTGTACTTAGACGTAAGATTTGTAAGGAAATAACCCGGGACCGGACCATATGGATCTGTTCTTGGTGAACGTCGTGTACCAACCCAGTTCTCTATTAGATTGAGAGTAAAAAGATCATTTATGCCAAACGTCAAGCCAGCATTCCCTTTAAACCTTGCAACTCCAGGAAGAAATCCCGAGTTATGTGTTACAAAATTTTTTCCTTTTGCATCCTGGAAAGTGAAATTCGCAAAAGCTGAGGTGTTTTTTGCAAGCATCATGTTGGCGCTCAATTCTACTCCTTTGATGTTTTCAGCTCCGGGATTCTTATTTGGGTTTAAGCCGGTAAGATTTCCAATTACGATCACGTCGGTAAGATCATTGCGGAACAAATTTAACTGAAGGCGGAATTTCTTTGAAAACGAATAAATCGCATCTGCCTCGTAAGTGTTTATCTTTTCAGTTTTCAACGGAAAATCCGGTGGGCTTTGATAGATTTCGAGGTTAGTAGGCGCACGAAATGCTGTACCGTACATTAGTTTGAAGGTTAATCGGTCATTTGGCTGATTTACTATGGCGATTCGCGGGCTTAGCCTGTTTCCATAATAACTATTATAATCATAACGAATCCCTGCTGTAAAATTCGTTTTATTCAACAGTTTTGTATTCAAAACATATTGAAGATAGGTTCCAAGATTCTTTCTTATATCGTATTTCCGCGGTAAAAAAGTAGCGTGAAGATTAATTAAGGAATCCTTTCCGTCAAGAAGATAAATATCATTAGGATCATAAGTCATCCCCCTATTAGCTTGTTCTACATTTTCACGTTCATATTCAATTCCACCTGTAAACCTTTGGTTTCCGGAAAGGGAATAATTAGCAGAAACCTCTCCGAAAGCTTCGTTAGAATAATTCGTATAAATTGCACGGATAAGTTTTTTGCCGTCAAGAGTCAGATAAATATAAGAATCATCACCAATTCCGGTTTCGCGGTAAACTAAACGGGTTAATACGGTCAGTTTTTCACCAGGTTTATATTCATTTTGCAGAAAATAAGTGGTTAAATAAGGAGTTAGCAATCCTGGTTTTTCACCTCTTATATCACTGGAAACGATGCCTAATACTCCCGTATTTTGATAGCCCTGGGATGGAAGCCCGAGATAAGTGGTGGCGCTGTTAAAAAATGTTCCCCAGCCGATTGGCGTTTTATAGGTTCTGAAACCAAAAGTTGTTTTTGAGTTTTTAGCATTATAGCTTATTCGTGTGTTTAAAGAATAGGCCTTATCAACATAAGAAGCTGAATAACCAGGGTCGCGGTTAGTAAATTTTGGTCCATCCGTGCTGTAGATTGTTCCGGCAACATCAAATTCAAATTTATTTTTCTTTAGCCCCATGCTTACCTTTTCAAAAGTAGTATTGAAACTTCCAAATCCCTGTTCAGCAGTAAACCCATTAATATCGTCACCTTCTTTTGTAATAATATTAATGACACCGCCAAAAGCATCCGCTCCATACAAAGCTGATACAGGGCCCCAGATAATTTCGATACGTTTTACGTTATGGAGGCTATAAGCAGGGCCCGCCATATCATTAGTGCCAATAATATTATTCTCTGCAATTCCATCAATCATCAACAAAGCGCGCAAATTTTCAGCGCCATACATACCTCTGAAATAAATAAGAGTAGGTGCATAACCATTCAAATGGATCATATCTATTCCCGGAACATCACGCAGAGCATCCTGCAGTTGTTCATAACCGCGCTCCTGGATTTCTTTTGCTGTAATTACCTGTATGGTGGCAGGAGCCTCATCAGAAGTTTGCATAAACCCTGAGGCAGTAATGACTTTAATATTCATTAATTGCTCAAGTGAAAGTTGGGTAAGGCTATCGACAATTGGTATTGAATCATCCTGTGCAAAAGAGAAAGCTGGCAAAAGAAAAGAAAATGCCAGGCAGGAAACCAGAGCGTTTAGTGACATAAGAAGCGAATATATTTTAGCAATTGTAAAAAATGAAATTTATAAATGCAAACATTAATAAAAAGGCATTTTTCATAGATTAGCATAAGAACCTCCTACTACTGTAACTACCCTCCTAAATACTTCACGTACTATAATAGCTGATCATTCTATTTTTAAAATTATATAAACTCTAGATATTATTTGTTGGCTAAAAAAGCTTCTACGTCTTTTGTCATTGGCCCTACTTTTTCAATCACCTGCTTAAGTTGTTCGGTAGTTATTCCCAACCTTTTCTTCCAGTATTCCAATTCATACGGTTCAGAAATATCAATTCTCTGCCTGTCTCGTTTGCCAACATCATTTTTATTATCACTCATAAAAATTGATTTCGAGTATTCCGTCAAGACGCATGCCAGAAATGGAAATTTGTTAATAGGAAAAGAAAAAGTCTTATCGTTTCCGGTTACCCAATACCTTCTGGCCCTTAAGAATCACTTTCAACCCTCTTCGTTTCAACGAGATAACGGTATTGCTTTGGACATGTAGGTGACTATTTTTCCTATATGCCCCCATGATATCCGAAAAGGAAATGATTCCTGTTACGCTATTGTTCTTATCCGTTACCGGCAACGCTTCAACATTGCCAGCAGCCATTTTTTCTACAGCCGTGCGAAGAGTCTTGTCATCATCCACAGAAAAATCTTTTTGAGTCATAAGCGAACTTATAATTGTATCAGTCTCATGTTTTCGATTATGAAGATCGCTGTACTTTAAAAGCCCTTTATAATCACCTTCAGGATCTGATATAATAAAGTATTCGGGGTGTGGCTGATTTTTTTCGAGCGAGCTAAGGACTTCTTCTATCGTGTTATCAGCACGAATCACTGTCCCAGGCCGCTGCATTACCTCCCCGACAGTAATTTTTTCAAAGATATCCGGTTCATAAGAATCAGGTGTTTTTACACCTCTGCGGGAAATTTTTTCAGTCATTATTGTGTTTTTCATCAGGAAAAAGGAAACAATGTATGATCCCGCGCATGCTCCCAGCAATGGCAATAGCGCATTTGGTTGACCAGTAGTTTCTATTGCAAAAATGACAGACGTGAGAAACGCTCTCGAGGCTCCCGTAAACATAGCAGACATTCCAACCAATGCACAAAGGGAAACTGAAAGACCCACAGAGGGAAACCAATGGAGGATTACATTGCCGGAAACAGCTCCGGCTGCGCCGCCTATAATAAACAAAGGGGCAAGAGTTCCGCCTGATGTTCCACTACCCAGAGAGACAGCCCAGGATATAAATTTGAGAAGGCATAGCCCAGCCAAAAAACCGAGTGTCATATTTCCCGAAAGGATGTTGGCTATATTATCGTAGCCCACGCCGAGTGTATGCGGAGAATAATATCCGACTATACCTACAACCAATCCACCAATGGCAGGCCACCACATCCAATGCACCGGCAACTTTTCAAATACATCTTCAATAGCATATACTATTTTCGTCACCCATACCGAAACGAATCCAATTACAATACCTATAAGACTATATATTGCAAGTGCCAAATTCCCGGGTGTTTTAATAACATGCCCTATCGCAAAAACAGGTGATGAACCAAAAAATAAATGATGGCCTGCAGCACCGGTAACACAAGCTACTGTCACCGGGATGATCGAGCGTGGTGAAAATTCGAATAACAGTAATTCGATCCCCAAAAAAATGGCAGCAACGGGGCTTCCGAAAATGGCAGCCATACCTGCGGTAGAGCCGGCCGTTAATAATACCTTTCGTTCATTATGAGTTATTTTCAGCAACTGGCCGATAGTCGAACCTAGTGCACCACCCGTTGCAATGATCGGGCCTTCGGCCCCAAAAGGGCCACCTGTTCCAATCGCTATCGCTGAAGAAAGAGGTTTCAGGTAAGTAACTGCAGGTTTTATCTTACTTTGATTGGTAAGAATCTGTTCCATCGCCTCCGGAATTCCATGGCCCCGGATTGCCTTTGAACCGTATAACGCCATCAACCCTACAATAACTCCACCAATTGCTGGTATCAGAATAACCCAAAGGCCCATGGAGTTATTAGCTGGTGAGTTGTTCGCGGCAGAAAGCGTTCCGTAAAAAGACAGGTTAGTAACCACATTTATCAGGTAAACCAAAGCCTTTGCCACAATACTTACTACAACCGCTATTAAAACAGATAAGAGGGATATGATAAGCACCCTGTGTTTATGAGTTACAGTTTCAAAAGGCATATCGGAGGCGCGAAGCGTTGACTCCAGGGAAACCGAAACAGGGATCCTTTTTTCTTTTTTATCGGTCTTTTTCATGATATTATTGCCATAACAAGTGCAAAAGTATGATATAAATCATACTTTTGACAACAGATGAATTTAACCGGGTTAAACCAATGGATTTAAATTACAATGAAAAAAAACAGTATAAGTTGCGATCTAAACAGTTGTTTTCTATGCAAAAGATGCATTAAGCAATGGCTTCCTGCGCTGGAAAACCACAGGCAAAACTTTGTTTTTAAAAAAGGACAATCGATCTTCTCTGAAGGCGACGCTGTAACAGGCATTTACTTTCTATACCAGGGCAAAGTAAAGGTTCATACGAAATGGGGGAACGGAAAGCAACTCATTGTACGATTTGCAAAAGAAGGAGACATTATTGGTTACCGCGGAATAGGAAATGAAAAGGTGTATCCTGTATCTGCTACAACTTTGGAAGAAGTGAATGTTTGCTTTATCAGCACTGCATTTTTTGAAACTACTTTACAGGTAAATCATTTTCTCACCTACCAATTCATGCAGTTTTATGCCAACGAATTGCAGGAAGCAGAAAAGCGTATGGGCAACCTGGTTCATATGGACGTGAAAGGAAGAGTGGCAGAAACATTGCTAATGCTGAGGAAGCTTTTTGGCGAAACGGACGGCTTCATTAATATTTCTTTAACCAAACAAGACCTGGCTTCTTATGCCGGCACTACTTACGAAACTTTTTCGAGGATGATTGCAGAACTTGAGAAAGAGAAAATTGTTCGTCAATCCGGCAAAAACTTTTGTATAGTAGATGAAAGGAAATTTATTCAATTGATTCAGCAAAAAGGCAAATGAAAAAAGTCGCCTCAGCCAAACACTTCAATTCGTGATTCAATTGGAGATTCTATCTGTGTATTGGCAAAATAAAAATCCTCACTTTTTGTTGGTTTGCTATTTAAAATTCGCCTTAACAGCACACTTTTTATTCATTTGCTACTCCTCCTCCCTGTTGGCTTTTTTACTTTTAGGTTTGTGTTTGAGAACTTTTGCTTCAGAATAAAAAATCATTTCTTCTGCCATATTTTTTGCCTGGTCACCTACGCGTTCCAGTTTTCGTATAGAAGATAAAATGTATAATGCTGATGAAATATTGGAAGGATTTTTTTCTATATAATTTGCAATCACAGAAGCAGCTTCTGCATTGATATGGTCAAGCAGATCGTCTTTCTTAAAAACTTTTCTTGCAAGAACGGTGTCTTCATTTTCAAATGCGTCCATAACCTGCGCAATCATTTCATTGCCTTGGTTGAACATTTCAATAACGCGGGTAATTTGCAGCAATCGCACATCAAAATCTTCAGGAAGATCAATCACAAACTTCGCGATTCCTTCGGCAATATCACCTGTGCGTTCCAGGTTCATATTAATTTTTAAAACAGCTAACAGAAACCGCAGATCAATGGCAACAGGCGCAAACAAGGCAAGAATATCTTCACAATCACGATCAATCTTTAATTCAAAAGCGTTCACGCGTTTCTCGGTAGAAAGGACTTCATGCGCAAGATCTTTATCTTTTTTCTGCAACGCTTCTTCCGCTTTTGTCAGTTGCGATAAAACCATTTGCCACATGTTGATCAGTTCAGATTTTAATTGCTGAATTTCATTATCAAGCGGAGTCAGTTTTTGTTTCCAGTTTGGGATTGCCATAGTATTTGTTTTTTCCGTTAGTTATATTTAACCGAAATGGCCGGTGATATATTCCTGAGTTTTTTCGTGTTTAGGATTGGTGAAAATGGTTTTGGTATTCGCCGCTTCTATCAATTCACCCAAATAAAAGAAAGCAGTTTTATCACTTACGCGCGCTGCCTGTTGCATATTATGGGTCACCATTAATATCGTATATTCTGACTTCAATTGTTGGATTAATTCTTCGATCATAGAAGTAGAAATAGGATCAAGCGCGGAAGTGGCTTCATCCAATAAAAGTATTTCAGGATTCATGGCAAGAGCGCGGGCAATACACAATCTTTGTTGCTGCCCACCCGATAAAAAAGTGCCTTTCTTATGAAGCGTACTTCTCACTTCCATCCACAAGGCTGCCTGTTTGAGCGAAGTTTCGACGATATCATCCTTCTCCATCCGGCTTAGTTTGATTCCATTCAAATTATAACCGGCTATCACGTTGTCATAAATACTCATGGTTGGAAAAGGATTTGGCCTTTGAAAAACCATTCCCACTTTTCTTCTCAAGACCACAGCGTTCATATCGTAAATTTCTTCACCTTTTAATTTCAGAGAACCTTCAACCGTTGCATCGGGGACGAGTTCATGCATGCGATTGACACAACGTATAAAAGTAGTTTTACCACAGCCGGACGGCCCCATAATGGCCCACACATTATTTTTATGAACTTCAAGGTTTATATTTTTGAGGATATGGTTTTTTCCAAAAAAGGCATTAAAGTTTGTGGCTTTTAAAATTGGACTTTCCATTTACGTTGTACTAATTTAGTAATAATATTTAAAATCAGGATCATCAAAATCAAGACCATGGAAGCGCCCCAAGCCAACTGGTGCCAGTCTTCATAAGGACTTGTTGCATAATTAAAAATAATCAAAGGTAAGCTACTCATTGGTTTAAGTATGTTCGTACTCATGTATGGATTGCCAAATGCTGTAAACAATAATGGAGCTGTTTCACCGATAACCCGGGCAATACTCAAAATAACGCCTGTAAATATTCCGCTAAGCCCTGTAGGAACGATCACTTTGAGAATCGTTTTGTAATAAGGAACACCAAGAGCCAGCGATGCCTCTTTCAGAGATTCGGGTAAAAGTTTAAGTGTTTCCTCAGTCGCTTTTATGATCGAAGGCAACATCATCAGCGCCAGTGCTATGCTACCTGAAAGAGCAGAAAATCCGCCCATTGGCCTAACTACCCATTCGTAAATAATGATGCCAATAACGATGGAAGGAATGCCTTGCAAAACATCAACCGCAAGCTGGCAATAGTAACTAAGCCTTGATTTTTTTTCCTCGCTTAAATAAATACCTATCACAATCCCAAGTGGAATAGCAATAACGCACGAAACAAGCAAAATCATAATACTGCCTACCAATGCATTTGCAACTCCACCGCCCGTTTCACCTACGGGTTGCGGCAGATTGGTTAAAAATTGCCAGTTTAAAGAAGCAACACCCTGTTTAAAAATGTAAAACAAAATAAGCAGTAAGGGGAAAGTGGCAATAATGGTAGCGGCAATAACAACTCCTTTAAAAAGCATATTCTTCCTGTTTCGCCGGCCGATTTGCTTATCTGCCAACCTTGCCTGGGTCAGTTTTTTCTTCTTAGATAATTCAGCTTCTAAAACCAATTCCATAAACTATTTGTTTTACAATTAATCAATGGTAAAGCGTTTGATAACTTGTTTTCCAATTATATTAATGATAGTTGCCACCACAAATAAAAACAATCCCATTTCAATAAGTGCAGAAGTATAGACCTGCCCTGTAGCCTCGTTGAATTCATTAGCTATCACACTTGCCATGGTATTGCCCGGGCTGAAAATACCTGTGGGCAATGCGTGTGTGTTTCCGATCAACATGGTAACCGCCATAGTTTCACCCAATGCTCTTCCCAATGCCAGCAGTAAACCGGCAAATAAGCCGGATTTTGTATAAGGAATAATTATTTTGCTAATCACTTCAAAGCGGGTGGCGCCCAATGAATAGGCGGCTTCTTTTAAATGACCAGGAGCCATTGAGATAACCTGCCTTGAAAGCGATACGGAATAAGGAAGGATCATTATAGCAAGTATAATCCCGGAGGTAAATATACCAACACCATAAGGTGCCACATGCAGTTTCATTTCGAGTGCCCTTACTAAAGGAACAAGCACAAATAATCCCCAGAAACCATAGATCACTGAAGGAATGCCGGCTAAAAGATCAACAATATTTTTAAAGACTTCTGCCACTGGTCCTTCTTTATAATACTCGCCAAGAAAAACAGCTACAGCAATTGAAAAAGGAGTTGAGATGATCAACGCCAGGAAGGAAGTAAGAAGCGTGCCCACCAAAAACGGCAAAGCTCCAAATTTGTCTGCAACCGGATCCCACGTGGTTTCGTAAAAGAA
The DNA here is from genome assembly GCA_963815085.1 of uncultured Chitinophagaceae bacterium. Taxonomy (GTDB): domain Bacteria; phylum Bacteroidota; class Bacteroidia; order Chitinophagales; family Chitinophagaceae; genus Ginsengibacter. Next base: position 8,550 of record CAWFFT010000064.1, on the reverse strand, counting down.
TTTTGTGCCAAAGGCTTTTATTGAAGGAAGGGAATTAATGAGCAAAGTGAAGAAAATCGCAAGTAAAATTACCACCGCAACTATAGCTGAAAGCGCCAGTGATTTTTTAAAAGCCTTTTCTTTAAGATTAATTCCTTTGGCTTTGAAATTTAATGCACCGTTCATTCTTATTCCTTTATTTATTTATGCAAAATACTGCGAAAACATCTTTTTAGATGAATCCGCAGTATTTTGCCTATTTCTTTTTTGAAATTTCTTATTGCAAAGGCTTATTATTATAAGTAACTGTTTTCAAAATATCCTGTGATTTTTGCACCACCGATTCGGGAAGCTTGGCATAATTCAAAGATTCAGAATATTGCTGGCCATCAGTTATAATCCATTTAACAAGATCTAACACATTTTTTGCTTTCTGTTCAGATTTAATATTATAAGAAAGATCTTTATACATTAAAATATAACTGAAGCTGCAGATAGGATATCCATCAGGCGCATCGGTATTAGTAATTGAAACACGCATGTCTGCAGGAATTTCCACATTTGCTGAAGCGCTTGTAGAGGCTAACGTCGGCGCTACAAAATTTCCTGATTTATTTTTCAATGAAGCAACCGGCATTTTATTTTGAATTGCATATGCTAATTCTACATAACCAATTCCACCAGGTGTTTGCTTAATAAGACCGGCAACACCTTCGTTTCCTTTTCCACCCAAACCTACGGGCCAGTTTAGTGATTGGCCTTTACCCACTTTAGATTTCCATGCATCGCTTACTTTAGATAAATAATCAGAGAAAATAAAAGTAGTTCCGCTGCCATCAGAACGGTGAACAACTGATATCTGAAGGTCAGGCAATTTTACTTCAGGGTTCAATGACTGTATTTTTGGATCGTTCCATTTTGTAAGAGTTCCTAAATAAATATCGCTTACTACTTCAGGTGTAAACTTTAAGGTCGGATTATCAGGTAAATTGTAAGCAATCGTTACAGCACCCAAACAATCCGGAATATGAATTATCGGTGAAGGAGATTGAGACATTTGCTCATCACTTAATGGATTATCAGATGCTCCAAAATCAACTATCTTGTTTTGCAATTGTTTGATACCGCCGCCGGAACCAATTGATTGGTAATTTACTTTAATACCTTTTTCCTGGTTGTAAACGCTGAACATTTTGGAAAATAAAGGATTTACAAATGAAGATCCGGCAGCTAAAATTTCATCGTTACCTGACGATGAAGTACTATCGGAACTACTGGTATTGCTGCTGCCGTTTCCACCACAGGAGGTAAACGTAATAGCTGCACTAACAACCAAAAGCGAAAGAATAATTTTTTTGAAATTCATAATTGTAGGTTGAGTTTTAATTTTTATTTGGAATTATTTATTGAATAAAAAATATAAGGTTACCCGAGCCTCAAGATCATAATCACCTTTCAAATTTCCGGTTGCGCCGGGCAATTCACTTGCATAATGATTATACCATAAGTTCGGCATAATGTGAATATTTTTATAAGGAAGAAAATCAAGCCCGATAGTAGCAAATGATTCTTTGGTAGTGTTGTAACCTGTCACATAATCTTTATTTGAATCATATTTTGTATCCGGATTATAAATATCATAGCGGGCAAAGAACCTTAATTTATCCGGAGTAACTGTTTGGGTTACATAAAATGAAATACCTGAAGGCGTAACATCCAAATAAGGAGAATTAAGACCTTGAACATACTGCGTATTGTTCGTTTTCAATTGGGTGAAAGCTTCTACCGCAAAGGTTGTTGTAGAAGTATGATAAGCAGCATACGCTTTAAAGTTGTTTATATCCTGCTTCACCGGCGTCGATGAAGTTCTGTCGTGTTCATAATTACCTTGTATCACTAACTTTTTATTCAGCAAATAGAAATATAACGATGTGTATATTTTTTTGTATTTATTATTCTCAAGTTTGGCGCCGTTACTGTTACCCACGAGAACATCATAGCCAACATTTTCGTTCTTCCCAATCTTCCCAAATACACCGAGGCCCAGATCGGTAGAACTGGAAACACCGCGCATATCAGCGATTGTTTTTTCGATGGAACGATAACCCCAAAGTCCTTCGGCTAAAGTGGCAAAAGTGGGCGTAGATTGCTGTCCAACAACGATTGTAGCCCGCGGAATAATGTTCTTAAAGCGAAGATTCATCGCCTTAATATAAACACCTCGATTCCCATCTGCAAGTGAGTTAGTGCTGGCAGGATTGGATTCCATTCCTGATTCATGAGCTAATAAAAATTGAGAAGAAATGTTGGAAGTAAACTGGTAATCGTAGCCCAAATAAACACGACGCAAATTGAAAGAATTGTAATTTTTAGGAAGGCCCGAATATTGTTGCTTCCCCCGTAATGCAGAATCTGCATGAAGTTTGAAAGCGTAATCACCGAAAGCATACCCCCAAATTTTACCGGACGGTTTAAAATCTTCTTTTACTTTGGTTGTGTCCTGGGACATAAGGTTGGCGGATACAAGGCATAACGATACCATGAGAACCGCGCAGAAATATTTTTTCTGTTTGGAATTGATAATAACTTTTTTCACAAGCTTATTTTTATTTGACCGCAAATGTCAGCTCTCAATGTTATCAGAAAGTAAATTCAATGTTAAGTTTACATTAACAAATATTGAGGGAAGGTTTTTCAGGAAAATTAAAATGCGGCTAATTTGTTGGTTTACTGTTTACTTAAATATCTCCGATATAATTATTACGCTTAAAATCATTACCTTGTTTTTATACAAATAAAGGGTTAATCACGATAGAATTTACCAAATGTCATTTGAAAATAAAGTTGCGATTGTTACCGGCGCAGGCCAGGGAATCGGTTTACAAATCTGCACCGACCTTGCAATGGAAGGCGCCGATGTTATTTTAAATGATGTAGATCCAAAACTTGCTAATGAAGCTGCGGCAAGTATTCAAGGAGCCGCAAAAGGAAACTGTATCGCGGTTGCAGGAGACTCAAGTGACATTGCAATTATTAAAAAATTAGTGAGCACTTCCGTGAAAGAATTTGGAAAACTTGATATTGCCATTGCGAACGCGGGAATAACTTTGTACGGCAATTTCTTTACTTATCAGCCTGAATCTTTTTACCGGGTATTGCAGGTGAATCTCGGCGGCTCTTTCTTTTTAGCGCAGGAAGCCGCCAATCAAATGAAACTTCAACAATCCGGCGGCTCGATTTTATTTACTTCTTCAGTAACCGGCCACCAGGCCCATAAAAACCTGGCTGCATATGGAATGACCAAAGCGGCGCTTGAAATGCTCGCAAAAAACCTTGTAATTGAACTTTCAGAATTTAAAATAAATGTAAACACGATTGCGCCGGGAGCGACTGTTACCAATCGTACTTTGCAGAATGATTCCAATTATGAATCAACCTGGTCAAAGATCACACCAATGAGACGCCCGGCTACCGTTGATGATATTGCCAATGCGGCCTTGTTCCTGGTTTCTGAAAAAAGCAGGCACATTACCGGCCAGAGTTTAGTCATTGATGGTGGCTGGACTTCCATAAGCCCATCTCCTTATGATAAATATTTGTAGAATTTACAGCAAACAAATTAATAGTGAATATTTTTATTTTCACTGCAACGACTCTAATCCAACTTTGGAATTGTTCTTGTTTGTTGAAAACAAATTCTTTACAGCAAGCAAACAATTAAGCTCAATTTCAATTTTAGTTTTGTAGCATGTTCTATAATTGAACAAAATAATATTTAATTTCCGTGCATGAACAAGAATCTTCTTTATGCAATAATTATTGGTATAATTCTTACTGGATGCCATGGGATGAAAAACGCAATCAACAAAGCAATAAATACTAAAAGACTTTATGAATCAGAGGCATTTTCGATGTTTGGTGATAGTGTTGTGCAGGGTTCTTTTGTGGCAAAGGCTATTTCAAGAGAAGAAATTGTTTCGGATTATGTGAGTCCGGGAATGCAAAAAAGCCCGATAGTAAAATTTAAATTCAGTATTAGCGGAGCAGATAATTCAGCCCGTTCAGGCAAGGACAATATGATTGTTTGCCCGGGTAACAGCGGTAATTATGAAACACCGGTAATTAAATTCGGACATCAATATGTTGACACAACAAAGGTTTCGCCAAATGATTACTTAAAAAAAGATGTGAAAGTTACTTTTCGTGTAGACATGACCGATATGTTGAATTCATTTAAGCAAAAAGGTTATTACCAAACTTTTGATGGAAAGAAAATTTACAAAAATGATTTCCATGGAGTTTTTGTTGCGGGAAATGTTGACCCGCTCACATGGGATTGGAACAATTTGTATTCTCACAAAGATTTGCGATTAACCGACAGCAATCATGACGGAATTTATGAAACCACTTTAATTCTTAATCAGCATCCTGACGAAAACAAAACCGCGAACCGTTGGAAATTAAGCAAAGACATCAGTGCTTTTCCTCAATATCAATCTGATGATATTTTGCCGGATGCTTTATATAATCTGGCATTGGAAGAAATGCAAGATGCAATCGAACCGGATAGCACATTCCGCACAGGCAAAGAGTGGGCGGGCGTTTGGACACGCGACATCAGTTACAGCATTATTTTATCGATGGGAATTTTGCAACCCAAAGTGGCGATGATCAGTTTGAAAAAGAAAGTAAAAAACGGTAAAATTATCCAGGACACTGGAACTGGTGGGGCTTACCCTATTTCAACAGATAGGGAGATTTGGGCTGTGGCTGCGTGGGAGGTTTATAAAGTTACGGGTGATAAAGATTGGTTACAATATGCTGACACGGTTGTAAAAAATTCTATTAATGACGACCTGCATAATGTTTACGATCCGCAAACAGGAATGGTGAAAGGTGAATCTTCCTTTTTAGATTGGCGAGAAGAAACCTATCCAACATGGATGCAGCCTGCCGATATTTATGAGTCAGAATGTTTGGGAACTAATGCAGTGCATTATGAAGCAAACACTGTTTTGTCTGAAATGGAAGCGGAACTTGGCAATAAAGAAGAAGCAAAAAAATACAGGGATGTTGCTGAAAAAATAAAAAAAGGAGTGAATCAATATTTGTGGCAGGATGATAAAGGTTATTTTGGCCAGTATTTGTATGGCAGAAATTTCAAAATACTTTCTCCAAAATCAGAAGCGCTTGGCGAAGCTTTGTCTATCTATTTTGACATTGCAGACAACCGTGAAAGGCAAAAAACAATTGTAGCAAACACGCCGGTTACCCCGTTTGGAATTTCATGCATTTATCCTCAAATTCCTGATATCCCGCCTTATCACAATGACGCGGTATGGCCCTTCGTAGAATCCTACTGGGCGCTCGCTTCAGCGAAAGCAGGCAACGAACAATCGGTTGTAAGAGCGATGTGCTCTGTGTACCGGCCGGCTGCTTTATTTCTTACAAACAAAGAAAATTTTGTAGCTTCTGACGGTGACTACGCGGGCACACAAGTTAATTCCAGCAACATGCTTTGGAGTTTATCCGGAAGCATAAGTTTGGTTTACAGAATTCTTTTCGGAATCCAATATAATACAGATAATATTTCCTTTTCACCTTATGTTCCAAAAGTTTTTGGAGGTGATAGAACATTGAAAAATTTTAAATACAGAAACAGTATTTTAAATATTGAATTAAGCGGTTTTGGAAATATCATTACAGCTTTTTATCTTGATGGAAAAGAATCTTCAAGCTATTCAGTTCCTTCAAACCTGACTGGGGCGCACGAAATAAGAATTGTCCTGGGAAATTTGGATTTACCCATTGATAAAATCAATGATGTCAAAGATGTTTTTAGTCCGCAAATGCCAGTAGTTGATTATCAAAATGAAAAGCTGTCGTGGCAGGATACCAGCAAAAATATTAACGATTTCAAAGTCATCGAGAATGGCAATTTATTAAAGACAACTTCTGATACTATACTATCGGTTAACGAAGGAACATACGGAAGTTACCAGGTGATAGCTGTTGCCAATAACAAAACAGAATCCTTTGCTACAGAGCCCGTGGAAGTTTTCCCTAAGCAAAACCAACAAATCATTGAGTTGGAAAAATTTGCACCTAAATCAAATAAATCTTATAAAGGTTTTTTCGGAAAGGGCTTTATCGAAATTAGCAAAACGGTTAACAGAAAAGTTGATTTTACCATTACCGTAAAAGAAGATGGAACATATATTTTAGATGTGAGATATGCGAATGGAAATGGCCCGATTAGTACAGAAAACAAATGTGCATTCCGCACAATTACAATTGATTCTACCATTACCCGAACATTAGTTTTTCCACAACGCGGAAAAGATGAATGGAGCAACTGGGGTTTCAGCAACTCTCTGAAACTGCCTCTCACAAAGGGTATACATCATTTCTCTATCAGATTTGAAGATTGGAACGAAAATATGAATGGTGAGATAAACCAGGCAATGCTGGATTATGTCCGCTTGATTAAGAGCTAGCAACAATTGTAAAAATTGTTCTTCTGCTCCAAAATAAAATTACTTCACTAAAATCAGTTTACTGTTCGACGTTACTTACCTTATTTTGATTGGGTTGTTACCGAACCGGCCCCATCATCATTTTTTTTCCATGTGTCGTATTGCGGCGCACTGCTGCCGAGCCTTGTGGTGAAGAGTGACTCAGGATCAACATACGTTGAACTCTGCGGCACTGGTCTTGGCTGGACAGGTTTATTGACGGTTACAGCCGCCGGTGTTGTTACCGTGTTCGAATTAGTTACGGTTGTGTTTGAAGGTTCAACAGAAACAGGCGTTGAAGTTACAGCAGGCGCAGGTGGAACTACAGGAGCAGGTAAAGTTTGTTTCACCTGTGGAGCCGGACTTACAACTGTGTTTTGAGTAACAGGCGCTTTGGTCATTGATGGCGCTGATTGAACCCGGGTAACCGGTGATGTCGGATTGGCTGAATTTGAATCAGCAGCATAAATTATGTGTGTTTTTAAAGGTTGAGGATAATATTTATCCATTTTTGGATGAGCTGATTTGACAGTGTCAATAATTTGGCTGGTGGCCTCGATAGAAAATAAGGCGAACACACTAACAAAAATTAATCTAAGAGTACGATGCATTCAATTTTGTTTTCTTAAAGATATTTATATTAATCCAACAAAAGTGGATTTTTAAAACTTTAAAGAAACTTTTAACCCGGAGCACGATTATGCTTTTTTATACTTTCAAGCGTACTAAAAAAAGGGAAGTTTATAGCGCTACTCTTGATTTGAAAGCCTAAAAGTTGGTTTTATCCATTTTATCAGCAGTTTTGAAAGAGGCTGACGAAACGAAATTATCCTATTTTTGAAACGCATGAAAATTGAAAGCCAATCTGAAAGAGAAATTATCCGTTCTGCATTTCTAAACAGAGAAGTAACCGTTGATTTTTATTTGCCAGGACAAAAAGAAGATTTGAATAACTGTGATTTATTGCTCATCAACGATGGCCAGGATCTTGTCACAATGGATTTTAGAAGTATTCTCCAAAAATTATATGATAAGAATAAAATAAGTCAATTGCTTTGCGTAGGTATTCATTGCGGCACCGACAGGAAAAATGAGTTTGGAACTGCCAATTTTTTAAATGATAAAGGACAAGGTGCAAAAGCAACTGTAGGGTTGGCGCCTCAATCGAACTTCTGACCCCTCACCCGGCTCGCATCTCGCTTAACTCGATGCTCGCCACCCTCTCCCACAAGGGGAGAGGGTAACGGCGGCGACCTCGCTAGATCAACGAGACGAATGAATGTCCGATACGACCATGCCGCTTCCCTCTCTCGCCGACCGCGTGCGCGCGATCGACGCCGGCGCGACTATCGTCGGCGCGCATTTTCTCGGCAGCACGCCGGTGTTCGTGCTCGGCGAGGAAGCGCTGCTGCTTGCGCCGCGCGATCAGGAGCCGCGCCGCCTCGTGGTGCACGAAGGCGGCATTCTCGCCAGCGTCGGCGACAATAAGCGCATCGTCACCGGCGGCGACGACGGCACGGTGGTCGCCACCACCGAAGACGGCGAACACGCCGCCATCGCCAAGGATCCCAAATCGCGCTGGATCGACCAGGTGGCGCTGGCGCCCGACGGCGCCGTCGCCTGGTCGGCCGGCAAGACGGCGTTTGTGCACACCGTGAAAGGCGAGGCGCGTTCGTTCGACGCGCCCTCGACGGTTGCCGGACTTGCCTTCCTGCCGAAAGGCTTTCGTCTCGCCATCGCGCATTACAACGGCGCCACGCTCTGGTTCCCCAATGCGTCGGGCGCCGCGCCGCAGCGGCTGGAATGGAAGGGCTCCCATCTCGGCGTCACCGCCAGCCCGGACGGCCGCTATCTCGTCACCACCATGCAGGAGTCGACGCTGCACGGCTGGCGCATCGCCGACGCCAAGCACATGCGCATGTCGGGCTATTCGGCGCGGGTGCGCTCGCTGTCGTGGAGCGCGGGCGGCGAATACCTGGCGACCTCCGGCTCCGAGCAGCTCATCCTCTGGCCGTTCGACGGCAAGGACGGCCCCATGGGCCGGCAGCCGACGATC
>CAWFFT010000063.1:0-59277 GCA_963815085.1 uncultured Chitinophagaceae bacterium | reverse complement strand
CTGAGTCAAGTAGATGAAACAATAACACTGCCTGGTTTTGAAGTTGCAATTTCATTCCCGAAATCTTCCAATTTTATATCTTCCGGTACATTCGATTTTGGAAATTCAATAATCGCTTCCCGCGTTCTTTTCACCGTATGCATTTTCAGCAGTTATGTTGATGGTCTTTTCTCGCCTGGTTCCATTCCCGGAATCGCGTCATCAAAACCTTTGATCATTTGTCCTCTACCAACTTAAAAGAAAGGGGTTCCCGGCCTTCACGGAATCTTTGCTATTTTTTAATTTGCCTTCTCAGTGCACTCTCCACATTGTCGCCTTTTTTTGCTTTGCTCATAATTGTTTATTTTTTTGTTTTTAAAATAAAAGCACCTATTATGAAAAAGTGTTTCATGTATGGTAAAGTTGGCAATAATATTTTACTTACCCGAATGATTTTAATAAAAGATTAATTTTTATCAATATTTTATCACGTTGCATGCGCCGATTTAGAATCTTGGTCTCCTGGTATTTCTTACGGTCTTTGTATGATAAAACAAAACTTTGCCTTATGTTGTTCCTTCACCATCTATTTGCTTTTCAGTGTTTTCACAAAAACAAATAATTCAGCGGGCTGAAAAATGGACGTTTGACACCTTCCCCTTCTTAAGATAAGCATGTTTTTGCTAACCCAACTTCCATGGAGGGGAAGAGCCACCTTGTAGATACTTTATTGAAAAGAGATATTCCTTTGTGCGTATTTTTTCACCTGAACACGAGTTTTCGCGGAAGTGCCATGCGGGAGAAAAAGCGGGAAACTACATTGATAAAAAAAACCCACATTGAAGTGGTAAGCCTTTATGGAAAACACACCAAACCGACGCCTCAAGACCTCGAAGGAGTGGGGGATGCAATGTGCGTTACCATACCCTTCGTGCGTTTTTACACATACATTTCTTCTTTTCAATTGTATATGGAAACCTGCCTGGAAAATTCAATTCCCGTGCGATCCGACGGTGGCAATTCAATGGATTTTATGTAGATGGGCCCGTATCGGGCTGAAAATACAAAGCTTTGTGGGCAAATGCAGCCGGTTCCGGTTGTGTATGCTCCCACTATAGGTGAATACTGACGGATGCTGGGAGGTGAGAGTTGTCAAGTGCAAAAAAGCAAATGAGAAATATGACTACTACTTCACGCAAGCCAAAAATTCGGTTGACACTCCCTTTCATTTCCTGGTGATTAAATGTTTAAATTATGACCATAACAGCAAATACATCTTACCGGTAAAACCATCACCAACTTACCGGATATCTAATCGATTTATCTTTATCCATCTACTCTTGTTTTTTTGAAGGCACAACCTTAAGCGAAGGCCGCAACACACCTACACCCTTCCAGGTTTTCGGAGCGCCATGGGTCAATTAAAAATTCGTATTCGTTTACGCCCCATCCAACGGAAAAGGAGCTAAAAGTAGTAAGCATTACACGGAGAAGTTTGCTATGGCTGGAACTTATCCGCTAACTCGCAGGAAGTCCTACAGACAGCTAACTAAAAAATAATTCAATTAAAATATATTTGGAAAACTACCTGTTAATTTTTTCCGAATAAAGAGAGTCCATTAAAAAAACCTGATCGGGAAATATGGGAAAATTCTTTTTTTGATAAACTCTCCTGCAATAACCAGCTATGGCAACAAATAAAAAACTCTCGCAATATCAGAAAAAGAAATTAGTAAAAAGTGGCAACCGGCATTAGACAATTATAAAAAGATTAGAAAGAAATATTTATTATATAAAGATTTTTGATAAAGGAGAATTTGAAAATGTGAAAATGATGACAGATGGCCTTGTTCACACAGATGAGAACACATATTTTTTGAACGAAAATTAAATAGTGCTTAAAAGGATGAATTCATTTCGAATCATATTTATGGGAACACCGGAATTTGCGGTTCCTTCATTAGATAAACTTTACCAGGCAGGTTTTAATATCGTGGGAGCGGTAACCGCTCCTGATAAGCCGGCAGGACCAGGAATGAAATTGACAGAAAGTGCAGTGAAAAAATACGCACTTAAAAGAAACTTAAGAATACTCTCAGCCTGAAAAATTAAAAGATTCCTGCTTTTATTGAAGAACTTATCGTAATGAGACATACAAGTAGTTGTTGCTTTTAGAATGTTACCCCAAATAGTATGTAAATGCCGCCAATGGGAACAATCAATCTCCACGTCTTCCTTGTTACCGCAATACCGCGCAGCGGCACCTATTAATTGGGCCATCATTAATGGTGAAAAAGAAAACTGGTGTTACTACTTTTAAACTGAAACAGGAAATACATATATTAATATTCTTTTGCAAGAAAAAATAGATATAGCAAGCAGCTCAATGAAACTGCAGGAAGCCTTCATGATAAAATCATGATTTGAAGGCGCCTCTCTTCTTTTAAAAACCATCAATCAATCAGCCAAGGAACGCTCAATGAAATTCCCCAACATTCAATTTCCAACATTCAAGATTATGTAACCTCACATCAGGCTCCAAAAATTTTTTGATAATGTGTGAAATAAACGGGAATGAGGAAGTGGAAAAGATTTATAATTTCATCCGTGGCTCTTTCGCCATATCCTGCTGCATTTACCTATCTGCATGGCAAAAAACTTAAGATTTTTTCTGCGGAAAAAGGTATTAACGGAAGTTAAAGAAAAGTGGGAGAATTGGTGACCGACCACAAATCTTCAATTCCCATCCTTTTCTTACCTTCTAACTGAATTTCCTTTAGAGAAATAAATCCATTTTTTGCCGCAAATTGTAAGTAAGTTTTGTGGTCGGTCACCAATTCTCCCGGCTTTTCTTTAACTTCCGTTAATACCTTTTCCGCAGAAAAAATCTTAAGTTTTTTGCCGTGCAGATAGGTAAATGCAGCAGGATATGGCGAAAGGCCACGGATGAAATTATAAATCTTTTCCACTTCCTCATTCCAGTTTATTTCACACATTACCGAAAAAATTTTTGGAGCCTGATGTAAGGTCTGATCTTGAATGTTGGAAATTGAATGTTGGGGAATTTCATTGAGCGTTCCTTCAGCTAATTGATTGATGGTTTTTAAAAGAAGAGAGGCGCCTTCAATCATCATTTTATCATGAAGGCTTCCTGCAGTTTCATTGGCTGCTATATCTATTTTTTCTTGCAAAAGAATATTGCCTGTATCTATTTCCTGTTTCAGTTTAAAAGTAGTAACGCCGGTTTCTTTTTCACCATTAATGATGGCCCAATTAATAGGTGCGGCACCGCGGTATTGCGGTAACAAGGAAGCATGGAGATTGATTGTTCCCATTGGCGGCATTTCCCATACTATTTGGGGTAACATTCTAAAAGCAACGACTACTTGTATGTCTGCATTCAAGGCTTTAAGTTCTTCAATAAAAGCAGGATCTTTTAATTTTTCAGGCTGAAGTATCTTTAAGTTTCTTTTAAGTGCGTATTTTTTCACTGCACTTTCTGTCAATTTCATTCCTCGTCCTGCCGGCTTATCAGGAGCGGTTACCACTCCCACAATATTAAAACCTGCCTGGTAAAGTTTATCTAATGAAGGAACCGCAAATTCCGGTGTTCCCATAAATATGATTCGAAGTGGATTCATCCTTTTAAGCACTATTTAATTTTCGTTCAAAAAATATGCTTCTCATCTGTGTGAACAAGGCCATCTGTCATCATTTTCACATTTTCAAATTCTCCTTTATCAAAAATCTTTATATAATAAATATTTCTTTCTAATCTTTTTATAATTGTCTAATGCCGGTTGCCAGCTTTTTCTAATTTCTTTTTCTGATATTCCGTTTTTTATTTGTTGCCATAGCTCGTTATTGCCGGAGAGTTTATCAAAAAAAGAATTTTCCATATTTCCCGATGCGGGGACAATAAAAAAACTGTCTTTATTCGGAAACAAGCGGTAAGCCTGCAAAATATATTTTAATTGAATTTGTTGGTTCACTGTATGTAGGACTTCCTGCGAAGTCGCGGATAAGTTCCAGCCATAGCAAACTTCTCCATAATGCTTACTGCTTTTAGCTCCTTCCGTTGGATGGGGCGTAAACGAATACAAATTTTTGGGTAAAGATGGCGCTCCGAAAACCTGGAAGGGTGTAGGTGTGCCACGGCCTTCGCTTAAGGTTGTGCCTTCAAAAAAACAAGTAGATGGATAAAGATAGATTGATTGAATATCCGGTAAGTTAGGTGATGGTTTTACCGGTAAGATGTATTTGCTGTTATGGTCATAATTTAAACATTTAATCACCAGGAAATGAAAGGGAGTGTCAACCGAATTTTTGGCTTCGTGAAGATAGTAGTCATATTTCTCATTTGCTTTTTCACTTAACCATTTCTCACCTCCCAGCATCCGTCCATATTCACCTATAGTAAGTCCATACACAACCGGAACCGGCTGCATTCCCACAAAGCTTTTATATTTTGGCTCCAATACGGGCCCATCTACATAAAATCCATTTGGATTAGGCCGGTCAAGGATCAACAGAGGAATTGAATTTTCCAGGGCAGCTTCCATATACAATTGAAAAGAAGAAATGTAGGTGTAAAAACGCACGCCTACATCCTGGATATCGTACAGCATTACATCCACTCCTTCGAGGTCTTCAGGCGTCGGTTTGGTGTGTTTTCCATAAAGGCTTACCACTTCAATGTGGGTTTTTTTATCAATGTAGTTTCCCACTTTTTCTCCCGCATCGGCATTTCCGCGAAAACCGTGTTCAGGTGAAAAAATCCGCACTACTTTAATATCTCTTTTCAATAAAGTATCTACAAGGTGGCTCTTCCCTACCATGGAAGTTGGGTTAGCAAAAACGGCTACATTCTTATCTTTAAGAAGGGGAAGATAAACGTCCATTCTTTCAGCCCCCACGATTATTTGTTTCTGTGAAAACACTGAAAAGCAAATACATAGTAAAGCAACAATTAAGGCAAATTTTTGTTTTATCATACAAAGACCGTAAGAAATACCAGTAAAAATAAGTGTAAAATGGCGCATGCAACGTGATAAAATATTGATAAAAATTAATCTTTTATTAAAATCATTCGGGTAAGTAAAATATTATTGCCAACTTTACCATACATGAAACACTTTTTCATAATAGGTGTTTTTATTTTAAAAACAAAAAAATAAACAATTATGAGCAAAGCAAAAAAAGGCGACAATGTGAAAGTGCACTACAAAGGCAAATTAAAAAGCGGTGAGCAGTTTGATTCCAGTGAAGGCCGGGAACCCCTTTCTTTTACGGTTGGTGCAGGACAAATGATCAAAGGTTTTGATGACGCGATTCCGGGAATGGAACCAGGCGAGAAAAAGACCATCAACATTGCTCCTGAAAATGCATACGGTGAAAAGAACGCGGAAGCGATTATTGAATTTCCAAAATCAAATGTACCGGAAGATATAAAATTGGAACCGGGAATGAAATTGCAACTACAAAACCAGGCAGGGCAACCAATTCCTGTTACAGTAACTGAAGTAAAAGATGAAGTGGTAGTACTGGATGCCAATCATGAACTTGCAGGAAAAGAACTGGTCTTCGATATTGAATTGGTAGAGATTTCCTAGGAAATGAAAAATGCTGAAGGCTAAATGCCGGATGCTTGGAAAGGCTCTGAGATCACAAAGATATTTTTGTGATTTTAGGGCCTTTTATATTCCGGCATCTGGCGCTGGCAAAACTCAGGCAATTGCGAATTCTCATTCACAGGGATGATGAAGGATAGATATCTGACAGGGAATTCATGGGGAAAAATACCAATCTTACAAGTATTCTCTTAATTCATTTGTTCGGAAGAAAAGTGCTTTTTTTGTTAATAAATCTTCGTTAACATCTTTACATCAGTTTTCATTTGTTGAATAAAATTTTTAATTTTACTTTTTTGATGTCCTATAACTGTTACAGAAAATGGCCTCCAGGATTGCTAAGTATTTTTTTCTTGTTTTTTTTCTTGCATGTTTCTGCAAATTAAGTTTTGCCCAAAATTCTTATATTGCTTCTCAAAATGTTTCTTTTAAAATGCCCCGGATATTAACTGCCCGGGAGGATTCGGTGCAAAAAGAATTTAAGGCCAAAGGCCTGGAATGGCCGGTTAAGTACATGTACATTCGCAGTTTTAAATATGACGGGCAATTGGAGGTTTGGGTAAAAAATAACGAAAAGGAAAAATTTAAATTATTCAAAACGTATAAAGTATGCCTGTTAAGCGGCGCCATGGGACCGAAAAGAATCCAGGGAGATTTCCAGGTTCCTGAAGGTTTTTATTATATCACTGAATTTAATCCGCACAGCGCCTATCATCTTGCTTTAGGACTCAACTATCCAAATGCATCTGATAAGATTCTTAGTGATTCTGAAAGGCCGGGGAATGGTATTTATATTCACGGAAGTTGCGTCTCAATTGGCTGTATTCCTGTTACTGATAGCGACATTGAAGAGATATATATCATTGCAAGTTCTGCTAAAGCCAACGGCCAGGATTTTATCCCTGTCCATATTTTTCCAGTCAGGTACAAAAGGAAAAAGTCTCTTGAATATTTTGAGAATTACACCAGGGATAATCCCTCTCTTGGTCAATTCGAACTGCAACTGAAGGCGGCTTATGATGAGTTTGAAGCCACCAAAGAAGTTCCAATCGTGATGATAGACAGGAAAGGCGATTACGTGATTGATTAGTTGCTACAAATTTGTTTAGCCATTAATTGCACATATTTTCATGATTCTTGCACATAATTATTCCCTACCACGGATTACACGAATTTTCACGGATGGCTTGCACACATTCTTGTTGACCGCAGATTCTGCTGATCTGTAAAGGTTTTTACAACTCACTCTCCTCCTGCAGAGGGCTGCGGTGAGGCAAATAAACTGAATTTTCATTTTGTACAACAGGAACCACCATTATCGAAAAATAACCAATCTATTATTCGTGTTTCATTAAAAGCTGGATTGTTTCTGTTGTTTTTTGTTCAAGAATAATTTCTTTCTTTTTTGTAAGCTTATCAATCATTTCACTATTATAATGCCTGATGGTAAGAAGTGTAAGATCTTTTTGGATTTGTACATCAAAAATTTCAGACGCTTTAAGAGCAATCTTTTCTGTTTTTTCGGGAATATCATCAATACAGATCACCAGGCTTATAGCGGTGTTTTGCGTAAGATTTGGTTTTACATTCACTTTGTCAAGAACCTGGTATAAAAAATTGGTCGGCTTGCCTTCTACAAATGAAAAATCAATCGTTTGCAAGGAAATTAAAACCTGCGTACGTTTATAAACGATCATCGGGGGTAATTGCGCGCCTGATTTTTTAGATATAACGGTTCCGGTTAAACGTACATCTAAAAACGATCTTACAAAAAGCGGGATATTTTTATTTTGCAATGGTTTGATCGTTTTCGGATGAATTACCTGGGCACCATAATAAGCCATTTCAATCACTTCTTTATAACTCAATTCCGGAATAGAAACAGCGTCTTCAAAATCTTTGGGATCCCCATTCATTACTCCATTTACATCTTTCCAGATTGTTACACTTTCAGCATCAAGTAAATCAGCAAAAATGGCGGCAGTAAAATCACTTCCTTCTCTTCCAAGAGTTGTACTTTCATTCTCATCAGTACTACCGATAAAGCCTTGTGTGACCACAAAATTATTTTCTGCAAATAATGGAACTAATCTCTCTTGCACTTGATTTTTAGAAATATCCCAGTTAATTTTTGCATCCCTGAATGTATCATCAGTTCTTAAAATATCCCTTACATCAATCCATTGATTGAGTAATTTTTGTTCATTTAAAAAGAAGGAGATCAGTGTTGAGGAAAGCATTTCACCACAACAAACTATCTGGTCATAATAATAATTATAATCCTTTGCAGGCTTGTCGTGTAGCAACCATTCCACTTCTGTAAAAAAATCATTTAACTGAGCGGTAGCCTTATGCCATTGAAGGGTAATTAAATACTTTAACTGGTCGAGATGATAATTTTTTATTTTATAAAACAATTGCAATGCGTCCTCATTTCGTCCATCATAAAAAGCTTCTGCTACCTTTTCGAGCGCATTAGTCATTTTTCCCATTGCAGAAATGACTATCAGGATTTTTTCATCCTTATGGTTTTCCAGGATATGTGCAAGTTTTTGTATGCGCTCAAAACTGCTCGTACTTGCGCCACCGAATTTAAACACCTTCATTTTCTCATTTTTGATTCCTTATTTCTCAACTGAAACAACTTTCTTATTATCCAGGTTTTTATTGGCCAACTGTCCGCAGGCAGCATCGATATCTTTTCCCCGGCTTATGCGAAGCCTTACATTCACACGATGGGCAGCCAGATAATCCATAAATTTTTGAGTAACTTCTTTATCAGGTTTTTCAAAGTCAACTTCATCAACCGGATTGTATTCAATAATATTTACGAGGTGAACAGGAACCTGCCTGTAGATTTTGATAAGGTCGTCAGCATCCTGCAATGAATCATTCTCACCTTTAAATAATATGTATTCAAACGTGATGTCGTTCTTTGTCTTTTCATAAAAATAATTCAACGCTTCAATTAATGATTTAATATTATTAGTTTCATTAATCGGCATTATCTCACTTCTTTTTTTATCATTTGCTGCATGAAGTGATAATGCGAGGTTGAATTTCACACCATCATCTCCCAGTTGCCTTATCATTTTCGAGATTCCTGAAGTGGAAACTGTAATTCTTCTCGCACCAATTCCAAGGCCATCCGGAGCAGTTATACGTTCAATTGCCTTTAGTACATTTTTATAATTCAAGAGAGGTTCGCCCATTCCCATAAAAACCACATTACTTAATTTTCTGCCATAAGTTTTTTGCGCCATTTCATTCAGCAAAGCCACCTCATCATAAATCTCATCAAAGTGTAAATTTCTTTTCCTGTCCATAAAACCCGTAGCGCAAAATGTACAACTAAGACTGCAGCCGACCTGTGATGAAACGCATGCGGTTTGCCGTTCTTCAACCGGAATTAAAACGCCTTCTACCAAATGTCCGTCAATAGTTTTGAAACGGGTTTTTACGGTTCCATCGCTGCTGTACTGATATAGGTCGCTCGAAAGTGAGGGAAGCGAAAAATCTTCAGAAAGCTTTTCGCGAAGTTCTTTGCTCAGGTTGGTCATGTCCTCAAAACTTTGCGCATGTTTTTTCCAAAGCCATTCCCACACTTGTTTTGCCCGGAATTTTTTATCTCCGATTGATAAAAAATATTGCGTAAGTTCATCAAGAGTAAGTGTGCGGATATTTTTTTTCGCGTTCATTTTGCAAAGATAAGATGGTAAGGCGAAGGCGGAAAAATGAAAACATTTATCTTGCACGCTCTATAATTGAAATAAAATGGAAACGGTGTATGTTATTGACGCAATAAGGACGGCTGTAGGCCGCTATGGTGGCGCTTTAAGTAGTATTCGCCCTGATGATCTATTGGCTGATGTGATTGAAACATTAATAAAAAGAAATGGTAAAATTGAGGTAACTGAAATTGAAGATGTGATTGCGGGTGATGCTAACCAGGCAGGTGAGGATAACCGGAATGTAGCGCGGATGGCCGCTTTGCTTGCAGGTTTGCCTGTTTCTGTTGCGGGAAATACTGTGAACCGTTTATGCGCAAGCGGATTGCAGGCGGTAATGGATGCTTCGCGAGCCATCATTTGTGGAGATGGGAATATTTTTCTTGCAGGTGGAGTGGAAAGCATGACAAGGGCTCCGTTTGTAATGGGCAAATCTGAAGGCGCTTTTACCCGGAAGAAAGAGATATATGATTCAACTATTGGTTGGCGGTTTCCAAATAAAAAATTAATTGAAAGGTATTATCCTTATTCCATGGGGGAGACCGCAGAGAATGTAGCAAAACAATGGAAAATTTCGCGACGCGCACAGGATGAGTTTGCATTTGAGAGCCAGCAGAAATATTTTGAAGCATTGGCTGCCGGAAAATGGAAAGAAGAAATTGTTCCTGTCGAAATCACTCCTAATAAATCAGACAGAATTATTTTCGATACCGATGAACATCCACGCAAAAGTTCGCTTGAAAAACTGGGACAACTAAGGCCGGCCTTTATAAAAGACGGAACCGTTACTGCCGGAAATTCTTCAGGAATCAACGATGGCGCTGCGATGCTTTTGCTGGCAAATAAGGAAATGGTTCAAAAGTATGATCTGAAACCAATGGCAAAAGTGGTAAGTATGGCCGTTGCGGGAGTTGACCCGGCGATCATGGGTATAGGGCCGGTAGCGGCAACAGAAAAAGCATTAAAGCGTGCAGGCCTTAGTGTTAGTGACCTTGGCCTGGTAGAATTGAACGAGGCATTTGCTTCGCAGTCTATAGCCTGTATTCATGAACTGGGGCTTGATCTTCAAAAAGTAAATGTGAACGGAGGTTCAATTGCCATTGGCCATCCTTTAGGTTGCAGTGGCGCGAGGATTGCTACTACCTTGTTGCATGAAATGAAAAGAAGGGAAGCGCGCTACGGTTTAGCAACGATGTGCGTTGGAGTAGGGCAAGGAGCGGCAATGATATTTGAGAATTGTTCCTAATAAATGCTTAAGGCTAAAAGCTAAAGGCTTGCACCTCATACGATACTACCACACTTCATAAGCCAATAACTTATTTTCTTCTTTTACCCGCCTTCCTTCCTGGATGGTTACATATACGGCAGCAGCAACTATTACAGCGGTGGCAACGAAAACAAAAGCAGCGCCGGCATTACTCTTTTTTTTATTTTTAGTTTCACTTTTTTTCATTTCCTTCATCGAAAAATTATATTGCAATTTAAGGAAAGAGGTTATTAAAAAAAAGTGCTATTCTTAAGTTATTTTCACCATTCACCTCTACAGCACGTTCTTCGGGCAATCCCACTCGTTCTTACCTCCTCCTCCATTTCCGAACAAACTATTGCCGAGCCTGAAGGATAACGTAACTCCTGTAAAATAATACCAGTCTTTGTAACCCGGGTTGCCTCTTTGACTACCTGTAGGGTAAACTGTTGAACCGGTTTTTAGTTCATCACCTCTGTAAGAAAGTTCCACCGCTTTGGCACCACGGTTTGCCAGTAAAAGATTCGGGTCAACATATGTCGTACTCACATCATCAAGGTAATCAGTAAATAGCTTGCGGTACCCAATCTCAAGACCAACGTTGATGTTATCACTTAAAGGCATTTTTACACCTGCACCAAAAGGAATGGCAAACTGTGTAAGGCTGTAATTGTTTCTGCCGGATATAAAACCTTCACCTTCCGTACTTAAGGGGTTTAAGTAGTACTTTCTTCCTGAACTGTCAAATGTGTATGGATCAAAATGATAAACAGCTACACCGGCAAATACATAAGGAGTAAGAACATGTTCTCCCAATGGCGTAATCAAATATTGCGCTTCAAGGTCACCTTCTGTAAGCCGCGAAGAAAAATTTAAGTTCCTTCCCTTGTTTCTTCCCAATTTGTCGGTAGCGGAAATCTTTCCGATTTTAAAGCCGGCTCTCACAGAAAAATGATTGGTAATTTCATAAGAGAGGCCAATTCCTCCTGCAAGGTGTGCCTGGCTAAAAGTAAATCGCTTATCCTGCAAATCGCCAGAATAGTTGGAAGTCCCTAAAAATAAGTTGAGGTTCAGGTTTTTCTGAGCGTTAGATATGAGGGCAACAAATGAAAATGAAATAAAAAAAAATAACCTTTTCATGGAGGGTTTAACTTAAGGGATAAATCGTTATAAAGTCAAAAATAATACCACTAACCAAAAATGATGGTAACCGTAAAAGTTTTAAGGTAAATTTAATCTTATACTTTATCTGTTAAGTTATTATACACTGCTATGAAAAGTTTAACGAATGAAAGGAATATTTATTGCTTGTTCAGCATTGAGTTTCGCTTTTCTCAACAAGATCACTAATTCTTCAACTCCTCAAGATCGCGGAAAGAAACCACCTTGTTTAGTGAACCGCTTGAAATAAACTCAGGAACCATCTTTCTCAAAATAAACGGAATAATCTCGTTGTTATGAGAAATGGCTGCCTCATAAAGCTCCTCCAACAATGAATCGAATTCCAAATTCCTGTCAGGGCATCTTTTAGCCCTTAATATTCTGGGATGATATGTCTCTGCAAATTCTTCAGAATCTTTAAAAAGTTCTTCATACATTTTCTCTCCAGGCCTCAATCCTGTTTGCACTATCGCTATTTCTGTTGGCTTCAGCCCTGCCAGTTGTATCATTTTTTTGGCAAGATCCATAATCTTTACGGGTGTTCCCATATCAAACAACAGGATGTCCCCTGACTCCCCTATTTTCCCAGCCTCAAGTACTAATTTTGATGCTTCGGGAATTGTCATAAAATATCTTGTGATATCCGGATGGGTAATAGTAATCGGGCCGCCGGTTTTAATTTGTTTATCAAAAGTCTTTACCACGCTTCCTGCAGAACCTAATACGTTTCCAAAACGCGTGGTAATAAATTCCGTGTCACAATCCGGATGATCACTCAGCGATTGGATATATATTTCTGATATGCGCTTGGTGGTTCCCATTATATTTGACGGATTAACGGCTTTATCTGTGGAAACCATCACAAATTTCTTCACTTTAAAAGCCATTGCCAGGTCAGCGACTACTTTCGTTCCAAAAATATTCGTAAGCACAGCTTCGCTGGTAAAAGTTTCCATGAGTGGAACATGTTTGTAAGCAGCCGCATGAAAAACAAAATCAGGGTTATGCAGTGAAAATACTTTTTTCATTTTAGCTGCATCCCTTATAGAAGCTACTTCCACTCTCAATAGTTGTTTCTGGTTATTCTTTTTCAATTCAAAATCCAGGTCGAACAACCCCGACTCTGACTGATCAAGCAAAACAAGTTTTTTAAAAGTGAACTTGGCTAATTGCCTGCATATCTCGCTTCCAATAGATCCCGCAGCTCCGGTTACCAGGATGGTCGAATCTTTATAGGTTTGCTGTAGCATTTCATATGGAAGGCTTATCTCATCGCGTTCCAGGAGGTCTTCAATATTCAGTTCCTTCACCTGTTTCTTTTCAAAAAATCCGCCTCTCCATTCACTGCCATGCGGTATCACATTGATTTTAATATTAAGCGGTGCGCAGATGTCAGATATAGCAATCTTCTTTTCAACTGATAATTTATCAATAGCAATATATAGTTCAGTAATTTGTTTTTGTTTCAAAAGAGCCGATAAACGTGATCCTGATGCCTTATATATCGGCAATCCTGCCAGATTTTTACCGATCTTAAAAGGACTATCTTCAATAAATCCCACTACCAGCGTTTTATTTTTGACGTCCTGCTCGAGTATTTGCTTGGTTACCTGTCCCATTTCTCCTGCCCCGTAAATAATTGCACGGGAGATTACAAGCGACTTCGAAAGTGAGGCCTTCGAATACACTTCCTTAATCAAGAGCCTGAACAGTACCAGGATGAAAATAACACTGAAAAAATTGATAACTAAAAACGGTAAATGAAAGGAACCGGTAACAACTGAATGGGTATCAAGCCCAAAAACAGCAAGCCATAAAACCAATTGCAGACTGGCAAATTTCATTACCCTGAAAATGTCATTGACCTCAGAGTACCTTATAATTCCTTTATAGATTGGGAAAAATAATACACATATACCGAAGATCAGCACGTTGAGTGAGACTGCAGGAATAATAGCATTTAACCCTTTTACATTCAGAAGCAGATGCCGTAAAAAATAAGAGAATAAAAAAGCAAGAGTTACTAAAACAAGGTCACAGCAGAAAATGATCCATCTTGGTGCGTACTTATTCTTGAAAAATCTTTCTAGCATAAGGATCGATTGGGGTAATAGTTGAAATCAATAGAAATCAAGAAGTGTACCACATTTTTAAATCTTCTTTTGATAAAAACAAAAACCTTTTTAATAAAATTTTTACAAATATAAGCTTTAATAAGAATAATAATCATTGGTTTTCAATTACTATTTACCTTTTTTATATATTATTCATAAATACATTTATAATTTCATCGAGTGTCGGCAAATCCTGCACAAATTATTTCATCCAATGTAAAACCTCATATCAAAACTTCTCAATTAGACAGGAGAAAGCTGAAAATCCGGCCATTCCGATCGCTCCATGCCGGAGGTCAATACCTAATGCGATGACCCGAAAAATCGGGAACACCAACAGTGGAAAAAAATGTTGCTTGATACAAACCCCCGAAAACAAAAAAGCGCTTTATTTGTTGCTTCACTATTTCCTGCACAGGAAATAAATTTATTTTCTCTTTTAATACTATCATTCTGACAATTACGTTCTTCTAATAGTTAATGTTCCTAAACAAAATATATATTCAATATATTTTAAATTTATACAAATCGCTCTTTTTGTAACACCGCAATAACTTATCAAAAAAAATGAATAAAGATTTACGAGGTCACTCTTCCTTATGGGTCCTTCTTATTTCTTACTCGGCGTTATTTGTATTGTTGGTGGTTATTAAAAATGTACAGTTTTGGAAGATGCGAAAATCAAGTTCCACGCTTGTTGAGACGGTATCAAAGTCTCATGTTCGCCATTTCTTGTTTACCAGAAGTTATAATGAAAACATCCTTGAGCAAAATTTAGTACTCACCTTAGTAAATTCATCAATAAAAGAAAAGGATTCGCATTTAAAAAATATTTATTCTAAAATAAAACAGAATGACAGTATTCTTACTGCCGGTGTTACCCTTTTAAATACTCCAGTTGAAAAACAGCTTTTTCAAAAATTGAAATCTTTATCAATTGAAAAAAAGCAAACCCTGAATTCTCTTTTGCAGCAAATAAATGAAAAGAATTATGATCCGGCTTTAGCAATTTATATTAACAGCCTCTCTGCTTTATACAACCGGTTTCAACTCCTGAACAATGATCTTATAAAAACAATCGATAATAATAACGACCAATTAATTGCTCAAACAGAAGATAAAATCATTACGCTGAGCCATGTAAACCTATGGATAAGCGCAATCCTGGTGTTGGTAATGATCTCACTCGGAATAAACCTGATTAAGATTGGAAAAATAAACAAGAGGACCAATTTGGAATTAAAGGAAAGTGAGAGAAAGTACCGTGCTCTCACTGAACAAACCAATGAAATAATAGTGAAATGCGATGAGAACGGGAATTTTGTTTTTGCAAACGACCTCTTTAAAAAAACATTTGAATATGATGATAATGAACTCACCTCTCTTTCCTTTTCAGACATAACTCCGGATCAGGATTCAAAGTTAATCCGGTTTCCCGCGCATGGTGAGGAAGTGATCTCTCATGTGCAAAAACTTTTTACAACTAAAAGCGGAAAAACTGTATCGTTGGAAGGCAATATTGTAGCAGAATATAAGAATGGGATTTTTAGCGGAACCATGGGATTTTTCAATGATGTAACAGAGAAAAAACAACTTGAAGAATCGTTGATTTCTTCTGAACTTAAATTCCGTACTTTTTTCAATGTGGCTCCAATTCCCATGTGGGCAATTGATCCGGTGTCGTACAAGTTTGTGCTTGTAAATAAGGCCGCTCTCGCACATTATGGTTTTAGTGAAGAAGATTTTTTGAAAAAAACAGTAATGGACCTTAGGAAAGAAGATAATTACCGCGAAGTTGAGGAAGACATTTTAAAAGTCAGAAAAGATAAACCTTCAGGAAACTTCAATAAAATCTACAGGTACAATGTCAACCATTTCAAGAGTAGTGGTGAAAAAATTGAAGTAGAACTTTATACCTCACCGATTGTACTGGAAGGCAGGAATTGTATTCTTACAATAGCCATTGATGTTACTGAAAGAAACCAATATGAAAATAAGATTACCAAAGCAATTATCAAAACGCAGGAAGACGAACGTTTTGAAATAGGAAGTGAACTTCATGATAACGTTTGCCAGATTCTTGCAGTAGCCGGAATTTATTTGAGCCGGTTAAAACCTTCTTTAAAAAATTCTGAGCTGGAATTGTATCATCAATCCTCCGATGGCATTCGCCTGGCAACAGAAGAAATCAGAAATCTTTCACACCGCCTTGCACCGGCATTTTTTGATACTACTACACTTCAGGAAGCATTTGAAGGGCTTGTGAAAAGTTTTAATATCAACGACAGTTACCATGTTTTAATGTGTTTTGATAATTGCGTTACAAATTATTTCTTAAGCCAGGAATTACAATTAAATCTATACCGGATATTACAGGAGCAATTAAGAAACATTATAAAATACGCAAAATGCACGAGGATTGAAATTGGGGTATGTATTAAAAAAGGTAAATTAAAAATGCGCATTGCCGATAATGGAACCGGCTTTGACCTCAATGAGGTAAAAAGTGGAATTGGCCTGGCCAATATGAAAAGACGAGCCGAATTGTTTGGCGGAGAAATGCAAATAAACGCTTCACCCGGCAACGGAAGTGAATTAATAATTACGATTCCTGTTTAAAAAAGCCGGGACAAAGAAATCACCATAAATTTCTTACGAATTTTCTTCCTTGTTAAATCTTCCTAATGGGAAAGAGCCATTTGTTGTGAGCGCGGATTATAGCGCAGCTTCACCAACAAAACCAATCAGGCAAACCCCTTATCTTTTGATTTGAATTATCAAAGAGATCTATTGACTTTTATCCGATGGTGAAGCAATCGCAATAAGGCTTTGATCAACAGCAACTCCGGAGAGACGATGGCTCAGGAAACACCAACATGCGGGAAGAAAATGTTCACACAGAATCTTTTGTCATTCCCCGCATCTTCATATTTCCCATATTCATGTTGCTCATTTCTCCATTCATATAGATACATTGGCCATTTTTCAACATCGTGGTTTTTCCGTTCTTCATTCTTACAGTTCCGTTTGGCATAACCATCGTGCCATTGCTCATGGTCATGCTTGAGTTCATCGGCTGCATTTGATTATTTTTCATCACCATCATTTTCCCATCTTTCATCATTACGCCATTCTTGTTTTTCATGGCCTTTTCGGATTTCATATTACCCATCTTGTTGTTCATACCGTCCATTTGAGCAAATGCGCCTGTAGCAACCAGGGAAATAACCAACAATACAAATATTTTTTTCATGATAAATCGGTTGTGTTTCACGAAAGAAAAACTTTCGTAAAACGATTATAAAATTGTTTGACTATTATATCACAAAGCAAGGTCCAGAGATGGTGTGCCCCGAATATTTAACGTTCGTAGTTGCAGTAAACAAACTTTTATGGGATATTTTTATTTCTTTCCTGATTGGGGTCTATCATGTCCCGCTGGCTGGCAGCTTAGCGGCCGGCAATGAAAAATTTCCATAATTAGGCGTTTCGGCAAAGTAGGCAGTAAAAGTACTTCCTTTTCCTGGCCGGCTTTCTACCAGGATCTTTCCTCCGGCGGCATTGATGATCTTTCTTACGAGGTACAAACCAATACCCTGTCCTTCTATATCATCATTTAGCCTGCCATACATGCTGAAAATCGTTTCAAATTCATCTTCTTTCATGCCCATTCCATTATCTTTTACTTTTAGAACGGAATAACCATTTTCTGACCTGGCACTAATCCATATTTTCGATTGCCGGGTGCGATCCCTGAATTTGATGGCATTGGTGATCAGATTATAAATAATACTGCGAAGATTCTTTTTCGAAAAATAAATGTGGCTGATGCCAATATCTCTTTTGATTTTGGTTCCGGAATCAACTATCCTGTTTTCAATACTCAATTCTATATCAATTATTAACTCGTCTAAATTTATCAATTCCATTTCTGCCATGCTGCTTTCTATTTTGCCGATCGTTCCCAGTTCGGCTACAAGCCTGCGGAATCTTGTAAAAGAAGTATCGATTATCTTCATCACTTGTTGCAACTTTGGATCGTCTGATATTTGCATGTCAGCCAACACGCTTATACAAAGTTCGATATTGCTAAGAGGCCCCATCAGATCGTGAGAAGCGGCATGCACGAAATTGTCCAGGTCGGCATTGATGGCGAAAAGGTTTTTATTTATTTTATCGAGTTCTAATTCCGTTTCTTTTAATTCAGTAATATCATTAAAAGTGATCATGGCGCCGTTTCTTTTGTGATCTGGCGGTTATATAAGGCATGGTCACAATCTGGTACCATTTACCATTGTCTGTTTCAATTTCTTTGGTGATCGTAATGCCTTTATCAATCACCCGCTTGATATCTTCAGCGATCGTTTCAAATTTTATATTGGTAGAAATATTGCTGAGCGGCCTGCCAATATCCGCTTCACGAAGATTGATCTGCTTGACAGTGCCGGGTGAAAATTTCATTAGCAGTAGATCGTTATTCACAAACAACTGGCCATTGGCGTTGCTTCTGAAATAATTATTAAGGTCATCATTCGTTTCAGTCAGTTCTTTGTTTTTTATCAGGTAATCGGCAGTTAATCGTATGAAGTTCTTCGTTTACCGATTGCATTTCTTCATTGGTACTTTGCATTTCTTCATTGGCAGCAAACAGTTCTTCATTAAAAGATTGCATATTTTCG
Source organism: uncultured Chitinophagaceae bacterium (assembly GCA_963815085.1). Taxonomy (GTDB): domain Bacteria; phylum Bacteroidota; class Bacteroidia; order Chitinophagales; family Chitinophagaceae; genus Ginsengibacter. The sequence continues at coordinate 40,740 of CAWFFT010000063.1, read as the reverse complement.
TTGGAACGCATCTAGTTGCTCATAAGTAGAATGAAGTTTGCTTTTTAGTTCTTTTAACTCGTCTTCAAGATTTAACGTGTAGTGATCAAGATAAATCTTTTTATCAAAAACCGGTTCGTCTGCTGCACCGTTCCGGCGTTTATCTTCCTTAAAAGTAACCATCAGGATATTGTTCTCTCCTTTTTCCACCTTTAATAAGCTTACCGACATATTAACGCGGATGGTTTTCCCATTTTCTTTAATCCTTATGCCTTTACTAGTAGCTTTTTCATTGGTTTTTAAAACCTCTACACTCAATATCTTAAAGGCTACATCAAGCGGATGGGGCAAAAGGTCTGGCAGGTGAGTATTAAAATTTTTCTGAAGAAGAAATCTTGCCGGTATCGCCATAAGTTTTTATCACCCCCCCCCCGTTTTCATCTACGCATACTACGAGGCAACCCGTTTCTTCTACCAGCTTCTGGTTCACTGCTTCCGGCAAAAAATGATTTCCCTTTTGATTATGGTTTCCTTTTATGGCGGGTTTCTCTTTTATATCAATCATTTGCGGTATAGAAAATCCATCAAAGTGAACCTTTCGTTGCGTTTGCAGGTTTTTATATATCTTCCAGTTCTTATCTACTACCTCTAGCTTTTCCATAATCGGCATAGGGTTTTCGCTGGAGCCTAAAAATAAATAGCCATCTACTTTAAGGCCAAAAAGCAGCATGTAAAATATTTTTTTCTGCAGAGCCGGGGTCATGTAAATCAGCAGGTTGCGGCAACTGATAAAGTGCATGTTGCAATAAGGCGGATTTTTTACCAGGTCGTGCCGCGCAAAGATGAGCATGCTGCGTATTTGGTTATTTACTTTATAATGATCTCCTTCTTTTATAAAATATTTCTTAAGCCGCTCCGGTGAAATTTCCTTCTCAATGGTATCAGAATAAACGCCCTTGCCTGCATGAATCAAGGCAACAGAATCTATATCTGTAGCAAATATTTTTACTACGGTATCATGGCGGGCGCCAGCCAATTGCTCAGCAACCAGGATAGCAAGCGAATAAGCTTCTTCCCCTGTAGCACACGCCGCCACCCATATTTTTAATTCTTCTTCGGGCTGAAGATTGCTGAGTATTGCAGGTAGAATATTTTTCTCAATAACATCAAAAGCTTCTTTATTTCTAAAAAATGAAGTAACGCTTATCAGGAAATCCTGGCTTAGCGCTTCCACTTCCTCTGGAGCTACTTTTAAAAATTCAACGTATTTTTCGAGGCTGGTAAAATTTTTATAACCTGCTCTTCTTTTAATTCTCCTGATGAGCGTTGTTTGCTTATAGTCTGAAAAATCAAGCGGTGAGGTATCTTTTATTAAATCCAGGATCGCAGTGATGCTTTTTTTATCCTTTACAGAATCTGGCAATATGCCTCCTTCCCTCACATACTTTTCAATGATACCGGGCATTAGCAATGGTTCCAGGATAAAATCAACAACACCCGTTGCAACGGCATGAGAAGGCATGCTGCTGAATTTGGAAGTTTCGGGGTTGCGTACTATTACCATTCCCCCATTTCTCTTAATCGCTTTTATTCCTTCAGTGCCATCAGCACCGAGACCTGAAAGAACGACTGCGATTGCATTCTTACCGCTGTCTTCGGCCAGTGAATTAAAAAAGGTATTAATAGTGAGATGAGGCCCGTGGGCTTTTTCTTTTGGCGTTAAATATAATTTTCCCTCCTTAATAGTCATGAACTTATCGTTGGGGATAAGGTACACTTTGTTGGCATCTACCGCCAGCCCGTTTTTAGCCTCCTTCACTACGAGCTGACTGTGCTTTGATAACAACTCAACCATACGGCTTTTGAAATCGGAAGATAAATGCTGCACAATTACATAAGAAACTCCATCACATGGCGTGTGGTCAAAAAAGGAATTAATTTCTTCCATTCCGCCTGCAGAGGCGCCAATAGCAATAATATATTTTGGCTGAATCAAATTTGGCATTGTTAATTAATTTTGAGGATGGATTTCGTGTCAGGGAAGAAATTATTTCGAAGATGGCAGCGAGTACTACAAGGTAAGCTATTAGAATCAATTCGCACGTTTATTGTTTTCTGGGATAAAATTGGCTTATGAGTACCTTGTTTCTTTAAAGAGTTGGAACTTACAGATTATGTATGGACATCTCGCCACAGGCGGTGCAAATTCTCTTTCGGGATTTTACCCAAAAAAACCACAGGCATATACCTGTGGCTTTGTCATAATCATAATATAAATTACGCTTTTGTTATCACCGTATCAACCGTGTGGATAACACCATTAGATGTCGGTACATCATGGCTTTGAATTTTAGAATCGTCAATGGTTACCATGCCATTTTTTACGTGCACTTTCAATTCCTTGCCATTTACTGTTTTCAGCTTTTCGCCATCCTTAAGGTCTTTGAAATTTACTTTTCCTGAAACAACGTGATGATTCAAAAGATCGGTAAGCTTCGCCTTGCTCTCCGGTTTTAGCAAATTTTCCAACATCGTTTTATCCAGCTTTCCAAAAGCAAGATCTGTAGGCGCAAAAACCGTATACGGGCCTGCACCGGTTAACACCTTATCTAATCCTGCCGCAGTTACGCTTTTCTTCAGGGTGGTCATGTGCTTGTCTTCGTTTACAACCTGTGTTATATTTGACATTTTCTATTATTTATTTGCTGATAGAATAATCAACAACAAGTGTAAGGTAGACTTGCATTCAGCAATATCGCTGTTAATGTTTCACTTCGGTGTTTAATTAACGTATCGTAGAGTGTGTTCAAAATAAACGGGACGACCTGGCAGGCAAATGGAAGACAAACCTATAAGGTTTTTGAAACCTTATAGGTTTTTTTCAAACTAAGTAAACCAACAAAAAACAATAATCCCTGTTTTACTTTTCCCTCCTTGTTGAATCTTCCCAATAGGAAAAGAGCCCTTTGTTGGTGTTGAGCGCGATAAGAGCGGGGTTTCACCAACAAAACCAATCAGGTTAAGCATTTATCTTTGATTTGAATTATACAAGGCAATGATAACAGAATCTCCCCAATTTTTTTACAGCAACGATATTAGAGTGGCAGAGATTTGGTTCCTGTTGGTAACGCTCAAATTTCCAGCGTTTCCAAATACATCAAAACTTGCATAAAATCGGTCCACGAAGACTGCCATTTCTTTTTTGCTTCGGCAAGTTTTTCATGATGCTCTCCACTCAAATTTTTCTTTGTGTTGAGGTATTCATCAATCTTATCAAGTGATTTTTTATGAAGCTCATCAAGCTCTTTTTTATGTTCCATAATAAATGTGATTTGAATTAAAATTACGAAGAAACAAATCCGCAAAGAATGACTTTAATCACATCGCAGTAGACCAACAAATCAAAAGAGCTCTTTGTTGCTGCTGAGCGGGGATAAGAGCGCAGCTCACCAACAAAACCAATCAGGCAAACCGCTTATCTTTTGATTTGAATTATCCAGGCAATGCAGAATAGATATAAATGAAAAATCAAATGGCTCTTTTTAATTTTAGCCGTTCGTAAAGCAATCGCTTCACGGCCTTCCCTCAACACCCACTGCGGTGAGCCTGCGAATCGGAACACCAACAATAGAAAAGAAATACATTGGGTTGTTGCACAACACCCGTGGCGCCAACGGTTCTGCCCCCGCGATAGGGACCAATGCTCCTCCATTGCAGCCCACTTAATAAAGAAGTATCAAAAGATTGGGCAAAGGACGGATAAGAAATAAAAATAATTGAAATGCAGGTCTAAAAAACCAGTTGCTGTCATTTATCATTTCCCTGCCGGTGGCGTATTAGTGTCGTTTTAAGAAAGAATAAAAAATTTATTTTTTTTGCTATCTGATGGCAGGTGAATTGGTTTGATGATAAAAGTCAATAAAAAAATTTGCCAGTGTGTTATTTTAGTGTTATCAACGCCGTTTTTTAAGCTTTAAGGCACGATTATTGAATTTTATAACTAAAATCCGAATATGAAAACCCAAAACACAACAACAAACCTATCATCAGTTACCCGAATTAAAGTTTCATTTTATATGTCTGTTCCTGCCGAGTTGGGGATAGTAGATGGTTAACAGGGAATGCCAGGCGGATGCTTAACATCTTCCGAACGCAAATGAAATTAACTTTTTTTTAATTACTTAACCCAACTCCGGACTTTAATAACGCCACTAAGGTTACAAGAAATTAACAAAATTGGCCAGATCATAAAAACTAAGAATCTGAATTTCTGAAATCAAATCCTGGTTATCGAATAATAAGCTCTACTCATTATTTCATTATTTATTAGTCTTTCAATTTAATTGTTTACCAACAAAACGATCAACCTATGAAAAAAACAAAATGGGGGATACTTATTTTTTTATTCTCGGGAATTTCATTTCTTGCGATAAACTGCAAACATGAAATTCCTCTTGGAATTAACAGTGGAACCGGAACAGATACTTTACTTACAGGAGGTGGTACAAACTCAGGAAACGGAGGAAGTGTTATTCCGCCTCAAGGGGGTACCTGCAGTCCCGATACCACATATTTTGCCAATACTATTTTGCCACTTATCAATTCAAGTTGTGCTACTACCGGTTGTCATGATGCAGCATCGCACAGAGAAGGGGTGACATTAACCACCTACAGTCAAATAAGAGCCATGGTAACACCATTTAATTCCGGTGGCAGCAGGTTGTATAGTGTAATTACGCGGACATCAGGTGAAAATAAAATGCCCCCGGGGGGTCCTTTGGCATCTGCACAAATAGCCAATATTAAAAAGTGGATAGACCAGGGAGCCTTAAACAATCAATGTAGCAGTGGCTGCGATTCATCAGTATTCACCTATTCAGGCGCCGTTTCTGTCATCATGAGTACTTACTGTGTGGGTTGCCACAACTCCAACTCACTAGGTGGAGGAATAGACCTCAGTAACTACACCGCAGTAAAAGCAGCCGCATTAGGTAGAATGATGGGAAGTATTAATCATACAGCGGGTTATTCAGCAATGCCTAAAGGTGGCGCTAAATTGTCTGATTGCCAGATTGCCCAGATTCAGAAATGGATCCAGGCCGGCACATTAAATAATTAAAGAAAATTAAAAATAGCAGATAATGATGCGTAAAAGAATAGCGTTTGTTTTAACGATTTTTATTTCAATAATAGCATTGTTTGTTTCCGGGTGCTATTATGATAATGAGCAATTGCTCTATCCCGCCACAACCCCTACGGCCGGAACTTGCGCTAGCATAAGTGCAAAATTCAGCACTGATGTAGCGCCCATCATATCGACCAAATGCGCAACATCCGGCTGCCACAACGCAGCCAGTGCGGCAGGCGGAACAGTACTGGAAACCTATGCCCAGATTTCCGCCAAGGCAGTACGTATAAGGCAGCGTTGCATAATCGATAGAACGATGCCTCCCGGCGGAGGACTTACAACTTCTGAACTCAATATATTAAACTGCTGGATCTCTTCAGGCATACCTAACAATTAAATTTTACTACTATGAAAAAGCATTTGAAAAAAATTCTGTACGGACTAATGTTGATGACATTTACCGCAGCAGGTTATGGGTTTTATTTATTTAACAAAAAACCCGCAGATATAAGAACCGTACCCTACAAATATGAACTCACCGCTTCTAAACTTGTAGACGATTTCAATAAAGATGAAACCGCGGCCGGTAAAAAGTATGTAGATAAGGTAATTGCTGTAAAAGGTAAGGTATCTGAAGTGAAACTCGAACCATCAACAGGCCACGCTAGTGTTATTTTGGACAGTGGAGACCCTATGGCTGCTGTCACCTGCAGTTTTTACGATGATGAGGCCGGATCATTAAAAGAAATAAAGCAGGGTGAAGCAATAGTTGTAAAAGGAAGGTGTACCGGAAAATTAATGGATGTTGTTTTAAACAAATGCAGTATTGAAAAATAAAAAATATAAAACCGCTATGAAAAAGTTCATTCTAATTGTATCATCGATTTTATTGATCCATGTTTCTTTTGCACAAAAAAGGTATTTTACCAAAACCGGTATTGTTTCATTTGAAGCCGGAACAGCGGTAGAAGATATTGACGGTATCAACAAATCAACTACCAGTATTTTTGACGCAACTTCAGGCCAATATGAATTTGCTTTATTGGTAAACGGATTTGAGTTTAAGCGTTCCCTGATGCAGCAGCATTTTAACGAGGATTATCTCGAAAGTGATAAATATCCCAAATCCACCTTCAAAGGAAAAATCACCAATATCAACCAGGTGAATTTTCAAAAGGATGGCACCTACCCTGTTACGGTTAAAGGTATTTTGGAGATACACGGTGTAAAAAAAGAAATAGAAACACCCGGCGTATTTAAAGTGAATGGAGAAAATGTTTCCTCCACCGCCTCTTTTACCATTTTATTGGAAGACTATCAAATTGCCATACCGAGCCTGGTGAAAGATAAAATATCAAAAACAGTTAAGATAAGCGTGAACTGCAGCTATTCAATTTTAAAATAAATAATCCTAATACCAACCTGAATGCGAAAGATCATTGTAATACTTTTTCTTGTAAACTTTCCTCTGTTTTTGCACAAAGCGATTTATTGTCACTTGTAGATAAGAAAGATAAAAGTAAAAAAGAGCATATCTCCAATGCCTTTAAATCGGCCCGTGTTATTAACGGGCAATCTATGGAGTTCATTGGCAAGGGTGTACTTGATGTAAGAATATTACATAGGTTTGGACTGCTAAATTCGGGGTTTAATAACCTGTATGGTTTAGACCAGGCCAGTATGCGTTTCGGTTTTGGTTATGGCCTCTCAAAAAATCTCACTGTCGGTATTGGCAGAAGTAATGTAGGAAAAGAATGGGATGGTTTTCTCAAGTTTCGTCCTATATGGCAGTCAACCGGGGGTCGTTGGCCATCACCGGTTTCCGTGGTCCTGGTAACAGGGTCAACCATCACTACCATGCCATGGACAGATCCTACCCGGAAAAATTTCTTTTCCAGCCGCATGGCTTTTTATAATGAAATAATTATTGGACGAAAATTCAATGATATATTCACTTTTCAAATAGCACCAATCTTTATCCACCGAAATATGGTTCCGTTGGCCACCGATCAAAATGATACCTATGCCTGTACTTTCGGCACCCGCGTTAAACTTTCCAAACATACTGCCTTTGTTGCTGAATATACATACATCGCCCAGGGAGTTGATAAGACCGTTTACAAAAACCCTCTATCCATCGGGTTTGATATTGAAACAGGTGGCCACGTATTCCAGTTACACTTTACAAACGCAACCGGCATGAACGAAAAAGCGTTTATTACAGGCACTACCAATAGTTGGGCTAAAGGCGAAATAAGCTTTGGGTTTAATTTGTCAAGGGTATTTACAGTGGGCCATTCAAATTGATTCATAACAAAAGTTACCAATAACTTAAGTTTCAGGTTTTGCCCTTACAAAAAATAAATTTTCTTGTCGCGGAGAAGGAATGCTTTCTAAGGGAGGATTCATATTTGTAAAAACAATAAAATTTGAAAATCTAAACAAATTGCTAAAAAAAATGTAATAACTTCTATCAACCTATTTTTAGCATATTCACCTGATAACACTTAAAGAAAATGAGTAATCGTATAAGAGATTTAATTTAAAAACGTCGGATGGGGACAAGTACCGTTGGGAGGCATTGCTGAGAAACAAAATTTGTAAGCCACTATACAGAATAAGTATAAATGAAAATTTAAATGGCTCTATTTCATTTTATCCGTTGGTGAAGCAATCGCTCCAGGCCTTCACTCAACACCAACTGCGGTGAGACGATGAATCGGGAAACACCAACAAAGGAAAGAATCATCCCTTCTGTTGGCGGGCGCGCCAACCATCTTTACTTTGATCAACAATCTGGAAACAATAGTTTAGATTTATTCAATAGTTTTATTAATTAGAATTTGGTTGAAGGTACAGGCGCGCAAGAGTGACTCTGACTTTATGCAACTATAAAACGGCTTTTAATAAGTATATAAGTGCTCTTACAAATAGAATCCAATAAAAACTAACGCCTTGTCTTTGTATTTTGTAAGTGCGATGGTTATATACAAATAATTATTTTATATTGCTTTTGTTTAGGACGTGGTCATTCTGATATAATGTTATGACGCATAAATGCAAGTTGTTCAGGTCAATTACCTGGTTTTAATATTTATTTATTTGAATTTTATTAACTCAACTGTTTTTGAAAATCATTAATGAATACTTTATGAAATTTGAATTTGCTTCACATACAGATCTTAATTTTATTGAAGCCCTGGCAGGACAGATAGGTTGCGTGGCAGAAAATAATATCATCCGGCTGCCACCAGGTGTTGGAAGAGGATATATTAAAATGATTGACCTTGAACAAGGATTAAAATTAGTTTTTCACAGGCACATAATGAAGAGGGAACTGGTTCTAAGACGTAATGCCATCTCAGCTAAAAACAATTTAATAACCATTACTTTCAACACAGCCGACAAACCTACTGTTTTTTTGCAAAAGGATGATTTGCATAACTCCGCAGCTATTAACTTATCTTCAATTTATATCACGTCAACTGATATAGGGCTCGAAACACGTTTTGAGGCTGATAAAACTATACACTCCACCATCATTATTATTCACTCGCAAATACTTAATAAATTCCTTGAATCGCACACAGATAATGCATTTTTGCAAAACATCATTTCAGGCAATCAATCTTTTTGGTATGATACTTCAATGACGCCTGACATCAGGAATACACTTCTTGAAATTGATGAGAACAAAGAGAACGCTCATCTCAATTCCTTATTCTATAAAATAAAGATTCAGCAATTGATTTATCAGTTGTTTGTAGAGCTTTTAGAAAAAGAAAACCGGCCATCGCAATCGCTTAAAAAATGCGACATCGAAAAAATTTATTGCGTGCGGGAAACTATTATTGCTAATTTAAATACACCTCCTTTATTGTCTAATTTAGCCCGGGGCATTTGCATGAGTGAAACCAAGATGAAACTTCTTTTCAGGCAAATATTTGGTAGAAGTATTTACAGCTATTACCAATCTGCCAGGATGGAATACGCTTCCCGGCTCCTTAAAAATTTATCCGTTTTTGAAACGGGTTACGAACTGGGTTTCACCAACATGAGCTACTTTTCAAAACTATTCGAAAAGCATCATCAACTAAAACCAAAAAAATTCAAATCGCTCTTGAGTCAACAATAAAAATCCGTTTACCATAAATGTCGGAACATGTTGTTTTTTTGCCCACCTGTGTTATTTTTTTATTCATGAACCTCCCAGGATTTTAATGTGTTTCAGCTTGCATCTTTCGGCCCCTGCGTTTAAGTGTTATAGCAGCGCCTAACCACCAAAACGCCTGCACCGCAGCCAGTGACGTTACTGCCGCTGACAGCGTAAGCATCATAAGAGAAAGAATTCCGGTAATAAAAAAAGCAGCGCCTAATACAATGGCAAGGTATCCGAACAAGCGCGGCAAAACTCCGGAAGATAATATAACGCCCCCAAGCGGAAAGAAAAGAGCGGGCGCAGCCACAATGAAGTATAAATGCTGTACCGCATGGGCAATATTGGTGCTGATGATTGCCATTGGCGCATAGTTGATATTAAGAGCACTGATGTAAAAAACAACTTCTGCCAGGCTCACCATCATTAGCACGCCGCCGCCAAAAAGAGTAAGCCAGCCGGGCACCGTATTCATTGCTTTTGCCAGGTACACAACACTAAGTGCGAACACAACAATAAGCCCCGGACCAACCGCTTGTAACCATGCGCCCCACATAATATATGCATAATTTTTCTGTCCGAACTCAATCAATTGCTCAATTGTTGCATTTGGTGCGGGGCCATTATTAATCGCAAACGAAACACCAATCATCGTTACACCAATAATCCCCGCATAGCCACCCCAGGTCGCAACCGCTTTTTGAGATTTAATTTGATTTTCCATATCAGTAAAATAAGAGAAGGCTTATTAAAAATATTGTTTACAGTCAATCTTGCCCGATGTAATTATTTTATTTTTAGAATTCTTTTGATAATGAACATCTATCAAATCAATAGATCTTTTTATTCGCAACACGATTCAATATTTAATAATCAGCTTTCGTCATACGATGTTACTGAGAAAATTTTGTTTTGCGAACCATGCCAAATAACCACAAAGAAGTACCTGTTATAATAATCACTATCGGCACCAGGTCAGCAAAACTGTTGTGAGAACCATAAGATGTTTTATTGTGTATGCCGTGAATAATATTAAAAATATTAGCCAGCAGCGATAACACTGAAAATATTGTAAGTCCGATAACAGCCAGTTTCCGCCTTGATTGTTCAACCTGGGAGGTACTCAGGTATTTTATTCCGAAGAGTAATAAAAAGGCAATAACAACTACCTGGAAAATATAGGCAACTGGCACGGCATTCGAAGAAATATAATGGCCGCCAGCCCAACCGTATCCTGTGGCAATTAATATGATTGCAGCAGATCTTATATTGAAATTATTTCTAGTTGCCGACATAACCTTTTATTTGATAAAAGTAAAATCTTAATCAATAAGAAAATAGCTCAAACCAACATTAAAACAACCCGTTCCGACTTTTTTTGTATAAACATATTTTAGGAAAAGACATTGAGTATCTTTGAAAGAAGATCGGTAAGTATTCCAACTGGCGCTGGCCTCCTGGCCTGTGACTGCTCGTTACTCTATAAGAATTCACGGTCTGTTTCTATAATGTTCCTGGTAACAGGATTCAAATAACCGTGTGTACACATAAGCAGATATCAATGATGAAGTTCGGCGTAACAAGTTTAAATTATTTGGCGTTTGGCCCTATACAATTATTTTAAGCAAAGAAGGAAAAATAGCATATATGCAATTCGGTTCAAAGGGAACGGAAACATTTGCTTATTTCAATAAAGTAATTCATAACTTACTACAGTTGTAATGCACAGCTGAATGCGCCTAACATGAACTGTGTAAAAAACCAAACAAATTTTGATTTTTTTTATCGTCTTGTAGCGCAATAATTTTGTTGATGTTATTCTGGATATACCATCAATGGAGTTACTAAAGGAAACTTAACCTAGATTTTTTAAAAACACCGGTAGCTTTTGGCGGAAACCCCTAATAAATAAAAAATCCTGAAAAGCTTTGCCTCACTGCATTTCAGGATTTAATTGGTCGGGTAGACAAGATTCGAACTTGCGACCCCACGCCCCCCAGACGTGTGCGCTACCGGGCTGCGCCACTACCCGTTATTAATCGTTGCAAATCTAAAGTAAATGAAAGTTTTTTCAACATGAAATAAAATCAAATTATTGATAACGTTCAAAACAGAAATCTTAGAAATTTGTTTGGTTACTGTCCACTTTCACGACTCATGTAAATAGCTGCTTTTCGGGCGCAAAAAACGTTACAATCCTTAAAGATACATCTTGATGAAATTTACCCGTTATCTACAGGTGGATTCAGGTTGTTGTCATTAAGAGGGTCCTTATCTTTTTTAAATTCCAGTTTTCCAAACTTCCAGGTAAAATTAATTCCGATAGAACGAAAAGGAATTCTTCGTGTCCTGTCAATATTAAAATCGGGGCCGAAAGTCGTATTTTTCAATACAAGATATTCACTAAAAGGGTTGGAAGCGGTCAGTGCAATGCTTGCTTTTTTATGCCGGAATTGTTTGCGGACCGCAAGGCTGTAACTGGTAAAGGCAGGTTCAGTTCCCTGGGCCTGGTGAATGGCGGAACGGAAATTGCCAAAAAATTCTGCTACAAGTGTTTTTGAAAACTGGTAATCTGCATTCAAATTTATCCTGTAATTGAAGCTGCTGTAGTCATAGCCTTTATCAATCGTGTTGATCGTATGCCTTTCAAAGAAAAAGGCATTTGTTCTGACATCTAATTTTGAAAAGAATTTTGCGGAAGCAAACAAATTAAGTCCAAAATTATTCTCGCGCCCGATGTTCTGCCTTGTGTTTACCGCTACATCTTTATAAGTAGTATCGCCCACCTGGTAAGAAGGATAATAAACAACATAATCCTGGATGTCATTTTCATTTATCCGGTAAAACAAGTTAACCATAAAAGATCCAATCTTGTCAACATCAATGCTATAACCCAACTCATATCTTTTGCCGATCTCAGGCGAAAGATGAATGTTGCCTGTAGATAAATTTTTTGGGTCACTTGTATTGATAAAAGGATTCAAATCACGGTAATCAGGCCGTTCGATCCTTTTGGTATAACTCAGTTTTATTTGTGAATTTTCGTTTAGTCTTTTTCAGAAAAATAGATGGAAGGAACAAACGTGTTATACCCGGGAACTTTTTCCTGTTGCTGTGCATCTGAATAGTAAGGAATTGATATCGGTACGCTCATATCGTTCGCCGATTTTGGCATCAAATAATTTGAAAACCGGGAAAGTTAATTCACCATACAATGCATACACTTTTTGATGGTAGTCCACGTTGTCTGATAAATAATTATCAGTCGTATAATTTCCTGAACTATCTAATTTCAGTACATCCGAATTGCTGGTGATATCATAAAAAGTAAGTTTGCTTCCAACTCCCAAAATAATGTGCTTCTTGAAAGGTTGGGTGTAATCAGCCCTTAATTCGGTTTCATTTTCAGTACCGGGATTGTAACCTTTGGTGCTGTAAAAAAGTGAATCCTGCGGAAGAATGATACTGGTAAATATTATCGCGCACATTCCGGTTGCCGTTACTTGTATTTACTGCAAGATCTAATTCCTGTTCATCTTTCTTAAATGTTTTTTTATAATTCAGGCTTGCATCTACATTGTGAAAATGAAAGGTATGATCTGAATTGATGGAGTTTTCAATATCCGATAATAAATTGCCAGCCTGGTCTTTTGTTTGTTGCAACTGGTTAGTCACACCATTGCTTTTGTGTCCAAAATTTGCATAAGATACAGACCCGGAAATTCCGTTATACTTGTTAATATCCCAATCAAATCCAAGTCCCGTATGATAGCCACTTCGTGTGTCTTCAGCACGACGAAAGCTGGTTAAGGAATACGTTATTATTGGCAGTAGTATCATTGGTTATCCTTTCCGATGAATTGACTCGTCTTGCTTTTCAATCTTGCATTACCACTGATATAAGCATTCATTCCAAAGCTTCCTTTCCTTGCATTAAAATTAAAAGAGCCATTTTCATCCCTTGTTCCGCCGGTAAGCGATAAATTTCCATTCACTCCCTGCGAATTATTTTTCTTTAAAATGATATTGATGATTCCTCCAAGCCCCTGGGCATCATATTTTGCTCCCGGAGTGGTTATTACTTCTATACTTTTTATCTGGTTGGCGGGAATGGATTGCAACACATCGGCAATGTCGCTTCCGAAAGCGGCAGATGGTTTTCCATTAATCAAAAAGCGGATACTTGAACTACCCGCCAATTCTACATTTCCGTCAACATCTACAGAAACCTGCGGCACTTTTTTTAATACATCTGTTGCCACGCCCACCTGTGAGGTCACATCTTGTTCGGCATTAAAAACCAATTTATCAATCTTGTTTTCAACGATTTTAGGTTGCCCGGAGATAGTAATATTCTGAAGCGTTGTAGCCTTAGATTGGAGAGCAATGTCCCTTAAATCCGCCACCGGATGATCCTTATTAATTACAATATTATAAAGAGAATGAGGTTTATAACCTATAAACTCCCCCACTACTTTATAAGTTCCCGCTGGAACATTATTAACAACAAAATTTCCTTTCTTATCAGCAACGGCGCCGTTTACCGGTGTTTTTCCGCCTGCAGGAAAAACAGAGATAGTAGCATATTCAAGCGGCTGATGAGAAACAGAATCTGTCAAACTTCCTTTAATTGTAAAACCGGTATTTGGCGGTTTGTTGGGCATAGCCGGGATAAAAACAAAAAGCATAAAAGGGTAGGGAATAGAAATTTCTTCACTGATCAGAATTTAAAATTGACCGCGAAGGTATTTTTAGATTCTGTAGAAAAGTTGGAGAAATAAATTAAAACCTAAAAACAATATTAATAGGCCACAGTAAATAAACTTTTATCCAGGAATTTTATTTTAGTAATGTAACCATATCCACTCTGAAAATAATATAGCCAGCGGCCAATGATATGCATCAAAACTCCGGATAAAGCACGACACTTTTAAAGTTGTTTTCGAGGTTTACAGAAGCTGGTAAAACAAGAAGTTTTACTTTGGGGATAAGGAGTGAGACCAAAAGTTTTATCAATTATTGAATTAAAAAAATGATTTTTGTAACAATGGAATGAAATTGGCAGTAATGGAAAATTTTATTCCCTTTAAAGAACCAAAAAATATCGGATGACAATTGAACATCAACGACTGCAGGAAAATTTACAAAAAAAAGTACCTCTTGAAAAATGGGGCCCGTACGTAAGCGAACGCCAATGGGCGACCGTAAGGGAAGATTATTCTTACACGAATGACGCATGGAATTATTTTCCTTTTGATCAATCTCATTACAGGTCATACATATGGGGTGAGGACGGCATGGCAGGCATTTCTGATTATTTTCAAAATCTTTGTTTTGCACTTGCCTTATGGAACGGAAAAGACCCGATTTTAAAAGAACGGCTTTTTGGTTTGGGCAACAGGCAGGGAAATCATGGCGAGGATGTAAAGGAATTGTATTACTATCTTGACAATATTCCGACGCATTATTACATGGAATTTTTGTATAAATATCCTCAACGAGAATTTCCATACGATGAACTCAGAAACGTAAATAAAGAGCGCTCGCGAAATGATCCTGAATACGAAATTTTAGACACGGGTATTTTTAATGATAATGAATATTTTGATGTGCATGTTACTTATGCAAAGGAGGATTCACAGGATATTTTTATCAAAATAAATATACACAACCACTTTTCAAAAGCAGCACCCATAACCGTTTTGCCAACGCTCTGGTTTTATAACCGTTCGAGCAACCAAAACCTTGAAGAAAAACCTGTAATCACTCAAACACGATTCCAATTCGGTAAAAGCGACACATCAAAGACTGGGAACTTATTTCCTGTATTTTCAACGCTCCAAAGATGAGCTTTGTTTACCGATAACGAAACGAATTTAAAAAAGGTAAACGGGCAACCGAATGCCATCGCCATTTGTAAAAGATGCTTTTCATAATGCTATCATTCAGAAAAAAGAATGTTCCGCTTCTACAGCAAAAGAAATTATGGAACTAAATTTTCTCCTGTGTATGAATTAAAATACAAGCAGGAGAAACAAAAACCATTTACCTGAGGTTGTCTGATAAAGAATTGGAGAATGCTTTTCATGAAGGATTTGAAAATATATTTTCAACCCGTAAAGCGGAAGCGGATGAATTTTACAATGATATTCTTCCCAAAAATATTCCTCGGAGAATTTAAAAATATACAACGACAATCACTTGCCGGAATGTTGTGGAACAAGCAATATTATCATTATGATGTAGAGCGGTGGCTTACAACAAGCGATGGAATTACGCCGGTAAATGATGGTAAACTTTTTGGCCGAAATCATGACTGGAAACATTTAAAGAACCAGGATATTATTTTGATGCCTGATAAATGGGAATATCCCTGGTATGCCGCATGGGACCTGGCTTTTCATTGCATACCGATGGCTATGCTTGATCCCGGGTTTTGCGAAACATCAGTTGCTGCTTATCATGCGCGAATGGTACATGAAACCGGATGGGCAATTACCGGCATATGAATGGCATTTCGGTGATGTAAACCCGCCGGTACAGGCCTGGGCAGCTTTGCAGGTGTATCGGATAGAACTGGCGCAAACAGGCAAAAAAGATACCGCTTTTTTAAAGAAGATATTTCATAAACTCATCATCAATTTTACCTGGTGGATCAACAGGAAAGATGCAAGCGGAAATAACATTTTCCATGGAGGATTCCTGGGGCTTGATAATATCGGAATTTTCAACCGCAGTATTGAAATGCCTGGAAATCACCGGCTGGAGCAGGCAGACGGCACAAGCTGGATGGGAATGTATGCCCTTAACATGATGGATATGGCATTGGAAATCGCTATTGAAGATGTTACATTTGAAGATACAGCCACTAAATTTTTCGAACATTTTGTCTTAATTGCCGAAGCGTTGAATCTTCATGGGTTGTGGAATGAGGAAGATAAATTCTTTTATGATACGCTTGCTCTTGCTGCAAGGAAATCCGATACAACTGCGTATTCAATCAATCGTTGGTCTTACCACTTTGTTTGCTGTGTCAACTATTCAAAAAAGTGTGAGAGACCAGCTTCCTGATTTCAAAAAAAGAACCAACTGGTTTGAAAATTACAGGAAGAAAAACAACCGGTTCTGGCCAAATGAAGAACGCACTGACGGGAACGGTATTTTATTATCGCTCGTGCCGAAAGACCGGTTAAAAAGTATTTTAGAACATTTGCTCAATGAAGAAGAATTCCTTTCACCGGGCGGCATTCGCGCACTATCAAAGTTTCATCGAAAAGAATCCTTATGCGGTTACTATTGATAATGTTGAGTATGGAATCCAATATGATCCCGGAGATTCAATTTCCAATCTTTTTGGGGGAAATTCCAACTGGCGCGGACCTGTATGGATTCCTATTAATTACATTATCATTCAATCCATCAGTAAATATGGAGAATTTTATGGGGATGAACTGATGGTAGAATGCCCGACAGGTTCGGGTAATTTTATGAACCTGAAACAAGTGGCCAATGAACTGGCAAAAAGAGTGATAAGCCTTTTTCAAAAAGATGATAATGGCAAACGCAGCATTCATGCCGGCCATAACTGGTTCTATCAACAACCTGAAAACAATAACCTGTTATTGTTTTTCGAATATTTTCATGGCGATAACGGCAAAGGGCTTGGAGCAAGCCACCAAACCGGCTGGACTTCACTTGTCGCATGCCTGATAAGTGAACTGACGATCGACAATGCAATTAATTGACAATAAATGAATGAAATAAAAACCAGGATTATTTCTTTGTTTACTGCAAGATGTAACTTAACGTAACAGATTAAATATTTTCCTTCAAAAAA
This sequence comes from uncultured Chitinophagaceae bacterium, assembly GCA_963815085.1. Taxonomy (GTDB): domain Bacteria; phylum Bacteroidota; class Bacteroidia; order Chitinophagales; family Chitinophagaceae; genus Ginsengibacter. The sequence goes on along the minus strand of CAWFFT010000063.1, from coordinate 23,640 downwards.
TTTTCATGCAACAAAAGCACTTGTGGAATCAACATTTGTTGCTCATCATTGATTATAACGTAATCGCATAAACGCATTTTCTCTTCTTCGTCCATTTGTAAAGCCATTCTCGCTTTTACCTGTTCAGAAGTAATATGGCTGCGTTTCATCGTGCGTTCTATTCTTAATGAAACCGGGGAACTAACGCCGATAACTTTATCGAGAAATTTATTGGAGCCGCTTTCAAATATCAATGCAGCTTCTTTGATAATATAAGGCGCGTTTTGTTTCTTTATCCATTCTTCCGCATCTTTTATCGTTGCCGGATGAACGATTGAATTCAATAGCTCTGTTTTCTTATAATCGCTAAAAGCCTGTTCTGACAAATACTTTCGGTTAAGGATGCCGCCGGAATATGATTCTTTACCAAAATTTTCGATAATTTTTTTCTTTAATTCTTCATCTTCTGTCATCAATCTTTTTGAAGAAGAATCAGCATCATAAACAGGAATACCCAACACAGAAAATATGCGGGCAACAGTACTTTTACCGCTGCCAATTCCTCCTGTCAAACCTATTCGAAGCATTAAAGAATTAAGAATTAGGAATTAGGAATCGTGAATTAAAAACCAGAATCTAACGCTTTTATTTTATTGGCGCGGGAGTAGCCACTTTATTCAAATTAGCCGTCATTTCCATGCTTACAGCGCTTTTTTCCATTTTGATATAAGAACCCGGATTCACCTCAAGCATGAAGGTGCCGTCCTCATTCAGGCGATTGATAGTACCATGAATGCCGGCAATTGTAACAATCTTATCTCCCTTCTGCAAGCCAGCCATAAATGTCTTCTGCTGTTTGGCCTTTTTAGCCTGCGGCCTTATCATGAACAGCCAAAAAACAAGGATCATTAATCCTAAAAATACAAATTGAAATCCGCCGCCGCCTTGTCCTTGTCCTAACATTAAAAATACCATTGCTAAATTCATGTTGTTTGTTTTGTTTACTGTATTACAGTGATTAAGAAAAAATTATTAAATAAAAAATTACTTTTTTGCTTCTACTTCCCCTGTCAATTGCAACACCGGAAACGCAGGATATGCATTCGAAACAACAGTGATTGTTTTGTTAGCCCGGCCAGGTCTGTCAGCGCTGTTAAAAACCACTTTTATACTTCCGGTTTCACCTGGCTTGATTGGTTCCTCGGGCTTTTCGGGAACAGTACAACCACAACTTGCCTTTGCTGATGCGATAACCAAAGCCTTTGTACCAGTATTCCTGAAACGATAATTATAAACCACCTTTGTTCCTTCTGTTACTTTTCCAAAATCATAAGTTGAATCAAGCATTTGAACAGAAGTAGTATCACTAAAAAAAGGCGTGTACATATTTGCAAGGCTGTCAGGGTTATTTTTTGTCCGCCTGATATCGCACGAATACAAGGATGTAATTAATAAAAGCGCAACCGCCAATCTTTTCATATCACATTTTTTTCAGACTGCAAAGGTATTATAAAGTGCTGTTTTTATAATTAGTCTTATGGATTTTATTTTGCGACAGCAATTCTTTATGAATGTTATCTAAAATGCCATTTACAAAATGGCCGCTTTGTTCTGTACTGTATTCTTTTGCCAGATCAATATATTCGTTAATGGTAACCTTTGTAGGAATGGTTTCAAAATACAACAATTCGCAAACACCCATTTTTAATAAGACCATATCCAGCAACGCAATCCTTTCTGAATCCCAGTTCTTTAATTTGGGCTTTATCAGCTCAAGACAATATTGATCCTTGTCAATCGCTGACTGCAAAAGATCAGTAGCGAATTTCATTTTTTCCTGGCCTACCATTTGGTTGAAATCGAATGAAGAAGGTTTATGCAAAAATTTTTCCATCAGCACAATCATCATTTCAGCATCATCATCCCAGTGGATAAATTTTTCTTCTACCTCGCTGAGAAAAGCTTCATTTTCAATCATAATCTCTGAAAAAATAACTTCAAGGATTTTTCTTTCTGATTTTTTATCGCGTGAAGGTTCAGCTATATACTGTTTATATTCCGGCAAATTAATGAGTTTGAAATAACTCTTCCGCACCAGTTCATCATCTGCCAGGTATTTGATTTTAAATTTTTCTACTGATTGTTTAAAAGAAGAATTTTCCATTATCGTCCACAACAATTCATTGCCGGCGATTTTGGTATTCACTTTAAGATCGTTCTCTGTTGGAAGATATTTCTGCGATTTTTGTAACGCGTCTCTTTCACTAAAGCGTGCTACTTCAATAATATAATAAACAAGAAAAGTAAAAAGTTGTTGCGCGTTTTCAAGGTTTTTTTTAAGGATTTGCAAGGGTTCTCCGATGTGCGTTTCTTTATTCATCGATTCGATACTGTAAAGTGTTTGCATCACCTTTACACGGATATTTCTTCTGCTTAGCATTTGTAAGAACTATTTTTACGGCTGCGAAGATAATATAGATCACTCAAAGTTTGAAGGTTGTAGTTCTGGTTTACCAGCGCAATTAAGAACTAAACTACAATCCCTGCGGCATTTCATTTTTTTGCCTGTATCTGGAAAGAGAAGGATCCATTGAAATGGCTTTGTCGCATATTTTTTCTCCTTTTTCTTTTTGCCCTAATTTTTGGAAGGTCAATCCCGCCATATACAATGTAGTAGCGTCTTTTGGATTCAGGTTTAAGATTTTGGTAAAATAATCCAGCGCTTCATTGTATTTTTTTGTTTCATAAAACGCGTGTGCGATATTGTTCAATAACTCTTTGTTATTGGGTTTGCGCTCCATTACAATGTTTAAAGTTTTGATGCCATTTTCAGCATCCCCGGCATAAATTTGAGCAAAGCCATAGTTTTCGTAAAAATCATTCGTCTTGTTATACCCATTTGATGCTGCCAAATCGAAATACTTCAGACTGTTTTTAAAATCATTTTGATTGTAATAAATCAATCCTAATTCATACTGCCACTGGCTTCTCGTTGGTTCTAACTCTACCGCTTTTTCAAATTGAGGAATGGCGTTTTTCTCCTCATCCAGTTCGAGATAAGTTCGTCCAAGAGTATATGCCGATTCTGCATCCTTTTCATTTTTTTCCAATGCTTCTTTTAAATATTTCTCTGCTTTTCCATAATCTTCCAAATTATAATAACTCATTCCCAAAACGCGCGAAGCGTTTTCACAGCCATTACATTTTTGTGCAAAATCAATTGCTTTTTGAAACTGGTGATTATTAAATGATAAAGTAGTTAGCTGGCTGATCACTTCCGGATTTTTTGGATCCAATTCATAAGCTTTATTAAAATTTTCCTGAGCTTCGGTTATTCTTCTCATCGACAAATTATTCTTGCCGTTTGCTATAAACGCATCTGTAAATTTTGAATTGAATTCAATGGCTTTATCAAAATCTTTTGCTGCTACAGCATACAATTTTGAAGCGTTTTCCTGCATCCCTTTGTTATAGTAAAACCTGGCGCTATCAGCATTTTGGGCAAATGCAGATGAAAACAGTAAACAAACAAATAAGAAGAAAAATATTTTTTTCATAGTACCGGAATTACTTGAAATCACCTATTGGAGCACTATCGCACTTAACGCCGGGAGATTCAGGTTTATTTCAACAATACTATTTTTTTTATCCACAACATGGCTGACGATTTCCTGGTTTGAAAATTTTCCAGTGCCCCAATACTGGGCATCATCACTACAAAATATTTGTTTCCATGAAGTTTTTTCGTGTACCGTTACTTTCCAATCGTATCTTTCTACGGGCGTCATGTTGAAGATGACTAAAATATCATCTTTCTCTTTTTTACCTTTTCTCATGTATGCCATCACGCATTCGTTCCTGTGATTCAGATCAACCCATTCAAAGCCTTTTCTGTCAAACTGGTATTCATAAAATGCGGGGTGCGAAGTAAATAAATGATTCAGGTCTTTAAAGAAGGTTTTCAACTTTGAATGCGGTTCATACCTGAGCAAATTCCAGTCAAGTTCAGTAGTGTAATTCCATTCGCTTGTCTGCCCAAACTCATTTCCCATAAAAAGTAATTTGCCCCCGGGATGTGTGTACATATATGAATATAAAACCCGCAGGTTGGCAAATTTTTGCCACTCATCGCCGGGCATTTTATAGATCATCGGCGACTTGCCATGAACACCTTCATCATGGCTTAAAGGAAGAATAAAATTTTCATCGTAATAATAAGCCATACTGAAGGAAAATTTATTTTGAAAATCTTTCCTGTATAACGGATCAACTTTAAAATAATCAAGCGTATCATGCATCCACCCCATCATCCATTTCATTCCGAATCCTAACCCTCCGGTAACTGTCAACCCCGTAACACTTGGCCAGTCGGTAGCTTCTTCCGCTATCATCTGCACGTCCGGAAAATCACGGTAAACCATTTCATTTAAATTTTTAATAAATGTCATTGCTTCAATATTTCCGTTTCCGCCAAATTCATTTTCTTCCCATTCTCCTTCTTCCCTTGAATAATCAAGCCGCAACATTGAACTTACCGCATCAACACGCATTCCATCTATATGATACATCTCAAACCAATACCGCGCATTGCTTATTAAAAAAGAACGCACCTCTCCCCTCCTGTAATTAAAAATGTAAGAATTCCAGTCCGGATGAAATCCCTTTCGCATGTCGGCGTATTCATAAGTATGAGTGCCATCGAATTTGAATAACCCGTGAGCGTCCTTAGGAAAATGGGAAGGAACCCAGTCAAGAATAACGCCGATGCCTTCATTATGAAATGCTTCTACCAGTCTCATAAAATCTTCGGGTATGCCAAACCGTGATGTAGGCGCAAAATAACCGCAACCCTGGTAGCCCCAGCTTCCGTCAAAGGGAAACTCCATCACCGGCATCAGTTCTACATGCGTAAACCCCATTTCTTTCACATACGGAACCAGTAGCTTTGAAATCTGGTCATAGGAATTAAATGAATCTTCGTCGTAAGGATTTGGTTTCATCCAGCTACCAAGGTGGACTTCATAAACACTCCATGGTGAATGAAGGGAATTATGATTTTTGCGTTTGTCCATCCACGTTGCATCACTCCATTCATACTGAATGTTTTTTGTTTTGGATGAGGTGGCAGGGCGCAATTCCCAATGACGGGCAAATGGATCACCTTTGTATATTTGCGCGCCTTCATATCCAACAATATAATATTTGTAGTTCTCAAATTCACATAGCCCTGGTATAAATCCTTCCCAAATACCTGACTGATCCAATCGGACAAATAACGGATGAGCGCCGGTGTCCCATTTATTAAAATCGCCCACAACGCTTATATATGTTGCATTTGGAGCCCATACTGCAAAATAATATCCCTCCGTGCTCAAAACTTTTAACGGATGAGAGCCAAAGAATTTATAAAGATTATAGTTAGTGCCATTTTGAAAATTACGAATCTCTTCTTCATCCAATAATGAGTAATTCCACACAGGCTTTGTTGAATCAACAAAATTTTCTTCTTCGTAGGGGGTGTTTCTTATTGCCATAATGCAATTTACAATTTAATGTTTGCGTTGTTTATGGAATTTATCCATTCATGCGTCTGTTTAAAAATGCACGTTAACATAAATTTAAGACTCCATAAAAATTTAACTCATAAAATTTAAACATATTTGATACTCATTTATATCCAAAAGCTAATGCCAAAATTTATTTTTGTATCTGTTGCCCTTTTTCTGCTACCTCAATTAATCTTTTGCCAATCAGCGCAAATAAAAGGCCAGCTAACTGATTCATCCAACAATGAAAATCCCGCAAATGCGGTTATTGCTGTTTTAAGACAAGACGATTCTACACTGGTCAAGTTTTCAAGGAGTGATAACAATGGTAAATTTAAAATCGATGATTTAGATTCCGGGAAATATATTGTTTTAATTAGTTATCCAAAGTATGGAGATTATGTTGATGAGTTCCAGCTAAACCCTTCACAAACATTGGATTTTAAAACTATTTATTTAACAGAAAAAGCAAAACTGCTCGCGGCAATTATCATCAGGCAATCGGCAGTAAGGATCAAAGGCGATACAACTGAATTTACTGCAGACAGTTTTAAGGTAAAGCCAAATGCGACTGTAGAAGATCTTTTGAAAGAACTACCCGGTTTGCAGGTAGATAAAGATGGGAAAATAACAGCCCAGGGACAAACGGTTCAAAAAATATTAGTTGATGGAGAAGAATTTTTTAGTGATGACCCTACGGTTGCTACGCGAAATTTGCGTGCAGACGCGATAGATAAAGTACAGGTTTTTGATAAGAAAAGCGACCAGGCGGAATTTACAGGAATTGATGATGGACAAACGACAAAAACTGTAAATCTTAAATTAAAAGACAATGCCAAGCATGGTTACTTTGGAAAACTTTCGGCAGGCGCTTTAGATAAATATTACAATGGGCAGGCGCTGATAAATGCTTTTAAAGGAAAACGACAACTTGCGGCCTTTGCGATTGCAAGTAGTACGGATGAAACCGGTTTGAACTTCCAGGATTCCCGCAGTTATGGTTTTCAAAATAATACTGATATACAGGTCACCGGAGGTGGTATAATGATCACCACGAATAATAACGGAGACCTGGGTACACAAAGTTATTACGGCCAGGGATTGCCCGAAAGTGTAAAGGCCGGGATTCATTTTTCAAATAAATGGAATGATGATAAATACAATGCCGGAGGAAATTATTTATTTAATAAACTAGCAGTTCGTAGTGCCGGAAACACATATACTCAAAATATTCTGAAGGATTCTGTTTATTATAACCGTGAATCACAAAATACCTATTCAGATAAAATGAGGCATGCATTATCCGGAATGACCGAAATACAATTAAATTCATCTTCCTCTTTAAAAATAACCGCTGACGGATACGCAGGTACTAGCCAGGAAAGTAGTGATTATCAATCGCAGGCTTTAGATGAAAATAATAAACTCGTAAACAGCAGCACACGTGCTACTTCGAATAAAAGCGATAATAGTGGAGTGCAGGCTTCCGCCTTGTATCGAAAAAAGTTCAAGAAAAAAGGAAGAACCCTTTCCGTTAATTTTGACGAGACCTACACTAACGTTAGCAGCAATGGTTTTTTAAATAACGTATCAAACTTCTATGATACAACGGGAACCATTTTTAAAAGAGATTCAACCGATCAAAATAAAGTGAATGGCAGCACTTCAAATGTAGCAGGTATAAAAGCTACTTATACAGAGCCTCTTTCAACAAAATCTTACCTGGAAATAAATTATTCATTTTATAATAACAATAATAGCCAGAAAACATTGAGCTATGATAAAGACCTTAGTGGCAAATATTCGATGTTGGTCGATTCTTTGAGCAACGACTTTAAGTATGTTTATAATACCAATAGCGCTGGCGTGGACTACAGTTTTAATGAAAAGAAATATAATTTCTCCATTGGTGGAAATATAGCCAATACGGCATTCCAGCAAACAGACCAGGTAAAGGATACTACCAGGAAATACAATTACTATAACTTTTTCCCACGGGCGAATCTCAACTACAAGTTCAATGCTTACAGTACTCTGAGATTTAATTATAACGGAAGCACCAATCAACCGACAATAGACCAGTTGCAACCACTAAAAAATAATAGTGACCCATTAAACGTGGTGATTGGTAATCCGAATCTAAGGCAGGAATTTCGAAATTCTTTAAATCTTAGTTTTAATAACTACAAAGTTTTTTCTCAAAGATATCTTACTGTTGGTACTTATTTTACTTTTACCGACAACGCTATCAGCAGTACTTATACCATCGATGCGCTCGGAAAAAGAACAACCCAATACCTGAATGTGAATGGGAATTATTCAGGGCAGGTTTATATGAGCTACGGCATCAAAATACCGAAAACACAATTGAATATTGGAATAAGCCCACGGGCAAATATTTCAAGGAATGCTAATTTTGTAAACGGCCTTAAAAATATGACGAATAGTAAAAGTGTATCGGTGAGGGTTAGTCTAAGGACCTACGTGAGAGATAAGTACCAGTTCAGCATTGATGCTACTCCTTCCTATAATAATTCCACTTCAAGTATCAGTTCTGCAGCAAGTACAAATTACTGGAGTTATAATTATTCTGCGGATGCAAATTATACTTTACCAGGCAAATTGGAAATAGGTTCTGACGTGGATATGAATTTCCGGCAAAAATTAAACGCATCTGATGTAAACACGGATGTTATTTTATGGAATGCTTACCTGGAAAAGAAATTCCTCAAGAATGACGCACTTACACTACGTTTTAGCATTCACGATATTTTAAATCAAAATAAAGGTTACGACAGAACTGTTCAGCCTTTTGCCGTTGTAGAAAAACATTATGTTACTTACCAGCGATATGGCCTGATTACCTTAACATGGAATTTTAATAATAAAGGCGGCGCCGGCGCACCTAAATCCAGGTTTTTAAGCTTTTAACCAGAATAAAAAAATGAAAAAAATTATCTTAATAATCACCTTTTTTTGGGCGCAAAAACAATTTTTGCACAACCGGTCTTTATTTCAAAAGGAAAAATTGAATTTGAAAAACGGGTAAATGTTTGGGCTGAATTAAGCGGCAGCTTTGCTGACCAGTTAAAAAAATCTATTCCTGAATTCAAAACCAGTTATTTTGATTTAGAATTCGATGGCAACCAGGCTTTATTCAAACCCGGCCGCGCATCGGATTATACAGCTAATTCTTTTTTTAATACCCCGGCAAATGATAACGAGGTGTACAGCGATTTTACAACTGATAAGTATGTGGCTTTAAAACATGTTTTTGAAAAAACTTACTTAATCGAAGACAGTTTAAGAAATGCAAAGTGGAAAATCAAAAACGACTTCCGCGAGATTGCCGGCTTTAACTGCCGCAGAGCTACTACTATTATTATGGATTCTGTTTTTGTAGTAGCATTTTATACAGATGAGATCACCGTTCCGGGCGGCCCTGAAAGCTTTAACGGGTTGCCAGGAATGATTTTGGGATTAGTGATTAACCGTATCCACACTACATGGTACGCAACCAAAGTTGAGGTCAATTCAATTGATACAAAAGACATTACGCCTCCTTCCAAAGGCAATAAAATCAATGAAGCAGTATTAAATGAAGAGTTGAAAAAATTAATGGTGAATTGGGGAAAGGAGGGACAAAGGTACATTTGGAACATTTCGATCTGATCAGGAAAACTACATTCTTTCTTTACAGTGAACGAATAAATAAAAGACATTTTTATTTAAAAAAAAATTTATCATAACCAGCAATAAGTTGAGGTTATCAATAGTTTTACTGCGCACTTTTATGATTTTTTTCAGTTTAAATTTCGAAGAAAATTAAACAAGCCGCCTTTTCTTACAACTCCCGTAAACAATTTCAGGCATATATATTGTGAACTTCCCTTGCAAAAAAGTAATATGGAAGTTAAACAAATTGTATTGGCGAGCAGGCCAAAAGGCATGCCCACAAAAGAGCAGTTCAGGACTGAAAATGTCACTCTCCCAGGCTTACAGGATGGAGATGTACTGACGCAAGCTTTGTATTTTTCAGTTGATCCGTATATGCGCGGCCGGATGAATGATGCAAAATCTTATGCAGCTCCTTATAAAGTTAATGAACCTATAATGGGTGGAGGAATAGGCAAGGTGATAGAATCTAAATCATCCTCGTTGCAAAAAGGCGATGTAGTACAGGGATTTTTCCCATGGGCAACTGAGTCCGTTCACAAAGCAGACACACTCCAAAAAATTAATACGGCCTTAGCACCAGCGCCTTATTACCTTGGTATTTTAGGAATGCCAGGCTTAACTGCCTATTTCGGATTGTTGTACATCGGCAAGCCGAAACAAGGCGAAACGGTTGTGATATCAGGAGCGGCGGGAGCCGTAGGAATTGTGGTGGGGCAAATTGCGAAACTGAAAGGTTGCCGCGTTGTAGGAATTGCCGGAACAGATGAAAAAATAAAAATGCTGAAAGACGAATTTAATCTTGATGAAGTAATTAATTATAAGACTACGAGCGACATGCGAAAAGCGATTAAAGAAGCTTGTCCAAATGATGTAGATGTGTATTTTGATAATGTAGGAGGCACGATTTCTGACGCAGTTATAGCTAATATTAATTTTCATGCAAGGATCGTATTGTGCGGGCAAATTGCTTTATATAATTCCACTGAAGTGCCGACAGGACCACGTTTACAGCCAATGCTACTAACACGCAGCGTTTTAATGCAGGGATTCATTGTAGGTAATTTTAAGGATCACTTCAGTGAAGGAATTGAACAGCTTTCACAATGGGTAAAAGAAGGCAAATTGAAATATCAGGAAACGATCATCGATGGTTTTGATAAATTACCTGAAGCATTTTTAGGACTCTTCTCAGGAAAGAATAAGGGAAAAATGATTGTGAAAGTATAACTGAAAATAAATAATCCCGCGAAATTTTCATTTGTATTGATTAGGAGAACAGCAGTGAATTGCATTTCCATGAAGGATTCAAAGAAACCATAGTTGCACTTTTTGAGGTTCAATTAATAAGAAGTTATTTTGTAGTTCAGGATTTGTTAGAAGTTAGAAATAATTGAATGAACTTTAAAAAAGTTAGAGGAATGACAGTATTGCTTAGCAACAATGATTAAGTTAATGTTCTGCTCTTACAGTCAAATTATTTTTTTAGATAAAACAAAAACAACACATGGAATCTCCGCTGGAATATGCAATTGGAATTGACATTGGTGGAACCACCACGAAGTTTGGAATCGTAAACCATCGTGGTGAGATTTCAAACGTGGGCGATATTGTTACCAACAATCAAGTGGATATTAATCTATTTGTTGATGAATTATACCAGGAAATAAAACCGGCCATAAAGACTATCGGCGGAATAGACCTGATAAAAGGAATTGGCGTAGGCGCACCTAATGGCAATTATTACAGTGGCACTATTGAATATGCGCCTAACCTTCCGTGGAAAGGTATTATTCCCATAGCCAAGATGATTACCAATAAATTCGAAAAGCCTTGCACCTTAACCAACGACGCTAACGCGGCAGCAATCGGCGAACTGATGTATGGAGCCGCGCGTGGGATGAGGGATTTTATTATGATCACTTTGGGAACAGGAGTAGGAAGTGGTATTGTTGCTAATGGCCAATTGATTTATGGGCATGATGGTTTTGCAGGAGAGTTGGGACACACAATCATACGACCGGGAGGCCGCCTGCATTGGGGCACCGGTATGAAAGGCAGCCTGGAAACTTATGCATCTGCCACAGGTATTTCCATTACTGCTAAAGAAATCCTGGACGAACGGATAAATGAAAAGAGTTTATTGAGAGACATTCCGCATGAGCAAATTACATCGAAAAATGTTTGTGAAGCCGCTTTGAAAGGTGATGCCATTGCCAACGAAGTTTTCCAAATTACTGGGCAAATATTGGGTGAAGCACTGGCGAATTTTGTTATGTTTTCTTCTCCTGAAGCAATCATATTATTCGGTGGCGTAATTAAAGCAGGTAAACTTTTGTTGGACCCGACAAGAACAAGTATGGAAAAAAATCTTCTTCCTGTTTTTCAGAATAAAGTAAAATTATTGTTCAGTGAATTGAAAGAATCTGATGCCGCAATCCTTGGCGCCAGCGCGCTCGTTTGGGAAATTAAACCAGATGTGTTAAATGTGAGGTGAAAAAGAAAACCAGGAATTATTGGATGATTTTTTTTAATAAAAAATTACTTGAATTTGTTTGTTTACTGGAATTCGGTTACTTCATTTTCCAAGAAACTGAAATTCTGGCGGTAAACAATTTGTCCTGATGTATTCATTAGAAACTTTGCATGAAATAAAATCCACAGCAACCTATTTTTAAACTTTGAAAAATCATGAAAATTCAGCAGCAACAAATATGGTTAAAAGAACGAACAAGAGGTTTTCACCTGATCACTACTGAGGTTGAAGAAGCCTTGCCCCAGTTAAAGCAATTCAGTAAAGGAGTATGCCACGTTTTCATCCAACATACTTCTGCATCGCTTGCGCTTAATGAAGATGCTGATCCAACCGTGAGAAAAGATTTTGAATATTTTTTTAATAAACTCGTTCCTGAAAATGACCAGGGTTATGTACATAACTATGAAGGCGCTGACGATATGCCTGCACACCTCAAAGCCGCCATATTCGGGAGCTCTGTAACGATTCCAATTTCAAATGGAAGACTTGCTCTTGGCACATGGCAGGGAATTTATTTATGCGAACACCGCAACCGTGGCGGAGAGCGGAATATTGTGGCAACCTTGATTGGAGAATGAGTATCAATTACCAATTAAAAATTACAATCACTTATTATAAGTTAACAGATTTACTTGAAAAAAAAGCAGAATGGAGAAGTTTCCCCATTCTTAATTCTTAATTCGTATTTTTTAATTCCACCACCACCCTGCTCACCGGCAATCCCATCACATTATAAAAATCACCCTTAATGGATTTAATACCAATAACGCCGATCCATTCCTGTATGGCATAAGCCCCGGCTTTGTCATACGGCTTGTAATTGTCTACGTAATATTCTATTTGCTTTTTAGAAAGCGCATTGAATTCAACTTCCGTCTCTTCTGAAAAAATGATTTTACAGGAGGTGGATAAAATACAAACGCCGGTAATTACTTTATGCGTTTTTCCCGACAACTTCTTAAGAATTTTTATGGCATCTTCACGGTCAACCGGTTTGCCTAAAATTTCATCATTAAGAACCACAACCGTATCAGCCGCTATTATCGTTTGTTCATCACCGTTACCTAAACTTCTTTGAACTGCTACCGCTTTATTTTCTGCTATATGCATGGCAGCTTGTTCAGTCGAAATTTCATCCGGAAACGTTTCATCCACGTCTGAAACAATTATTTCAAAAGATATTTCTGCCAGTTCAAGCAATTGCTTTCGCCTTGGTGATCCTGAAGCTAAAATTATTTTCTCCATTTTTTTTATTTCATCAAAAAAACAACATTGACAATATTCCTGCCAGCATTATTAATTTAACAGCTGAACTTAAGCTGTTAAAGTCAGCCACAGTGTTGGCTTTATATAATTTTTGTAACACCCAAAGCAAAGGGATGATGATAGTAGCAAATGAATATAAAGCGGAAAACCACCAACCCAACTGTATCACATAGATTAATATTGCGAACAAAACACCTACTAACACAGCGATCCAAACGGCAGTAAAAACTTTTGCGACGGGAAATCCCCACGCAATCGGCATCGTTTTGCAACCATATCGCAGATCTCCGTCGATATCTTCCATATCTTTTATTACTTCCCTAATCAAAGAAATGATAAAGGCAAAACCGGCATACACAAAAGATATTTTTAATAATCGTTGCCACACAAAGTCTTCCGGTGAAATTCGAAATCTGTATTCTGCCATTGTCAGCACCAGGATTACCCAGGCAGTTAATAAGGAGATAAGAATATTGCCAATCAGGATTTTCTTCTTAAAAGTGCTGGAGTAAACCAACAAAATATTGATGGCTAAAAAATTAAACAAAGGAATGAAAATATTGCCCAGTTTATAGCCAATATAAATACTCAATGCCAATCCAATAAATGAGAGAAAAGCATGCAGTAAAATAGCAGAACGCCTCTTAATGAATTTGCCGACGATCACTTTTGAAGACTTGTTTACCTGGTCAATATTTTCATCAAAGTAATCATTGATAATATAACCCGCCGCTGCGATACAAACAGAAGCAAGAACCAAAAGGTAAAACAACCGCTCGTTCAATTTAATTCCTTCGTAGCCCGGATGTGGATCCCCATACACAAAAGGCAAAATAAAATACCTGAACAGCATTTGCGTAAGCACAATAAAAAGAAGATTGGGCCATCTGATCAATCTGAAAAATGCTGAAAGCGTTTTCATCGGGAAATCTTAATGGTAAAAAGATCAGGTTGAAGGAATGTCATTCTTTAAAAGCCATTTGCTATTCAGTTTCAAAACTTTTTCTATTACATCTCTTACACAGCCCTCACCTCCTTTAAAAGGGGAAATATAAGAAGCGATTTCTTTAATTTCTAAAGCGGCATCAGCCGGGCAGGCTGCGATTCCTGCCATTTTCATGCAATGATAATCAGGAATATCGTCACCCATAAAAAGTAATTCACTGAGTGATAATTTTTTTTCGTCCACATATTTTTTTAAAAAGTCTTCTTTGTTCGTCACTTTCATAAAAACCTGAGTTACTCCAAGCGTATTCAAACGGTGAAGAACAGACGAAGAATTACTTCCCGAAATTACCAAAATGCCGTACCCTGATTTTATCGCGAGTTGCAGCGCATATCCATCACGAATGTTCATACTCCTGAGCCAGTTATTTTCATTATCCACCAAAATACTCCCGTTAGTAAGCACGCCATCCATATCAAATGCAAAAGTTTTTACCGGTTTAAAGCGCGAAAGAATCTGCATTATTAATAAGTAAAGATTTTTGAAAATAAATAAGTTCAGCAGTAATTGCTCCTGACAAAATAATTTTTTCAAATATAGTTATAGAGAATTGAATTATAAATTATCGTTACAGTAAACAAACATTAAAGCGGATAATTTATTTTTTTACCGAACCTTTTTAATCCGTAAAGAGTCGCAAAGGCTTTAAAATGGGAAACCCTTAAGCAGATTATCTTTTGCCATGATGTTTTATGATGCTTTCAGTTAGTTTCAGGTAAACATATTTAAGGTCAGGATTTGCCGTGAGTGCCTGCAAATGCCGGTTAAGTGTATAAACATCATTCCGGATGGCAGGCCCTGTTTGTGTAAGAAAAGGTGAAATAGATTTTGCCCTTAATGTAGTTTCATCAATGAGCGGAAATAAAGTTTTAAAATCAATACGTTCTTTTTCGCAAAACAATTCTGCAAGCGCGTAAAGATGATTGGTAAAGTTGTTGACAAAAACTGCCGCCACATGATAATTCAACCTTTGAGTGTCGTTGGCTTCAATCACCTTGTCAGAAAGCGTTTTGGCAAAGCCTAAAACACGATGCATAATTTCCTGGTTATTTCCATCGATGAGGAAAGGTATTTCAGGAACATGATCTGCAAATTTGGAAAGTGATTGCAGTGGATACAAGACACCATAAGTAGAAGAAACATCTTTAAAAACATTTATTGAAACTGCACCCGCTGTATGAACCACAAATTTTGATTTAAGCCCGGGTATATTTTCGATATGATCAAGGGCAGCATCATGAAGGGCCACCACATAAATATCTGCTTCTGCAAATTTTTCAGCATCAAGAGTTCCGGTAGCAGCAAGACAAGTTGACGCAAGTGATTTTGCATTTTCCTCATTGCGGCTCACTACCTGTACAATATCATGTCCTCCTTTTATAATCAGTTCAGATAAAACAGTAGCTGTATTTCCTGAGCCAAGCATTACAACTCTCATTGGCAATTTTTTATACTAAATATTTTTTAAGTTTAACAATAATTGTTATTTTATATAACGGCTTTTTTCTATAAAAAATATATTCAGTGAGTTAATTTATTAACATTTTTAAATATATTTCCTTTCAAAAATTAAAACCGAAAGCTTTGAAACTGGTGTTCCGTGGGGATTACGAAGATAAGGAAGCGGGATTAGAAAACAAATGATGTAATTAAATTTCATTTTTAATTTTTACCCTAATATTGCAACCACATAAATTATTCCGACATTAGAACGTTTATTGGAAGGCTACGGGTGTAGAATTGGAAAAATAAAGACAATTATGGCAAAAAATTTATTAATAGTTGAGTCCCCTGCAAAAGCAAAAACGATTGAAAAGATTCTGGGAAAGGACTTTGAGGTAAAAAGTTGTTACGGCCACATACGTGATCTTGAAAAGGATGATATGGGTATTGATGTAAACAACAATTTCGCTCCCCGGTATAAAGTTCCTGATGATAAAGCAAAGGTGGTAAAAGAACTGAAACAGTATGCAAAAAAAGCGGATACTGTTTGGCTGGCTTCGGATGAGGACCGTGAAGGAGAAAGTATAAGCTGGCACCTTGCTGAAGTATTGGGCCTTGATGTGAATACAACCAAACGAATTGTCTTTCATGAAATAACCAAACCGGCCATCAACGCTGCTGTGCAACATCCACGGTTTATTGACATGAATTTGGTAAATTCTCAACAGGCGAGGCGTGTTTTAGACAGGCTCGTTGGTTTTGAACTGTCACCCGTTTTATGGCGAAAAATCGGAATGAAAGGCGGACTAAGCGCGGGAAGAGTGCAGAGTGTTGCTGTAAAATTAATAGCGGAAAGAGAAAGAGAAATCAACCAGTTTCTTGTCAGCAGCAGCTTTAAGATCGAAGCAGTTTTAGCTTCTACAGACAGTTCCGGAAAAAGAATTTCATTTAAAGCAGAAGATGGCGCTACAAGAACAATTGAAGAAGCGGAAAAGTTTTTAGATAATTGTAAAAATGCCGCTTATTCTGTTAAAGATATCGTTGTAAAACCAGGTAAACGAACTTCCGCGGCGCCTTTCACCACTTCAACACTCCAGCAGGAAGCCAGCAGGAAATTAGGTTATGGCGTTAGCAAGACAATGCTCATTGCGCAAAGATTATACGAAAGCGGGAAGATCACCTACATGAGAACGGACAGTGTGAACCTTAGCGGTACTGCAAAAGATCAAATCAAAAGTGAAATACTGAAAAATTACGGCGAAAAGTATTTGCAGATGCGCAATTACAAAAACAAAAATGAAAGTGCGCAGGAAGCGCATGAGGCTATACGCCCAACGGACATGAGCGAAAGCCGTATTAATGATGCTGACATGAACCGGTTGTATGAATTGATTTGGAAACGAACTATCGCCAGCCAGATGAGCGATGCCATCCTGGAAAAAACAACAGCGAAAATAAAAATAAGTACCGTTGATGATGAACTGACCGCAACCGGTGAAGTGCTGAAATTTGATGGTTTTCTAAAAGTTTATAATGAAGGAAATGACGACGACGAAAACGAAAATGCATCCTTCGGAAGTGAAAGCAGGCTACCGGCATTGACCGTCAACCAGCAACTGGATTTTGAAGAGATGACCGCAACTGAAAAATTCACACGGCATGCACCAAGATACACGGAAGCTTCACTGGTAAAGAAACTGGAAGAACTGGGCATCGGCCGCCCAAGCACCTACGCTCCTACTATCAGCACTATTATCAAAAGAAGTTATGTAGAAAAAAGAGATAAAGAAGGAACGAAGCGTGATATAAGGATCGTAAAACTTTCAAAACAAAATACGATCGAGAAAATTAAAACTTCAGAAATCACAGGCGCTGAAAAAGGAAAACTTTTTCCTACCGATCTTGGCCTTGTGGTTACCGATTTTTTAAATCAGCATTTCGATAAAGTAATGGATTACTCTTTCACTGCCAATATTGAAGAAGAATTTGATAAGATTGCTGAAGGGGATCTTCAATGGAACAAAATGGTAGGCCATTTTTATAAACCCTTTCACGAATCTGTAGAGCATACACTCGAAAATGCAGAGCGCGCGAAAGGTGAACGCGAATTGGGAACCGATCCTGAAAGCGGTAAACCAGTGATAGCGAGAATGGGAAGATACGGGCCGATGGTGCAAATAGGAAATGTTGAAGACGAGGAAAAACCCAAATTTGCCAAACTAAAGGCAACGCAAAGCATTGAAACCATTTCGCTGGATGAAGCAATGGATCTCTTCAAACTTCCGCTTGCACTTGGTGAATATGAAGGGAAGGAGGTATCTGTAAACATTGGCAGGTTTGGCCCTTATGTAAAATGGGGAGAGCAGTTTATTTCATTGCCGAAAGGTAAAGAACCAACAGAAGTTGATTTACCCGGAGCGATAGAAGTCATAAAAGCAAAACAAGTAGAAGACGCGCCCATCGGCTATTATAATGAAAAACCAATCACCAAAGGCAAAGGCCGGTTTGGGCCTTTCATCAAATGGAATGATCTTTTTATCAATGTTCCGAGAGCGTATAATTTTGACAATCTTACTCAAAAAGATTGTAATGAACTCATCGAAAAAAAGATTGAAAAAGAAGCCAACCGGTATATTCAACAATGGCCTGCAGAAAAGATAGCGCTTGAAAATGGCCGCTGGGGCCCGTTCATACGTTTCGGAAAAAAGATGATGAAGATTACTGCAAAACCAGAAGGTGGAAAATATACACCGGAAGAACTTAGCCAACTTTCTGTTGATGAGGTGAAAAAAATGATCCTTCAGCAGGATCCAAAAGCCTTCGACAAGAAAACGGCTAAAAAGAAAGCGGCGCCAAAAAAGGCTGCAGCGAAAAAAACGGCAACTAAAAAAACGACAAAAAAGTAATAAGGGTTCAAAATAAAATTCCAAATTATTTCTTTGTTTACTGTTTTCAGTTTCCGCTGCAAAACAAAACCTTTACAGATTAACAATTTGTCAACGCATTAACCGATTTGGTAATTTGGCTTACCATACCGTTTCTTTATTTTTGCTGATAATCTGTTTTATTCTGAAAAAAGTTGTAAAAATATCTCTCAAAGTCCTGTTGAGCATTTTGGTGCTGATTCTTGTATTATGGATTTTGATTCAAACCAGCATCTTTCAAACCTTCATTATTCACCGTGTTGCCAGCCGTCTTTCAAAAGATCTGCACACCACTGTTTCTGTAAAAAAAATAAACCTCGAACTTTTTGACAGAATGGACATGCAGGACCTGCTTGTGCTTGATCATCAAAAAGACACTTTGCTGTTTGCCGGCGATGCAAAAGTGAGCATCACCGATTGGTTCTTTTTCAGGAAAAATATAACGCTCAGCTACATTGGGCTTACCGATGGATTTATCAACCTGCATCGTTCCGATTCAGTGTGGAATTACCAGTTCCTTGTGGATTATTTCTCTGGCCCGTCGAAGAAAAAAAGGGATACTTCTGCATCCACTATCAATCTCGACCTTAAAGTCGTAAATCTAAAAAACATCCGCATCTGGCAAAGGGACGAATGGCGCGGAGAAGACATATTGATTTCGGGCGACCGCCTGAACGTACATGCAGATGAATTTGATCTGAATAAAAATGTAATAAGGATAAGTGAAATCCAGTTAGACAAACCATCTTTTACATTATACGATTACACCGGCAAAAGGCCTCGCGACACAAGTTCAACAGTGGTAATGCCGGATATTCAACAAAAAGGATTGCAATGGAATGCTGGCAGATTCAAACTTTCAGTAAATAAATTGACCATGACTAATGGATTGGTTGCTGTTGAGAGAGAGGGTTATTCACCACCTGTCATGAATGAGTTTGACGAAAACCATATTATCTTTTCTTCCATAAACGGCACTTTTAAAAATATCAATCTTACGGATGATACATTAAAATCTGTCGTTTCAATTTCAGGCAAAGATCGCGGAGGTTTTATTGTAAAGAAAATAGTTGCTGATTTCAAATTCACTCCCGAAATGATGGAGTTCAAAAATCTTGATATTGTTACCAACAAAAGCCATTTACAGGATTATTATGCAATGCATTTCAAAAATTTTAATGATGACATGCAGGACTTTATTCATGCTGTAACGGTTGACGGACATTTTAAAGACACCAAAGTGAGCAGTGACGACCTGGCTTATTTTGATCCTGAAATCCGTTCCTGGAATACTGATTTTACTTTATCCGGAACTGCACACGGAAAAATTGATAATCTTACGGCGCATGACATGGTGATTACTGCCGGCGCTGATAATTATTTGAGCGGTGATGTGAGTTTGAGAGGTTTGCCGGATATTAATAAAACATTTATCGATCTCAGGGCAAATGAATTAAGGACGAATTATGCTGAACTTTCAAAGCTTATTCCCGCGCTTAAAGATATTACCAATCCTAATTTGAGCGCTTTTGGCTCCATCAATTTTTCAGGAAGCTATACAGGGTATGTCAATGATTTCGTAACCTATGGTACTCTAACAACCGACATTGGTACACTTAAAACCGATCTTCATCTTACGATTCCTGACAAAGGCCGTGCAATTTATGAAGGCAATGTTTCAACAACCAATTTCCAGTTAGGGACATTTATTCAAAACAGCAACATCGGCAATATTGTTTTTAACGGGAAAATAAACGGAAAAGGATTTAATCCCAATGATGTTGATATAGATGTTAACGGAAATATCAGCAAAGTACAATATAACGGTTATGAGTATACGAATATAATCGCGCACGGAGAATTCAGGAACAAACTCTTCACTGGTTCAGCAAGTATCAATGATCCCCATATAGTAATTGATACGCTGGTTGGTTCCATTAATTTCAGTAAAACCAATCCTGAATTTGATCTCCAGGCCAATGTAAGAAAACTTCATCTTAAGAATTTGAAATTTACCAACGACAGTATTTCTTTAAGCGGCAAATTCAATCTAAATTTTGCAGGAAATAATATTGATAATTTTTTAGGCTCAGCAAAACTATACAACGCAGTTTTATCTGATAATGGCAAGCAGTTATCCTTTGATTCATTATACATTTCTTCAACTTACCAGGATGGTAAAAAATCTTTGAATATTGCCACTAATGAGCTCGAAGCAGGCATTCATGGTAATTTCAGGATTATGGAACTTCCCGATGCCTTTCAATTATTTTTAAATAAATATTACCCTGCTTACATTAATAAACCCAACAACAAGATAGAAAACCAGGAATTTGATTTTTATGTAAAAACGAGGGATATAAGTGAATACGTCAATTTATTTGATAAAAGGATTACAGGTTTAAACAATGCCATAGTACAGGGAAATATTAATGTTGCCGCCAACACTTTAAATCTCCAGGCCGATATTCCCCGGTTGAATTACAGCAATATCAGTTTTAATGTGATTGATTTTACAGCCACCGGAAACAGCGATACACTTATTTTAAATGGCGATGTGGATGATGTGGTGATCAATGACAGCCTGCATTCTCCCGACGCAAGGTTTAGCGTAACTGCTGCAAACGATATTTCAAATATTTCTATAAAAGCCACCGGTAACACGACATTCAACAATGCCGATCTTTCGGCCCGGATCCGTACAAGAAAGAATGGATTTACGCTTACTTTCAATCCATCCACTTTTGTTATTAATCAAAAACAATGGCAGATTGCGAAAGAAGGGGTACTTCAATTACAGGATAGCATGCTTACTGCAAATAATATCCGCTTCTCACAAAATGGCCAGGAGGTTTATATTTCCACGCAGCCTTCATTGACAGAAAATGGAAATGACATAATGGTGGCTGTTCAAAACCTGGTCGTTGGCGATTTCACCCCGATTTTTTTAAAATCACCCCAACTCCGGGGTTTGCTGAATGGTAATATTCGTATAAAAGATCCTTTCGGGAAAATGGCAGTTGAGTTCGATACTAAAATTGATGAGTTTAAATTTGAAAATGATTCTATAGGAATCATTTTGGCAAACGGAGAATATAATGCAGATCCGGGGGAACTGAAAGTGAATATGATCTCCAATAACAACCTCTACAATTTCACCGGCGATTTTGCTTATCGTTTCAACGACACCACTACCCATCAATTGAGCGGGTCAGTTGTATTTAATAACTCCGGCATACATCTACTTCAAAATTATTTGACTTCAGTTTTCAGCAGTCTAGATGGAAGGGCGACAGGGAGGCTGAATATTTCAGGAAAAGCTTCTGCTCCTAAATTAACGGGTAGTGTAAGGCTGGATAGTACTGCACTGACAATCGATTATACGCAGTGCCATTATCATTTGGCGAACGGTTCTGTCATCACTTTCAATCCGGATGAAATTGATTTTGGTTCCCTTAAAATTCTCGATACGCTTAATCATACGGCAACAGTTACCGGCAAAATTTATCACACTTTCTTTGACAACTTCTTCTTTAACGAACTGCACTTTAAAACCGACGCCGTTGGTAACGGCCCGGCAAAATTCATTTTACTAAATACAACCGCAAGCGACAATAATGAATTCTACGGGCATGTAGTTGGCCGTGCTGAATTATCGCTGAATGGTTTCTTATCTGATATGCAAATGGATATTTCCGGAGAGCCGACAGATAGCAGCCATATTTATTTGCCTACGGGCGAAACAGCAGAATCGGGTTCGATGGATTATTTGGAATTTACAAAGTTTGGCCGTGAAATGAAGGCGGATCTTGTGTCACGGCAAAACACCAATATAAAAGTAAACATGGAAATTACTGCTAATCCGCTTGCGAAGATTGATGTAATACTTGACGCAACAACGGGTGATGTAATAAAAGCGCAGGGAAGCGGCAAACTGAATATCACAGCAGGAACAACCGAACCTTTGACAATAAGAGGAAGATATAATGTAGAGCAGGGACAGTATACATTTAATTTCCAGACTTTCTTAAAAACTCCTTTTACGTTACAGCAGGGGTTTATTGAGTGGCAGGGTGATCCATACCTGGCCAACCTCAATATTGACGCCATTTACCAGGCGCAGAATGTGAGCTTGAGTAACATTCCTACAACGACAGGTTACAGAAATATTAATGGAGACGTAGATATTATTTTTAAGTTGAGAGGAACTTTGAAAGATCCGCAGCCTGAATTTGAATTCCAGTTTCCTTTTGATAATCCTTTAAAATCCGATCCGATTGCGGCAGAATATTTAAAGACAAGGTTCCAGGAAGATAAAACAGCTTTGATGAACCAGGTAGCTTCTTTGTTGTTGTTCAACCAGTTTATGAGCACCGACCAACCTTTAATAACCGGGAATAATACAGGAAATTTTGTAACGAGAAGTGTAGGTCAATTGCTGTCGGCCACTTTATCATCTTCTCTTAATTCATGGTTGCAAAAAGTATTGAATACAAAGTCGGTTAACCTGATCACGAATATCAATACAGGAGATTTAAATTTTCAAAAAGGCGCTTCACAGAAGGAACTTACCAACGTGGGAAACTTTGGTGTCAGGACGGCATTTTTAAACAATAAATTATTGCTGACTGTTGCCGGGAATGTGGACTACAGGCTGGGCCAGGCAGTTGCTACTTCCAATTCCAATTTCCTTTTCACGCCCGACGTGTCTTTTGAATACCTGATTTCACCTAACGGGCAGTTGAGGGTAATTGGTTTCAACAGGAGTGATGCAGATATTGGTGACATCGCCGGTGTAACCCGTAGAAACAGGACCGGTATCCAACTTTCTTACCGCAAAGATTTTGATACGTTCACGGAATTTTTTACCAACGAAAATAAAAGAAGAAGAGCTAAGAAGAAGTGAATTTGGTTGTGAAGGCAAGACTTAAAGCAGAAGGCAAAAAGCATTAAGCAGAAGGCAGAGGGCAAAAAGGCATAGAGGCAGAAGGCATGAAGCTTAATGCAGAAAGCAAAAGGCAAATAGCATTCAGCGTTTAGCTGTTCGGCATTCAGCATTCAGCTCATTTAAATTCATTATATACCTTATCGCCCAAATACTTTTCAAACAATTTAATTGATTTACTGTCAGTAATTACGTTAAGGTGCCTGAAATGATGAAGATCTGTTCCTACAAAATCGGCAAGATTGTTTTCAAGGATGTATTTGGCGGCCTTAGCTACGGTTTTTCCATAGTAACCGGTAAGAGAGAGAAGGTTTACCTAG
>CAWFFT010000062.1:0-47479 GCA_963815085.1 uncultured Chitinophagaceae bacterium | reverse complement strand
TTGGTTTTGTCGTTTATTGGTTCAGTTGCGTATCTTCTCTTTTAGAAAAATAAAGCTGGCCTAATAATATTTGTGAAATAAAAATGGCCGGATTATCCCGCTTTAAATTTTTTTGTTTTTGCTGATAAGAATATTCAAGTAGTTCTCCAGCTTTTTTCAGGTCTCCCAATTCCTTATAAATTCCTGCGAGGTTATCGGTAGCTTCAAATTGGAAAGGAATAGCGGCTATTTTTTTGGGGTTCGGTTCTTTGGTAGCAAGAAACTGCATAATATTATTGATAGTAGTTTTCATCGCTTCAATTGCCGCAGAAGCGTTTCCCTCAAGTTGATATAATCCCGCCAAATTATTCAGAACGATGGCCGGCCTGTAAAACCGGTTCATCGGGGTTTGTGGCGATTTTTCAAGTGCTTGCAACGCCTTTTGGTAGTAATACAAAGCGCTGTCTTCTTTTGAAATATACCACATAGCAGCGCCCATTCCGTTGTAAGCAAAATAAAGGTTTTCATTATTAGGCTGCGGGTCTGACAACAGGTATTTCAGCCCTTGGCGGCGGTGCGAAATTGACAAATTTAAATCGCCCATCCTTTGTGCAAATATGGACAGGTTATTTTCAATAAGAGCCAGTTTTGCATTTCTTTTTTCTGTTGTTGCTGTAATATATTTTAAAGCTTCGAGGTCGGCTTCGTAACCTTTTTTATTAAGCCCGATCAAACCATAAAATTCTCCTGCCTGGATGTATGTTTGCTCAATTGTTTCCTGTTGCGGCAAAAATGATTTTATTTTTTTAATAAAAGCAGTTACTTTCTCAACCGCATGCCTTGAATCAGTTTTAGCTTGCGCTATTTTTCCAACATAAACAATATAGTTAACCAGCGAATCCGGTTTGTTTTCCCTGGAATATTCATCAACAGTCGATTCTAGTATGCTTTCCGCCTGTTCAATTTTATTGGCTTTTAGCGCTTTTTCAATTTCAGCTATGCCTTTGTTTTGGCCTTTTGCAAAATGAAAATTGAAGATGACTAAAAAAAATGCCGGGAAATATTTTATTATTTTCAAAATCATGTAATCTGAATTTGAACCTGATTCAAAAAACTAATTGCTTTTTAGCTTCTGCAAAAACGCTTCTTTATTTGCATGCTTTGCTTTTTGAATATACGGAATAGCTTTTTCGCTTTTTTGTTGCTTTACTAAAGCCAATCCTAAATACCAGTAGGTATCGTATAGGAAATAAGAACTGCTATCTGTCAATACTTTTTCAAAATAAGGAACTGCAGCCTCGGCTTTATCGTTGGCTAAAAGAGCGGATCCTATAAAGTAATTTAAGGTATCATTCGCTGGTTTTTCTGCCAGCAACTGTTTCCAGGCTTGTATCGCCCTATCATAATTTTTTGTCTTATAATCAATCATTGCATGGTCAAATAAATAATTTTGTGACATGCCCATTGCTGTGATCAACCCGGGATCGGGCTTGTAATATTCATTAAATAATTTTTCCTGACTATTAAAATGATTAAAAAATAACAGCGCGCTCAAACCAACTAAAGCAACAACAGAAGCCGCTACCAGCCATTGTTTCAATGAAAAAACTTTTGCCTTTTTTTGTTTAAAAGCAAGGGTTTTATGAAAATCGTTTATCCTATCCGTTAGTTCCGCTTCCTGGATGCCGACTAATAGGAGCCTGGTATTTTTAGTTTTCTCACGGAGATCCTCATCTTCCTGTAGCCTTTTAGTAAAAGCATCATACTCATCCTGCGGCATTTGTTTAAAAATATATCGCTCAATGTTTGCTGATTCCTGGGGTGTTATGTCGTTATTTCTGTTCAACGATTTTTTATTTTTTTAATAATTCGCGAAGCCGTTGAAGGCAACGGTATTTATTATTTTTTGCGGTGGCTTCTGTCCATTCAAATTTTTCGGCTATTGTTCTCATGGATTGTTTTTTATAATAAAACATTGTCAGTACTTCGCGGCAATTTTTTCCAAGTTGTCTGAATTTATTTTTTACTTCAGTAATGTATTGTATATCTCCTTCCGACAACACATCTTCGGGCAAGGTTTCAACTGCCTCTTTTAATTCGATTGTTTTTTTATGATGTGCAGAAC
The DNA here is from genome assembly GCA_963815085.1 of uncultured Chitinophagaceae bacterium. GTDB lineage: Bacteria > Bacteroidota > Bacteroidia > Chitinophagales > Chitinophagaceae > Ginsengibacter. The sequence goes on along the minus strand of CAWFFT010000062.1, from coordinate 45,375 downwards.
GTAAATGGTCCAGCCATTTATTTTTTGCAATGCGATAAATATATGCTTTTAAGGCACTTTCATTTTCAGGATAAAATTTATCTAATTGAATGTTTCTCCATACCGCTATAAAAGCTTCCTGGAAAATATCTTTCGCATCCTGGCTTGTACCGCTATTTTTCAACACATACATTTCTACCTTCAAATAATTGTCTTCGTATAAACTTTTAAGTGCACTTTCATCATTCGCTTTTATAGCGTTAAAATGCTGAAATTCGTTGATATTTTCTGTTGATGTTTTTTGCTGCATTTTGGTAAATCCAGCAAAAGATAAAAAATTTTATCAGCACAACAAACTATTGAATTTTTTTTCCTCAAATATTTGTAATTAATTCTATTGAATTAAAAACGTTTGGTTTCCTGATTCCATTCTTTCGGTAATCCTTGCAGGTAAACGCCAGCCGATAAATTCAAAATGTTTATTTGAATTACGAATTCATTTTATTTTCTTCGGTTATCAATTTGTTTTCTCTATACTATCGTACCAGGGAGAGAATGGTCATCAGGACAATTGAAATTTTATTTAATAAAAATAATCCAGTGAGTTATTCACCTATAGTTATTTTATCGTTACCGCCTGATGGAGAACAGTAAAGCAATAAATAAGCGAGGTTTTTATTTTGACTCTCATTAAAATTGTAGGAATAGTTAATTTTCTCTTGGTTAAAAATTTTTATTATCACCGGGAGATAAAGGTAAATTCTGCAATTTGCTCACCCCTCTAATTATCCTTTTTAAATTTTTTCTAAAAAAAAACTTTTTATTGATGACATTTTAGAACATCATACGATGTAATGGATATAATCATTTAAAAAAAGTTGTATGAAAAGTCAATTTATATTTTTTGCTTTTACCTTATTCGTATTGACTGCATGTAATGGGGAAATAACCCGGGAGGATCAGGGAAATTCGTATACGGCTGAATCAGGTTTTGGAAATGATAACAATGAAATTGCAGACAACGAAGACAATAGCGCCACTGGAGGTTTGCTTTCGGAGACAAGCGGGGACAATAAAACAACTCACAAGTTTGTGGATGCAAGAACAGGCCTCGTTGTTTATCGCTCTGAATTCCCTTCTGCCTGGGAGGTAATATCAAAACCAAGCTATACCATGGATCAGAAGTTACCCAATTTTTTAATCCAAATACAGGGGCCGCATAATTTGAAATATTTTAATATCCCGCAAAGCATTTATATTTCCTACGATGATCCACAAACTAATCAGTATTTCCGAAACACCGCCATGGGCCGCATGATAAGGCCGGAGGCGTCAATAGAGCAGATATTGCAAGGTGAAGTTACAGACAGAATGAAGCATACCGGGTTTAATTACATCGGTGACAGGAATATTCCGCAACTCGCTAGGTATATTCAAAATGAACTCAATAAAACCGGGATTCCCAATCTACGCTTCAAGCTTTTAAATACAGAGTGGAAAAACAATTCCGGTCAGAAAGCATTGGTTATTGTTTCTAAATTTACACTGCGCCAAACTGCTCTCTATTCACAAGGCATGTCAGTTTGGTATTATGAGGTAGATTATTTGTTTGTTGATGAACCTGAATATGAAATTGCAGTCAAAAACATAGTGGATGCTACATTGAGTATAAAATATAATCCTGAATGGGAGCGATACAGGAATTTGCTGATGCAGGAACGGGCCCAACAACAACACCAACAAAATATGCAAAACCAGCAATCTGCATTTGAAGCGCATCAGAAAAAAATGCAGGGAATTTGGGCTGCTGAAGATGCTAATCATGCGGCATTTATGAACAGGACATTTGGAAGCAACAATAGTTCTGATAATTCACAGCAACAATTCTTAAATATGATCAATGAGGAGGAAACGGTCACTAATCCTGCTACAGGAAAAAATTATCAGGTTGAAGCTGGTTCAACACAATACTGGATGGATAATGATGGAAACTACATTAAGAACGATGATTTGTTTTACAATCCAAATGGCGATATTAATCTTAATGAACGCGAATGGACAAAAGCCCAGGTACAACCCTGATGTTTCTTGACTTGAAAAGTAGGGAGTCTACAAAGTCATCTTGCTACTATCCTCTGTCATCCGGCGGAGGCATACCATCATCTGTTCCCGGACCACCTATGCTGTATTCATTATTTTCTTCATCTTCTTCGCCAATGTCTTCATTGGCATCATCAAGTTCGCTGCCAGGCACGTCAAGATCTGAAGCCGAAATATTATTTTTAAAACTCTCTTCATTCAAGGGAGCGCCGTCATCGTCCCGGTTGTCAAGAGCCGCTTCGCGAAGATTTTCATCGTCTCCTGGCATGTCGTCAAATGTTCTGCTCAGGGTTTCCTGTTCTTCATCAGAAACATTTGAATCAGGGCTGTCGATAATTTCTTCATCCAGGTTTTCATCAAAAACTTCATCACCTTCCTCATCAGCAGAAGAAATGGTAGTATCAGCCACTTCACCAAGAGGCGCCGGCGTAAAATCTTCCTGACCCGGAATTTCATGTGCATCAGGAATGTCTATAGTAGCTGGCTCTTCTCTCAATTCTTCTTTATCATGTTGGGAATCAATTTGATCAGATAATTGATGTTTTCCAGTGTTTTTATCTTTTTGTTGCATAATAGAATTTTAATTTATGACAGAAAATATAGTGCCAAACGGGTTGGAACTATTAAAGATTCTTAATTTTTGCTATAACAAATACTTTATTTATTGCTCTAGCAAGCAGATGTATAAACTGCATTTCGTGATTAAAACCAAGGTTAATTACTAAAATAGCTGCAGTAGCTATATTACAAAACATGCCCTGGCTGACTAACCGCACAACAGTTTAATATTTAATTTTTGCCTAATGGACATTGTCTTTTTTTATCTTAATATTAAAATCAGGTGCGTTATAATCTTTTGAACGGTAACCGGAAGGAATGGTAGTTTCGTTTCCATCACGTGCTGAAAAATAGTGGGGCGACATGATCTCAATTCCTTTTTCATTACAAACATCCTGGATGTTTTGATAGAGCGAAGAGTAAATAGTTGCCTGTTTGTTAGCTTCGTGTATGTATGCATTGATTTGATAAGACACATAAAAGTCCTCCAAGCCTGTCTGGAGTACAAAAGGCTTTGGTTCCTTCAGTACAAATTCTGTCCGCAATGAAGCTTCTATTAAAGCTTCATGCATATCTCTCCAAGGTGTATCGTATCCGATAGTAACCGTTGTATTGATGATAAGACCAAGTCCCGGTGCATCGCTGCTATAATTAATTGTATGACCGTTCATCACTGCTGAATTAGGGATAGAAATGATTTCATTTTTTATAGTTCGGATGCGGGTCACCAACAATGATTTTTCAATCACGTCGCCCACCTGCTCTCCAATTTTTACACGGTCACCTATTTTAAACAAACGCATGTAAGTAAGAATCAATCCTGAAATAATATTGGATAAAGAACCGGCAGATCCAAACGTAAAAAGGAATCCAAGAAAAACAGAAACACCGCGAAAAACCGGCGAACTGCTTCCGGGGAGATAGGGAAAAACCACGACAATCATAAATGCAAAAACTAATACTCTTATAATTTGATAAGTTGGGTTTGCCCAGTCAGGATAAAAACCGGGAATTTTAAGTTCTTCATTTTTTATTTCATTCTTAAGATATTTCAATCCTTTTAAGACATAACGAAAAACGATTAAAATGATAATGATCGTAATCAGATTCGGCACAAAATTCCAAAAAGAAGCGGCGATTTTTTTTACAGGATTCAGAATATAACTGAAAAGCGTAGACGCATAATTTTTTGTCCAGGGGAAAATGCCGAAAATAGCCGGCAACGCAAGGTACAGCACCAAAAAGATCAGGAACCATTTCACCACATTGTTTACATTCAGGAAAAATTTCACTTCCATTGACGCATCAAACAAAGTGTAGTTTTTTATCTTAATTCCTTTGAAAAGCTTGTCTTTTTGTTGTCGGATTTTCACTCTTGTCCACCGGAAAAGTCTGGCAATATATTTTATTACAAATCCAAAAAGAGTGATTAAAAAAAGAGCAAGCAAAACTTCTTTTGCCAGCGTAGTAACTTTTGTAGCATTGTAATACTTAAGCTCCTCATTGGTAATAATATGTTGGTCCCGGGCGGCCAACTTATCGCGAGTGGTATTTTCCCAGATGGCGTCGTTATCAGAAACGCTCATGATCGTCTTATCATTCAGTACCAGATCAGTAGACGTTTCATTGGAAACAAGTTGTATTGAATCTTTTTGGAACCTGTAATTTTTCGCGAGCGCTTTTATCCTGTTTTGGATTGCATTCGCTCGTTCTTGGGCGGAAAAGCTTCCGGATTCATTAAAGATGAAAAAAAGTGTATCATTAAAAAAACCCGTAACCGGGTAAGCACGTGCGGTTGTTCTTAACGAATCTATTTGTTTCTTTTTTTCTTCAAATCGTAAAGCCTCCTGGTTTTTTAATTGTTCTAACTGCCTTTGTAACTCTTCCTTTTTTAAATTGTCGGTGCTTTGGAGCGAGCCTATTTGCTTTTCAAGATTGGCTTTAGTGATAGAATCAGCAATACGTAGTTGTTCTATTTCGTTCAGCTTTGTATTGAAATTATGAAGAATAGCTGCATTTAAAGAATCACTTCGTTTTGCAAGGCTGTCTTTTGTCCGGACTGAAATTGTTGTATCCTTCTGGGCATATAACGATGTTGTTACAAAAGAGAAAAAAGCAGTCAATAATATAATCGATGTTATTTTTTTCATCTGCAGATAGAATTATTAAAAGTAAACTTTGTTAAAGATAAACCATTCACCATTCACAATTAATCACTCAAAAACGTCCGCATCAGCTTCAATGCCATTACAGCCGTCACTTCGATATTTTTTGCACACCCAAACCATTACTTGAATTTTTGCACTATTTATTTTGATTTCATTGTAAGGTCGGTTGTTCAGTAGAAATAAAAAATTGTGCTATTCCCAGGTTAGGTATTTTTTATCTTCGTCGAAATAAATAATCTTTACGGCAGGATAGTAAAATTTATCATGAAAAGAATAAAAAAAAGCATTTTTAAACTATTAGGCTTAAACCTATACCTCAAATTATTGCACAAAGGATTTCGCTATGCTTACTTGTCAGGATTCTTAAAGAAAGATTATATTTATAAATATCATTATTTCGACAAGCATTTTATCAGGGAAGGTGATTATGTACTTGATATCGGCGCAAACCTCGGCTATTACACAACCTTATTTTCTAAATGGGTAGGTAAAAAAGGCAGGGTATACGCAGTAGAACCTGTGCTTCCTTTTTTTAACACCCTTCAATGGGCTACTCAAAAATCCGGAAATGTCACTTTATACAATTGTGCTTTGGGTGCTGAGGAAAAAGAAATAATGCTTGTAACACCTGGCAGATTTGGTTATTTGAGAACCGGCCTGGCTCATGTGTCTGAAAATGAAGAAGACAATCAGCAAGCGGAATTTACTTTTAAAGCTTCAATGAAAAGAGCAAGCACATTATTCATATCTCTGCCTCGTCTTGATTTTATTAAGTGTGATATCGAAGGTTATGAAGAAGTAGTATTACCTGAAATGAAAGCTGTTTTGGAAAAATTCAGACCTCCTATACAGGTCGAATCGTGGGGAGATCATAAATCCACTACGGAATTGTTTTTAACAGGTATAGGGTATAAAATGTATGGCCTTGAAGGAGCAACTTTAAAACCAATAGCACAACTTACGGATAAACGTTTTGGTGATTTTATTTTTATTCATAAACACAATGAAACCATACTTACGCGACTGGGAAACACTGCAATCACCAAAAACCAGTAATTAAAACAAATAACTACCGATCGATAAAATTGTAAAATTGTTATGCAAAATCTGCAACAAAATTTCGATACAAAAGTAGTTTATTGGTCACAGAAGCTAGATGAAATTCAGATGACACTTCTTCCAATTGCTTTTCATTTAAATCCAATAAATCCAAATGTTTGATAGTCATTGAAATTTCTCTTGTTAATATTCCCTTCCAAATTCTTCATAAGATTTCTCTCATTTGTGGTTTCGACAAATAACGAATCTATAGTAACTTAAAATTTGTAGCATTAACAATGCTACTTTTCAGTAAAAATGCCTTCATTTCTTACGTTTCCATTGAATATTTTTAAAATCTTTTTAAAATGAAAGATTTTTTTGTTTTTTACTTCAATCAACCTACTTTTGCACTCCCAAAATAAATTTGGATAAAAAAAGTTCTTTAAAATGTCTCAGAGAATAAGGATAAAACTTCAGTCTTACGACCATAACCTGGTTGATAAATCAGCAGAAAAAATCGTTAAGACCGTACGCAGTACAGGAGCAGTAGTAACAGGACCAATTCCTTTACCTACTCATAAAAAAATATTTACCGTATTGCGTTCTCCGCACGTAAATAAAAAAGCGCGTGAACAATTCCAGTTATGTACGCACAAGCGTTTACTGGATATTTATACCAGCAGTTCAAGAACTGTAGATGCGCTTTCAAAATTGGATTTGCCATCTGGTGTGGATGTTGAGATAAAAGCATAAAAGTTGCCTTCCCCTTCCCCCTTTGGAGAAGGACGGGATGAGGCTTAGTTCTTATAAAAAATTGTAACACTCATCTCCGGCTACGTGTAGAAATAAACCGGAGCGCTGGGTATAATAAAATAGAAATGAAAAGTATTATTGGAAAAAAGGTCGGCATGACCAGCATTTTCGATAATAATGGCAGGCAAACGGCCGTGACCATTATTGAAGCAGGTCCATGCGTGGTAACGCAGAAGAAAACCAAGGAAACTGATGGCTATAATGCTGTTCAGATTGCTTTTGGTGATAAAAAAGAAAAACACACCCTCCTCTCCGAAAAGAATCATTTTGCCAAAGCAAATACATCGGCAAAAAAATACGTAAAAGAAATCCGCGATAGCGAAACAGATAAGAATGTTGGAGACACCATCAGTGTTGACATATTCGCCGAAGGCGACAAAATATCTGTTGTAGGCACCAGCAAGGGAAAAGGTTTCCAGGGTGTCGTAAAGCGTCATGGCTTTCATGGTGTAGGTGAGCAATCTCACGGACAGCATGACAGGTCAAGGGCGCCCGGTTCTGTTGGTGGATCTTCTTATCCTTCAAGAGTATTCAAAGGAATGCGAATGGCAGGCCGCATGGGAAATGATAAAGTGCAGTTGAAAGGCCTCAAAATCGTAAAGATTTTCCCTGAGAAAAATTATTTGTTAATCAGCGGTTCGGTTCCCGGACATAACGGTTCAATCGTTTTAATCCAGAAGTAATATGAAATTAGATATAATAAACATAGAAGGAAAAAAGACTGGCAGAACGATTGACCTGCCGGAAGAAATATTTGGCGCTGAGCCCAACAGTCATGCAATATGGCTTGCGGTAAAACAATATTTAGCTGCACAGCGCCAGGGTACGCACAAAGTGAAAACGCGCGCTGAAGCACAAGGTTCTTCCAAAAAATTGCACAAGCAAAAAGGTACAGGCGGAAGCCGTAAAGGTAATCTTCGTAACCCGCTGTATAAAGGTGGTGGTACTGTTTTCGGCCCTAAACCTCACGGATATGATATTAAGGTGAACCGCAAAGTAAAAGACCTGGCTAAAATCGGTGCGCTGAGTGCAAAAGCAAAAGACAACAAAATTATTGTGGTGGAAGATGAAGCAATAAAAGTTGAAAAGCCGGCTACCAATGAGTTCAGTAAAATGTTTGTAACCATCAATCCTGAAAGCAGAAAGTCTTTACTCGTAATGGCAGATTATGATGAAAACGTGTACAAGAGCTTTCGCAACATTCCTTCAGTTTGTGGTACTTTATTAGGTGATATCAACACCTATGATATTTTGAATGCTGATTCTTTAGTATTTACGGAGAGCGCTGCAAAAATATTTGTAGAAGAAAACGCTGAAGAAAATAAAACAAAAGAAGACGCAAAAGAAGCTGCAGAAGCGTGATTAATGTGAGATGGAAATTGCAGCGGAGAGTGAGTGAACGAACAAATAGTTTAAATTTTTATTCGGATAAAATAAAAAAATAGGATAAAAAATAAATCTGGAAATAGGGAATTGGTTGTACCGTTTTCAAATTTTCAAATTTTCAAATTTTCAAATCAGGATAATGAAATCATCAGATGTTTTAATAAAGCCGGTTTTATCAGAAAAAGTAAATAAGCTTTCTGAAAAGTACAATCGGTATACGTTTATTGTAAACAGGAAAGCGAATAAACTGGAAATTAAGAAGGCTGTAGAAGAATTTTATGGCATTACAGTAGAAGATGTAAATACTATAAATGTACCTTCTAAAGTAAAACAAAGGAATACAAAATCAGGCTTGCTAACAGGACGCAAACCTGCAAAGAAAAAAGCGATTGTTACAGTAGCAGAAGGTGATACCATTGATTTGTACGGAAACATTTAAATGGAATTGAATTAGTAATTAAGAAACAATCATTCCGATGCTTTGTCGGGAAAAAAATAAAAAATCATGGCTTTAAGAAAATACAAACCGACTACCGCAGGAACCCGCTGGAGGATTGGTAATGCTTACGCGGAAGTAACTACCAACGAACCTGAAAAAAGCCTTCTTGAAAAAGTTCATCACACTGCCGGCCGTAATTCGCAGGGACGCAGAAGCATGCGTTATCTTGGCGGCGGACACAAAAAAATGTATCGTGTAGTGGATTTTAAGAGGAATAAAAAAGAAATTGCTGCTACTGTAAAAACGATTGAATATGATCCGAATCGCAGTGCATTTATTGCTTTGGTAGTTTTTTCTGATGGTGAAAAAAGATACATCCTGGCGCCGCAGGGTTTGCAGGTAGGTGCTTCCATTGTTAGTGGAGATGCGGTAGCTCCTGAATTGGGAAATGCCTTACAACTTAAAAATATGCCTTTGGGTACTGTGGTTCACAATATTGAAATGCAACCGGGACAAGGTGGAAAATTAGCACGTAGCGCAGGTTCGTCCGCTCAGTTAACGAACAAAGAAGAAAAATATGCTATTCTTAAAATGCCAAGTGGCGAGTTAAGAAAAATATTGATTAATTGTTATGCTACGGTAGGTGTGGTTTCCAACAGCGATCACAGTCTTGAAAGCAAAGGTAAAGCAGGAAGAAACAGGTGGAAAGGAATCAGGCCAAGAACAAGAGGTGTTGCTATGAACCCGGTTGATCATCCGATGGGTGGTGGTGAAGGTAAAGCTTCGGGTGGGCATCCGCGTAGCAGAACCAACAAGTATGCTAAAGGAGAAATCACCCGTACACGCGGAAAAGGTTCAGATAAAATGATCATTCAACGAAGAAACGGTAAGAAATTACCTAATAAATAAGCATAAAAGCATAAAGCTCAAGGCTGAAAGCGAAAAGCAAAAAAATAAAAAACAAATGGCTCGTTCAATTAAAAAAGGTCCTTATGTAGAAGCAAAGCTTGAAGATAAAGTGCTTGCTATAAATGAAGGAACTGCAAAGAAAGGTGTTATAAAAACATGGTCGCGGCAGTTCAACAATTACTCCTGACTTTGTAGGCCACACTTTTGCAGTGCATAATGGTAATAAATTTATTCCTGTGTATATAACTGAGTTTATGGTAGGGCATAAATTGGGAGAATTTGCACCGACAAGAAACTTTAAAGGACATTCTAGTAAAAAGATTGCATATAAGATACTGGTAGCAGGTAAATTTAGTATCAAGAAATAAAACAAATATGGAAGCAGTAGCAAAACTTAATAATTATCCGACTTCACCACGCAAAATGCGTTTGTTGGCTGATTTGATCCGTGGGATGGAAGTAGAAAAAGCATTGGGAATTTTACAATTCAATCCAAAGCATCCGGCAGTGCCCATGTATAAATTATTAAAGAGCGCCATCAACAACTGGGAACAAAAGAATGCTGATGAAAAAGTGGAAGATGCCGGCCTGATTGTGAAAACAATCATGGTAGATGGTGGAAGAGTGATAAAAAGAATGCGTCCTGCTCCACAGGGCCGTGGATACCGCATCCGTAAACGTAGCAACCATGTTACGATTGTCGTAGACAGTATTCATGCAAACGGAAACGGTGTGGTGAAAAAGAAAGCTGAAAAAGCTGGAAGCTGTGCCTGTTGTAGAAACAGTAGCAGAAAAACCAGTGGCTGAAAAACCAAAGAAAGCAGCTCCAAAGAAAGCAGCTCCGAAAAAAGCCGCAGCACCAAAAGCTGAAACAAAAGCAAAGACTAAGCCTGCTGCAGAAAAAACAGAAAAGAAAAAAGAAGACAAAAAATCAACAAAATAAAAACCGAATAATGGGTCAAAAAACAAATCCGATTGGAGCCAGGCTGGGAATCATCCGTGGATGGGATAGCAACTGGTTTGCAAATCCAAAAGATTATGGTAAAAAATTGATTGAGGACGATAGGATCAGGACCTACCTGAATGCGCGTATCAGTAAAGGGGGAATAGCTAAGATTGTAATTGAGCGCACGCTAAATAAATTAATCATTACTATTCATACTTCCAAGCCAGGAATTATTATCGGAAAAGGTGGAGGAGAAGTAGACCGTATTAAAGAAGAATTGAAGAAATTGACTGGTAAAGACGATGTTCAGATCAATATTCTTGAAATACGGCGTCCTGAACTGGATGCAGCGATTGTAGCTGACACCATCGCCAGGCAAATTGAAAATCGTATCAATTATAAAAGAGCAATCAAAATGTCTATCGCTTCTGCTTTAAGAATGGGAGCTGAAGGAATAAAAGTGAGAGTGGGCGGCCGTTTGGGTGGAGCTGAAATTGCACGTAGTGAAGAAATAAAGCAAGGTCGCACTCCATTGCACACTTTAAGAATGGATATTGATTATGCCAGCATTTTTGCACAAACCGTTTACGGAAAGATTGGGATTAAAGTATGGATATGTAAAGGAGAAGTTCTTGCGAAAAGAGATTTGAATCCGAATATTATAGCCGGCGGAGGAAAATGATCATGATGGTCACGACAGGAGAGGAGGATTTGGTGACAGAAGAGGTGGTGATCGTGGTGACAGAAGAGGCGGAAGAGGCGGAAGAAGATAAATTTTATAAATAACTATTAAGAATGGTTCACCTTCTGAAATTGAACAGTGAACAAACAATAAACGACAAATTATGTTACAGCCAAAAAGATCGAAGCATAGGAAAATGCAGAAAGGACGTATGAAAGGCGATACAAAACGCGGAAATACTATTTCTTTTGGAACGTTTGGATTAAAGGCACTTGATTCTGTATGGTTAACCAACAGGCAGATTGAATCTGCAAGGCAGGCGTTAACCCGTCATATGAAACGTGAAGGAAATGTATGGATTAGAATTTTCCCTGATAAGCCAATTACTAAAAAACCGGCGGAGGTGAGGATGGGTAAAGGTAAAGGTAACCCTGAATACTGGGCAGCAGTAGTTCAACCGGGAAGGATCATTTTTGAAGCTGACGGAGTTCCTTTACAGGTGGCAAAAGAAGCTTTTGAACTGGCAGCACAAAAACTTCCTATTCAAACAAAATTTGTAGTAAGCAGGGATTATGTAAGTTAATGTGCAGATTAGCTGGGAGCTGATTTGCTGATTAAAGAAAATTATCAAATTAAAACAATGTCAAACAGAAACGATTTCGTAAACAGTTTAAAGCAGATGACTGAAACGGATTTGAAAGCAAGGATCCAGGAAGATGAGTTACGAATAAAAAAATTAAAATTTGCACATGCGGTTTCTCCGCTTGAGAACCCGATGTCCATCCGGGATGTAAGAAAAGATCTGGCTCGCACAAAAACAGAATTAAGAAAAAAACAATTAGGTGCTAAATCCTAAAAATTAAAAACAATGTCTGAAAGAAATTTAAGAAAAGTAAGAGTTGGCGTGGTTTCCAGCAATAAAATGGATAAAACGATTACTGTAAAAGTAGAAAGGAAAGTGAAGCATCCTCTTTATGGAAAATTTGTGAAAAAAACCACGGGATTTCATGCCCATGACGAGAAGAACGAATGCAGCATTGGCGACCTGGTAAAAATTATGGAAACAAGGCCTTTGAGCAAAACAAAGCGCTGGAGACTTGTAGAAGTAGTGGAAAAAGTTAAATAAGATTTTAAAGATCAATTTAAATGTTGTTAAATGCTCAAAGCTGAAAGCTGAGAGCTCAAAACTGATAAATAAAAAATGATACAGCAAGAAAGCAGGCTAAATGTAGCAGATAATAGTGGCGCGAAGGAAGTGTTGTGTATAAGAGTACTGGGAAATTCCGGCCAGGACTATGCTAAAGTTGGCGATAAGATAGTTGTAACGGTGAAAGATGCTATTCCTGCAGGCGGAATAAAGAAAGGAACTGTAAGCAAAGCCGTCATTGTACGCACTAAAAATAAGCTTCGTCGTAAAGATGGTTCTTACATCCGTTTTGATGATAATGCTGTAGTACTTTTAAATGCAGCAGATGAGCCAAGAGGAACGAGGATTTTTGGGCCGGTTGCCCGTGAATTACGCGACAAAGGCTATATGAAAATCATTTCATTAGCACCTGAAGTATTGTAATATAATTGTATCTTTGCACCCCTTAAAAAAAGGGTATTTAATAAGTAATTAATCAAGACAAATATTTGTCAAAAATGAAGACAAGATTTAAACCAAAGTTCAACATAAAAAAAGGCGATTCAGTGGTAGTTATTACCGGTGAAGATAAAGATCTTAAGAAGCCGCGCAAGGTTTTGGAAGTAATAACTGATAAAAACAGGGTATTGGTAGAAGGCGTGAATATCGTTACCAAACATACCAAACCTTCAGCTCAAAATACCCGTGGTGGAATTATGAAAGTGGAAGCGCCAATCGCTATTTCAAATGTTATGCTCTGGGATTCAAAATCACATGGACCTTCTAAAATCAGCAGAACAAGAGAAGGTGGAAAATTAATAAGAACAGCAAAAAAATCAGGGGAGGTAATTAAATAATGAGTACTGATAAATATACACCGAGACTGGAAGAAAAGTACAAGAAAGAAGTTGTACCGGCATTAATGAAAAAGTTTTCTTACAAAACTGTAATGCAGGCGCCTAAACTTACCAAAGTTTGTTTGAACCGCGGTGTGAACGGTGCTGTTGCCGATAAAAAATTAATTGATATCTCTATTGATGAATTGACAACCATTACAGGCCAAAAGGCGGTTGCCACAATGTCTAAAAAAGATATCTCTAATTTCAAATTGCGTAAGAATATGCCGATTGGTGCAAAAGTGACATTACGCGGCGAAACCATGTATGAATTTCTTGATCGCCTTGTTTCTGTTTCTTTGCCACGCGTGCGCGATTTCAGGGGCATTAATGACAAATCATTTGACGGCCGGGGAAATTATACTTTAGGCGTTACAGAACAAATCATTTTTCCTGAAATTGATATTGATAAAGTAAATAAAATTACCGGCCTTGATATCACTTTTGTAACAACAGCAAACACCAATGAAGAAGCTTATGAATTGCTTAAAGAACTGGGATTGCCTTTTAAAAATATAAAAAAATAAATCAATTAGCTAATTAGCTAATCAGCTAATCAGCCAATTAATAAAATTAACTTATGGCTAAAGAGTCAATTAAAGCAAGACAAAGGAAACGCGTAAAAATGGTAGAAAAATATGCTGAAAAAAGAAAAGCATTAAAAGAAGCCGGTGATTACAGAGCGCTGGATCTTCTTCCAAAAAACGCATCTCCTGTTCGTCTTAAAAACAGGTGTCAGCTTACAGGCCGTCCGAGAGGTTACATGAGGCATTTTGGCCTTTCAAGAAATATGTTTCGTGACATGGCATTGGAAGGAAAAATTCCGGGAGTAAAAAAAGCAAGCTGGTAATAAAGCTGAATGCAGAAAGCGTAAAGCCTGAAGCAATAAATAAGGTATCAACGGATATCGCATTGTAAATAAACAATAAACAAAGAAAAAACAAACAATGGTTACTGATCCAATCGCAGATTATTTAACAAGAATACGCAACGCTCAAATGGCGACCCACAGAATTGTGGAAATTCCTGCCAGCAATTTAAAAAAGCGCATTACTGAAATCTTATACACACAAGGGTATATTTTAAAATACAAGTTTGAAGATGATTCAAAACAAGGTGTTATTAAAATAGCGCTTAAGTATGATCCTCAAACAAGAATTCCTGCTATTGAAAGCCTTGAAAGAGTAAGCCGCCCGGGATTGCGTACTTATTCAAAACCCGATGAGTTCAAAAGAGTAAAAAATGGTTTGGGAATTTCTATTATCTCTACTTCAAAAGGCGTGATGACTGATAAGGAAGCAAAAGCACAAAATGTGGGTGGAGAAGTATTGTGTAATGTTTATTAATAAATAATGAATTCAGTTGTTGGAGTAATTATCGTCTTTTTGGCTTTGTTCTTTGCAATAAGATTTGTGTTAAGAAGCTCCGGGAAAAAATAAATAAATGTATTGGTAAGATAATTAAGCCTTAGTCGTGGCTGAACACTACCAGATTAAAAACAAAAAAATAAACCGACTATGTCCAGAGTAGGAAGAAATCCGGTAAAAATTACAAAAGGTGTGAACGTAACTGTAGGCGCTGATAATGTAGTTACTGTAAAAGGCCCAAAAGGCGAATTGAAGCAAGCTGTTGATCCTGATATAAAAGTGGAAGTAAAAGACGATAAAGTAGAATTGCTTCGCCCCACTGATCAGATAAGGCACAAAGCCATGCATGGATTGTATCGTTCGCTTGATTAATAATATGGTAATTGGGGTTACAGAAGGTTATACTAAAACTCTGGAGCTTGTAGGCGTTGGTTATAAAGCTTCCAGCCAGGGAAATCTTCTTGATCTTTCTTTAGGTTATTCTCACAACATCGTTGTTGAAATTCCAAAAGAACTTTCAGTAAGTACTGCCCAGGAAAAAGGTAAAAACCCAAAAGTAATCTTGTCCAGTGTTGATAAGCAATTGCTTGGCCAGGTAGCTGCAAAAATCCGCAGTCTTCGTAAGCCTGAACCTTACAAAGGAAAAGGTGTGAAGTTTGAAGGTGAAGTATTACGCAGAAAAGCAGGTAAAGCAGCAGGTAAATAATCTCATTGTTGAATTAATTGTTTGGCTTTCAGCAGTAAACAAACAAATAATTAAGATTTTTAATCCGCCTTTTAAAATAAAATAAAAAATAAATTTTCCGGCAGTATCGGAAAATATAAAACAAAATAAAATGAACTCAAAAGTTAGTGCACGTCAAAAGATAAGATACCGCATCCGCAAAAAAATAAGCGGCACTGCACAAAAACCACGCTTAAGCGTTTTTAGAAGTAACAAGGATATTTATGTTCAGTTAATTGATGATGCCAATGGAACTACCATTGCATCAGCGTCTTCACGTGAGAAAGATATTGCAGCGCAAAAAGGAACCAAAGTAGAAGCAAGCAAAAGAGTAGGTGAAGCAATTGCAAAAAAATCACAGGAACTGGGAATTAAAAATGTGGTTTTCGACCGTAGCGGATATTTGTATCATGGTCGTATAAAAGCAGTGGCTGATGGAGCAAGAGAAGGTGGCTTGGAATTTTAAATATCAATTCTAAAACGAAAGTTTAAAAAATAAAATTTATAAACAGTTATAATGTTGAAATCAAATACACAGAGAATAAAAGGCGCTGATCTTGAATTAAAAGAGAAAGTGGTATCCATCAATCGTGTGGTAAAAACAACCAAAGGTGGAAGGGCTTTTAGTTTTTCTGCAATCGTAGTAGTGGGAAATGAAAACGGTGTAGTAGGTCACGGATTAGGAAAAGCCAAAGAAGTGCAGGAAGCTATTTTGAAAGGAATAGATGATGCGAAAAAGAACCTGATCAAAATTCCTTTGTTACATGGAACTATTCCGCATGAACAATGGTGCAAAGACGGAGCCGCTAAAGTTCTTATTAAACCTGCTGCTGCTGGTACTGGTGTAATTGCCGGAGGAAGCATGCGTGCGGTGTTGGAAAGCGCCGGTATTACAGATGTTTTGGCAAAATCGCTTGGATCTGCTAATCCTCATAACGTGGTAAAGGCTACAGTAAAAGCTTTGCAATGTTAAGAGAGCCGGCAGCAGTTGCCAAAACAAGAAACATTTCTATGAAGAAAGTTTTTAACGGATAAAAAAAGCGTTCAGCATTAAGAGTTATCAATCATGAAAAAGATAAAAATTACACAGGTAAAAAGTGGTATTGACCGTTCAGAAAGGCAGAAGCTTACATTAAAAGCTTTGGGTCTTAATAAACTCAATGCAACCAAAGAAGTAGAAGCAACGCCTCAAATTTTGGGAATGGTAAAAAAAGTAAATCATTTAATAAAAGTGGAAGAACTGGCTTAACCCGGTTTTTCTTTTTTTATAGTAATTAATAAAGCGAGCTCCGGGTACACCGGGGCGTTAAGTTCAAAAAAAAGTACAATGAAATTAGAAAGTTTAAGGCCTGCAAAAGGCGCTACACACAAAGACAAAAGACTGGGACGCGGAGAAGCTTCCGGAAAAGGCGGAACCTCTACAAAAGGTAATAAAGGCGGACAAAGCCGCGCAGGTTATAAAATTAAAATGGCGCATGAAGGCGGCCAGATGCCTATCCAAAGAAGAGTACCAAAACGTGGTTTTAAGAATAATAACCGTATAGAATATAAAGTTTTTAACCTTGGACAGATTGACCAGTTGATTGAAAAGCACGAAATCAAAGAATTTAACCCGGAAAATCTTTATATCAATAATCTTATCAGCCAGTACGACAGGGTGAAGATCTTGGGAAACGGTGAATTGAAAGCCAAAATTGCTTTTAAGGTGAATGCAGTAAGTAAAAAAGCCAAAGAAGCTATTGAAGCTGCCGGCGGTTCAGTAGAAATAATAAAATAATTAATTGATATTTGCAACCCAACCATAATTGCAAATAATTAAATCTTTATAATTCTGTGAAGAAATTCATCACAAC
This sequence comes from uncultured Chitinophagaceae bacterium, assembly GCA_963815085.1. Taxonomy (GTDB): domain Bacteria; phylum Bacteroidota; class Bacteroidia; order Chitinophagales; family Chitinophagaceae; genus Ginsengibacter. The sequence continues at coordinate 28,388 of CAWFFT010000062.1, read as the reverse complement.
ACTTAAAAACATCTGGACCATTGAAGAACTGAGAAGTAAAATCATTGTTACTTTATCGCTCATTTTGGTTTACAGGGTAGGCTCTTTTATCGTTCTTCCCGGAATAGATCCGAACAAACTGGCAAACCTGCAAAACAGTACGCAAGGTGGAATGCTTGGACTTTTAAATGCCTTTGTGGGTGGCGCTTTTGCAAAAGCATCTATTTTTGCGCTGGGAATTATGCCCTACATTTCGGCATCTATTTTTATGCAATTGGTAACGGTATTGGTTCCTCAAATTTCAAAAATTCAGAAAGAAGGGGAAAGTGGGCAGAAAAAGATTAACCAATGGACGAGCTATCTTACTGTTATTGTTACTGCTGCACAGGCAGCAGCTTATATTGGCTTCCTTGAATCTTCGAGTCAGGGCGCATTGCTTGCAGGCATATAAACCTTATTTCTGGGTATCAACTGTTTTCCTTCTTACATCCGGTACTATGTTTGTAATGTGGCTGGGAGAAAAGATCACTGATAAAGGATTGGGTAATGGTACTTCATTAATTATCATGATCGGAATTCTTGCCCGTCTTCCGCAGTCATTTATGCAGGAATTTTATGCAAAACAAACTCACGGTGGTGGAGGTTTATTAATATTCCTTATTGAAATTGCCGCTTTTATTGCTGTTATTCTTGGATTGATTGTATTGGTTCAGGGTGTAAGAAAAGTACCGGTAAATTATGCGAAACAAATTGTTGGCAACAGGCAATTTGGCGGAGCAAGGCAGTTTCTTCCTTTAAAAGTAAATGCAGCAGGTGTAATGCCGATCATCTTTGCGCAGGCAATTATGTTTTTACCAACCATTTTCGCGGGCTTCCAGACAAGCGGAAAAAGCTGGGCGATCTATTTTACTTCACCTACTAACGGGTTTATATGATCGTATATAGTATCATGACCATTGGGTTTACTTTTGTGTATACTTCTCTTATTTTTAATCCGAAACAAATGTCGGATGACCTTAAAAGAAACAATGGATTCATTCCGGGCGTTAAACCAGGCCAACCTACTACCGATTATATCGGAACAATAATGGACAGAATTACCTTACCGGGCGCTGTATTACTGGCTATTGTAGGTATTCTTCCCGGAATAATGCAGATACTTGGGCGTAACCCAGGGCATTTGCAACTTTCTACGGAGGCACTTCTTTACTGATCATGGTTGCGGTTGTTTTAGATACTTTGCAACAAATAGAAACTCAGTTATTGATGCGCCAGTACGATGGATTGATGAGTGGTGGTCGTATTCAGGGCAGAACAGCCGCACCAGGTGTTACCGGCGGAATTTGATAGTAAGCTTCTTACAAATATTTTTAAACCCTGGCCAGTTTATGCCGGGGTTTTTTTAAATTATAAAGAGCATGATTCACTATAGAACAAATGAAGAAGTAGAATTGATAAGGCAAAGCTGTACCATCGTTAATGACAGTATTGCCCATGCAGCGTCTTTTATAAAGCCCGGCATTTCCACAATCGAACTCAATGATATTGCTGAAGAATATATTCGCGATCATGGTGCAGTTCCCAATTTTAAAAATTATCATGGATTTCCTTACGCTTGTTGTATTTCAGTGAATGATGCAGTGGTTCATGGTTTTCCAACAAAAGATCCATTGAAAGAAGGAGATATTAGTTTCGATTGATTGCGGTGCGCTCAAAAATGGCTATCATGGCGATAGCGCTTACACTTTTGCTGTTGGAGAAATTTCCGAAGAAGTAAAACAATTACTTCGGGTGACAAAAGATTCTCTTTATATTGGAATTGGAAAAGCCGTAGTTGGCAATCGGATTGGCGATATTTCTTTTGCCATCCAGGATTACACTGAAAAGCAACATGGATATGGAGTAGTTCGTGAATTAGTGGGACATGGAATCGGAAAAGAATTGCATGAAGATCCGCAAGTGCCTAATTATGGAAAAAGAGGAAAAGGCAGCAAGTTAAAAGACGGGCTTGTTATTGCCATTGAACCGATGATCAATCTTGGCGCGAAAGAAGTTTACAATGACAAAGATGGCTGGACAATTCGCACCGGCGACGGAAAACCTTCTGCCCATTATGAACATACAATTTGCGTAAGAAAAAACAAAGCTGATATCCTTACTTCATTTGCCTCTATCGAAGCAGCAGAAAAAGCAAATCCCAATTTGTGTTCTGATTATTAATCAAAAATAAAAATTCCTGCTTTTTCTTCATTTACTGGCATTTTATTGTTGGTGAAAACGATGTTATTTCCGCGAAAGCTGTTTTAAAAAGCTACTTATCATTAAGAATGGAACACAAAAAATTAGTAGTTATTGGTGGAGGCGCTGCAGGATTTTTTTGTGCAATAAATGCCCGCGAAAAAAATAAGGGATTAGAAGTCACAATCGTAGAAAAATCAGGAAAAGTATTAAGCAAGGTAAAAGTGAGCGGTGGCGGCCGCTGCAACGTTACTCATTCCTGTTTCAGCATTGCTGAAATGATAAAAAAATATCCAAGAGGAGACAAGTTTTTGAAGCACGCGTTTCATCGTTTTTTCACTACCGATACTATTGATTGGTTTGAAAAAAGAAACGTACAATTAAAAACAGAAGTGGATGGGCGAATGTTTCCTGTCAGCAATTCTTCTGAAACAATAATAAATTGCCTTTTACAACAAGCAAATAATCACAGTGTTGAAATTTTCATGAATAAAGAAATCGTGAAGATTGAAAAAAATGCTGATCAATTTAAATTAACGGCAAAAGACAATTCGATTTTGAATGCAGATTTTGTTTGTGTAGCTTCCGGTGGTTTTCCAAAATCTTCTCAATACAACTGGCTAATCGCGTTGGGGCATTCTTTTGAAAGCCCTGTCCCTTCTTTGTTTACATTTAATGTTCTAAAAGATCCTATTACCGCATTAATGGGAATTTCTGTTGAAAAAGTTTCAGTAAAAATTAATGGAACAAAATTTTCACAAAATGGTCCGATACTCATTACTCACTGGGGGTTTAGCGGACCTGCTGTTTTAAAACTATCTGCTTTTGCAGCGCGTGAATTAGCAAACATGAACTATGATTTTTCAATTTCAATTAATTGGCTTGCAGACTATCATGAAAATTCTCTTTTGGAAAAACTTAAATCGGTAAGAAAGGAGTTTGCTGCGAAAAAAATAATCAACAAAAATCCATTTGTGCTTCCACAGCGCTTATGGGAATATCATTTAAATCAATGTGGAATTGATTCTGAAATACGTTGGGCTGATCTTCCGGCAAAACAACAAAACCAATTGGCAAAACAATTAACTGCACAGCAATTTCACGTAAAAGGTAAAACCACTTTTAAAGAAGAATTTGTAACTGCCGGCGGGATAAAATTAAATGAAGTGGATGCGAACACTATGGAAAGCAAAATTATCCCTGGTCTTTTTTTTGCGGGTGAAATTTTAGATGTGGATGGAATTACGGGCGGCTTTAATTTTCAAAATGCCTGGACGAGTGGATGGATTGCCGCATCTTCGATTGCTGATTATCAAATAGGAAAATAAAAATTCTGGTAATTTCTTGCTTTACTGCATGCATATTCACTTACAGGTAATTTTCCTGGCATATATTTTTATAGTAATTTAACAAGAGAACTATTTAAAATATATGTCATGGCTGAAGTTGCAGAAGCAAAAGATTTAATTATAGCAGGAAAAAAAGCAAAGTTCCCTCAAAAGATAGCGCCGATGCTGGCAACGTTGGTTACCAAACCTTTTGATAAACCGGGTTGGATTTATGAAGTAAAATGGGACGGTTACCGCGCTATTGCTTTTATCAAAAACGGAGAAGTAAAATTTACTTCAAGAAATTCAAAATCGTTCGACGATAAATTTTATCCCATCCATGATGAGTTGCAGAAATTCAAAATAGATGCTGTTCTTGATGGAGAAATTGTAAGCCTTAACGAAAAAGGAAGAGCTGACTTTGGAAGTTTGCAAAGCTGGAGAAGCGAAGCAGATGGAAGTTTAGTTTATTACATTTTTGATATTTTATGGTATGATGAAAAAGATTTGATGAAGCTGGCATTAGACAAGCGCCGTGAAATTTTAGAATCGGTTTTGCCGCAATCTGATACGATCAGGCTGAGTGAAGAATTTGAAACCAATGGAATTGATTTTTTTAAAGTCGCTGATGAAATGTCTCTTGAAGGAATAATGGCAAAACGCAAAGACAGTTTGTATTTTCCTGGAGCAAGGTCTAAAGATTGGTTGAAAATAAAAACCGAAGGAAGACAGGAAGTGGTGATTGGCGGCTTTACTAAAAATGAAGGTTCATCAAAATTATTCAGTTCACTTTTAGTCGGTTTTTACCAGGATAAAAAATTGGTTTTTACAGGAAAGATCGGCACAGGATTTACTAATAAACTTCAAAAAGAATTAATGGAAAAATTTGAACCATTGATTATTCCTGAATGCCCTTTTATAAATGAACCGAATGTAAATGAGCCTTCGCGTTTCCGACCCAATCCTCCAAAAACGGAAGCCATTTGGCTGAAACCGGAATTGGTTTGCGAAGCGAGTTACCGCGATATTTCAAAAGACGGAACCATGCGTCACGCTTCGTTCCAGGGATTACGTGATGATAAAAAACCAACGGCGGTAGTTTTGGAAAAAGAAACTGAAACTCAAAAAGTGATCTATGAAAAATCGGAAATTTCCAGGAACAAAATCATAAAGCCCACTGCAAAAAGTGTTAGAAAGACCTTGCTAAATCCAACCGAAAAAACGCAGACAAGAAAAGTAAATGGCAAAGAATTAAAGTTTACTAATCTTTCAAAAATTTTCTGGCCCGAAGAAAAGGTTACAAAGAGAGATTTGATAAATTATTATTACCAGGCAGCACCGTTTATTCTTCCATATTTGAAAAACCGCCCCCAGTCTTTAAACCGTTTCCCGAATGGAATAAAAGGCAAAAGTTTTTATCAAAAAAATGTAACAGGAAAAGTACCTGGCTGGGTTGAAACATTTCCATATCACAGTAAAGTGGATGGCGATAAAAATTTTCTAGTAATTAGTGATGAGGCAAGTTTGCTGTATGTCGTAAATCTTGGTTGCATCGAAATAAATCCATGGAGCAGCACTGCCGCTAAACCTGATTATCCGGATTGGTGCATTATTGATTTGGATCCAGCCGAAAATACTTTTGAGCAGGTAATTGTGGCGGCGCAGGTTACTAAAAATTTTCTGGATGCGATTGGAATTGAAAGTTATTGTAAGACTTCAGGTTCAACCGGTTTTCATATTTATTTTCCTTTAGGTGCAAAATATACTTATGAAGAATCGAAAGAGTTCGCAAGAAAAATTGCAACGCTGGTTCATCGTGAATTGCCTGATTTTACCAGCATTGAAAGAATTGTAAACAACCGCGAAGGTAAAATGTATGTTGACTTTCTGCAAAACCGTCCCCAGGCAACTTTAGCCGCTCCTTATTCGGTAAGGCCGAAGCCTGGCGCAACTGTTTCAATGCCTTTGCATTGGGAAGAAGTGAAACCAGGATTAAAGATGAAAGATTTTACACTCAAAAACGCCATTGAAAGAATGAGAAATGAAGGCGATATTTTTAAACCGGTTTTAGGTAAAGGAATTAATATGAAAGCAGCTTTGACAAAGTTGGAAAAGATGTTGTAACAGTTATGCATACATGATATATTTGATCGCAAAATAAAAAATGTTTATTATTGGTATACTGTAAAAGCAAACTTGATTTACATAAAAAAATCCCGTTGCTTTTTCAACAACGGGATTTATTATAAGATCAAAAACTAATTATGCCTTATCGTCTTCTTTAGTTTCATCTTCCTCTTTCGACTCTTCTGCTTTTGCTTCTTTCGCTGCCTCTTCAGCTTTCGCTTCAATCTGCTGCGGTTCGTTGGCAGGCGGAGGAGGCGTTTGAGCTAAAGTCGCTTCAGCTTTCTTTTCTGCATCCGGTTTTTCTGCATCAGCTTTCTTTTTTCTTGCAGGCGCTTTTTTTGCAACTGGTGCTTCAGCAGGAACTTCCTCAGCTTTTGCTTTCGGTTCTTCTGCAGGAGTAGTCTCATCCATTTTCTTTTTCAAATCGGCCAAAACTCCAAGATCACCTAAAGTAGTTTTTTCAACCTTACTTTGAATGTTCTTCACAACTTTCTTCGTATTTTCTGATTCGGCTCTTTTTTCATGCAGTTTCGCATTTTTTTCATCCGCTTTCTCTTTTTCCCAAATGCGACTGTGGCTTAAAATGATCTTCTTATCGTTGCGGTCAAATTCAATAACCATAAACTGTGCTACTTCATCCAAACCGATTACTTTATCATCTTCGCGGCGAAGGTGACGGGCAGGAGCAAATCCTTCCAAACCATAAGGAAGCTGAACGGTAGCGCCTTTGTCATCGCGACGGGTTACGGTTCCTTCATGAATACTTCCCACAGGGAAAGTTTCTTCCAAAGAGTTCCATGGATCTTCTTCAATTTGTTTGTGACCCAACTGAAGTTTGCGGTTTTCTTTATCGATGCTCATAATTACTCACATCAATACTTTCGCCCACTTTAGTATATTCATTCGGGTTGTTGAAGCGTTTCAACCAGCTAAGATCACTGATGTGGATCATACCGCCAATGCCCGGTGAAAGTTCAACAAACACACCATAAGGAGTAATGTTTTTCACCAATCCTTTGTGCTTGCTTCCTTCAGGATATTGAGTTTCGATCGTGTTCCACGGATCCTCTGTCATTTGCTTGATAGAAAGGCTCATCTTGCGATCTTCTTTACTCAAAGTCACAATTTTCGCTTCGTATTCATCACCCAGTTTAAAGAATTCTTTTGCATTGATCGGAGTATTAGCCCATGTGATTTCACTCACGTGAACCAAACCTTCAACACCCGGATAGATTTCGAGGAATGCACCGTAATCTTCTATATTAACTACTTTACCTTTTACGATTTCGCCTTCTTTAATATTTTCAGGCAAAGTATCCCAAGGATGTGGAGTTAATTGTTTCAATCCAAGACTGATGCGTTTTTTATCATCATCAAAATCAAGAACAACCACATTCAGTTTTTGATCCAGTTTCAATACTTCACTTGGATGATTGATACGTCCCCAGCTGATATCTGTGATATAAAGTAATCCGTCTAAACCGCCAAGGTCAAGGAATGCACCAAAATCGGTGATATTTTTAATCGTTCCTTCCAGTACCTGTCCTTTTTCAAGTTTACCAATAATTTCAGCTCTTTGTTGTTCGATATCGCTTTCGATAAGTGCTTTGTGAGAAACGACCGCATTTTTAATGGCTTCATTAATTTTAACCACTTTAAATTCCATTGTTTTTCCAACAAACTGGTCGTAATCAGTAACCGGCTTAACGTCAATCTGTGAACCCGGAAGGAAAGTTTCCATTCCGAATACATCCACGATAAGTCCACCTTTGGTTTTGCTGGTAACTGAACCGGTAACGATTTCACCACTCTTGTGCATTTCCACAATTTTTTCCCATGCACGGGTGGTGCGGGCTTGTTTGCGGCTAAGATGAAGATTTCCATCTTTGTCTTCTTTTTCTGCAACCATCACTTCTACTTCATCGCCAACTTTTAAGTTTGGTATATCGCGGAATTCATTCAGCCCAACAAGACCGTCACTCTTAAAACCGATATTGATAACAACATCTGTTTTTGTCATTGCAACAACGGTTCCCGTAACCATTTCCCCGTCATTAATTTGCTTGAAAGTTTTGTCGTAAACCTCATCGTACTTTTCACGTTCAGAGTTGTTGTAAACAGTAACATTTCTTTTATCGATGCTCCAGTCAAAATCATCATGAGGAGTTGAAAGCGCTTCTTCATGAATTTCAACTTCTGAGGGCTGCGGTTCGGTAGCTGCCTGTGTAGATTCTACATCGGGGAAATCAGGAAAAGGAACGCCTTCTATACCACCTTGCGGCCTGCTGTCAGATAAAATTTCCTCTGTTTCTGTTTTGGTTTCTTTGTTTTCTGTATCCATTATATTTTAGCGGGTAATTTTCTTATTGCTGTATCCGCCTTTGGCGGATCCTGCTTATCAGCATTTTTTGGTTTATAAATAAATTTCTATCATTTTGATGCATTTTTTTATTTCGGAGTGCAAAGGTAAGTAAATACAGTATAATAGCCACATTTGCAAGGTAAAATATAAGCTAACAAATTGCTTTTTCATATTAGCAGCTAATTCTTAAATTGCAACCAATTGTATATTAAATAAAATTGAATGAAGCGTTGGTTAAAAAGCCTGCAAAAAACCCATTTTTTTAAATCCATTGTTTATTTTATTATCGGTGTTATTACTTATCCCGGTCTCGTCATCATCAATAAATTAAAAATTACCGGTACCGAAAACATCAAGAATCTACCCGAAAGAAATGTCCTGTTTGTAAGTAATCATCAAACCTACTTTGCAGATGTGATTACCATGCTTCATATTTTTTCTGCAGTAAAATGGGGCAGGAAAAATAAACTCGGTTTCCCGATCTATTTACTCAATCCTTTCACAAAAGTAAATTTCGTGGCTGCTACCGAGACGATGCGAAAGAGTGTATTGAGCAGATTTTTTACATGGGGCGGCGCAATAACCGTAAAGCGTACGTGGAACAAAGGCGGCACAGAAGTAAGACGTGGTCTCGATCCGGGTGATACGCGAAAAATATCGAATGCGCTGGAAAAAAATTGGGTGATTACTTTTCCACAGGGAACCACCAGAGCTTTTGCCCCTGGGCGAAAAGGAACTGCTTTCATTATAAAACGCCATAACCCGGTTGTAGTTCCGGTTGTTATCAACGGCTTCCGACGCGCCTTTGATAAAAAAGGTTTAAAGCTAAGAAAGAAGGGAACATTACTTAACGTACGATTTAAAGAACCGATGCACTTTTCTGATAATGAATCGATTGATCAGATCCTCGAAAAAATAATGGATTCAATTGAACAGAGTAAGAAGTTTATGGAGCCAAAGCAATATTCTTCCCAGGATAAAGATTAAAACCAGTGAACCAACAAGTTTTACCAATTTTTATTTTACCTCAATAACCAGGGAGGGTATAAATCAATTAACTCTCTTCTTTAGCTTTTACGAAAAGCGCTTTCAATTCAGAAGCATCTCCCGGTTTCATTTTTCCGCCAAGAATTAATCTCAATTGGCGTCTGCGCAATGCCCCATCAAAAAGTTCCTTTTCATGGTCGCTTTCAGGTTCTATTTTTGGAACTGATCTCGGTTTTCCGTGGGGGTCTAATGCTACAAAAGTATAATAAGCTTCGTTGCTGTCGTAGCGATATTGCTGCATTATATCTTCTCCCCAAACTTTCAAATAAATTTCCATACTCGTATTGAAAGCCCGGGTTACTTTCGCTTCGATATGAACTACATTTCCCAGCTTGATAGGGTTGGTAAAAGAAATATTGTCAACAGAAGCGGTAACGACAGGCGCGCCACAATGTTTACTTCCGGACAGTGCGGCTGCAATATCCATCCAGTACATCAACCGGCCACCCATAAGGTTATCAAATAAATTGGTATCGTTCGGCAATACAAGCTCCGTCATAACTATTAAACTCTCCGAAGGTTTTTTCACTGTCATTCCAAAAAATTTTCGCAAAGATATTCTAATTAGCCAATTAGCTAATTAGCTCATCAACTAATTAAATTTTGGAGAATCGTAGCCAATTACAGAATTTCGGTTTTTAATCGCATTTATGAATATTTCTTTCGATGACACCAAAACCGCATTTGCTTATAAATCGAATTCTGAATTAAAACGAGCGCATTTTATTTTCAGTTCAATGGCCAAATATTGGCTGGTGAAGATGGGCTTGTGGCTGACTCCTCTTGCGCTTAAACTTGGGTTGCCTGTAAAAGGCCTGATACGAAAAACGATTTTTAGCCAGTTTGTTGGTGGCGAAGCGCTGCAAAAAACATCTGCAGTTGTAGAAAAGCTAGCAGAATTTCATGTGCAGGTAATTTTGGATTATGGTGTAGAAGGAAAAGAAGGAGAGAGAAATTTTGAACATGCAACCGAAGAATTTATTAACGTAATCGACTATGCAGCAACACAACCGAACATTCCTTTCATGAGCATAAAGCTAACCGGGCTTTCAAGATTTGAATTGTTTCAAAAGATTGACAGGCTTGCAGTTTATGATGAAGTAGTTCGTGGAAAAATTCCTTTAGAAAAATTATCGAAAACTGAAAAGGCAGAGTGGGAGAGAGTTGTAGACAGATTGCACAGAATTTGCAAAGCAGCAGTCGCGAGCAATGTCGGTGTTTTGATTGATGCTGAAGAAAGTTGGATACAAAATGCGGAGGATGCACTTGCTACGCAGATGATGTGTGAATTTAATATTAAAAAAGCAGTTATATATAATACCGCACAACTGTATCGTAATGACAGGTTACAATTTATAAAAGACAGTTGCCACTTTGCAAAAGAAAAAGGATTTATTCCGGCGATGAAATTGGTTCGGGGCGCATATATGGAACGAGAACGTAAACGCGCCGAAGAAATGAATTATCCGTCACCGATCAACAAAACGAAGCAGGCAACCGATGATGAATTTAATGCCGCCGTTGAATTTTGCATCAATCCTGAAAACAATATGCATGTCGTCATCGGTTCACACAACGAATTCAGCAATTTATACGCCACGCAATTAATAGAAAAATATGGCTTAGCACTGAACGACCGGCGCATACATTTTTCCCAGTTACTTGGGATGAGTGATAATATTACATTTAACCTTGCAAAAGCGGGATGCAATGTTAGCAAATACGTTCCTTTCGGGCCAATACAGGATGTAATTCCCTACCTGATGCGGCGTGCACAGGAAAACTCTTCCGTGAGCGGGCAGACGAGCAGCGAATTAGTCACTCATCAAAAAAGAGTTAAAAAGAAGAAGTATTTATAATATGTATTATTGATTTTTATCAATAAATATGTGGATTTTTTTCTTTATGAAAAAAATTTATCTTTGCTTTACATTAACTAACATTATGAGTAAACTCTTAATAAGCTCATTCATATTATTTGGTGTCTGCCTTTTCTTCTTTTTCTCAAAAATCAATTCCTGCTGTCAAAATAAATCAATTCATCAGGATTGACGGAAATCCCGATGATGCTGCCTGGAAAAGCATTCCTTTTGTTTCAGGGTTTGTGACTTCTACTCCTGTTTTTGGAAAAGACGCTGATCGAAACCCACGTGAAAATCGCTTATGATAATACGGCTGTATATGTGTTGGCTTATATGCATGATGATCCCCATAATATTAAAAGACAATTGACAGCCCGGGATGATATTGACGGGAAAGATGTGGATGTTTTTGGTATTGGAATTGATACCTATAATGACAAGCAAAATGCTTTTGTTGTTTAAAGTTTCTGCGGCCGGTGTTCAGGAGGACGCTAAAATTTCGACAATTGAAGATAATAGTTGGAATGCAGTTTGGGAAAGTAAAGTAAGCATGAAAAAAAATGGCTGGATCGTTGAAATGAAAATCCCTTTTAGCGCCATTCGTTTTTCAAAAACTGATTTGCAAACATGGGGAATTCAATTTACCAGGTTCAGAAGAGTAAACAATGAAATTTCTACCTGGAGCCCTGACGATCCTAATATTGACGGAACGATAAACAAATGGGGCGAATGGATTGGGCTTACAAAATATTACTCCCCCGGTACAGGCTTTCTTTCCTCCCTTATCTTTCCGCGGGTGTAAACATTTCTCCGGTGGGAAATACAAAACAAACTGAGTTTTTGAAAAGTGGTGGCATGGATGTAAAATATGGTATCAACGAAAGTTTTACACTTGACGTCACTTTAATTCCCGATTTCGCACAGGTTCAGTCGGATAATATTGTTTTAAACCTTAAGCCCTTTTGATATAAAATTTGAAGACTTCCGTCCTTTTTTTACAGAAGGAACAGAACTTTTTAATAAAGCGGGAATTTTTTATTCCAGGAGGGTAGGAGCCGCTCCTTCCGGTTCTATTGGAGTATTGGCAAAAGCTGCTTCGGATCCAAACTTATGAAATCCTAAAAAATCCGGGGATTACAAGACTGATCAATGGGACAAAATTCTCAGGGCGAACTAAAGGCAATTTAGGGATTGGCATTTTTAATGCGCTTACTTCTGATATGAATGCGGAAATTTTGGATAAATCAGCAGACACCAGCATACATATTGAAACAGAGCCGTTAACCAATTACAACATCATTGTTCTCGACCAGGCTTTGAAACATCGCTCGTCAGTCACTTTTACCAACACGAATGTTTTAAGAAACGGTAACAGCCGCAATGCGAATGTTTCAGCGCTAGACCTTTCTTTATTCGACAAACAAAACCGCCATTACTTTTTTGTAGATGGAATTTATAGCTACTATCTGGGGAAAAGCGGGCAATTATGACGGTTATAAAGCAGATGTACGTTATCAAAAAGTAAGTGGCAAATTTCAATATTCATTTATTGCAGGTGCGATGTCGGATACATATGATCCTAATGATCTTGGGTTTCTTCAAAATAATAACCAGTTTAATTATACAGGAAATCTCAGTTATGTTATTTATAAGCCGACAAAACATTTTCTGAATCAACGATATACTTTGGGTGCCACCAATCAATATTTATACAATCCTTTCAAGTGGCAAAATTTTGTCATCAATTCAACAGCCTTTTTGTTGATGAAAGATTTTTCAAATCTGCTTATCACCTTCCAGGTGTCGCCGCTTTGGTCAAATGATTTTTTTGAATTGAGAACAGCCGGAAGTGTATTAAAACGTCCGGCGCAATATTTTCTGAATGTAACAGGAAATACAGACACACGAAAAAAATTATTCCTTAATTATTCTGCTGAAAGCGGCGTCACTTCCTTGCCTGATCCGCCTTATTACGGATTTACCCTGGGAGCAACTTATAAATTCAATAACCGTTTTCAAATGAACGCAGAAGGGCATTTGGATAAAGATCAGGCAAATTACGGTTATGCATACACGCGCACCGGCCTTTTGCCGGCCCCAATTCTCGGGCAGCGTACAGTAAAAACAGATTATTCTATCCTGGGTGCGGCGTTTGCAATAAATCCGCTCATGAATTTTACTATCCGTTTGCGCCATTACTGGAGCAATGTAATTTATCATCATTTTTATGATGTAAAAAAAGACGGTTACTGGACTGAAAGAGGCTATTCGCCGGGGCATGATTTTAACTTCAACACTTTCAATGTAGATATGTTTTATACCTGGGATTTTTTACCGGGAAGCCGCTTAACGCTTTCATGGAAAAATGCTTTAGGCAACGATGTGTATTTAGATGAAACCCAATACCGCACTTATTTTAAAAACTTCAACCAGGTTTTTCAAAGTCCTCACTCTAATGAAATAAGCCTCAAAGTTGTTTATTATATTGATTACCTGAATTTAAAAAAGCATTAAAGAAATTCAGGTTATTTATATGATTCGGGCAGTAAAACCACAAACAAGCATCTTTTTTATTTTACTATTTCTATTGTGTAAAAAGGCTTTTTGCAAATACCTTAACTTCGATCAAAACAATATTAATGAAAAAATCAATTTTGATTCTTTCTGCCATTCTGTTTATAAGTTTCCAAAGCAAAGCTCAGGATTCATCCTTTGTTATTAACGGAAATCTCGAGAAAATAAAAAGCGGAACTATCTTTTTAAATATTTACAAACAAGGCCAGACTTTCATGGATTCAGCTTTCATAAAAAATGGTAAGTTTCAATTCACTGGTTTCGTTTCTTCGCCTTATTTTGCTTCTCTCACAATGCCATCAAGGTTGAATGATTATTTTACTTTTTATATAGAACCGGGCAATATCGAGATTCTTGGCCGGGGAGATTCTTTAAAATTATTAAGTGTAAAAGGATCTGTTGTCAATGCTGATGATAAATTATTGAAAGAAAGAATGAAGCCGGTTACAAAGTGGGAAGCCACTGACAGTAAAATTTATGAAGAAGCTTACAAAAATGATAACAGTAAAGTAATGGATAGCCTCGATCAGGTTGATTTTGCCATACTGGATGCTAAAAGAAAAATTGTTGCTTCGTTTGTAAAGGAAAATCCCAAGTCCATGCGTGGTGCAATGGCGATCCTTGAAAATTTTTCTTACTATGCTGAGGCAAGTGAAGTGACTCCATTATTTAATGAATTGGCTGAATCAATAAAAAATTCACCAAAAGGAAAAGAAATTAAAAAGATGCTCGATACTTATGAAAAAGTTGCTATTGGAAACCGGGCTCCGGATTTCACACAAGCTACACCGGATAGCACGGAACTTAGTTTATCTTCTCTAAAAGGCCGGTATGTACTTATAGATTTTTGGGCAAGTTGGTGTGGCCCTTGCCGTCGTGCAAATCCCAATATCGTTGCTGTTTACAACCAGTTTAAAGACAAAGGATTTACCATTCTGGGCGTTTCATATGATAATAAAAAAAACCGCTTGGATCAAAGCAATTGCTGATGATCATCTGAATTGGTACCAGGTTTCTGACCTGCAGGGATGGCAAAACGCAACTTCTGATGAATATGGAATAAAAGCGATTCCTTCCAATGTTTTGGTTGATAAAAACGGAGTTATCATTGCCAAAAACATTTTCGGGGAAAAGTTGGTGCAAAAACTAAATGAAGTTTTAAACTAATTAGACTTAGATCTACCGTTTCTGGATATGGAAGGAATAATTTTTTAAAAAGAGTATATTTCCACTGAAAAATGTTATCGTCTAAAATAATTTTAACGTTAAAAAGCACAGGCCTGAAACTCTTATAAATCAATAAGTAATTCTGGTTTTTTTGCGTGCCTGCAAAATACGCTTAATCTCCTTAAAAATTTTCATATCAAACCCCTATCTTTGCGACCTTCTAAAAATTAAATCAAGTTATGAAACTGAAAGGTTTAGTGTGGTTTTTTGCCATTATGCTTATTCTTATTTCGCTGTACCAACTTTCATTTACATGGGTAGTTAACAGCCATGAGAATAAAATGAAGGCGAAGGCTATACAATTTGTAACCCGGAGCCATCCGGGAATTTCAGGTGATCAGAAAGAACAGCTTGTAGAGGCGACTTTTCATCATTACCTCGACAGTACCCGCGATGCAAAGATTTACCCGTTGTTGGGAACCACTTATCAGAAATCCAAGGAAAACGAATTGAGCCTCGGCCTTGATTTGCAAGGTGGCATGGCTGTTACACTTAATGTGAGCCTCGATGGTTTATTAAAATCTTTAAGCAACAATCCTAAAGATCCGCGGTTATTACAAGCTTTAGCTACTGCCGATGCGCAAAAGATTTCCAGTGATGAAGATTTTATTACGTTATTCGGACAAGTTTTTAAACAACAAAATCCGGGAGTAAGCCTTTCAAGCATATTTGCGGGAGCAGGCAAAACGATAAAAATCACTGACAATGATCAAACAGTTTTAGATCAGCTTCATGCAACTGCTAAAACAGCAATTAACCAAACTTACAAAGTGCTTTTAAAGCGTATTGACCAGTTTGGTGTAGCTTCTCCTTCAATAAACCTCGATGAAAATAAAGGAATTATTAATGTGGAACTGGCGGGCGTACAGAATGCTGAAAGAGTAAGAAACCTGCTCCAGGCTTCCGCTCACCTTCAGTTTTGGGAAGTGTATAATATCGGCGAAATCGGAAAAAATATTGATGATGCTGATAAAACTTTGGCCGATTACCTGAGCGGTGTTTCTGATACAACAAAATCTACTGCGCAATCAGCGGCAGATTCTGCAAGACTACTGGCTAATGAACATCCGCTGGGAAGCGTCATTCATTTTATACCGCCGCAACAAAGCAGTAACGGGACGCCCCAATATTATTCTGCTATTGCTACTGTTGAAGCAAAAGATACTTCTTTAGCCAACAAGTACCTTGATATGGATGTAGTGAGAAATAATTTTCCTCCCAACATCAAATTTCTTTATGGCCTTGAGCAAAAAAATGATAAAACAAACCAAAGATATTTTGAGTTATACGCAATAAAAACCATTCCCGGAACCGATAAAGCAAAGCTGGAAGGAGAAGGTGTTGAGGATTCAAGAGCAGATTATGATGAGCATGGAAGGCCTGCGATTAAGATGACGATGACGCCAACCGGTAGCCGTGTCTGGGCAAAAATGACAACAGACAATGTGAACAGACCTATCGCTATTGTGTTGGATAATATTGTGTACAGCGCTCCAAATGTAAACGGGCCAATTGAAGGCGGAAATTCCGAAATCAGTGGGAACTTTACCGTTCAGGAAGCTCAGGATCTTGCAAGCATTTTAAGAATTGGTAAAATTGATGCTCCGGCAAAGATTGTACAGGAACAAATTGTAGGCCCCACATTAGGACAAGCTGCGGTTCACGGAGGGATGATGGCCTTCATTATTTCCTTCATTGTGATTTTTATTTTAATGTTGGTTTACTATAACACTGCCGGTTGGATTGCCAACATTGCATTGATACTAAACCTTCTATTTACCATTGGTATTTTAAGCGCCCTGGGTGCTACATTAACCGCTGCAGGTATTGCCGGTTTGGTTCTTACGATTGGTATGGCGGTGGATACCAACGTAATTATTTTTGAAAGAATTAAAGAAGAACTCGCACGCGGCAAGAGCCACCAGCTAGCGGTTAAAGATGGTTACAACCGTTCTTACGCTCCTGTTATTGACGCGCACGTTACCGTGTTCTTAACCGCAGCCATCTTGTTTTACTTTGGATTAGGCCCTGTTTTGGGATTTGCTACCACGCAAATGTTAGGTATTTCCCTTTCACTGTTCTGCGGAATTTTAATTTCAAGACTGGTGACCGATTTCTGGATGAACAAAGAAAGGCACTTTAATTATTTTACTTCATTTTCAAAAAGAATTTTTCAACATGCCAGCTATAAATTCATTGAATACAGAAAAGTAGCCTACGGAATTTCCATTGTCGTTTTGATCTTTGGTGTTGGCTCATTCTTTAATGGTTTTGACAAAGGCGTTGAGTTTAAAGGAGGAAGAAGTTATACGGTTCAGTTTGATCATAATGTAAATACTGAAGCTATTCGTAATCCTTTGCATCTCGCATTTGATGGAGATTATCCAACAATTAAAACAGTAGGTGATGAAAAACATCTTGAGATCACTACTTCTTATTTGAAAGGTGTAAATAACGCTGACAGTGCTGTAGAAGCTCGCTTGTACCAGGGATTAAAAGCACAATTACCTGCAAACCTTACAGAACCTGAATTTGCCCAAAATAATATCCAGGCTCACCAGGTAGTTCAACCGGTAATTTCCAAAGACCTGGAACGAGGCGCTATCAAAGCGGTAATCTTCGCCATCTTTGCCATCATTGTTTATATTTTCCTTCGTTTCCGTGACTGGAGGTATTCGGTCGGAACAATTATTGCCTTGCTCCACGACGTATTTGTGGCGCTGGCGGTTTTCTCGTTCTTTAAAAATATCGTTCCGTTCCCGTTGCTGATTGACCAGCATTTTATTGCAGCGATTTTGACCGTCGTCGGATTCTCGATGAATGATACGGTGATCGTATTTGATCGAATACGTGAAGACAGCCACAAAATGACAGGCGCGTCCAAAGAAACTATCATTAATCGCGCAATTAATGATACATTGAGCAGAACTATTATGACGTCCGCAACCGTGTTCCTCACTTTGCTTGCCTTGTTTATTTTTGGTGGTGAAGTTACCCGTGGTTTCTCTTTCGCTATGTTGATCGGTGTTATCACCGGTACTTATTCTTCTATTTTTGTGGCTGCGCCGATTTTGATTGAGTTCGCAAAAGATCGTCCTTTAGGAACAGCACGTATTAAAGCAGATAAAAAGAAATCGCCAAAAGCGAAGTTGGTTCAATCAAAATAAATTTTAATTTTTAAAATAGTAAAACCGGTAATGAAAATTGCCGGTTTTTTTTATGCTCTATCCAAAAATAAATTTTCGATTTTTGTTGCTTTACTGTTTACTCTTCTATGCCTCCGATGCAAGGAAAGATGGAATAGCTTGGTATTGATACAACAGTAAGGCTAAAAGGCTGTAATAAATCGGATGAAGCAAAACAGGAAAGGAATAAATTTGTAGAAGCTCTATTTAAAATTTTCATTGTTGTTATCGAATTAAAAACTGTAAGCAAAGAAACTGGTTCAAATAAAATATCAAATAAAAGGTTGTTTTACTGTCAGGGTTATAATAAACAAAATCTTTGGCGCAGTGCAATTTATAAATCGTCAAGCTTTCCGTGTATCACCTTTCTTTCCACTAGCGCACGCGCACATTACCTTCAACATTCAATCCCGGCAAGGGACCGCGCTATAAATTGAATTATAAAGGAATCGATCCCTGGAAAAATAATAAAGAGGATATCATAAAATATAAAGTGAAACGCAATGGGAAACCGGTTATGAAACACAAAAAATATAAAAGTTTACAAGCAATAGTAAAAAGACATTGTTTAATACCGCGGTTTTTTAATAAAGCGGCAAATTATTACCGCTCATCCCTTTTTTGTTTTATATCTGTAAAATAAAATAGCCTTCCGCATTTCTATTTGACAATAAATAATTACTTTCATTTTTTTTTAACGTTTTGCAATCAATTAATCTTCAATACTTAGGAATCAATGAAAAATTACGTTCGTATTTATCCGCTACTTAATCAGCGTTTCTGTTTTGTTTTTTTGCAGTTGCAGTAACAAAAGATCCGGCCAACCTAAATTATTGGTGTTTACAAAAACTACCGGTTTTCATCATGCATCCATTGCAGATGGTGTAAAAGCCATCTTTAAACTTGGACAGGAAAATGATTTTGAAGTAGATACTACTTCCAACGCTGCCATGTTCAATGAAGACACGTTGAAACAATATGCTGCTGTGGTGTTTTTAAGTACCACCGATAATAATGATGTACTTATGAACAATTATGAAGAAAATGCTTTTCAAAGATATATTGAGGCAGGCGGAGGTTTTGTAGGTGTGCACGCGGCCACCGATGCCGGCTATCATTGGGGCTGGTACCAGACGGCTGGTAGGCGCCACTTTTAACGGACATCCTGAAGAACAACAAACCGCGACATTGCATGTGGTTGATAAAGATAACATTTCCACCAAAGGTTTGCCTGATCCCGTGGGTAAGAAAAGACGAATGGTATAATTTTAAAAACCTGGACAGCGGGCTTCACGTATTGCTTACCATTGATGAAAAAAGTTATAAAGGTGGCACTAACGGTGCTAATCATCCTATGGCGTGGTATCATGATTTTGATGGCGGAAGAGCGTGGTACACTGAACTTGGGCATACTTCTGAATCATATACAGAACCCAATTTTTTAAAACATCTTCTCGGTGGAATTAAATATGCGATGGATGATAATGAAGAACTGGATTATGCAAAAGTGAAAACGCCGCCGATTCCTGCGGAAGACCGGTTTACAAAAACACAATTGGTACAGGGAACATTTTTTGAGCCCACCGAAATGACTGTTCTTCCTAACCTGGATATTTTGGTAGCACAGCGGCGGGGCGAAATCATGATGTATAATCATGCAACCAAAAAAGTAAAGCAGGTAGGCTATTTGGATGTTTACTGGCATACACTGCACACACCCGGCGTAAACGCTGAAGAAGGCCTTGTTGGGTATTAAGAAAGATCCGGATTTTGCCAAAAATCATTATGTATATATTTATTACAGTCCTATTGATACTTCTGTGAATCGCTTGTCACGCTTTACGTTTACCAATGATTCAATCGATCCAAAATCGGAAAAAATAATTCTCCAGTTCTATTAACAAAGAGAGATATGTTGCCACACAGGTGGCTCTATTGCTTTTGGCAAAGACCACCAATTATTTTTATCAACAGGTGATAATACTACACCTTTTGATGAACCCGGCAAAGGTTTTAACACTCATGGGTTTGCGCCTTTGGATGATCGTCCTGGTTATGATCATTACGATTATCGTCGCAGTGCAGGAAATACTAATGATCTGCGGGGGAAAATCCTTCGTATTAAAATTAATGAAGATGGAAGTTATTCCATTCCTGATGGCAATCTTTTTCCAAAAGGGGAGGACAGCACCCGCCCGGAAATTTATGTAATGGGCGATCGTAATCCTTACCGAATTGAAGTAGATCAAAAGACAACTTTTTATATTGGGGAGAAGTGGGACCTGATGCCAATAATGATAGTATGGCTACCCGTGGCCCTCGTGGTTATGATGAATTTAACCAGGCAAGAAAGGCCGGTTTTTTTGGATGGCCGTTTGTTCATTGCCAATAATATTCCTTATCGCCATTATGATTATGCTACCGGCAAATCGGGTGAATTGTTTGATCCGCAACATCCGGTGAACGATTCCAGGAATAATACCGGCAAAAGAATTTTGCCACCTGCCAACCGGCATATATCTGGTATCCGTACGCGAATCTAACAGATTTTCCGCAACTAGGAAGTGGTGGCAGTTGTGCTATGGGTGGCTCCGGTTTATTATACCGATATGTATCCTGATTCAACAAGGTATCCTGACTATTATAATGGCAAATTGTTTATTTATGAATGGATCCGTGGCTGGATCAAAGTAGTGACCATGCAACCTAATGGTGATTTTGATAAGATGGAGCCTTTTATGGCGAACACTCAATTCAACA
Source organism: uncultured Chitinophagaceae bacterium (assembly GCA_963815085.1). GTDB lineage: Bacteria > Bacteroidota > Bacteroidia > Chitinophagales > Chitinophagaceae > Ginsengibacter. The sequence goes on along the minus strand of CAWFFT010000062.1, from coordinate 7,699 downwards.
ATCCAAGCGATATGGAAATAGGGCCCGACGGAAGATTGTATATAGTGGAATATGGAAGTGGCTGGTATGCAAAAAACCCTAATGCAGGACTGGCGCGCCTGGATTATAATGGCGGAAACAGGGCCCCCTATATCACTGCTATCCATGTTGATAAAACTTCAGGCGACCTTCCTTTGCAAATAAATGCCACTGTAGATGAAAAGGATCCGGATAATGACCCGGTTTCGTATACATGGCACATTGGAAGCCAAGTACAAAAAACACCAAAGAACCACGAATGCAATATACTCTTAAAAAGTTGGAGACTATCCGGTTTCGGTAGAAGTTACGGATGATAAGAAAGCCTCTGCTACCAGTAATGCGATTAATGTATATGCCGGTAATGCAGCGCCGACTGTTCGGATAAATATTAAGGAAACAAATCCTTTTATTTCCCGGGCACACCTGTTAAATATAATGTAGACATAAAGAATAAAGATGATACTGCAAGAGACTTAAATAACCTTGTGGTTTCTGCTGATTACTCAGAACAGGCTAATGGAGCAGCACACCGCAGGTGACCAGCATGAACCAGCAATTCGCTGGTAGAAACCTTATGCTTTCACTGGATTGTAAAGGCTGCCATAAAGTAGATACCAAATCAGTAGGCCCTGCATTCATTGACGTTTCAAAGCGATATCAACAGAATGACCAGCAGGCTACCGCCACACTTGCACATAAAATTATCAACGGCGGAAGCGGTAACTGGGGGAAAGTGCCGATGGCTGCTCATCCAAATTTGAAAGAAAGCGATGCAAAAGAAATTGTTACATGGATTTTATCCTTGCTAATGAAAACAAAAAAATAAAATCTTTGCCTGAAAGCGGTTCGGTGGACCCAACTTTAAATAAACCTGTAAAAGTCCCGATGGGGTTCTTTCGTTGTATGCCGCTTACACGGACAAAGGAGGAGTTAATATCAAGCCATTGATGGGAAGCAATTCTGTATTCCTAAGAAATAGTGAAATGACTTTTGAAAGTGTTGACAAAATGGAGATGCCTATAAAAAAGTAACTTTTGGGGGAAGAACTTTTCTTAATAATTCCGGCAAACGCAAGTTGGTTCAGGATTGACAGTATTGATCTTACAGGAATTTCCCGGGCTTCGTTTAGTCTTAACTGGTTAAAACCACCAGTTTCCGGATATACTTTTGAAGTGCACTTGGATTCTCCAACAGGTGTGAAAATTGGAGAGTTTACTTTTGCCGGTGTGGCAGGGAAAGCTCCTGAAAGTAATGCTAATGCAAGACCAAGGGGAAGGGGAAACTTCAAACTTTCATCTGCAGAACTTCCATCCACAATAACACCAATTAGTGATGGAAAACTGCATAACGTTTTCATTGTTAGTAAAGCGAAGGATTCATCTATTGATGGAACGGCTATTGCCGCCTCTTTACAATTCTTTTCAAAATAAGTTTTTAAGAAAGCCGCGTTAAACGCGGCTTTCTTATTTATAGTAAATGAACAAATAAAAGGGGGTTTTACTTTTATCATGTAAAGATCAGGCAATACAAAGCTTGCTATTCTTTATACGCAATTGCAGCGCTCGTTGGTCCTGCAAGTGGAATTAATTCTGTTCTGGTAAAACCTGCTGTTGACACCCATCTTTCAAAATCGTTCATCGTGTAATCAAAAGCATCGCCATTTTCAATCAGCATATTCAGGCTCATCAACAAACCAAAAGTGTTTTCTTTTCTTTCATTGTCTATGATATTTTCAATAGTCATAAACGCGCCATTCTGCGGCAATGCGTCATACACTTTTTTTATGAGTTTCAGTTTGGTGTCCTCATTAAGTCCATGAAGGATATTCCCCATTGTAATGATTTCTGCAGAAGGAATAGCATCTTTCAAAAAATCGCCGCTTTCAACTTTTATCCTGTCACTCAAATTAAATATTTCAATTTTCTTTTTTGCAACCGGGGCTACTGGTGGAAGGTCATAAGTAATGAAATTTACTGAAGGATGTTGTGCAGCTAGAATGCATGAAAGAAATCCATCCGCACCACCAATATCGGCCATTGTGTTGTATTTGCTGAAATCAAACTTTTTGGCGAGCATCATAAAATTTCCCATTTGGATGCCAGACATCGCTTCAATAAATTCTCTTAGTTTTTCCGAATCTTTATACAGGTCATTAAAGAAATTCATATCAGAATCACCATGAGATTCATTTTGTGCTTCACCTGTTTTTAATGCATCTTCCAGGTGGCCCCAAAAACCATATAGCCGGTTATTAGACATCTTAAAAATACCGCCGATGTAAGAGGGTTTGTTTTCATCAAGAAACATTTCTGTATCAGGAGTGTCTGAATAAAATGCACTTTCAAGCAACCCTTCCCGTTTTAACAAACCCAACGAAACTAATACATCCAGCCAATCAAACACATGGCGATCTGTTGTTTTAAGTTGCAGTGATTCTTTTATTTCTTTCATTTTTTTTGCTTGTTCCGCAAGCATTGTAAATAAGTTGAAGTTTACAGCGGTTAACACCGCTTTCGATGCCCAATAACCCATTCCTATCTGCATAATTTTGGAAGGATCAGGATGTGGTGCATTAGATTGTTGTTCCATCTTGCAAATAATTTTTTGGTGAATAAAATATCTTGAGGAAACGAATATTTTTTTACTTAGGGTTGAAGGAGTAGAGAGTTATAAAATTAAAAATTTTTCTTAATTACCGGTTCAAAAAAAGTTATGTCATGAGGTGATCCTTAAACTATCACTTGTTCTTAATGGTAATAGTTTTGTGTTTCTTAAACTGAAATAAAAATTGTGTTTGTTTGCAAAACTCCTAAAATTATTTTTCTGCGTAGAAGACTAAAGCACTCGTTTCAAAAACGACTTTGTCATCAGAAAATCTTTCATTAAGCAACTCAAAAAATTCTTTTTTAATTTTCGCGAGTAGATCGTCATCGGCTTTACTAAGTGCGGCTACAATAGGGGCGCCTACCTCGGTCATCATATTCCAGTAAACTTCAGCAGTTCCTGTGTCAAATTTTCCTTCAACTTCTGTAACAGAAACATTTTTAAAACCTGCATTGTAAAAAATCTGTTTCATAAGATTGGCGTTTGCACAACGAAACATTCCCGGAGAACCGGGTGGTGGTTTTGGAATCTCCATGTTTTTACTGATCGTACTCATTATTGAAGTAACCCAAAAATTTTTTTCAGGAACATTCCAAACAGAAGTTGCCATTCTTCTGTTGGGTTTTAAAACACGAAACATCTCTGTAGCGGCAAGCAACATATCAGGAAAGAACATGAAACCAAATCGGCAGCTAATCGCGTCAAATGAGTTATCATCAAATGGCAGATTTGAAGCATCTGCAACTTTTGTTTCATAATTAGTAATTCCCCGGCTCTTTGCTTTTTCACGCGCTACTTCGAGCATGCCTTCTGAAAGATCAGTACTTATAACTTTTCCTGCAGGTAGCATTGAAGTTATGGTAAGTCCCGGTTCGCCCGTACCTGCAGCAATATCAAGAATAACATCATCCTCTTTTGGATTAATAAGGCTGATAATTTTATTACCGGCAGGCTTCAAAAATTTCATTGTCATATTGTCCCACTTTTTCCAACCTGGAGAAAATTTATTCCACGATTCTTTTTGGTTATCCCGAACCTGTTTGAATTGAGAATCCATGTCTTTACATTTTAAGTAGTGAGTAAAATGTAGAAAGAGTTTTTATGGGGAAGGGTAAATCAAATCCAAATTATTTAATTTATTGGTATAAACAAAATAATTGCTGTATGAGTGAGAAGCTTATTGTTATTTTTCGAACCTTTTATTCAAATAGCTTTTCAATAAAAATATTTGAATGAACAACATTATGGCAGCCACCAAAAGAACATTGCCCGTTAAAGAAGAAATATGCGATCCGGAAAATGAAGCAAATATTTTATCAAAACTGAAAATACTAAAATCGAAGTTGATTGTTGAAGCTTCACTTTTCGTATTCAATAAAAGAAAGGTAAATAAAGCAATTATACCTGTGAAAATGATAAACCATGCTTTTTTGGAAATTAGCGGCTTGTAAGCTAATGTTTTGCTGTTTTCAGCAGATAATACATCTGACATGACTTTAGCGGTAAAATCAATTGACGGGCTTTCCAACAAGCTTTTGGCCATCATTGTGTCAACCAACTCTTCTATTTGTTTATCATGTTTACTTTTCATATTGATCTATTATTTCCGGTTCAAGTTTTGTTCTCAAGATTCCTGCAAGCTTCTTCCTGCTTCTGAATAATTTTATTTTTATATTGTTTTCATTGATACCCATTATCGTAGAAATTTCTCTTAAAGAATTTTCATGAAAATAATAAAGAGTTAATAAGAAACTTTCTTCAGGCGGCAACAGATCCAAACAACTTTTTATCATTTGCTTACGCTCATTTTCTTCAATCGCATCCAATACATTCATCAGCGACCTTACTTCATTTTCTGTAAATTCATTTATTGCAATAACTGGCCTGTTTCTTTTTTGTTTTTTCAGCCTGTCAAGACAATTATTGTAAGTAATTTTATAAATCCAGGTTGAAAATTTCGATTCTCCTTTAAACTTATTAAGTGATTTAAAAATTTTTACAAAAGTGTCCTGCGCTGCTTCTTCAGCTTCCTCTCGGTTCTGTAGTACTTTCAAAGATAAAGTAAACACCAAATCTTTATAACGGTTTACCAACTCGGCAAAGGCATTCGTGTTGCCCTCAAGCATCGAATTGATGTAATACTGGTCGCTTAATTTATTCATTAATAGAAATTGGACGCCGTTTAACTATCCGTGGTTACACTCAAATAATTTTTTTTTGAAATGGTAACCAAATCTGAATGAGCGTCGTCATAACTGCGGAAACACATTAAAATTAGTAATTTTTAAAACATCCTTTTATGTACATTCTTATTCCAATCAGCTTTTTCCTGGCGGTATTCGGTATCATTTATCTCTTCCTGTCTACCCGCAATAAAGAGCGACTTGCCTTGATAGAAAAGGGTGCGGACGCGGGTATCTTCACAAAAGAAAAAAACCCATCAGGTGTTGGTAAAATAATCGTTTTAAATTTAGCGCTCCTCTTAATGGGAATAGGCATTGGAGTTTTCATCGCTTTATTGTTATCAACTTATACTTCATTAAACACTGATGCCATTTACCCGGCTACTATTTTTACTTTCGCAGGCTTTGGACTTTTAGTCGGTTTTTACATGACTAAAAAAATTGAGAAAGAGTAATGTTTTCATCCCCGACCCTCGGCAAAAGTAGAAGAAGCAATAGATCAATCGTTTTGTTTGATTACTATTATTCATTATGTCAGTAAAGGAAGAAATTACTTCATTTTTTATTTTATAATAAACTAAACTAGCAAGCCTACTTGCATATGTCTGCTATCGCTATAGAGAAATAATACCCATTTTTATGTCTGATTTCCAAAACTTTTTTTACTTAAAAAAGTGTAGATTGTGGCAAGTTCTTTTCTAGTTTAATCTGAAAAGAAATTTAATCTTTCCCTTAGAAATCTGCCGCTAGGTATTCATTCGCATTCTTTTTTTTATTTTTTCATGTTCAATTTTTATTCAAATACCATATTTTTATAATCTTAAAAGAAACAAAATGAAAAAATTTTTTCGCTGGCTGCTTATTATTATTGTTATCATTGTTGTATTAATTGGCGGTTTTGCAACTTTCATTTCAGTAAAAGGAGTTCCCAAATACACGGCTGAAAAAGTCGCAGTCAAAGTGGAAAGTACTCCCGCTCGGGTGGAAAGAGGAAGACAACTTTCAGCAATGTTGTGCAATGATTGTCACATGAATTCTAATACCGGAAAATTAACCGGAAGAAGGATGGATGAAATTCCGCAATTCGGTACCGTTTACTCAAGAAATATTACAAACGATCCGGTGCATGGCATTGGAAAGATGACGGATGGGCAGCTTTATTATCTGCTAAGAACAGGTGTTCGTCCTGATGGAAGGTTTTTACCGATAATGGCAAAGCTTCAAAAAATGTCTGATGAAGATCTGCAATCAGTAATCGCGTTTCTTCGCTCAGATAACAAATGGGTAGAGGCTGATCCTACTCCTGATGTAGATTCTAAATATTCGCTCCTGGCAAAATTCTTAACGAACATGAAAATCATGAAACCTATGCCTTATTATAAGTCTGTTGCCGAACCAGATACTGCTGATAAAGTAAAATGGGGCGAATATGTTTCCCTGTACAGAGTGGAATGTTATACTTGTCATTCGAAAGACTTTACCACAGATGATTTTATCACTCCTGAAAAATCAAAAGGCTTTTTTGGAGGGGGAAATAAGTTTACGTTGCCGGATGGCGGTGAAATTCATTCACTCAATATTACAATGGATGAAGAAACGGGCATTGGTAAATGGACAGAAGATGAATTTGTAAAAGCTGTGACAACAGGAATTGTTCCTAACGGGCAACCGGCATTACGTCCGCCAATGAAACCTTACGTTTATTTAAGCGACGGTGAAGTAAAGGCCATCTATGCTTATTTGAAAACAATTCCGAAAATCCATAACGAAGTAGTTCGGAAAATCCAGTAAAGAAGGCTTTGATTTGAGCCTTGGATGAATGATACGACTAGCTCGTATTATATTTTACTTTTCAGTAAAAAATGAATTTTTATTCCAGATAGTCTGTAAAGGAAAATAGAATGTATCAAAAGTTTTTTAAAGATTCAGCTTAATTTTTTTAGCCGTTCTGCAAGCTTCATAAATAGCATCAATAATTTTAAGATCTTTTAAAGCTTCTTCACCATCAACAGGTATTTCAGGTTTTTTGTCTCTTAAGATGATATCGGCCATTTCGTCCATTTGTGCTGTCTGCTCGATTACATCCGGTGCTGTAATTTCTCCTTTATTGGTGCGTCCTCTTATCATCCCATAAGCAGTTGCGGGAACTAGCTCTGCAAATCCCCTCGTACCGTCAAGAAAAAAACGATCCAGGTAATTCATGCTGTAAGTTGAAAGGCATGAAGCCACTGCGCCTCCCGGAAAGCCGAGTTGAAATTGGATGGTTTCGTCTATGCCTTCTTTAAATTTTTCAGGGTTATTTTTTGTTTCTTCAGCCGTCACCCACACGGGCTCTTCTCCAATCATATATCTTGAGCCGTTAATAGAATAAATGCCGATGTCCATCATAGCGCCTCCTCCAGAAAGTTCCTTATTCAACCGCCACTGTGTTGGATCGCCGATGATAAAACCACTTAATCCCTGGAAGAAAAGAATTTTTCCAAATTCACCCGCTTTGCGCATATGAACAACTTCCAGCGTGTGGGGTTCAAAATGCATGCGGTATCCAACCAATAATTTCACACCGGCTTTTTTGCACGCATCAATCATTTCTTTTGCTTTTTCTGCGTTTATTGACATTGGCTTTTCAGATATCACATGTTTTCCGGCTTTTGCTGCACGTATCACTCCATCATGATGAAGGGCATTCGGTGTGATAACATAGACCGCATCGATGTCCGGATTATTTTTTACATCATCAAAATTTGAATAGTTGTAACAGTTTTTTTCAGGAATATTGTACCTGCTTTGCCAGGTTTTTACTTTAGAAGGAGTTCCACTAATCACTCCTACTAGTTTCGCTTTGGTGCAACTTTGCATTGCTTCTGCCACGCGTGTTCCGTCAGCAATTA
>CAWFFT010000061.1:0-50039 GCA_963815085.1 uncultured Chitinophagaceae bacterium | reverse complement strand
AAAAAGCGGTGCGAATAGTTGAAATCATTTCTAAAACACAACCCCACCGGGAAAATCTTAAAGACGATTATGATATAGTGTCCCAACGAGCTCTTGAGGAAAAAAAGAACAAGGCGCTTGAAGATTGGTTTGCCAACAAAATGCCTAATTTTTATATCAATATTTCAAAAGATTATGCTTCATGCCCTGAATTGGGAAAGTGGATACAAGACAACGCGACAGCCACAAAATAGCATTATAAGTAATTGTATTTCTGGAAACATTTTTTTAAACGAATGCTTACTTTTTTTTAAAATAAAAAAATAGTTTATTTCTTTGTGCACTGTTAGCTGCTTTCAGCTTAACGAATCCATCACATTAATTTTGTTTTACATTTGCTTTCTATGTCGATAGTCGTTTCTAATCTCACAAAAAATTATGGCGAACAAAAAGCAGTAGATGATATTTCATTCACCGCAGGCGATAATGAAATTGTAGGTTTCCTCGGTCCGAATGGCGCGGGCAAATCAACAACAATGAAGATTATTACCGGCTACCTTGCTGCAGATGCAGGAAACGCAGTAGTAAACGGGGTGAATGTAAATGAAGAGGCGGTAGAAGCTAAAAAACAAATTGGTTATTTGCCCGAAGGGAATCCGCTTTATTATGAAATGTACGTGAGGGAATACCTTCAATTTATGGGTGGAATACATGAAGTAAAAAGCGGCTTAAAAAAAAGAATTGAAGAAGTTATTGACATTACCGGCCTTAGGCCTGAAAGCAATAAAAAAACAGGGCAGTTAAGTAAAGGCTATAAACAGAGAGTCGGCCTTGCTGCCGCGCTTCTTCATGATCCTAAAATATTGATACTTGATGAACCCACAACAGGTCTGGATCCCAACCAAATCGTGGAGATACGCCAATTGATAAAAGAGCTTGGAAAAAATAAAACCGTTCTTTTTTCATCCCACATCTTGCAGGAAGTAGAAAGCGTTTGCGATAGGGTGATTATTATCAGTAAAGGTAAAATTGTGGCTGATGACACGTTGGGGAATTTACAATCTTCCAACAAAAATTTGCATATCATTTTGGTTGTGTTTGGAAAGAAAACGGAGGTGCAATTATTAAAAGATCTTCCCGGCGTTGAGGAAGTACAGGAAAACCAGAACGAATATCAATTACAAACTTCCGATCCTGAAAAAGTAAAAAAACTGCTGCTTGAATTTAGCCTTCATAACAACCTGGATATTCTTTCCCTCAAAACAAAAAACAATAGCCTGGAAGAGGTGTTCAGAAATTTGACAGTCTGACTTTTGAACACCGGAGCATTTCTAATTTCAATACTTTTGTTTAAAAAATGAAAAAAGGTATACTGCTGGTTGTTACCGTATTATTTATTGGATCTTCCTTGTTTGCACAAACACTAACCGGCACGTGGAAAGGCAATATAGATCTAAATGGCACTCAGCTTCCAATTGTTTTCCACTTTACCAAAGGCAACGACGGACAAATTGATGGAAAATGGGACAGTCCAAAACAAAACGCTGTTGGACTGCCTTTCAGCGCTATCAATGCAAATGCAGATAGTGTACATCTTGGTATAAAAATGATCAACGGTTCTTATGAAGGAAAATTTATAGGAGAGGATTCTATCGCAGGAACCTGGAGTCAAAATGGTGCGCAATTACCTCTGAATTTTTCAAGAACTAACGGTAATGTAGAAACGCAAAATGCAATTCCTGCTCATTCCGGTGAAAAAGAAATTGAAATTACGTCTGCAGTTGGAAGCAAACTTTACGGAACGTTATTGTCAAAAAATAAGCAGCAACCTTTAGCCATCATTATAGCCGGTTCAGGACCGACTGACCGGAACGGAAATAGCACCATCAGCGCTCCAACCAACGAGTACCGATTGCTGGCTTACAGTTTAGATTCTCAAAATATTGCCACTTTCAGGTACGATAAACGCGGCATCGGAAAAAGCGCTTATGCAGGAATGAAAGAAAGTGATTTGGTTTTTGACGATTATGTAAAAGATGCTGAAAAAATATTTGACTATTTATACGATACACTTGGTTTTAAAAACATTTATTTTATCGGTCATAGTGAAGGTTCATTAATAGCGATGCTGGCAAGTGAAAAAGAAAAAGTGAAAGGTTATATATCAGTAGCAGGCGCGGGCAGACCGATTGATGAAGTATTGGAAGAACAAATGCAAAAACAGCCATTACCTGATTCAGTAAAGCAACAAATTCCTGCAATTTTTAATCAGCTTAAAAATGGTAAAGAAGTCAACGATGTTCCGCAAATGCTGGCACCTTTATTTAGAAAATCGATCCAGCCTTATATGATTTCATGGCTTATATATTCTCCTCAAGAAGAAATAAAAAAATTGAATTGCCCAATCCTGATTTTACAAGGTACTTGCGATATTCAGGTGCAGCAGGTAGATGCAAAAAATCTTCATGAAGCCAATCCGAAAAGTAAGCTGGATATGATTCCAAATATGTCGCATACTTTAAAAAATGCTGGCGAAAATTGTGTGAATGAAAATAAGACTTATACTGATAGTTCAATGCCTTTGGACCAAACTTTGGTAAATGATATTGTCAGTTTTATCAGGAAATAAAAAATTGGAAATTAAAATTTCCAATACAATATTTACGATTTCATTCCTTTTAACTCTCCCTGCATCCTGAACATTTCGTCACGTAATCTTGCGGCTTCCATAAAATCCATGTCTTTGGCCGCTTTTTCCATCATTCGTTTTATTTGTGAAATGGCTTTTTCCATTTGAGGAATTGTTTTATATTCCACCTGTTCTTCTGCAGCGATAGTATTTAAGTTATCATCAATTGCATAAGGTGATTCCGTTGTTCCTTTAATATCCAGCACCGAAGTTTGTCCCATTATTTGTTCAATGGATTTCTTGATGGTCTTCGGTGTGATGTTATGTTCAATGTTATACTGAATTTGTTTTTCCCGGCGACGGTTTGTTTCATCAATTGTTTTTTGCATGCTTTCTGTGATTTGATCAGCATAAAAAATTACCAGGCCTTCTACATTACGGGCAGCCCTACCCGCAGTTTGTGTAAGCGATCTTTCATTGCGCAAAAAACCTTCTTTATCTGCATCCAAAATGGCCACCAGTGATACTTCCGGCAAATCCAACCCTTCGCGTAAAAGATTTACGCCTACCAAAACATCAATTTCTCCCAAACGCAACTGGCGAAGTATCTCTATCCTGTCCAAAGTATGCACTTCACTGTGAATATATTTTGATTTGATATTAATCCGGTGTAAATATTTATCCATTTCTTCGGCCATGCGCTTCGTTAAAGTAGTAACCAAAACGCGATCACCTTTGGTTACTCTTTTATCAATTTCATCAAGCAGGTCATCAATCTGGTTTACTGAAGGTCGGATTTCAATCGGAGGATCAAGCAATCCTGTGGGCCGCACCACCTGTTCCACTACAATACCGCCTGATTTTTCCAATTCATAATCCCCGGGCGTAGCGCTTACATAAATCGTTTGGTTCAGCATTGATTCAAATTCATTAAAATTCAAAGGACGATTATCCAAAGCCGACGGCAAACGAAAACCATAATCAACCAAAATTAATTTTCTTGAACGGTCACCGCCATACATACCGCTAACTTGCGGAATCGTTTGATGGCTTTCATCTATGATGCATAAAAAATCATTAGGGAAATAATCAAGCAGGCAAAACGGGCGTGTTCCGGGTTCGCGCCTGTCAAAAAATCTTGAATAATTTTCAACACCGTTACAATAACCCAATTCGCGAATCATTTCAACATCATAATTCACTCTTTCGGAAATCCTTTGCGCTTCAATATATTTTCCTGTTTCTTTAAAATATTCTGTTTGCCTTGCAGCCTCATCCTGTATCTCGTATAAGATTTGTTGCAGTTTATCTTTAGGCGCAATGTAAAGATTCGCAGGAAAGATTGCCGCATTATCCACTTTTGAAATTCTTTTTCCTGAACTCAATTCAAGGGTTTCAATGCTTTCAATTTCATCGCCAAAAAAAGTAATCCGGTAACCATTATCCATGTAAGGAAGATTGATGTCAACGGTATCACCTTTCACACGAAAAGTTCCTCTTGCAAAATCTCCTTGTGTTCTTGAATACAAACTATTTACCAACGAATGTAAAAATCCCTGGCGGCTAATTGTTTGGCCTTCTTCAATTCTCACAACACCTTCTGCAAAATCTTTGGGATTACCGATACCATAAATACAACTCACGCTGGCGACGACAATAATATCTCTTCTTCCTGTTAATAATTGTGACGTGGCAGCCAACCGAAGTTTGTCCAATTCTTCATTGATACTTAAATCTTTTTCAATGTAAGTATCACTGACAGGCATATACGCTTCCGGCTGGTAATAATCGTAATATGAAACAAAATAACCAACGGAATTATCCGGAAAGAATTGTCGAAACTCGCCGTACAACTGCGCTACCAAAGTTTTGTTATGCGTGAGCACCAATGTTGGCCGCTGCACATTTTGGATTACATTGGCCATGGTGAAGGTTTTTCCGCTCCCCGTTACTCCTAACAAAGTCTGGTACTTCTCACCTTCAAGAATACCTTTGGTAAGTTGTTCAATGGCTTCTGGCTGATCGCCAGCGGGTTTATATGATGAATTGAGTTGGAAACGCATAAGGGATATGCAATTTACAACCGAAAGCGTGAAACAAAAATTGAGAAGTTCTTAAATTTAGTCAATCAACTTTCTCGTCAAATAGCCTGTATAATCCGGGACAACTGCCGGATAATCTATCTGCATCAGCGCAGAAGTAAGGATGAAATCGGCGGTGGTACGATTACAGGCCATTAAAATATTCCAGGCGACTGCAAGGCGCAGTAAGGCTTTTACATCACTATCGTGAGGTTGGGCTTCCATCGGATCCCAAAAGAAAACCATCATATCAAGCTTTTCTTCCGCCACCATGGCGCCCATTTGCTGGTCACCTCCAAGCGGACCGCTCAACAATTTTTTCACCGGCCTCCCCAGTTTTTCTTCCAACAAACGGCCTGTAGTTCCTGTTGCAATCAGTTCATGTTCTGATAAAACGGTTTTATTATAAATCGCCCATTCTACCAGGTCTTTCTTTTTATTATCGTGCGCAACGAGCGCTATTCTTTTTTTCCCTGAAAGTATTCTGATGTGTTCCATGTAATAGAGTTTTTGAATTTTTGGGGAAATAAAATCATGTTTATTTATTGATTTACTGCAAGACAGCTAAATTAATTTTAATCCTGTATTTTATAAATAATCAGTTGATTGTTGATACTTTTGGATCAATTCGATTAAAAAAATAATTCCCAAAACTTTTCAAGGTTTAAACTACTTATTTTTTATGGCAAAGGTACTTTTAGATTTTTTAGAAGTGACAACCAATAATTGTGTGAAAAATCGAAAAAATTGAAAGGAAAATTTATTGTTTTTGTCCATTTACTGTAACTGTTAAGTTTCTATTTTCACCTTGCTAAGAATCTTAATTGACTTACCTTTGCAGCCTCAAAAAAATTGGGGCTTAAAGCCCTTCAGGTTAAAGAAAATTATGGACATTAGAAACATCGCAATAATTGCTCACGTTGACCATGGAAAAACTACGCTGGTTGATAAGATTTTGCACAGTACGAATATCTTTCGTGAAAACCAGGAATCCGGTGAATTGATCATGGACAGTAACGATCTTGAAAGAGAGCGTGGCATTACGATTTTTAGTAAAAACATTTCCGTTACTTATAAAGGCGTAAAAATAAATGTAATCGATACGCCGGGCCATAGTGACTTTGGAGGAGAAGTAGAACGTGTATTGAAAATGGCGGATGGCGTTCTTTTATTGGTTGATGCTTTTGAAGGACCAATGCCGCAAACCCGTTTTGTGTTGCAAAAAGCTTTGCAATTAGGCCTTCGTCCAATTGTGGTAATTAATAAAGTTGATAAGCCGAACTGTCGTCCTGATGAAGTTCATGACGCGGTTTTTGAATTATTTTTTAATCTTGATGCCACAGAAGAACAACTTGATTTTTCTACTATTTACGGTTCCAGCAAGCAAGGTTGGATGAATACTACTCTTGAACCAACCGATAATATTTTTCCTTTATTAGATACCATTCTCGAAAAAGTACCTGAACCTTCTGCTGAAGATGGAACGTTGCAAATGCAGATAACGTCATTGGATTATTCTTCATTTTTAGGAAGAATCGCGATAGGAAAAGTGGCACGCGGAGTTATAAAAGATAACCAACCGTTATCCTTAGTAAAATTGGATGGAACAGTTCAAAAAACACGCGTAAAAGAATTGTACGTTTTTGAAGGATTAGGCAAGAAGAAAGTGACAGAGGTAAACGCTGGCGATATTTGTGCAGTGGTAGGAATTGATGGTTTCAATATTGGAGAAACTTTAGCAGATTTTGAAAATCCCGAAGCGTTGCCTGTTATCAGCGTGGATGAACCCACGATGAACATGCAATTCAGTATTAATAATTCGCCGTTCTTCGGTAAAGACGGAAAATTTGTTACGTCACGGCATTTAAAAGACAGACTCGAAAAAGAACTGGAGAAAAACCTTGCGCTTCGTGTTTCTGAAACCAGTAGCGCCGATAGTTTTATGGTTTATGGCCGCGGAATTTTGCATTTAAGTATTTTGGTAGAAACGATGAGGCGTGAAGGCTATGAAATTACTGTAGGCCAACCGCAGGTAATCACCAAAGAAATTAATGGACAAAAATGTGAGCCGTACGAAAACCTGGTGGTGGATGTTCCTTCAGAATATAGCGGAAGGGTGATTGACCTTGTAACCCAAAGAAAAGGTGAAATGACGATTATGGAAAACAAAGGTGAAATGCAGCATCTTGAATTTGAAATTCCATCGAGAGGTTTGATTGGGTTGCGCTCCAATATGCTAACCAATACTGCCGGAGAAGCTGTAATGGCGCATCGTTTCCTTGAATATAAACCATGGAAAGGATTTATTCCCGGCCGAAACAATGGAGTTCTTATTTCAAAGAACCAGGATAAAACCACAGGATATTCAATAGATAAACTACAGGACAGAGGAAGGTTTTTTGTTGATCCGGGAGAGGAGGTTTACATCGGCCAAATCATTGGTGAACATATTAAACCAGGCGATTTGGTAGTGAACGCAACTGAACCCAAAAAATTAACCAACCATCGTGCAAGCGGCGCTGATGATGCCTCACGGATTGCCCCAAAAACATTAATGACATTGGAAGAATGTATGGAATATATTCAGCAGGATGAGTGTATCGAGGTAACGCCTAAATTCATTCGAATGCGTAAAGTGATTTTGAATGAAGATGAACGAAAGAAGTCGCAAAAAATGCAGAAAGTAGAAGCTTAGGAAAAGAAATTGAATTTTGAGAAAACAATTGAAAATCCGGCTTCGATAAGGCCGGATTTTTCATATAAGACTGAGATTTTTCAGTAAAAATAACAATTATTCACTTTTCTTATTTTTCTGTTAACAAAGTCGTTTTAGGACGGTTTGCGTCATGGTTGGAAACTGTAGTTATATTTTAGTAAAAAGCCTTACAGTAAAGCGTTTTATAACAAATGAGAGAAGTTGCCAATTGTAGAATTATTCTATATTTTATTTTATTTACACACTTTTTAAAGATAATTTCAACAGTATTTGCCTTCGAAAGAAATTTTAAAATGGAAAAGAACTATTTTATATCTTTCAGGAAACTGATTATGTAGAAATTAAGTATTAAACAAACGAGCTAATAGAATTATGGAAAATAAAGGTTTATACTCTTCAGAATTTGAACATGATGCATGTGGAATTGGATTTGTTGCCAATATAAAAAGCAATAAAAGCCATCGAATCATTTCTGATGCACTTACGATCCTGGAAAATATGGAACACCGCGGTGCCTGTGGCTGTGAAATGAATACAGGTGACGGAGCTGGCATTTTAATACAAACTCCTCATGAATTTTTCTTTGATGAATGTTTAAAACTCGGAATTCATTTGCCTTCTTATGGAAAGTATGGAGTAGGATCCGTATTTTTTCCGAAAGATATCAGGCTACGTGAAGAATGCAGGGACATTTTTAACCGCTGTGCCGAAACTTTAGGGCTTGAAGTAATGGGATACCGGTGTGTGCCCGTGAATTCTGAGGATATTGGATCTTCCGCTTTATCGGTTGAACCTGAAATTGAGCAAGTTTTTATTGCCTGCCCTGACCATATTAATAATCCGGATGAATTTGAAAGAAAATTATTTGTCTTAAGAAATTACGCCACAAAAACGATAAATAATACCGTTAAAAAAGATGCTATCGGTTTTTATGTGGCTTCCCTTTCGTATAAAACGATTATTTATAAAGGACAACTTACCAGTACGCAGTTGCGTGGTTATTTCCCTGATCTAAGTAATAAAAAGATTGTTTCTGCTTTTGGATTGATACATTCACGTTTTGCAACTAATACGTTTCCCTCATGGAAACTTGCCCAACCATTCAGGTACATTGCCCATAATGGTGAAATCAATACGTTGCAGGGAAACGTTAACTGGCTTCGCACCAGTGAAAAAAGTTTTATTTCTCAATTCTTCACAAAAGAAGAAATGGAAATGTTGTTGCCCGTGGTTGACCAGGGACAATCAGATTCCGCCTGCCTCGACAACATGATCGAACTACTGCACTTGTGCGGCCGTTCTTTACCTCATGTAATGATGATGCTAATTCCGGAAGCATGGGATGGAAATGAACAAATGGATCCTGTGAAAAAAGCATTTTATGAATTTCATGCATCCTTCATGGAACCCTGGGATGGCCCGGCATCCATTTCTTTTACAGATGGAAAAGTGATTGGGGCTACTTTAGACAGGAACGGTCTTCGTCCATCAAGATATTGTATAACTACAGATGACAGGGTAATTATGGCTTCCGAAACCGGAGTGCTTCCTGTAGATCCTAAATTGATAAAAGAAAAAGGAAGACTGCAACCCGGAAAAATGTTCGTGGTAGATCTTGAGGAAGGAAGAATTATCAGTGATGAAGAAATAAAGCAAAAGATTTGTTCACAGAAACCTTATGCTGAGTGGTTGAATAAATATAAGATTCGTTTAGAAGAATTGCCCGTTCCCCGGGTAATGTTTACCCACCTGGAACACGATCAGATATTTAAATATCAAAAAGCTTTTGGATATTCCAAGGAAGATCTTGACCTGATTATTTCGCCAATGGCGCTTACAGGTAAAGAACCCATCGGTTCAATGGGAAATGATGTTCCATTGGCAGTTTTAAGCGATGAACCGCAACACCTGAGCAGCTACTTCAAACAACTTTTTGCGCAAGTTACCAATCCTCCCATCGATCCGATAAGAGAAAGACTGGTGATGTCCCTGGCAACTTTCGTAGGGAATAACGGCAATTTATTGGAAGACGATCCCTTATCATGCCATACAGTGGCATTAAAGCATCCTGTACTTTCTAATACCGAACTGGAAAAGATCAGGAGTATTGATACAGGTATTTTTCAGGCTCATACTTTACAGACTTACTTTATGGCCGATGGAAAACCCGGTTCTCTTCAAAAGGGAATTGAGCGTTTATGCCGTTATGCGGCAGAAGCGGTTGAAGATGGTTTTGAGGTTTTGATATTAAGTGACAGAGCTATAGATTCAGAACATGCGGCTATTCCTTCTTTGTTAGCCACTTCTGCTGTTCACCATCATTTAATCAAAAAAGGATTACGTGGACAGGTTGGTTTGATCATTGAAGCGGGAGACGTTTGGGAAGTGCATCATTTTGCATGCCTTATTGCCTTTGGCGCTACAGCCATTAATCCTTACCTGGCGCTTTCAACCATTCGCGATTTGAGGATACAGGGCAGGTTGGGAGATGAATTGGATTCCAATCAGCTTAAGAAAAATTATAAAAAGGCGATTAATGATGGATTGTTGAAAGTGTTCTCAAAGATGGGAATCTCCACTTTCCAATCTTACCAGGGAGCACAGATTTTTGAAATCCTTGGCATTAATAAGTCGGTAATAAATAAATATTTTGTTGGCGCTACATCGAGAATTGAAGGAATGGGACTTGATGAAATAGCCAAGGAAATTTTGGTGAAACACTCCTTTTCATTCAGCAAAAAAGATATTCCTTTTGATGGTCTTACCGTTGGTGGTGTATATAAATGGAGAAGAAAAGGAGAGTTTCATTTGTTTAACCCTGTTACTATTCATCTGCTTCAACATTCCACAAGAATGGGGGATTACAAAATCTTTAAAAAGTATTCAAAAGCGGTAAATGAACAAAGTGAAAAAGCGGTTACCTTAAGAAGTCTCTTCAGGTTCAAGAAAAACCGCCCATCTATTTCAATTGATGAAGTGGAGCCGGCGGAAAACATCTATAAAAGATTTGCTACAGGCGCTATGTCTTTCGGCTCCATTTCGTGGGAAGCTCATACTTTGCTGGCAATTGCAATGAACAGGCTCGGAGGCAAAAGTAACACCGGTGAAGGGGGAGAAGATGAAGTACGTTATGAAAAAATGCCTAATGGCGATTCAATGCGCAGTGCTATTAAACAGGTAGCGTCTGCACGATTTGGTGTTACAAGCTGGTATTTAAGTGAAGCAGACGAACTGCAGATAAAAATGGCGCAAGGTGCTAAACCAGGTGAAGGAGGCCAGTTGCCAGGTTTTAAAGTAGATGAATGGATCGGAAAAGTAAGACATGCAACACCGGGAGTTGGATTGATATCACCACCACCGCATCATGATATTTATTCTATTGAAGATTTGGCCCAATTAATTTTCGATCTAAAAAATGCCAACAGGAATGCAAGAATAAATGTGAAGCTGGTTTCAAAAGCCGGCGTCGGTACAATTGCTGCAGGTGTTGCAAAAGCCAAGGCAGATGTTATATTAATCTCGGGTCACGACGGTGGTACCGGTGCTTCACCGATGAGTTCTATCAGGCATGCCGGTTTACCATGGGAATTAGGGCTTGCCGAAACTCACCAGACTTTAGTAAAAAATAAACTGCGTAGCAGGGTTGTGGTGCAAGCGGATGGACAATTAAAAACAGGCCGTGATATTGCGATTGCAACTTTACTTGGCGCTGAAGAATGGGGCGTTGCTACTGCCGCCTTAATAGTAGAAGGTTGTATAATGATGCGTAAATGCCATTTGAATTCATGTCCTGTCGGCGTTGCTACACAAGATCCCGAGTTACGTAAGCGCTTTACAGGAGATGCAGATCATGTAGTTAATCTCTTTAAATTCTTAACACAGGAATTAAGAGAAATTATGGCTGAACTTGGATTCAGAACCATTAATGAAATGGTGGGCCAGGCAGATTTCCTTGAAAAAAGAGAACAGATTGATCATTGGAAATTCAGCAAACTGGATCTTTCTCCTATTTTGTACAAAGAACCGTCCGGCAAATATATTGGCCTTTATAAATCTGAAGAACAGGATCATGGTTTGAATGAAATATTGGATTGGGAATTATTGAAGGTAGCTCAGCCCGCTTTGGAAAATCAGAAAAAAGTAAAGGCTTCATTTAATATTAGGAATACTGACAGGACAACAGGGACGCTTTTATCAAATGAAATTTCTAAAAAATATAAAGGTGCGGGCTTGCCTGATGGGACCATTCATTTCAAATTTACCGGTACAGCAGGGCAAAGTTTTGCAGCTTTCAACACCAAAGGTGTAACAATGGAACTGGAAGGAGATGCTAATGATTATTTTGGAAAAGGATTAAGTGGTGCAAAAGTGATTATCTATCCTTCAAAAGATGCTGGTTTTGTTCCTGAAGAAAATATCATAATCGGAAATGTTGCTTTTTATGGCGCTACATCCGGAGAAGCATTTATTCGTGGAAAGGCAGGAGAGCGCTTCTGTGTTCGTAATTCAGGAGCTGATGTGGTAGTTGAAGGTGTGGGAGATCATGGTTGTGAATATATGACCGGTGGAAATGCAGTTATCCTCGGTGAAACCGGAAGAAATTTTGCAGCCGGAATGAGTGGAGGAATTGCGTATGTGTATGATGTACAACATAACTTTGATGCACTTTGTAATAAAGAAATGGTAGATCTTGACCAACTTGATGAAAATGATGAGAGGTTTTTGCACGAAATGATAACAAAACAATACAAGTTAACAGGAAGTTCTGTAGCAAAATTCATTTTAAACGATTTTGAAAATCAGCTAAAATCATTTGTGAAAGTATTTCCTAAGGATTATAAAAAAGTGCTGCAGAAAGGCATTGCAGCTAAAGAAGTTAATATTAATAAATAAAAGAAATAATTACTGGAATGGGGAAAGTAACTGGATTTTTAGAATTTACAAGAGAACTGCCAAAAAAAAGGCCTCCTGAAAAAAGAGTCAAAGATTTTAAGGAATTTGAGGATTTGTATTCAGATGAAAAATTAAATCAGCAATCGGCAAGATGTATGGATTGCGGAACGCCTTTTTGCCATGATGGATGTCCTTTAGGAAATCTAATACCTGATTTCAATGATGCCGTTTACCGGAAAAACTGGGAAGAGGCATATGAGATCCTTTCCTCAACAAATAATTTTCCTGAGTTTACAGGCAGAATTTGCCCGGCGCCCTGTGAATCTTCATGTGTGTTAGGCATCAATCAACCAGCGGTTACCATTGAAGAAATTGAAAAGCACATTATAGAAATTGCTTTTGAAAAAGGGTTGGTAAAAGCAAAAATACCAGCGGTAAGAACAGGGAAAAAAATTGCAGTTATCGGTTCCGGACCTGCAGGATTAGCTGCTGCTGCTCAATTGAATTCCGCTGGACATACCGTTACCGTTTTTGAAAGGGATGATGAACCCGGAGGTTTATTACGTTATGGTATTCCTGATTTCAAATTGGAAAAATGGGTGATTCAACGTAGGATTAAATTGATGGAGGAGGAAGGAGTAGAAATTAAATGTAACGCTAATGTCGGCGTTAATATTAGCGTAAACGAGCTGTTAAGAGAATATAACGCCATTATTTTAGCCGGTGGTTCAACTATTCCCAGAGACCTTACCATTCCAGGCCGTGAATTAAAAGGGATTCATTTTGCAATGGATTTTTTAAAGCAACAAAATAGAAGAGTTTCACTTAAGAATGTAACCGAAGAAAATATTTTTGCTTCTGATAAAAACGTAGTAGTAATTGGTGGCGGAGATACGGGAAGCGATTGTGTAGGAACTTCAAACCGGCAAAAAGCTGCTTCTGTTACTCAATTTGAACTCATGCCAAAACCGCCTGGAAGCCGTACACCTTTTATGCCATGGCCAACTTACCCGATGATTCTGAAAACTTCCAGTTCTCATGAGGAAGGTGTAAAAAGACATTGGGCAATCGCCACTAAAGAATTTATCGGTGATGAAAACGGAAACCTTAAAGGCTTAAAGATTGTAGATCTTGAATGGAAATTTACAGAAGAAAATAAACCTGCACAGTTTGTTGAAGTAGCTGGTACTGAAACAGAAATTCCATGTGAACTCGCTCTGCTGGCGATGGGATTTGTACATCCACAACATGAAGGTTTATTGAGCCAGCTTGAAGTTGAACTGGATGAAAGAGGTAATATAAAGGCTTCTGATAAAGAATTTCACACAAATATTTCCAAAATATTTGCAGCCGGAGATATGAGGCGCGGGCAGTCATTAGTTGTTTGGGCAATTTCTGAAGGAAGAGAATGTGCAAGAAAAGTTGATGAATACCTCATGGGCTTTTCATTATTACCCTCAAAAGATCAAAACATTCTTCATCAGGTCTAATTGAGCTTACTACTGTGATTTAGTGAGAATTGAGCCAGTTAAAAATTGCTGCCTTTGATTATTTAAATGATAAGATTTCCTCAGTGGTTACTAAAGAATTCGCTGAAATCAAATACGAACTTAACAGTAACAGGTATTGATTTCGTTCTCTTGATATTTACTCAGCATCAGTAAGGGCCTTCCACAACAAGTCTTTCAATTCAACAAGGCCTTTATTGGTCATTGATGAAATAAAAATATGTGGAATATTTTCAGGCAATTCTTTTTCAATCGCTTCTTTCAATTCTTTATCCAGCATATCACTCTTGCTTATAGCAATCAGGAATTTTTTATCAAGCAACTCCGGGTTGTACTCTTTCAATTCGTTTAGCAAAATTTTAAATTCTTCCTCGTGATCTTTACTGTCGGCAGGTATCACAAAAAGCAAAACCGGGTTGCGCTCAATGTGTCGTAAAAAACGATAACCGAGTCCTTTACCTTCTGCCGCGCCTTCAATAATGCCCGGAAGATCAGCAACACAAAAACTTTTGTTATCACGATAAGGAACCATGCCAAGTTGAGGCGTTAAAGTAGTGAAAGCATAATCAGCGATCTTTGGTTTGGCAGCAGTAATTACAGAAAGCAATGTGGATTTCCCTGCATTTGGAAAACCAACCAAACCCACATCTGCAAGCACTTTCAGTTCTAAAACCACAATACTTTCTTCACCAGGTTCTCCCGGCTGCGCATGTTGCGGAGCCTGGTTTGTCGGAGTTGCAAAATGAGAATTGCCGAGACCACCACGTCCTCCGGTCAACAAAATTTTTTCTTCTCCATCTTCCATTATTTCTACTTTTCTTTCATCTTCTTCAACCGTAGCAATCGTACCCAAGGGAACTTCAATTATCACGTCTTTTCCGTCATGACCGGTGCAATTATTCTTACTACCATTTTGCCCGTTTTCTGCAAAAACATTTTTATAATAACGCAAATGCAAAAGCGTCCAGAGATTTTTGTTGCCTTTCAAAATGATGTGCCCTCCACGGCCCCCGTCACCTCCATCAGGTCCGCCAAAAGCGGTCAATTTATTCCTGAGAAAATGCCTGCTCCCTGCACCTCCATGGCCGCTTCTGCAAAATATTTTTATAAGATCAATAAAGTTTGATTTTTCCATCCGGTAAATTTCGTAAAGTTTTAAGAATGCTTTTTTGTAATGTTACAAGAAAAAATATGATTAAAATAATAACTTTTACAGGAGTAATTTTTTTATTTGCCTGCTCATCCAATAAAAAAACTGTTGATTCTGTAGAACTTCCTGCATGTTTGAAAGCAAAAATAGATTCAATGACCGCAAATCCAAATGAAGGAACACCTCAATCAATTACACGTTATTCTTATCATGAAAAAACAGTTTATTATCTCAAGGCGCCTTGTTGTGATAAATACAATATCGTGTTTGACAGTACTTGCAACATTTTGGGATATCCCGACGGCGGTTTTACAGGAAGAGGCGATGGAAAAATGCGTGATTTTTTTAAAGAAGCAAAAGATGAAAAAGTAGTGTGGGAAAGAAAGTAGAAAAAAAATCCTGACCAAAATTCTTTTCAATTAAAATTTTATTGAAAGCTGATGCGCAACATAATGCGTTGTAGAGTGGAAAAACCTCCATCTTTTAAATCATTTTCCAGTTTGGATATGTAAGCAAATGATTTTGCTTTTTTATACCAATCGGAAGCAATTATACAAATAGAAAAGGTCCTAAAAGCTTCCTTCTGCAAAAGTATTTCCCTGGCTAAGATCGCCGGTTTCATAACCTTTTTTAAACCAATACATTCTTTGTGCTGAGGTTCCATGGGTAAAAGAATCCGGAGAAACCGTTCCCTGTGATTCCTGCTGCAACCGATCATCGCCAATCGCATTTGCCGCGTTTAATGCTTGTTGAATGTCCTCGGGCTTAATAACATTTTTCATTTGCTGATCATAATGTGCCCAAACACCTGCATAAAAATCGGCCTGGAGCTCAAGTCGAACAGAATATTTATTATAATCAGTTTCGTTTAGCTGCTGTTGCAACCGTTGCATTTTATCTGTAACACCCAGCAAGTCCTGTACGTGATGGCCAACTTCATGGGCCACAACATATGCCATTGCAAATTCGCCGCTTGCACCAAACTGATCTCTTAATTGTTGTGCAAAAGAAAGATCGATATACACATTATCATCTTCGGGGCAATAAAATGGACCGGTTTGAGCACTTGCATACCCACATGCGGAAGTTGTAGTTCCATTAAACAGAACGAGTATCGGATCTGTATAAGTTCTTCCCATGTCACTGAATAATTTACTCCATACATCTTCAGTATCTGCCAAAACCACTTTCACAAAAGAAGCTTCTTTATCTTCAGCAGCTTTTTGTTCCTCGGTCATTTGCTGTTGTTGTGGAGGCGCCAATTGTTGCAGATCATTAACGTCTCCTCCGCCCAATAAAAATTTTGCGAGGATAAAAATTACGCCAATTATACCGCCACCAATTGCCAATCCACCGCCGATTCCGCGGCGATCATCTACATTAGAACTTTCTCTTCTTCCCTGCCATTGCATAAAATCAATTGTAATTATTTGATAAAAATAAAGAATTACCCGTTGATCTTTTGTTTAAAGTTTCCAAGCGCCTTTTTGGTAAAATCGCTTAAAATCAATCTCCCACTTATTGCAGCCCTTTCCTTTAAAAGAGAATCCCAATTTTCCGTTCCGTGCCAAAACATTTTCTTCATTTCTGCCATTGCCTCAGGACTTGTATGAGCCAAAGAACTTGCCAAACGGTAAACGGCTTCGTCCATGTTTTGAACAGATTGATGTACTTCTGCAAAAAGACCTTTATGTTTTGCCCAATCGGCGTTTCTCCAAAGCGAAGCATCAATTGAAAGCTGGCTAAAAGCAGAAGAGCCTATTTTTCTTTCAATAGCCGGGCCAACAACAAACGGCCCGATACCAAGAGAAAGTTCGCTCAATTTTACTTCTGATTCTGATACCGCAATTGCGTAATCTACAGCAGCAGCAAGCCCTACACCTCCACCTACGCATTTTCCATGAATACGACCGATGATTAATTTGGTGCATTTTCTCATGGCATTAATCACATTAGCAAATCCAGAGAAAAATTCAAATCCTTCTTTTTCATTTTTTACTGCAATCAGTTCATCAAAGCTGGCGCCTCCACAAAAAGCTCCGTTTCCGGCACTCTTTAATATGACCACTTTAGTATCATGCGTTCCTGCATAATGGATTTCCTGTGCCAGGGCATTGAGTAGTTTGCCGGGTAAAGAGTTTCCTTGCGGATGAAAAAATTCTATGGTTGTAATTCCGTGTTCTGTGTGCGAGTTAACGTAGGGTTCCATCTAAATAAAATTTTATTTTCTTTTCCTCACCATCGTCAGGATGGTGGCTACACCTGTAATTTCATCAGTATCATCCAGTATTTCCACATACCATTTTACAATTCCTTTTGGAATCTCAATTCCTTTTACATTCTTTGTTTCAGGAGTAACATCTTTTAGTTCCTGTTCAATTTTTTCTTTGCATGTCAATTTAATATAAATCCCCGTTTCCGGATAAACCGGCTTCGTGAATCTCAATTCTTCAATCCCGTAATTTAATAAAACCGGGTTCTTTTCATAACTATCAACAAACAAGCCAGCTGCTGCGCTGATGATAAAATATCCATGCGCCACCTGTTCATCAAACATCGTGTCTTTAAAGTCAGTGGTTACCAGGTGAGCGTAAAAATGATCGCCACTCAAATCTGCAAATTTATTAATGTCTTCAGAAGTAATGATTCTTTTTTCGGTTATAAGCTGATCACCTATATTCAAATCTTCAAAATATTTTTTAAAAGGATGAATCGTTTCTGTATTGGCTTTCGCTCCCGGTTGATAAACATTTGTAATCGCTGTAAGCATTGTGGGCGAACTTTGTAAAGCCACGCGTTGCATATAATGTTTTATACCGCGCAATCCGCCCATTTCTTCGCCACCACCAGCCCTGCCAGGCCCTCCATGAATCAACATGGGTAAAGGAGACCCGTGGCCGGTACTTTCTTTCGCGCAATCACGATTGAGCACCAAAATTCTTCCATGATAAGTTGCAGCACCTAAAATAAAATTCTTTGCAAATTGTTCATCCACTGTCACCACTGAACTCACCAAACTTCCTTTTCCCAATTTTGCCAAAGCAATCGCTTCGTCCATATTTTTGTAAGGCATTATTGTGCTCACAGGGCCAAAAGCTTCTATATTGTGGACTTCTTCACTTGTAAAAGGCGAATCATTTTTTAATAATAAAGGACTTATAAAAGCGCCTTTGTTTTCGTCAGCATCAATTACTTCCACGCTGTCAAGACTTCCATAAATTATTTGAGAAGTAGCTAACAATTTTTGAACCTGTTCAATTACTTCTTTTTTTTGTGACTGTCCGGCAAGCGCTCCCATTCGCACTTTTTCATTTGCAGGATTGCCAATCACTGTTTGCGATAACGATTTACTCAAATCTTTCCAAACATCTTCCATTTTATTTTCCGGAACAAAAATCCTGCGAATAGCAGTACATTTTTGCCCGGCTTTTGAAGTCATTTCTTTTCTTATTTCTCTAATAAAAATTTCCCATTCCGGCATTCCTGCTTTCACATCATTTCCCAAAACGATGCAATTCAAAGAATCGGCCTCGAGATTAAAAGGTACATTTTCTTTTAGAACATTTGGATGTGATTTAAGCATTAAACCCGTGGTTGCAGAGCCGGTGAAAGTAATTACATCCTGTGAAGTAACATAATCAAGAATATCGCCGGCGCTTCCGCAGATCAGTTGCAAAGCGCCTTGCGGCAAAATCTTTGAAGCAATAATTTCCCTTACAACAGCTTCTGTAAGATAAGAAGTAATGGAAGCCGGCTTTACAACTGCAGCAACGCCGGCCAATAAATTCACAGCAATTTTTTCTAACATTCCCCAAATGGGAAAATTAAAAGCATTGATGTGGATGGCAACACCTTCCTTTGGTAATAAAATATGTTGTGCGGCAAAAGAGCCTTCTTTGCTAAGGCGAACATTTTCACCATCCAATGCGAAAATTTCATTGGGAAGTTTTCTTCTTAAAGACGCGTTTGAAAAAAGATTTCCAATTCCACCTTCAATATCAACCCAGCTATCAGCTCGTGTGGCGCCGGTTTTAAAACTTAAAGGATAAAATTTTTCTTTTTGTTCGAAAAGATGAAGCGCTAAAGCTTTCAACATTCTTCCTCTTTCCTGGAAGGTCATTTTTCTTAAAGCGGTGCTTCCTTTTTGTCTTCCATATTCCAAAATAGAATTAAAATCTAAACCTCTTGTTGTTGCAGTTGCAACCAAATCTCCATTTATCGCATTGTATAATTTCTGCCCTTCCCCATCGCCTTCTACCCATTCACCAAGGACATAATTTCCCAGTTTCATTTACTAAAGAATTTTTATCAAAGTTATTTGAAAATAAACAGAAGTGAGAAGTTGTGGGAAGAAGCCGGAAGAACTTAGCAGAAAAGAGAATTTAAAGCAATAAAAATTACTTTATGCTATATAAATTTTATCAAAATAATTTTATTTGAAAAGGTGGTTAAGCGCAATTATCTTGTTTCATCAAACGATCTATTTCGTTAGTGAGCCTGTTAAAAATATCTTCTATCGTTCCTTCGCCCTTTACCATTACGACTTTATTTTCTTTTTGATAGTGATCTGCAACCGTAGCGGTTTTTGCATGATATTCGAGAATGCGCGCCCGGATCACCATTTCATTACTGTCATCAGAACGGCCACTAGTTTGCCCACGCTTCACCAGTCTTTTTATTAGTTCATCTTCACTCACTTCAAGCGCTAACATTACATCAATGCACGTATTCTTTTTGGCAAGAAGATCGTCAAGTTCCTGTGCTTGTATTGCTGTTCTTGGAAATCCGTCAAATAAAAAGCCAGCAACAGCAGGATTACTGTCCAATGCATCGTTGATCATTCCAATTACAACTTCATCAGGCACGAGGAAACCCTTGTCCATAAATTTTTTTGCTTCCAGCCCCAGCGCGGTCTTCCGGGAAATTTCACTTCTCAATAAATCGCCGGTAGAAAGGTGTTTCAGATGATACTTTGAAATCAATTTTTCTGACTGCGTTCCTTTTCCGCTGCCCGGTGGGCCAAATAAAATAAGATTGAACATTTATGAAAAAAATCCTTGTGAGCACCAAATATACTTGATGCTTTTTAAAAATCGGCACTGCATGACGAAAAGCAGCAATTTTTTTAATAAAACCTATCATTTTTTGATTGTGTAATTTTACAGAAACTGCGTGAGAGATTTTTTTAATTAAAAGAAAACAAATGGATACAGAAAAAAAAACAAATGGGTTTGTTCCCAAAAATAAAAAACCATCGGAAGTAAAAAATGAAGAATGGAAAAAAGTTTTGCCCAAAGAAGTTTATCATATTGCCCGTGAAAAAGGGACTGAGAGGCCGGGAACAGGGAAATATTATCAACACAATGAGGTGGGAAGCTACTATTGTGCAGTTTGCGGAAACCCGCTTTTCAGAAGTAATGGTAAGTTTAACAGTAGTTGTGGCTGGCCAAGCTTTTTCGAACCTATTTCAAAGGACAGTATTATTTATCTTCCTGATAATTCTTTTGGAATGAAGCGTACAGAAGTGGAATGTGGAAACTGTCATTCTCATCTCGGGCACGTGTTTGAAGACGGACCACCTCCTACCGGCTTGCGGTATTGTATCAATTCAGTCGTGTTAGGATTTGAAAAAGAAGAAAAATAACTTTTTAAGGCCTGCCCGTAAAAGCTCTTCGTAGTAAAGCAACAATAAAGGTGAATATTACTGAGCCTATTATTGCCCAAATAATCGGGAATGGTTTTCCTTGCACATTCACGGTAAAAAAATCAGGTAATCCCATTTGTCTGGCGATCCATAAGCCAATGTAAGCCCCGATAAATCCTACTACAATTGAAACCACGCAACCTCCCACATCGTAACCGGCAATTGCCTGGCCAATACCGCCACATATTGCTGCAATCAATAAAAGGATGAGAAATCCGAACAAAGTCATAGTTTTTAATTTTTTTGTAAAAAGTAAGTTTTATTTATATATAGCAAAAAAACAGCCGATTATTTATTTGAAATTTTGAAGTTCGATTTTTTTTTAGCCTGATCTTTGACCCGGCATAAAAACTTTCTATATTTTAATTTTCAAAAGCCATCTTTGCAATAAAGAAAGAAGAGTTAGCATGATGAATAGTAAACCAGTTGAAAAAAATTTGATTTCAAAAAAGATAGATTCCATTTTTATTGATTTTTATTCCGCTTTCCAATTTATACTCCGCTTTTTTAAAGAACTTTTTAAGCCTCCGTATGAGGTGAAAGAAATCATTAAACAATGTTATGAAGTAGGATATAAATCTTTATTTCTGATTTCTCTCACAGGCTTTATCACAGGCCTTGTTTTTACGAAACAATCCAGGCCTTCGCTAGCTGATTTTGGCGCTACATCCTGGATTCCAAGCCTGGTGGCAATTGCTATTATCCGTGCTTTAGCTCCCTTGGTTACTGCATTAATTTGTGCGGGTAAAGTAGGTTCAAATATTGCTGCGGAATTGGGTTCGATGAAAGTAACCGAACAGATAGACGCAATGGAAGTATCAGCGGTAAATCCTTTTAAATTTTTAGTGGTAAGCAGAGTGTTGGCTACTACACTGATGATACCCATTCTAATGTGTTACACCGGATTTGTTGCTATGCTGGGCGCCTTTTTAAATGTTCATCAAAATGAAATGACCAGCTTTATAACTTTTTTCCAACAGGCTTTTCAAAAGATTTCTTTCCTGGATATTTTTTCATCACTGATTAAAAGCATCGTGTATGGATTTACGATAGGAATTGTGGGTTGTTATAAAGGCTTTCATGCAAAAAACGGTACAGAAGGCGTAGGAAAAGCGGCCAATCAATCTGTCGTTCTTTCCATGTTTTTAATTTTTATCGAAGAAATTCTTATTGTACAAATTACAAATAGCATAAGGTACTGATGGAATTAGAAAATGAAAAGTACGATTCGAATGATGTGGTGATTTCAATAAAAGATCTTTATAAATCTTTTGGAGAAAATGAAGTGCTACGCGGCGTTGATCTTGAAGTGCATAACAAGGAAAACGTAGTGGTATTGGGAAGATCAGGAACGGGAAAATCAGTTTTAATTAAAATAATTTGCGGTTTATTAAAACAGGATAGTGGTGAAGTAAATGTTTTGGGGAAAGAAGTTGAATTGCTAAATGGTAAACAACTTCAGATATTGCGACTTGAAATTGGATTTTCTTTTCAAAACAGTGCGTTATACGATAGTATGACGGTGAGAGAAAATTTAGCTTTCCCATTGGTGCGGCATGCCAAACATTTAACTAAAAAAGAAACGCAGGAACAAATAGAGAGAGTATTGAATGAAGTAGGGCTGGCGCAAACAATCAATCAAATGCCATCAGAACTTTCGGGAGGCCAAAGAAAAAGAATTGGTATTGCGAGAACACTGATCTTAAGGCCAAAAATAATGTTGTACGATGAACCTACATCCGGCTTAGATCCGATTACCAGCATTGAGATTAATAATCTGATTAACCAGGTAAAACATGAATATAATACGACATCTATCATCATTACGCATGATCTTACCTGTGCAAAAACAACGGGCGATAAAGTTGCCATGTTATATGACGGAACCTTTATTAAGGAAGGAACCTTTGAAGAAGTTTTTTCCAGCGATGACCAGAGAATTCAAAATTTTTATAAATATAATTTTATTCAATAATTATGAGATCTAACGGAAACAGGAGAGCGATTATCATAGGAATATTTATTTTCCTTGGGCGTGGCCATATTTATCTGGACTGTACTTACGCTTGGTTCTCAAAAAAATACATTTGAAAAATCAATAACAGTCAAAACCTATTTCCAAAATGTAAATGGCCTTCAAAAGGGAAATAATATTTGGTTTTCCGGCGTAAAAGTGGGCACAATAGACAATGTAGCGCTCATTGGAAACGGCAAAGTGGAAGTAGATATGAATATTGATGAAAAATCAATTCCTTATATTCATAAAAACGCGAAGGCCAAACTTTCTACCGATGGACTGATCGGAAATAAAATAATAGAAATTTATGGTGGTAGCGCGCAGGCACCGGCAATTTCAAATGGCGATATTCTGAACAATGAAGAATTGTTAAGTACCGATCAAATGATGGCTACACTATCAAAAAATAATGACAACCTGCTTGCCATAACTGCTAATCTCAAAGTGATTAGTAATAAAATGGCAGAAGGCGAGGGATCAGTAGGGAAGTTGTTAAATGATGAAACGTTTGCAGACGCACTGACAAAAACCGTTGAAACGTTACACAGTGCTTCCATAAATCTCCAACAACTTTCTTCCAATGTGAATCACTATACAGCGAGATTAAATGATTCAGGAACTTTAGCAAATGACCTGGTTAGCGATACTGTTATCTTTAGCAAATTGCGTTCAACTGTTGGCCAGTTACAGGAAGTAGCTAATAAATCAAATGAAGTGATCAACAGTCTTCAAGGTGCCGCTAATACGGTAAATGAAGGATTAAAAAATACAAACACGCCCGCCGGAATGCTATTGGGAGATGAAAAAACAGCAGGTAGTTTAAAGATAACAATGCAAAACCTTCAATCAGCAAGTGTAAAACTAAATGATGACCTGGAAGCGGTTCAACATAATTTTTTGCTCCGCGGATTTTTCAAAAAGAAAGCCAAAGAAAAATAAAAAACGATACCAATTCAAAACAGCAAGCATTTTTTTGCAAATATTTTTTTGAAAAGTTAATTGACAAAAACTGCAAAAATTTTATTTTATTTTTGAGAAAACAGTTCTTATGAATTTAAAAAAAATTACCTATTTTTTTGTTTGTGCCTTTATCCTCATTGGCTTCCAACAATGCAAGGCACAACAAGCTAATCCCGAAAACTGGACTTCCGATCAATTAATAGAACCGGCAGATCTCGCCCAAACTCTTAACAGCAATAAAAATATTCCCCTTATTTATTGTGTAGGGCCTGGCGTTGTTATTCCACATTCTATTGATATTGGCATGACAAAAGATCAAAAGAATCTTCAAAAATTGAGAGATTCATTAAGTACAGTTCCGCGCGATGCGAACATCGTTATTTACTGCGGCTGTTGCCCTTTTGAGCATTGCCCGGATGTACGGCCCGCTATTAGTTTGTTGAATGAAATGAAATTTACGAATTATCATTTACTCAACTTGCCGCATAATATTAAAACCGATTGGATAGCCAAAGGATATCCGCAAGTAACAGAATAGTCAAAAAAATATTAGAATGAAGAACGCTAAACAACTATTAGTTTTTGCGACAACCATTTTTTTTGCAGCCCAAAGTTTTGCCCAGAATGATGAGATGCCTGATTCGCGACGCAAAACAGAATCATTTGAAAGATTTCATACACCAGACGTAAGAGCCGAACTCGCCACATTTACTTTGGCTGGTATTGGGGAAGGCGCACCTACAACGCCATTAGAAAAAGTTCCATTTACTTCTGTTGGAAAAGATTCTATTGTTTTTGAGGGAGGTGGAATAAAAGCAGAAGTAAAAACTGCTCCTTTTGATCCTGCAAAACACAAACTGAATTACGATGATAAATATTTAGTCAGGATTGATCGCAGGCCCTATTATGGAGATTATGGGAAAGTTCCAAAAACTGAAATAAGCAATGTAACAATGATCATTCGCGGTGATACAGTTGATATTCCGCCGCTCGCCTACAAAGATCTTTTTAATTTGCATTTCACCTATCAGGACAAAGGTGTAGAACGTTCAACTGATGCTGTTTACATTTCGAAAGTTGGTCAGCGCGTTTACCTGTATTTATATTCAAGAAACAGAACCGGCAGTTATGAAGTAACGTGGATTATACAGGACAGAAGATACCTGCGGCGTATTTTGGATTATGGCCTGATGTAAATTTTCTTAAAAACTAAAATAAAAATCCGCGCATTTCTTTTATTTACCGATAAAACAGAAATCTTCAATAAATGTTGGTTTACTATTTCTTCAAAAAATAAAACCAATAAGAAGGCATCCCACAACAATAAAAGGAGCGGGAATTTTTGTAAAGGTGAGCAAAGAAAAAGTGCCTAGAATTACAAACAGATTTACAAAACTTACCGTATCAAGTTCACTAATCGAAATATCTTTTACGAGGTACAAAAAAGAGGCCCACATAATACCAACAACGATAGCATTAATGCCCTCTAGCGATCGGTAAACAACCACATATTTTTTCAAATTTTGCCACACGGGAAAGAAGAATAAAACTAACAAGGCGCTTGGTAAAAAAATAAAAATGCATCCAATAAAACATCCGATTATCTGCCAGTTTCGTCCATACTCTCTCAAAACCATACCACCGATATAAGAAGTTACTGAAAACACCGGCCCCGGAATGGCACGCACAATCCCCCAACCGGTTAAATATTCTTCTTTGTCCAAATAATTCGATTTTTCCCTTGTAACATATTGCTCATACATCATTGGCATCAAAACATCACCGCCACCAAAAACGAGGCTTCCATAACGATAGACATTTTCAGTAAGATTGAAGGCTCGTTTGTGTTCCCAGTCTTGCTTTCGTGCGGTTTCACTAAAAAATCCTACGATCATGAAAATGAGCAGGAATAACCAAATGTTTGTCCATTTGATGTGCCGCGGTTTTATGTTTTCTTTTTCCGGGTAACGTTTGTCGCTGAAATTGGTAACGACACCGCCAAGGACAATCAGGATGGGGAAAACCCAGGGTGTTTTAAAGAAGATATAAGTTCCGACGGCACCTACAGCCATTATTATAAATGTAATATTATTCCTGATTGAAACCTTATACATTTTAAATGCAGCAAATGCTATAAAGCCAACAGCCATTGGCTGGATGTAAGAGAAGAGATTAAGATTTACATGGTAAGTTTTTACATAATAAAAAAGGAAAGAAAAAATGGCCATTAAAAGACTTGCCGGAAAAATCCAAATCAACAAGGTAAGAATGGCCAAAGGAACGCCCCCGCGTTTATAACCGATTAGTGTGATTGTTTGCGTAGAAGAAGCACCCGGCAGCATTTGACAAAACGCAACATATTCCATTAATTCTGCTTTGGTAACATCCCTTCTTCCTTCTACAAAAGTTTTCATCATCATTCCCAAATGCCCCTGTGGACCACCAAATGCAGAAATGGTATAATAGAAAACAGCTTTTAAAAAAGGAACATGCCTGTGCAGTATCATGAAAATATTTTTTTAAAAAATTATCATTGGTGCCGTCAGGCCGTTAAATATTTGGGAATAAAAATTTTCTCATTCAAAAAAGTTTCGTAGTGATTTCTATTTTATTTCTTTAACCCGATTTCTCTTAACCGCTCATCAAGATATTCTCCGGCGGTAATATCCGGAAATGCTTTGGGATGGTTCTCATCAACACACTCTTTCACTGCTGAAAGATCCATTGCCGATTTTGGATGAAGGAAAAAAGGAATTGAAAAACGCGAAGTGCCCCACAATTCACGCGGAGGATTTACAACCCGGTGAGTTGTACTTTTCAATTTATTATTGGTAAGCCGCTGCAACATATCGCCTACGTTCACTACTATCTGGTCTTCTAAAGAAGTTACAGATACCCATTCATTTTGTTTGTTAAGAATTTCAAGTCCGCTGGCAGAAGCACCAACCAATAAAGTGATTAAATTAATGTCTTCATGCTGTTCGGCTCTTATCGCGCTGTTGGGTTCTTCTGTAATTGGGGGATAATGAATCGCACGAAGAATAGAATTTCCTTCTTCAACTTTATCATCAAAAAAATGTTCATCCAGGCCCAAATAAAGCGCGATTGCCTGTAGTATTGATTTCCCCGCTTTTTCAAATGCACGATACGCTTTGTAAAGTGTTTCATTAAATCCTTTTACTTCCTTAACACTTACATTATCCGGATATTCAGATTTTAGCGGATGGCCTTCAGCAACAATTTGGCCATATTGAAAAAACTCTTTCAAATCAGGAGCTTCACTTCCTTTCGCATGTTCTTTTCCAAAAGAAGTATAACCTCTTTGGCCCGCTAGTTCCTGAATTTCATAACTCTTTTTTTTGTCTGCCGGAAGAGAAAAAAATTGTTGCACGTACTTGTAAAGGTCTTGAATAAGTTCGGCCGAAATGCCATGATTTTTTACAGCAACAAAACCAACTTCTTCGTAAGCCTTCCCCAGCTTCTGCACAAAAGATTCTTTTAGTTTCGGATCTTCGCCTGTAAATTCAGACAAATCAACTACTGGTATGGTCATTGATTTTTAAAATTTAATTTTAATAACGAATGTAACGCAGCCGATGTCAAAATACAAAGAATATTTTTTGTCTAAAGGTATAGTAATTATTTTTTTGTTTTTCACTTGCGCATCAATGATTTCATGCACAAAAAAAATGTATACGCAACCTGTAAATTATGATTTTAAAAGTAAAAATGACATGCCTGATTTTAGTGATTTGGATTATTGGGCAGCATCACCTTTTAAGCAAGATCCCTCTGATGAGGTTCCAAAAGATTTGAATGATTCCGAAAAAGATTCTTTGGCAGATGTGTTTTTTATTTACCCGACTTCTTATACGGATTTAAAAATGCCTGACGGTTGGAATGCTGATATTGATGATCCAAAGATCAATTCAAAAACAGATAAAGAAGCGATACTTTACCAGGCAAGCGTTTTTAATAAATATTGCCGTGTGTTTGCTCCGCGATACCGGCAGGCAAATTTGGAAGCGTTTTATACAAAAAATAAAAAAGCTGCTGATTCAGCTTTGGAACTTGCCTACCAGGATGTAAAAAAAGCATTCGAATATTATTTGGAACATTACAACAAAGGAAGGCCAATCATCATTGCATCGCATAGCCAGGGAACGTGGCACGCAGGAAGATTGCTAAAAGAATTTTTTGAAGGAACCCCTTTGCAAAAACAGTTGGTATGTGCTTATATAATCGGCCTTCCCGTTTTTACAAACTATTTTTCTGAATTGAAACCTTGTGACGATTCTACAGCAACCGGTTGCTTCGTAAGCTGGCGAACTTTTCAGGAAGGTTATGAAGCGGACTATGTAAAAAAGGAAACAATAAAAGCGTATGTTGTCAACCCGCTCACATGGACAATGGATACTTCTTTAGCGCCGGCTTCTTTAAACAAAGGTGTTGTGCTTCGCAATTTTAATAAAGTAATTCCGGGGCTTGTACATGCGAAGATTAATGGAAATGTTCTGTGGGTGAACAAGCCCAAATTTTTCGGAAGTATCTTTCTTCACATGAAAAATTATCATATAGCCGATTACAATCTTTTTTATGAAAATATAAGAGAGAATGTAGGAACAAGAATTCGAAGTTTTTTGGCAAATAAAGAATCAGCGTCAACAATAAACAAATAAATAAAGATTTTTTTTTAACAGCTCAAAACATTAATTATAACATTGGTACTACAGTATTGAAATAATGAATGCAGTTGAAGTTCGCATCTTTTATTTTGAAGACTCGTCTTTATTTTCGCGTTAATAATGCTTGTATATCAGGATCCGATTCCAGGTTATTCATTTGATGCATTATCCACGGATAGCGATAAGCAACTCTATGCGACATCGGATGAATGGTAAATAAAGTAGGATTTGGCAGACATGAAGCAATCATCGCGGCTTCTTTGCGTGAAAGTTCTTTAGAGTGTTTATTAAAATAATGTTCGGCTGCTGCTTCTACTCCAAAAATTCCCGGCCCTGTTTGAGCTACATTCAGGTACATCTCAAGAATCCTTTTCTTGCTCCATAATGTTTCAATCATAAAAGTAAAATATACTTCCAGTCCTTTCCTGAAATATCCACCATGTTGCCAAAGGAAAACGTTTTTTGCCACTTGTTGACTGATCGTACTCGCACCGCGTAATGACTTACTTTTTTGATTATGCTTGATGGCTTTTTGGATACTTTTAAAATCAAAACCATTGTGGTCGGGAAACAATTGGTCTTCACCAGCCATAACAGCCAGTTTTATATTTGATCCCATTTCATCGTAATCGATATAATTTCTGTGCAGGCCTTTGCCGGTAATAAGGCTATTAAACTGTGTAATAGTTATCGGCGGATTGATCCATTTGCAAAAAAAAATGTACAGGATGGAAAAAAGAAATCCGTATAAAATGATTTTTAATAATGTCCGGCCAAGCCTTCTGAATAAACCGCGTTTTCTAAAGTAGGGCTTTTTATTGTCCAAAAAATATGATTTTACTATTTCAGTTTTATATAGCGCAATGTATATTTTTTTCCCAATTTGATTGACTTGTTCCCCGATTTTAATAAAAGATACCCAATTCCCCCTAGAACTGCAGCACCAATAACTAATTGAGGCCGGGCATAGTAACGTGTGTTTGGTTTAGCAAATATCCAACTGATGAGGCCTGCTGTTGTCAGTAAGACACCGCCTCCAAAAAGTGCCGCACCGGAAGCATTCCAGTTAAAATTCTTCTTGTTATTACCAATTGAAATAATATCCTTAAAGGGAACAACGAAAGGATACGTGGAAACGGTATCCGGGATAAAAACGCCAAGATTGGGAGAATAAACATGCCTGATATCATATTGTACCAGGAAAATTGAATCCCTTTTTATAGCTGTGATTTCACCTTCATAGTATCTTACATCCGTTGAAAAATCGATTTCACTGCCGGGGAAGAAGGACTTGATCGTCCTGTTATTCTTTTTCAGAATGAGTAAATCATTTTGCGCTGCACAATTGCAAGCATAAAATAAACTAAAGGACAAAATGAAAAAGATACGCATAAAAATTAAATTTTTCTTACAAAAAACAAAACTCCTAAAAGCAAAACGGTGCCGAAAACGACAAGTATCAAACCGGAAATCTTGTTTATCAATCGAATGTTTTTAACTGTTAATTTTTTGCGCAATTTGCCTGCCAGAGTAACTTTTGCCACGTCGGCAGACATATTCAAAAGAAGTGCAGTAGCAAAAATAATAATACGATCCCTGGTGGTATGTGAAACCGCAATCGCCGTAGCAGCGGTAAGCCAGAAAGCAATAACGGCGGGATTTAATGAGTTTAATAAAAATCCCTGTAAGGCTATTTTAGCGTGATCGCTGGTTTTTAAAGGAGTGGAAACGTCTTCGGGATGAATATGAACCTTTTTGAAAAAGATATAAAAAATACCCATTCCCATTAAAAATATACTTCCCGCTATTCCTATTTGTATTTTGAAATCCATCACGGAGGTTACTAATTGTGAAAAAAGATTACTGAGCACAACAAGCAAAAAATCACTGATCCATACGCCTACTACAAAACTAAAACCTCCGCCCCGGCCATTGTTAATACTTTGTTTGATGATGGTAAATACTACAGGCCCTACCGATATTACGAGCAATAATCCCATTGCTATCCCCTTGAGTATTGCTTCAATAATATCAACCATTTATAAAGAAGGAATTTTTTATTTATTAAGAAAAAAGAAACTGGTAAAATTAAAATAATAATTAAAACTTGCTTTGCTGTGCCTGATTTTAAACTTTCACTTCCTTCAGGAATTTCTTCCATTCTTCAAGCATTTTACCTTTTAAAACGCGGGGAAATTTATGTTGACCACCAACTTTGCCTTTTAATTGCATAAAACTCATAAAAATTTCTTCACTCAAAACGTCCACAATAATTTCTTTCAAAGCATGATTTCTTTCTACCTCATAATCATCATTTAATTCTTTTAATTTTTTGTCCAGCAGAAACTTCAGAGTTTCCGAATTTATCTGATCATCTGTACCAATAAACCAATGGTGGGCGAAAAAATCACCGTATGGCACTCCGGCAACAGTAAATTCGCCGATGGAAATATTCAAATCTTCACTCACCAGGTTTATAGCCTTATTCATATTATCAACACTTAAATGCTCGCCCACGAGGCTTAAAAAATGTTTCGTTCGTCCGGTTATTACAATCTCGGATTTCTCTACGTCCACAAACTGAACGGTATCGCCTATCAAATACCGCCAGGTACCGGCATTGGTACTTATCAGTATTGCATAATTCTTATCTTTTTCAACCTCATGCACCATAAAAGTTTGCGGGTTTTCAACCATGTTCCCATCGATGTCGAAATTGTTCTGATCAAAAGGTACAAATTCAAAAAAGATATTGTTGTTTGTTGCCAATCTCATTCCTTTTGCATTCTGCCTGTTTTGATAACCCAGAAACCCTTCACTTGCAAGATAGGTTTCAATATAGGTAATCGGTTTGCCTAAAAGTTTATTAAAACCTTTTTTATAAGGTTCCAATGCTACGCCGCCGTGAACATAAAAGGCAAGATTAGGCCATATTTCATGAATATTATTAAGCTGATACTTTTCGATTACTTTTTCCATGCATAATTGTACCCATGCCGGAACTCCCACTAAAAAAGCAATATCCCACTGCGGCGCTTTCTCAACAATTTCATCCAATTTTTTAGACCAGTCTGTTACTTTCGCAATTTTTTTTCCGGGTTTATACATTCCCTGAAACCAGAATGGGATATTTTTAGCCTGGATTCCACTAAGATCTCCTGCATAATAAGTAGCTGTTTTTTGCAAATGAGTACTACCACCGAGCATCAGCCAACCCTTACCTACATATTTTTTAGGAACATTGTTATATGATGCCAGGCTGATTAATTGCCTGAAACTAGTGAGTGTATTCGCTCTTATCAATTCTTTGGTAATTGGAATGTATTTACTCGAAGTTTCACTGGTACCACTGCTTAAGGCAAAAAACTTGATCGTTCCCGGCCAGCAAACATCCGGCTTGCCCTCAAGAGCCCGGAACCACCATTCATTAAATATTTTTTCATAAGTAAACGTGGGTACTACGCGTTGAAAATTTTTAGTAGGGTGCTTGCTTAATAGTATTTGGTCGAAGAGATGTTTTTGTCCAAATTCAGTAAACCGGGCTCTTTTTAATAACTTCTGTAAAACTTTTAATTGTTGTCTTTTTGTAGAACTTGCAGGAATGTGCAATGCCCGGTAAAATGATTTTGGAAATTTAATATCAATAAATGCCATTCCTTAGTAAGTTGTTGACAATAACAAATTTAATGAATAGTTAATCTACAAACGGCATAATTTTATGAAAGGTTATTTGCCGCTTTGCTTTCTTTACAGACTCAAAAAATGCATAATTGTGAGGTTATTGCAAATTAAAAATTCAAACATTTTTTTGCTATCTGATAACTATAATTCACGGTTTGCCAAGTAGCAAAAATAAGAACAAAAAAATAATGAAATTTAGCAAGTGTTCTAAGTTAGCTTTTTCTTTTCTCTTTTTAAAAGGAATTCTTCTTCAATAAATACAAGTTAGAGTTTTGATCAGCATCTGCTTCACAAATGGTACCTGATTTTTTGAATATCATTTATGGAATTTTTTTTGCTGTAAGTTATTTTATGTATTTTCCGGAGTGATTAACAGTCGTAAAAACTTAAAAGTTTTTCATGATAAAATATTTGCGTTAATTTTAACGCCTAATAGTTAAAAATTTAATTTAATACTTCGGCGTCTGATCTCCGGATGTTGGTATCACTTCTTAAAACTGTCTTCTAAATGTATAATCACATCTGGAAAAAATATTTGCCAATTATAAGAATTTTAATGAAGAAATCAGTTTCTGAAGAGCAGGTTCTTGACCTTAACCGAATTGACTTTGAAAGAGCCGGTACAGGTAGAAAAGCCGGTTATAAATTTAAGATAGAATTTACAGGCGGAAAGGTCGGCAACGTGATCAGCGGCTCTACCTTAGCCATGCATCTCGCCCAGGTTATGCTGGAAGATGATGCTACACAGCAAATTATTAATGAGTATGATTTCGAAATCAGCCTTAATACCAAATTTCAGCTTACTATAAGAAATGTGGTAGATAGTGAAAAATCTTAGTAAAATCTTCTGTAATTTTTCATGGATGAATTTACTTTTACATCTGAAAAAGCTATAAAAACGCTTGTTCCATTATTCCTCATAAAACCCAAGCATTAATTTCTGTTCAAAGCATCGTTAAAAGTCTTCCCTTTGAATTTGAATAAACACAACATAAAATAATTTTGTTTTTTTCTATTTAAAAATTCTGTTTAACACCCAACTATTTTGCTTCTTTCAAAAGTCCCTACAAAATTTCTAAAGTGGTACTAAAAATAGCTTTAATTACAATCTTCTGTAAATATTTGGTTTTAGGAATAGACTCTTTTATCGGTTGCCGGATATTTAATTATTTTAGCCGACAGATAATTTCAATAAGATGTTGCCATCTTCATCCTAATTTATGACGCGTAAATTTTTATTTTTTATAAACCCGCTTTCAGGAACAAAAAATAAGTTGCACCTGGAAGAAAAGATAACGGGAATATGTGAAGAAAAGGGGCTTGCTTTTGAAATTCTCTTTACATCCAAAGAAGGAGACTATGATTTTTTGTATCAAAAAGTTACAAATGAAAACGTAACAGATATTGCAATTGCCGGCGGCGATGGCAGCATAAGGTCAATCGTATCTGCTGTTTTGAATCTGCCTGTAAATATTGGCATTATACCTGTCGGTTCGGGAAACGGGTTGGCAAGAACTGCCGGAATTCCAACCGCAGTTGACAAAGCTATAAACGTAATTTTAGAAGGAAAATCAAGCCTCACAGACGCTTTCCTCATTAATGATCAATTGAGTACACATGTTTGCGGCCTTGGCTTCGACGCGAAGGTGGCCCATGATTTTTCTGAAGCCGAAAATCGGGGCCTAAACTCGTATACCAAAATCGCTATAAAAAATTTTAGCAATGCCAAAACCTATCCATTCACAATTGAAGCGAATGGTAAAAGTTTTGAAGTAGAAGCTTTTTTAATAGCGATTGCCAACAGTAATCAGTTTGGCAATAATTTTAAAGTAGCGCCAAAAGCCAGTATTTGTGATGGTTTGCTGGATATTGTAGTAGTAAAAAAATCGGCCAAAGCCATGGTTGTTTTATCTTTTATCAAACAAATTTTATCAGGAAGGATCAAAAATATTCATTCAAACCAGTTTCAAAAAAACAATATCCTTTATTTTCAAACTGATAAAATTAAAATTGAAAATCCACGCTTTTCGCCTTTGCATATAGATGGAGATCCGGCAGAAAGTTTTAAAGAATTTTCTATTGAAGTTTTGCCTGGAGCCTACCGGTTACTTCATCCGTAACGAATGAAATGTTTTATAGAAACCTTATTTTCCGATTGAATACGCGTATCCAATATCAACAGTTCCGGCACCGGTATTGTTTTTCCCGTTCGCCGTTCCTTTCTGGATATTTAAAAATCCATAATTGCCACCACCTTCAATGAAAATCCTGCTCCGTCCCGCCCCATAAACAAACCCCACGTTTCCGGAAACACCGAAATTGAAAGTATTCAACTGATCTTGAATGTTATTATTAGCCTCAAAAGATTGAGGTCCGGGCGAGATCGGTTGTTGGCCTTGTTGATCCAGATATACCATACTTGAACCGCTCGTTACCTGGTGAGCAGAAAGTAAAAATCCTGCAAAAGGCCCGGCATCTACATAAACTTTAAAAGGCTTATTGTGCGATATTCTCCAGCTAAACTTTGCCAAAACAGGAACCAGCAGGTAATTGAGTTTCGCTTCGCTTTTAAAATTTGCATACAAATATTGCGGCGCTTGTCCGGCAGGAAACATCGCAGCCATTTCCGCAGGAGTTGTGAAAGCCTGCATGCCTTCTTTTTTTCCACCCTGAGAAGAGTACTCAACCATTAGTTCTATAGAAAATAATGATGAAAAGTAATGCTCTCCAAAAATCGCAGCATCGGGTCCGAATCTCGATTTATATCCTATATTTAAAGGGTTCTTTTGAGAGCCGCCGGCTGTTAAATTTGGAATGCTAACGCCGCCTCTTACACCCAAGGAGAAATTTTGGGCAGTTACAATTTCGTTTGAAAAAAATGTAAAAGCAAGTAAAAGGAATAGTGTCTTTTTCATGTAATTGGTTTAAAAAAAGTTTACTTGTTTATCTAAAAAATAAAATTTCTTTCAAGAAAGAGCAGCCTCTTGATTTTATATCAAAACCTAATCTAAGTCATAAATTTACTGACTTCATGAAAGCTTCGGGGTATCGTGTTCCGGCAGCAACATTTTTTGGAAAAACATCTTCTATCTGTTGAAGGTCTTGCTGCGATAAAGTTATAGCAATCGCTTTTACATTTTCTTCCACATATTTTACTCTTTTTGTGCCGGGGATAGGGAAAATATGTTCGCCTTGCGCCAGCACCCATGCAAGAGCGAGTTGTGCCGGTGTGCAAAATTTTTCTTTGGCAATAGATTCTATTTTTTTTACAAGCTCAATGTTTTTATCAAAGTTATCACCCATAAAGCGAGGCGTAAATCTGCGGTAATCAGTTTCTTCAAGATCTTCAAACTTTTTGATCTGTCCCGTTAGAAAACCTCGACCGAGCGGACTGTAAGCCACAAACGCAATTTCCAGCTCTTTACAAGTTGGAATCAGATCTTCCTCAGGACCCCGGCTCCACAAACTGTATTCGGTTTGCAAAGCAGAAAGTGGATGAATTGCATGAGCTTTGCGCAATGTTTCCGCATTCAATTCACTTACGCCAATTCCCCGAATCTTTCCTTCTTTTACCAAATCCGCCATTGCACCAATCGTTTCTTCAATTGGCGTATCCGGATCTTTACGATGCAAATAATAAAGATCAATTACTTCCACATTCAATCTTTTTAAGCTTCCCTCAACAGAACTTTTCACATATTCAGGCCTTCCGTTTACACCACGTTTTTTCGGATTTTCCGGATCTCTCACAATTCCAA
This sequence comes from uncultured Chitinophagaceae bacterium, assembly GCA_963815085.1. GTDB lineage: Bacteria > Bacteroidota > Bacteroidia > Chitinophagales > Chitinophagaceae > Ginsengibacter. The sequence continues at coordinate 14,278 of CAWFFT010000061.1, read as the reverse complement.
ATTTTGTAGCAAGTGTTATCTCTTTTCTAAAAGGAGCAATCGCTTTTCCTACTAATTTCTCATTAATATATGGTCCATACATATCGGCCGTATCAAAAAAAGTAATGCCGAGGTCAAATGCTTTGTGAATTGTTTTTATTGATTCTTCATCATTTTTTTCTCCATAAAATTCACTCATACCCATACAGCCAAGACCAATTTCCGAAGCCTTTAACCCCTGGTTTCCTAAAGATTTAATTTTCATAACTTATTATTTTGAAATTTATATTGCGAAAAGCCTTTTACAGTAAACAAACAAATTTGTGTAATTGCTGTTTTCCTTCTTTAAATTATTCCACAAGAATCAAGCCTTTTAATTGAAGCCTGCAAGCAAAGGAATAGCGGTTATTTTTATTTTCATAAACAAAAAAGCCACCCGCTAAGGTGGCTTGAGTAAGGGCTCATGGTTTAATTACTTTAATTACTTAATAATCTTTTGAATGATTTTTTGAGATGGAGATACGATTTCCAAAATATAATTTCCGGAAGGAAGATTTGAGAGATCACTAATTTTTAGATTATTGTTTCCTTTGTTAACCTGCATCTGTTTAGAAAGAACTTCCCTTCCCTGCACACTAAATATTTTTGCAGATACCATTTCTGTTTCATCCCATTGCAGAGCAATGTTGATAAAATCTTTGAAAGGATTAGGAGAAACAATAACTGAAGAGCTGGTATTATTCTGCAGCTTTACAGGAACTATTTTTGACAAATTTTCTTTTCCGTCAAGATCAATTTGTTTTAACCTGTAATAAACTGTAGTGCCGGTAAAAGAAGCCACATCGTCGTTTACACTGTAAGTGTGAACAAGATTTGTTGTTCCATTGCCCGTAACAGTTTCGCCGTCTGTAAATATTTTTCCATCATAACTTCTTTGAACCACAAATTCTTTACAATTAATTTCCATTGAAGTTGCCCAATCAACTTTTACCTGGTTATTCTGTAAAAGAGTTGCTGTAAATCTTGTCAATGTCACCGGCATGGGACCAGCTTCCGGATTAATGACTGCTGTCCCATCATCCACAAATTTCACGTTTGCATCTGACATTGAAGTGACCCGGGCAATGTTCATGATTGAAGGAACTGGTTTACCCTGGCCCGGATTATTGACTGTCACCTGGAACTGCACTTCATAAGTTTCGTTGCTGGCCAATGTACCGCCGGAAGTACTTGTGGCGCCGGTTCCCAGTCTGAATATCACTGATTTTACGCTACCATTTGAAACATATTCTGCGATGTCATCACCTGATTGATCAGTTTTTGTACCTGCGGTTATTCCGGGTGAACTGATTACTTTTAAAGAGCCGGGCAAATAAGTAACTGTAGACGGCAACGTATCAGCCACAATTACATTATTAGCATTACCGATTCCATTATTTCCGCCTTTTAATGTGTAGGTTAAGATCTCACCGCTTTCTGCGAGGTGATTGTTATTAGCATCGGTAACGGATTTGTCTAGTGTGATCGTCGGATCTTTCATTTTTATAGTAAAAGTGAAAACGCCCGGATAATATTGGTCAGCTTCTGTTCCAAACTGCAGCGTAACTGAATTATCGTTAGGACTAATTCCATAGCCACTTCCTACATCAAACATGTCGATATCAATTCCCATTTGATTGGTATAGTTCGGATTTTTCGTGGTTACGTGAACTCCATTATTGGTTATAGTTCCATTCCATGGGTTGTTATTTGCATTGGTTGCATTTGAAAATGTATTTCCGTTAATCTTCAAAAAGTCGCCGGTAAGATTTGCATCACCTTCCCACGCAACTACCGACATCTTTGCATCAGAAGCAGACATCGTTCCGGAAGGAACATCAAGACCGGTTAAGGTAACGGTGGTGGTAGTAGAACTACCGCCGTTATAAACTTGTTCAAATCCGTCGTACACTCGCACACTGTTGTAAGGCAATGCGCTGTTTTCATATACTACCACAATGCTCCATCCACCATGGTTTCCCCCGTTGCTCACAGAACCTGTACTAAGCGGAACATTTCCTACCTCATAAGTGCCACCGCCATTGTTTTTTACAAAAGCAGTTATATCTGAATAAGCCTGGTATTCGGTATATCCTGAGGCGTTGGTGATGGCAGTTTTGTCAAGCCCTAAAGCAACTACATCAAAATAAGAACCTGAAGTACCTTTTCTGATTTTCATAGTTTTATTAGCGGTTTTTGTAAGATCAAAATCCGAATTTTTAATGCGCCCTCCCCAATAAATACGCGCGAGTTTAATTACGTTACTACCCGACGGCAAAATCAAGTCCGCACTTGAAGAATTCCTCGTTGCCGCTCCGTCGCCAGAATTGCCATCGATATCCACGTATTCCATATCCTCGTTATCATTTCCATAATTGCTGTTTCCGTCACTGCTGTTATCGTTCATTTTTTTGGTATCAACACTACCGTTTTTCATAATAGCTAACAGCGTGTTTCCAAAAACAGTTGAACCTCCTTTAAGATTATCTGAATATTCAAGTACATAATTTCTCGTTTGTGCATGAGTAGCAGCAGAAATTAAGAGAAGCGAGCTGAGGACAAAAATTGTCCATATTAATTTCTTTTGTAAAGAAATAGCAGAGGTAAAAAGTTGCATGTTGGTTAATTTTCTGTGGTTAAAATGATAAAATCAAGTCTATCATAATTTTTTGGACATTACAGAGGAGGAATTTCCGGGAAGCTGGATAAGTATAAAAATTCATTAAATAATATGGGAGGAATTGGGGGAATGGTGTACTCAACCATTATAAACGCGAAAAGTAAGCATTTGCTTTTCTAAAAGATAATTGGGGGAAAAATGCAAGGAATGATGGGTGGTTGTTTTCGGAGGTATGGGAGAACAAAATTATACAACCGATTGAAAATTCAAAGCTTTTTCAAGTTTATTTTTTAAAATAGTTTAATTGACCTTATGTTTTAAGGTTAAAAATTTGCTCGAGAAGCTTTCTTAGCAGGAAACCATGATGCAGTGAAAGCTATAATCAATGCCGTTAATATGACAAGAATAAAATCAGTGAGCTGTAATTTTACCGGGAAATAATCAATCAAAAAAGAAGCGCCGGCCAGTTTAATAAGATGATATTTCATTTGCAAAAAAGCAATGATTAAGGCGAGTACAATTCCAATTCCGGTTCCAACTACCGCCAGCAAAACACCTTCGCTTAAGAATATTTTTTTGATCAATGACTTGTCTGCTCCCATTGATAGCAATACACTGATATCTTTTCTTTTTTCCAAAACCAGCATGGTTAAAGCGCCTACCATATTGAAAGCAGCTATTATCAAGATCAACGTAAGAACTGCGTAAATGAACCATTTCTCCAGTTGCATCGAATTGTAAAGGCTCATATTTTGTTCGTATTTCGTAAGGACTTTATATTGACCGCCGAGCATTTTTTGAAGTGTCTGCGTGAATTCATTAGTCTGTCGAGGGATCTTTTAAAGAAATTTCCAAAGCGCTATATTCATTCGGCTGGTACTTCATTTGTTGCCTCATGAATGGCAGATTGGTAATTACATATTTATTGTCAAAATCCTGCTGAATGGCAAAACTTCCCGAAGTGGTGGCATTTCCTTCACTTAAAGCAGCAAGCGGATTGTTAGAACTGGTTTTTTTGGGAAGGAAAACAGTAATTGGGAAAAGATTTCTATCCGCCTGAACTCCAATTGCGCTTTCTATGCCGGCTCCTAAAATCAATTTGGGGTTCTCTGCTGTTCCGGTATTAAATGTGCCGTCATACATTTTTTGCGGTACACCGGAAACTTTATAATAATCAGAATCAACTCCTTTTAATAAAACCACTGTTTGTTGTTGCTCATTTTGTAAAAGCGCCTTTTCTTCAATATTTAAAGAAGAGCCTTTAATGCCGGATATACCATTAATTTTATTGAGTTGCCCGGCCGTAAGTGTAAATGTTTTCCCTTTTGCCGGAACTACTTTTACATCAGAATAAAAGTTAGAATAGAGTGATTTTACTAAGCCTTCAAATCCATTAAAAACACTTAATACCAATACCTGGCATAAAGTCGAAAAAGCAATAACGCCCGCAGTTACCCACGCAATTATATTGATAGCATTTGTACTTTTCTTTGCTTTAAAATAGCGCCATGCAAATTTAAAATGCAAGTTTTTTGTGGGTTTACTGGTTAAGGAGATTTTTATAAAACTCAGGATTTTTTGTCCTGTGAATTGTCAATGTTTTGATCCTGCTTTTTGATGTCATCCAATAACTTTTCAATCTTAAAAACATAATCAAGCGTATCATCAAGATAAAAAGTGAGTTGAGGAATGCTACGTAACTGGTGCCGCATTCTTCTACCTAATTCACCACGTATTTCACTGCTCAGGTCTTTAAATTTTTCCAAAGCCGCATCCTGGTCTTTCACCTGGAAAAAACTTAAATAAACTCTTGCTTCATAAAGGTCTGGTGTTATTTTTACTGATGAGATTGAAACCATACCGCCATCAATCATATTAAGCCCCATTTTCAAAAAAATATCATTCAATTCTTTGGATATTTCTGTGGCTACCTGTTTTTGCCTTTTGCCTTCTGTCATGATATATAATTATCGTTCATTGTAAAATTAGTTACTTTGCTGCTATTTCAATTTAATTAAGCATTTCAATTGTTTTAATGAAGAATTTACGGACTATTTTTCGTTATGCGGGCCGTTATCCTAAGTTAATTTTCGCCTATTTCACTTGCAATATTCTTTCCAACTTATTTGCTGTGGTTTCGCTTAGGACTTTTAAGTCCTTTTTTGTTGCTGATTTTTAAGAAACAAAATACGCTTGCCGCTGACACGGCCAAAACCGGTTTTCTTGCACATATAAATCCAATCAACTATTTTAAGGTTTGGTTAAACCATACATTACAAACACCAAATGGAGATATAAAAGGACTGGCGGTCATTTGTATTTTGATTGTGTCTTTCATTGTTTTAAAAAATATTTTCTTGTATCTCGCCATTTATTTTTTGACACCTGTCCGCAATTTGGTAGTGAATGATATGCGCAGAAAAATGTACCAGAAAATATTGGTGTTGCCGATTGGTTATTTTAATGAACAAAAGAAAGGCGACATCATGAGCCGCCTGACGAATGATCTTACCGATGTGGAAAGCTCGGTGATCAATCTGCTGGAAACGCTTTTCAGGGAGCCGGTGACAATCCTCCTGTTCTTTATGTACATGGTGATTTTAAGTTCGCAACTTACTTTTTTTCTCGTACTGTTTTTGCCAATTTCAGGTTTTATTATCGGCAGGATTGGCCGTTCATTAAAAAAACAAAGCACCCGCGCACAGGAAAAACTAGGCGAAATACTTTCTACTATTGAAGAAACACTTGGCGGTATCAGGGTGATTAAAGCATTTAATGCGGAAAAGAAACAATTCGATAAGTTTGAAACCCAAAACGAACAGTTTCTGAATATAAAAAATGCAGTTATACGCAGACGCGATATGGCTTCACCTGTAAGCGAAGTATTAGGTGTAACCGCTGTAGCTTGCGTTTTATGGTATGGAGGCAGATTGGTATTGCGTAATTCATTTCTTGATCCCGGAGATTTTCTCGCGTACATTTTAATTTTTTCACAAATCATTCAGCCCCTTAAATCTCTATCCGCAGCTTCTTACAGTATAAAAAAAGGCGCCGCAAGTATTGATCGCATCGAACATTTGATTGCAGAAGATATTTCGATTAAAGAGATTGCGAATCCTGTTATTTTACATGAATTTAATAATAGTATCGAATTCAAAAATGTAACTTTTTCGTATGGTGAAAAAGTGATCCTGGATGATATTAGCTTAAAAATTGAAAAAGGGAAAACTGTCGCCCTTGTCGGTTCTTCGGGAGCGGGAAAAAGTACACTCGTTGATTTGATACCGAGATTTCATGATTCGATAAAAGGAAAGTTACTGGTTGACACAATTAAAATTGAAAATTATTCGCTTAAATCACTACGCAATCAAATGGGAATTGTAACCCAGGAACCAATTTTATTCAATGATACCATTGCCAATAATATTTCCCTTGGAATGGACAATGCGACCGAAGAGCAAATAATAAATGCAGCCAAAATTGCCAATGCCCACAATTTCATTTTAACTAAAGAAAATGGCTATAACACAACAATTGGCGAAAGAGGAAATAAACTGAGCGGCGGCGAAAAACAGCGAGTTACGATTGCGCGTGCCGTACTTAAAAATCCGCCGATTTTGATTTTGGATGAAGCAACTTCTTCTCTTGATACAGAAAGTGAAAAACTGGTTCAGGATGCTATTAATAATTTGATGAATAACAGGACGAGCGTTGTAATCGCCCACCGTTTGAGTACTATTCGACATGCAGATGAAATTATTGTTTTGCAAAAAGGAAAGATTGTGGAACGTGGTACACACGATACTTTGATGGCACTTGAAGGATTTTACAGGAAATTAGTGACAATGCAGGCAGTAAAATAGAAGGAACAGTAAACCAACAAAAACCCTCAAATTTTATTTCGGATGAAGGCTTAAACAAATAATTCAACAGCAATTCCATCGGCAAATAACTTTCCTTTATCCGTCAAAATAATCCGGTCATTTAGCCGGAAAAAATTCTCTTTTTCAACATTATTTTCAAGCAATTTTTCAATCCTTTCTCTTTCGCCGGACGAAAAATTTTCTGCAATAAAATTCAAATCCATTCCTTCAATCGTACGCAATGAAGTCATTATATATTCATCCAGTTTTTGTGAGATTGAAAGAATTTCTTTCTCGGATGGAATTTCATTTTGTTGAAGAGATTGAATATAAATCCGGTTATTGGCAATGTTCCAGCTTCTTTCACTTCCATTAAAAGAATGAGCTGAAGGGCCAATGCCAATATATTTTTCGCCCTGCCAGTAACTGCTGTTGTGCCTGCTTTTTAAACCCGGTTTTGCAAAATTTGAAATTTCATAATGTTCATAACCTGCATTTCGCATCATCTCCATTAACATCAAAAATTGTCCTGCCTGCACATCATTATTTACGTTTTCTTTTTTCTTTAATTCAATCATTTTTTGCAAAGCGGTTTTTGGTTCTACGGTTAATGCATAAGCAGAAATGTGTGGAATATTTAAATCGATTGCGGTTTGAATATTCTTTTTCCATTCTTCATCAGATAATCCGGGGGTTCCAAAAATCAGATCAATTGAAAAGTTTTTAAAACCGGCTTGCCTTACAAGTTGAATCGAAATTAAAGCCTGTTGGGCGTTGTGCGCCCTATTCATCCATTTAAGATCTCGTTCAATAAAGGATTGAATGCCGATACTTAACCGGTTGACGCCGGCATTTTTCCAACCGGAAAGTTTTTCTGAATTGATATCATCAGGGTTCGCTTCAAGCGTAATTTCTGCTTTCGGAAGAACGTTATAATTCTTTTTAATAGCAGAAATAATTGAAGAAATTTCATCAGCAGAAAGAAGACTTGGCGTGCCGCCACCAAAATAAATGGTTTCAAATTTTTCACCTGCAGAGGAAATAACACCAAAATCTTTTTGATCTGTCGATTCAAGCATTTTTCTCCTCAACTCTATTTCTTTTATTAAAGAACCCTTCATTTCGTTCTTTGAACCTTCTGAAGTTGAAAAATGAAAATTGCAATAATAACAAGCCTGTTTGCAAAATGGAATATGGATATAAAAGCCTGCCAACAAATTTAATTTTATGTTTACAATCGCGGGCGTTTCATAAATTCAATATAGCTTTGAATCATCAAATGAAACCAGCCACTACCAAATATCTCAAGAGAATTCCGCTGCTCTTTTTGTTACCGCTTATTTTTGATTCTACAACTGTTTTTTCGCAAAAACAATACCTGGTAGAATATACTTTTTCAGGCAAAGATACTTTGGATAATCTTCATCATCAGGAATTGAAAACTGGTTTTGATAATGAAGAAAGTGCAAAAAAATATATAGAGGGGTTGCACGCAACGTTACTCAGTAAGGGTTTTCCGGCAGCTTCAGTTGATTCTGTTTTTTACGATTCTTTACAAGCACGTGCAAAAATATATTTAGGTGAAAAATATAAATGGGCGCAAATTTCTACGGATAGTTTAGACGAGAATGTGCTTGAAAGCATTGGATGGAATGAAAAACAGTTTGAAAATAAAGATTTGGATTTTTCACAATTGCAGTTGCAGGAGCAAAAAATTCTGGAATATTATGAGAACAACGGATATCCATTCGCACAAGTTTCTTTGAAGAATATTGAAATAAATAATTGTTCTACTAATTCATTCATCGTATTGCTCGTGTGTTTGGCTCCGTGGCACGCGGCGAAGAACGCGAAGACAGCGATATTGATTTATTGGTCAACTTTCTGCCAGGTTCAACACTATTGGATCAGGTTGGTTTGATTGATGCGCTATCAACAGCATTGGGTCGTAAGGTCGATATAGTCAGCGAGCGTGCGTTGAACAAATACATACGTCAACAGGTCTTGCAAGAAGCTGTTGCGTTATGAAAGATCGATTTATCTTCATTGCTGCTGCACTGGAAAGCATTGAGTTAATTCAATCTTATATCGAAGGTTACGATTTAACGGACTTTTTGGCTGATAGAAAAACTCAGGATGCTGTGATTCGCAATCTGGAAATCATTGGCCAAGCTATTAAGGACTTTGGTGTTGAAACCTTGGTGGAGAAACAAGGTAATATACCTTGGCGAGAAATTGCTGGTATGCGCAATGTTTTAGCTCATGAGTATTTGGGCGTTGATTCTGTGATGGTTTGGGAAACAGTGCAAACCCACCTCGATGTTTTACAACAAGCACTCGAAACAATAATAGAACAACCAATGCCCTAAGCGGAGCGCACATAGAGTGGATTATTGCGCAGGATAATTGGGGCAAAATGAATAAATGCTCAACCGGACTGTATTGAATGGGTCAGCGGAGCGGGATTCCTTGCCGATACTATCTTTGACCCGATGGAAAGTCACTTTTAGTAAGAAAGTTTGATAAGCCATTAACCTTTTCGAATCAGGTCGGCCGCCTTTTCCGCGACCATGATGACCGGCGCGTTGGTGTTGCCGCTGACGATGGCGGGCATGATGGACGCATCGACCACACGCAAGCCGTTAACGCCGTTGACCCGCAAAGCCGGATCAACGACGGCCTTTGCATCGGTTCCCATCCGGCAGGTTGTGGTGGGGTGCCAGGTGGTGGATGCCGTGCGCCGCACAAAATCTTCCAGGCCGGCGTCATCGCGAATATTGATACCCGGCGACAGCTCAGCGCCTCTGATATCGTCAAATGCGTGTCCGTAAAGAATTTTAAGATTCCAGCGGACGCCTGCCACCAGACAGCGAAGATCGTACAGGATCGCTGAAATAACACGGATCGATGCGCGGACGGTCTAACGGATCAGCGGATGACAGCGTTATCTGGCCGGTGCTGCGCGGCCTGTTGACATAAGCGGTCAGGGCAATGCCGTGACGGTTCGGCGATCCTGCTTCGGGATATTCGGGCGTTAAATTGCCAAATAAAAACAATTGCAGATCGGGATAAGCCAGATCAGGACGGCTCTTGACAAAACCGCCCGCCTCCAGAAAATTTGACGCCAGCGGGCCGGTTCGCAGTGGCTTCATAAGCCACGTGCAGCCGCAGCTTTATCGTCGACTGGGTAGCGGCGCAAAGGTCAAGGGTTGCGTCAGTTCACAGCGCACCCGGGCATGAATGTGATCTTGCAGATTCTTGCCGACTTCCGGTAAATCCACTCGCACCTCGATACCGAGCTCTTCAAGCTCCGATGCCGGGCCCCAAACCCGACAGCATGAGCAATTGCGGTGAACGGAAGGCGCCGGCGGACAAAATTATTTCGGCGGCATAGGCTTGTTCGACTACTCCGAAACGCAGATATTGCACGCCGATGATGCGATTGTTGCTGAACAGCAGTTTGGTAGCCAGTGCATGGCTGATTACGGTCAGATTGGGCGAATCCGCGCCGGGTGAAGATAGGCGACGGCGGCGCTGCTTCGTTTACCGTCGGCAATAGTTCTTTGCAAAGGCCCGCAGCCTGCCTGACGTTCGCCATTAAAATCCGGATTGTAAGTTATCCCCGCTTCCTGCGCTGCCGTAAGATAGCATTGAGTCACCGGGGCTTATGTGCGGGTGACTGGAAACCACCAGCGGTCCCGAACGGCCGTGATAGCGATCGGTAAAAGCTTCATTGGTTTCTGCCTTAATGAAATAGGGCAGCACTTCGTCATAACTCCAGCCTGTGTTGCCAAGATTCGCCCAGTGATCGTAATCGCCTCGGTTGCCGCGCATGTAAATCATGTAATTAATGGAACTTGAGCCGCCCAAAACTTTCCCTTGCGGTATATAAATGCGACGCCCGTGCATATGTGATTGCGGCAGGGTCCGGTCGCTCCAATCGTAGGGACTGTCCTGTAATTGGGAAAACAAGGCCGGTGTATGGATGACCGCAGAGTCATCTTCGCCGCCTGCCTCAAGCAATAAAACCCGGCAGTTTGGGTCTTCGCTCAACCGGTTGGCAAGGACACAACCGGCCGAGCCTGCGCCAACAATAATATAATCAACGATGGGTCTGGGCATTGCTGAATTCCTCTGCGTGATTCTGGAATTACCACTTATCATTAGCCGACTTCCTTCTTTGCACGTTCCAATAAATCCTGTTGTCTTCTTGCAAAATAAAGTTGGTTGGCTTGGTTTTTTTCATGACAGCTTTCCAGTCTTTCCCGGCAATCCGCTATCATGTTATCCATGCAATGCGTCGCGGTGCCGCCGGGTTCTGTCCGCGCCTGTATGGCCTGGCAGGCATCCAAAGCGCTTTTGAGCTGTGCTTCAGTGATTGCAACGGGTTGTCCAAGGACAGACTCGCCAAAATGATTTATTGCTTCATGATCAAGTTCCAGGATGCTTTTGCCCTGATATTCACTGGCCAGAAAAGCCACCAGTTGATGTGCGCTTCTAAAATCAAGTCCGCATTCTAGTACCAGCGTTTCAGCCAGATCGGTCGCCAGTATCCAGCCGGATTCCACTAATGCCTTGCCTCGGTCTGTATTAATGTTATTTCCTGCAGCACTTCGGACATTAATGCCACAGCATTATTGACAGTATGTACCGCTTCGGGTAATTCACCGTATATCAACAGTCTATTGTCCGGTTGGCCGGAAGGCGTTCTGGCGGAAGCAGCAACCGAGGCCAATACGCCGATCATTTTATTGGCGACGCCCCGGATATGAGTTAAAGCAAATGGATTCTTTTTGCGGCATGATTTTGCTGGCGCGGGCATGCCGGTCATCCAGTTCGATCAAGGCAAATTCCTGGGTGCTGAAGACTTGCAGATCTTCCGCCAGACGGCTGAGATTGATACTGCATGTCGTCAGTATTGACATGGCTTCAATGAATAAATCGGCTTGCCACATGGCATCGCGGGCATGGGCAATCAAGCCGTTAAATCCCAATAAATCCGCCAATTGTTGCCGTCCCTGTAATAATCGGGAGCCATTGGTGCTGCCGCAGCCCATAGGGCTATGATTGAGCCACGTCAATAATGATTCCAGCCGCTCCAGATCGCGCAGCAGCGGATAAGTGAAACCCAATAAGTAGTGTCCGAAGGTGGTTGGCTGGGCTGCCTGCAAATAGGTGTAATCCGGCATGATGGAAAGCTTGTGATGCTCTGCCTGATGGGTGATCGCCAAAGCCAGCTCTATCAACGTTTCGGTAAACTCAACGAGTATGTGCCGCATAAGCAGAATAAACGCGGTAGTGGTCACTTCCCTACGGGCGCGGCCTGCGCCCAGCCAGCCTGTTGCATCGGTACGTTCTGCCAGCCAGGCCTCGCGGTTGGTATAAATATCGCCTCTGTCCGGCGTCATGACAAAAGTTTCCGGCTTTTTTTGCAGTTCGAGTAACCGGGCCAGTAATTGATAGCCGGCTGTTTTCGGAATCGTTTGCAGTTCGATGGCAATCAATGTATGGGTAATATCAACCAGACCCATCGCCTCAAACAAATGGGCCTGATGGTTTAATTCAGCGGCAAATACTGAATTGATCAATTTATCCGACGGAGCCTTCTTCAGTCTTGAGCCAACCTCCAGAACTTTTTCCTGTATTGACGAGGCTGTTGTTCATGGATGCTCATTTCGTTTTTGTACGTGGCGACGGGTTGGCAGGAATATTGACATTCTGTATGCGGTCATGAATTTTACTTTTTAAATTCCCCTCACCCTTGCCTTCTCCCTGAGGAGAGGGGGACAATATCCACGATCAATAGCCGTGTTGGGTATAGCTCCATTTGCTTCAACCTGATTGGGGTCCCAGGAACCTTCGCGTAATAATTTGCCGGAAACACGGTTCAACGTGTCAAAACGTAAGCCGTTACGTAATGCTTCCAAAGCGAGAACCTGATCAATCGGGATATTGCCCAGCCCTGCATTGGCGCCGAATTTTTCGATAAAAAATACCTGCTGGAATTTAAGCGGCGCTTCCCATATCAGTGAATCCAGTTTATCGCCCAGCATTTCAACAATCAGGTCTACCTCAAAATCTTCAACATTTCCAGAGTCATCGAAAACACCCACCCCTTGACCGCATTCACGGCCTTCTATGATAACCCAGGCTGCGCCCCACTCCAGGTCTTCCAAAACCTCTTCCGCAATCTGATAAGCGGTCGGTTGCCGTTTGGGATCTTTTTTACCAACTTCAGTGATCGGAATCAATCCGGCATTCAAAGCACATTCAATAATCCTTTTGCGTCTGAACCGGGGAATTGGCAACGTGCCGTCAGAAATTTCCACAGCCGTAAAACCAAGCTCCCTGGCATGGGTCATATAGACCCGGCAATGGTGTTCAAGCAACGCCACTTCAAGCAAGGTCCCGCCGGGGAAAGTCAGGATATTATGCGCCGCCAGTAATTGCAGTTTTTCCTGCAACAGGGCTTTGTCCATGAAGACAGTGGTGCCAAAACCAAACTTCCAGTGATCAATATAGTTTGAAGCTATCTGCAAGATACTTTTGGTCTCTTCCAGACTTTTGCCGACATCCATCACCATCGTGCAACCGGTTTTGCGTGGTTTTTCTACCCGGGGATTACGCTGATTTTTGATAATATTTCCCCACGCGAGCTCAGCCATAAGCTACTCCTTTCGAAAGTTGACGCAATGCCTTTTCAATCATGTTTAAATCCGTACCCCAGGGTACTATCATGACGTTACTGTCCTGTTCAAACTCATATTCCAGCAGGCAACACTTCAGGATGGTTGCTTTTTTATCGGACTTAAGCAGTTTGCGTGGACACATTTCCACACGCGGGGGTTCGTCTCCATAATAATGACGATGAAATTGCAAACTGCGTTCACATCCCAGCAGAGTCCAGTTTTGGCGTTGTTTTGGCCTTTCATCAAGAAAATAAACAGGCGCGCATAAATTATTAAGCCCTCCGGAGCGACAAGGCACTAAATAAGCTTCGGGGGTCACTGTACCGGCAAGATCGCGCAGATCAATAGTCTCTAATTCCGGAATGATGGGCGGCAAATCGGCATAACTTAATACCTGTTTAATCATATGATAAAGCTTGGGGGGTTCGGGGGGAACCACTTCAATTACCCGCAACACCATTGGCTTGGGATGATGAATAATATTGATATGGTCAAAGGCGCCGACCACTATCGCCGTCTGATCCATGGAGACATTATGCCTGATAGCTAATTTAGCCAATGCCGAACGGTTGGCAGGATCCGTGTTGGGGTCGGTGATAAAAACACAGTCATCAGGCAAAGCCAGAATTTCTATTTTTTCAAGCGGACTGAATAAGGTCTCAGAACCGGTGCGCTGTACGGCGGCAACGGCATATTCCTGGTGGGAATTGTGCAAAATAATAATGTCCGTGCGCCGGTAGACCTCCCTGTCCAGCAGATAGCGCTCTATTACAGCAGCATCCATGTCACCGTCATAGGGTTGGAAACTCACGCAACGGTACGGCAAAGGAACAAAATTGTCCTGCTGTTTTAAATTTCCGACTTCCAGAATTGCACCATTCACCTGCTATGCTCCGCTTAATTGAAAAAAGCGCTCACGATCAGCCTGACTGAGTTCCCGTTGATGAATTTTCATCGGATCCATACGGCGGATAAACTCGATCAAAGCAACATCAGGCAAGTCTGCTGTGATCAGATTTTCAGCGACAGGAACGTCAAATTCGGTGTTCTCTGCAATCAGGCCGGCACTGGTATCCGGGTAGACGGCT
>CAWFFT010000060.1:0-22101 GCA_963815085.1 uncultured Chitinophagaceae bacterium | reverse complement strand
TTTTTAACTCGTCAGTTTTACGTATTGCTCGATGAAAACCTATAAATGCAACAGGAAGAAAGAAAATGATTTTTAAATTTTGCACCCAACTCAGCCTGAATGAAACTGTAAGATTGTAATTTTCACTGCTGTGATGTACCACATGTGTTGCCCACCAAAAGCGCTGGCTGTGCGAAATACGATGCGCCCAGTAACTGCAAAAATCAAAGATGAGGTAGCACGGAATAAATGTCCACCAGACAAGTGGAAAGCGCCAGGGGATCCAATTATAGATAAGGATGATAAGATAAAAAATCGAAAGTTTCAGAAAAAAATTGATGATGACATTCCCCACTCCGACAGCAATAGAACCAATGGTATCCTTTTTTTCATACAAATGTTTATTTTGTTTTCTCGATAAATACCATTCAAGCAAAACAAAAAAGAACATAACGGGCGCAGCCCAAATAATAATATTTGGCGTACTGTGTTCTATTTGATGGAGGGAATGGAATGGTATTTTTGGAGCACCGAAGTAGAAATGTAAAAAAAAGTTTTGTAGCATAAACCGGATACATTTTGAAATTTTCTTTACCAGCCTCTATTTTCATGCCAAACGAAGAAAGGTTATTATTGCGGGAAAATATCAAAATGCTAATTACAAGCAGGATGAAATCGTGTAACCATACGCGTTATATACAGGCGATGTATATAGGGCAGCGACTCATGAAGGTATAAAATTTTGTATAAGTTTCCTCTGATGTAACTCATTGGTTCCATATTTATAGTATGCCTAACAATTTCCACATTTTATGACGCACTTCATTGGCGTTACCATCGTAGTTATTGATTACAAAAGAAAATGTGTAATTCTCGTTATTTTTTCCTTTAATATAACCTGTGTAAGATATAACTCCATTAATAGAACCACTTTTCATTTTAATGCCACTGATCGTTGGAAGGGCGTCGTAAAATGAAGGAAACCATTTTTGTTTTCGCGCATATTCCATTACCGTTACAAGTGCTTTTGTTGTAACACGGTTAGAAGGTGAAAGCCCGCTTCCGTCCATTATATTGATAGCATAAGGTTCGATCCCTTTGTCTTTCCAGAAACGGTGGATTACATTCACACCACTATCGGTTGAACCTACTCCGCTAAAATTATAAGCAAGTGTTTTTATCAGCGCTTCACCATATAAATTGATACTATGCCTGAGAAAATAAAAAACAATACTATCTAGTAACGGTGATGTATAGGTGAAAAAAGCTTTTGCATTTTCAATACTATATTCTTTTGGATATTGCGCAGCAACTTTTTGTATGGATTCTTTTTTTAAAGCCGCCTCCAGCGTTAAAGCGAGTTGTGTACCCGGCTTCGGCATAGCACCGGAAATGGTGAAATGATTTTCACCTATGGGAGTTGTACCTCTTATATAACCATATTCATCATCGAGCGGTAAATAAATATAATTATTATCGCCACTTCCTTTTGCTGCAGAAGTTACTTTAGATTTTAAATGAAGATCATAAACGAAAGAAGGTTTCGTTCCAACTATTTCAACAGGATCCCCAATATCATTACCCGATTTTAGATACAGGTCATACTGGTTCTCTCGCCAGTTAAGAGATCTGGCACCGGCGCCGTAATAATTTCCAATATCCTGCCATACCCATCCATCCGGTGTTACTTCACTATTCCAAAGGCTTTCGTCTGAAAATACGTGGCCTGTTATTGCGTGTATCCCTTCCCGTGATATGGCGCCTTTAAAATCCTCAATAACTTTATCTTCTTTTGTTTCATCATAACGCCAACTGCCCAGGGTAGGATCGCCGCTGCCTTTCAAAATAAGATTTCCGTTTAAAACTCCGTTTACTATCTTTCCTGTATAACTGAGCGTCGTTTTATACCGGTAATCGTGGCCGAGCATAGCAAAGGCAGTGCTCGCAGTAATTACTTTCTGGCAACTTGCAGGCGCTACACCCACTTCTGTATTTGCTTCTGTAACAGTTTTTCCTGTTGTAGTATTTATCACATACAAACTTATAGTTGCATGTTTAAAAGAAGGATCATCTACAAGATTTTTAAAAGCTGCATTCAATAGATCTTCTGATTTTTGCGCAAAAGAAACGGAGGAGGAAAGAATCAAAATGAAAAGAAATAATTTTTGCAATTACTATCAATTAAAATTTTAAAAGTAGTGCCGCCAAAATGGCCGCCATGTTTTCAAAACTAAAAGATTATGGCCATAAAACTGCCGTTATTATTTGATTCTTATTTAATCCATTGGCTGTAATTCGTCCTATTCGTTAAAAAGTCCTTAATTCATTTAATTTCAACGTTTAACTCGAATCGTGGCATAGTTTTCCCGGCATTTAAGGGTGAAAACGAATTAATCAATTTACCCTAAAAAAAACAGATAGTATGAAACACAAACTTTTTTCGGTTATCCGAAACAAATTTTTCTATATTTTATTATTCTCGGCGGTTGCGTTCTCAGCATGTAAGAAGGAAAATGTTCCCGCCACACCTACAGCAGGCTTGATGGCATTTAACCTCATTCCTGATAGTACACAGCCTGTAGTATTCGTTCTTGATAACAATGCCCTTGCTAATTCAGCGATTGGTTTTGGCAACTTTACCGGTGGTTATTTGAATGTTTTCACCGGTCCCAGGACTGTAAATTTATTTGAAAATGGTTCTGATTCAGCGTTGGCTACTATGTCTTATACCTTTCAACCTAATATGTACTATTCTGCCTTTGCAATGGGCGCAAACGGTACTTATAAAAATATGATTGTAAAAGACAACCTCGATTCATTGCCAACTTCCACCGGCAACGCGTATGTCCGTTATGTAAATGCAATACCGGATTCATCTGCTGAAATGTTTACTGTTTCAGCAAATAGCTCAAATGTAGTAAACGCGAATACTTCATTCGGTGATGTTTCTGATTTTACAGGAATAGCTCCCGGAGATATTTCTATTAATCTTGATAATGGTTCTACTATTTCAGCCAATAAAACCATGACTTTAGAACAAAATAAAGTGTACACGGTTTTACTGACAGGAATGCCTAATGCAACAGACACAACAAAAACCGTGAGGATTAAATATATCGTTAACGGAACTGTTACTCCATAACTGAATGATAATACCGGGCATTATAAGATGCCTGTTTAAAAAAAGGCACAGGTTTTAAAGCTTGTGCTTTTTTTATGCTACCAAACGATTCAAAAATACTCAGACACCTTATTTTGAAAGGGCGATTGAAAAGATTCAGTAAAATAAAAAATCAGTTGTATTTATTGCTCCACTGTATTTAGTATCCTTAATTGACTAAACCAAATATCTTTCTGTTTTGATAATAACATGCCTAATCTCTTTCTGTTTATTTTTGCTGCATGAAAAATATGTATGCTTCAATAATTACAATCGGGGATGAACTGCTGATAGGACAAGTGGTTGACACGAACAGCGCATGGATAGCCCAACAATTAAATAAGATTGGTATTGCCGTAAGAAACCGTGTTGCTATTGGTGATGATGCTGAAGAAATAAAGAACGCACTTGATTTTGAAAGTGAAAATACAGATGTTGTTTTAATTACGGGCGGACTTGGCCCTACAAATGATGACATTACAAAGAAAGTGATGTGTGAGTATTTTTCAGGAAAAATGATCGTGGATAAAGAGGTGCTGGAAAATGTGAGATATCTTTTTGAACAGGTTTATCATAAACCTGTTTCAGCTATCAATCTTAAACAAGCCGAGGTGCCGGATGTATGTGAAGTGATCCAAAATAAAAGGGGATCAGCCCCGGGAATGATTTTTAAAAAAGAGGGAACCATTTTCATCAGTATGCCCGGCGTTCCTTATGAAATGATGGGAATTATGGAAGACGTAATTCTGTACCTGGAAAAGCAATTTGAGCTTCCTGTCATTCTTCATAAAACTATTCTCACTGCAGGAATAGGAGAATCGGCTCTTGCAGAAATGATAAAAAATTTTGAAAATAATTTACCAAAAGAAATTAAGCTGGCTTACTTGCCGAATTATGGAATGGTAAGATTGCGTTTAACCACATCGGGTTTCGATAAAACCGAAACAGAAAATACCATTAAAAGTCAGTTTAATGAATTAAAAAAGCTGGTAGAAAAATATATGGTGGTTGACGATGATGAGTCAATGCAGGAAGTGGTGGGAAAGATTTTGTTGCAAAATAAAAAGACAATTACTACTGCTGAAAGCTGCACTGGCGGCTCCATTGCCAGCCTTATTACGTCCGTTCCCGGTTCTTCTGCTTATTTTGAAGGGAGCATTGTAAGTTATTCTTATCAGGTAAAAGAAAGCTTGCTGAATGTAAAAAAGGAAACGCTGGAAAAATATGGTGCAGTAAGTGAAGAGACGGTTCGCGAAATGCTATCCGGTTTATTAAACAAAATGAAAACCGATTATGGAATTGCAGTTTCCGGAATTATGGGGCCAGGCGGTGGCACACCAGACAAACCGGTAGGAACTGTTTGGGTAGCGGTGGGCAATAAAGACAAACAATTGGTACAAAAATTTAAACAACGATTTTCCCGTGCAAAAAATATTGAAGTAACGGCTGTAATGGCTTTGAACCTGATGAGAAGATTTTTGAAGGAGGAATACTGAACACCAAATGCTGCGAGTTCATGGGGAAGTTCAATTGAGTAGGTTCAAAATATTATTTCCGAAATTCGCTGATTATCACAGTGGCTAATTAGCAGATTAGCAAATTGTTAATGAAAAAATGAAGCATTTAAAATCTTTAAATAAATATTTCTGGCGTTATAAGTGGATGCTGATCCTGGGGATCATCTTTACAGTTCTTTCTAATTACTTCAGGATACTGGCGCCGCAGGTAACGAAGTATGTGTTGAACACAGTGGAGATCAGCCTTAGTGAAAATCCGCAGGTTTCTGCCAAAACCATTACACATTATGATCCGCTGGTAACCGTTTTTGTAAATAACCTTAGCGGTAATGATGTGAGCTACAAAACAAAAATTCTTTATTCAGGAATTATTCTTTTGGTGCTGGCGCTAATCAGTGGTTTGTTCATGTTCCTGATGCGGCAAACAATTATTGTGATGAGCCGGCATATTGAATATGCACAGAAGAACGAAATATTTAAACATTACGAGCAGCTCGACACACATTTTTATAAAACCCACAATACAGGGGACCTGATGAACCGTATTTCCGAGGATGTAAGCCGGGTGAGAATGTATGTAGGGCCGGCTGTTATGTATGTCATTAACCTTGCAGCAACTATTGGTTTTTCCGTAACATATATGTTGAATGAAAATAAGGAATTGACGCTGTATGTACTGGCACCACTGCCTCTCCTTGCTTTTACCATCTATTATGTAAATACGGTTATCAACCGTAAAGCGGATAAAATACAGTCTTTGCTTTCTGACCTTACCACCAATGCACAGGAATCCTATTCGGGCATACGGGTCATCAAATCATTTGTCCAGGAAAGGGCAATGCTTGGATTCTTTGACAGGAACAGTGAAGATTACCGTACTCATTCAATTTCACTTGCCAAAACAGAATCGATCTATTTCCCTTTTATGGGATTAATGATCGGTTTGAGTACTTTACTTACGATTTTAATTGGCGGTATCTATGTGATCAACGGAAGCATAAGCGTCGGCGTTATCGGTGAATTTATCATGTATGTATTGATGCTCACTTTCCCCGTAAGCGCTATTGGATGGACAGCCAGTATGATACAACGAGCTGCGACTTCACAGCGCCGCATAAATGAATTTCTTCACACCGAACCTTCAATCAAAAACCCGGAGGATGCAAGAGAAATTACACTGAAAGGAAATATAGAATTCAGGCATGTAGATTTTATTTATCCCCATACCGGTATTCATGCAATCAAAGATTTTTCGTTAGACATCCGAAAAGGAGAGAAGGTAGCGATCATCGGCAAAACAGGATCGGGAAAATCTACCATCGCTCAACTGATGTTGCGGATGTATGATCCTCAAAAAGGAAACATTTTTT
This sequence comes from uncultured Chitinophagaceae bacterium, assembly GCA_963815085.1. Lineage (GTDB taxonomy): Bacteria > Bacteroidota > Bacteroidia > Chitinophagales > Chitinophagaceae > Ginsengibacter. Next base: position 16,075 of record CAWFFT010000060.1, on the reverse strand, counting down.
ATGATGGCATTCCTGTTAAAGAAATAGACCTGGAAACGCTGAGGTCGCAGATAAGTTATGTACCGCAGGATGTTTTTTTATTTAGTGATTCTGTAGAAAAAAATATTGGTTTTGGTTTGACAAATCCTCCCAAAGAGAAGGTGATTGAGGCAGCTAAAAACGCGGTTGTTGCAAGCGAAATTAATTCGTTTCCCAAAAAATACGATACATTGATTGGTGAACGTGGAGTAACATTAAGTGGCGGGCAAAAACAAAGAATTTCAATCGCCCGTGCACTGATTAAAGAACATCAGATCACTGTTTTTGATGATTGCCTCAGCGCTGTAGATGCTAAAACTGAGAACGCTATCATTACTAATTTGTATAATTACCTTCACCAGAAAACTGCCGTGATCATCACGCATCGAATTTTTTCGTTGTTTAATTTTGATAAGATCATTTTGCTTAAAGACGGAGCTATTGCCGAGCAGGGTACACATCAATCACTTCTCGAGCAAAATGGTTTGTATGCAGAAATGTACAGGCGGCAGCAGGAACAAGATAAAAAAATGCAGCAGTAACTTCAATCAAATGAACACAGCGATAGGTTTGAAGCGAACTCAAACGGCCTTAATTTGAAACATGCCTAATTATTTTGTCAATTGAAAAACAATTTTATCTTTGTCACAGGTAAAAATGTTTTCAAAAAAATTAAAAATTTCAAAAAGTGGCGTACGACAATAATGACAAAAAGATGGAAAGTGTTTACAGCCAGCGCATAAGGGCGGGCAAGCGCAGGACTTATTTCTTTGACGTAAGGGAAACACGTGGAAATGATTATTATTTAACTATCACAGAGAGTCGGAAAAAATTCAATGAAGATGGATACGACCGTCATAAGATATTTCTTTACAAAGAAGATTTCAATAAATTTTTAAAGGGAATGACCGAGGCAATCGATTATGTGAAAACAGAGCTGATGCCTGATTTTGATTTTGATGCTTTCAATCATGATAATCCGGAAAATTATGGAGGAAGTAATTATTCAAAAAAAGAAACTGATACTTCCGATGAACCTTCAGACTCTGCAACAGAGGAAAGTGCCTCTTCAACAGAATCTGAAACTCCATCAACAGAGAGCAATCAATCTTCTGAAACAACTGATGTGACAAAACCTGCTGAATTAAATGATGATAGTTCAGATGATGATGATGATAATACTAACGATACACAGCATGAAGAAGTAGATAAGTGGTAAAATACATTTTTGTAATTTTTTGAAGATTTCCTCTCAATTTTTTTGGGAGGATTTTTTTTGCGAATTGATTCAGTAGACAAAGAAATAATTACGATTTTTCATTCGCCAAAGAATGGCTGAATTGCGACAGATTCGAGAACGCGTCCTTCTCCTTCGGAGAAAGGTTGGGATGAGGCACTTTTTGCCACGAATTATATTGTCCAGTAAAGAATTATCGGGATGGATAAGCCAATTGCTATTCTACATCGTCAGCTTCTTCCAGGCATTGATTAAACCGTTAGTTGATGAATCATGTGAAGTAACTTTTTGATGGCTTTCCAATTGGGGTAATATCTTTTTAGCGAGTATTTTGCCTAATTCCACACCCCACTGATCGAAACTAAAGATATCCCAGATAACCCCCTGTACAAAAATTTTATGTTCATAAAGCGCAATCATTTCTCCTAAAGTGAAGGGAGTGATTTTAGTAATCAAAAATGAATTGGTCGGTTTGTTGCCTTCGAATTCTTTGAATGGAATTAATTTTTCGGGAACTTTTTCATCTTTCAACTCATGGCGTTTTTTACCATTCATGAGCGCTTCTGTCTGGGCAAAGAAATTAGACAATAAAATTTTATGGTGCTCACCCATAGGATTATGGCTGATAGCCGGAGCGATAAAATCCGCTGGTATTATCGGAGTTCCCTGGTGAAGTAATTGATAAAAAGCGTGCTGTCCATTGGTTCCCGGTTCGCCCCAAATAACAGGGCCGGTGGAATACGTAACTCTTTTTCCGTTCCTGTCAACATGCTTACCATTGCTTTCCATATTGCCTTGCTGAAAGTAGGCCGGGAAGCGGTGCATATACTGGTCATAAGGAAGGATCGCTTCTGATTGCGCGCCAAAGAAATTGATGTACCAAAGGCTTACCAATCCCATAATCACCGGAATATTCTTTTCAAACTTTTTTTCTCGGAAGTGGTTGTCCACCTCAAAAGCACCTTTCAATAATTCTTCAAAATTATTGTAGCCAATCGTAAGCGCAATGGATAAACCGATCGCGCTCCATAAGACTATAACGGCCACCAACCCAATCCCAGAAAACAAACATGTTTTCTTTATCGATCCCAAACTCTTCCACACCTTTTTCGTTAGTACTCAATGCAACAAAATGTTTGGCTACCGCTTTTTTATCTTTTGCGCTTTTCAAAAACCAATCGCGTGCGGAGTGAGCATTAGTCATCGTTTCCTGTGTGGTAAACGTTTTGGAGGCAATCAAAAAAAGCGTTTCTTCGGGTGTTACCTTCTTTAAAACTTCGGCAAGATCGGAGCCATCCACATTACTCACAAAATAAGGATACATGTTCTTTATCCAGTAAGGTTTCAGCGCTTCCGTTACCATCACAGGGCCAAGATCGCTGCCGCCGATACCAATGTTTACGATGTATTTTATTTTTTTGCCGCTGTAGCCTTTCCATTCTCCATTATGGATTTTACCGCAAAACTTTTTCATGTGTTCCCATTCTTTTTTCACTTCAGGCATCACATCCTTTCCTTCAGACATAACAGGTTTACCTGAAAAATTCCTAAGCGCGGTATGTAACACGGAACGTCCCTCTGTTTCATTGATCAATTCTCCTGTGAACATAGCTTTGATCGCCTTATGTAATTCACATTCGTATGCCAGTTCGAGCAATAATTTTTTCGTCTCATCATTTACCAGGTTTTTCGAATAATCGAAAATAATATCGGGTATGGCCAGCGAATATTTCTTAAAACGATCCGGGTCTTCCCTGAAAAGATCTTTCATGGAGACATGTTTCATTTCTTTAAAATGATCCTGCAATTTTTTCCAGGCAACGGTTTTTGAGGGATTTACTTTTGGGAACATTATTGTCAATTGAGAATTAAAAATTACGAATTACGAATTGCAAAAATACGGCCTATAAGTTTTGAATTACCTCAATAGTTTTTCGAACCATTTCTTCAGTAACATCAAGATGAAGTACCATCCTTATTTGCGTAGATGAAATATCCATGACTAAAATATTGTTTTCTTTAAATTTTTCAGCCAGGCTTTTTGCTGAATATTTTCCCTGCACTTCAAAAATTATGATATTTGTTTCTACCGGGAACATTCTTCCTGTAAACTCTTTTTCTTTCAATGCTTCTACAATCTGTTGTGCATGCATATGATCCAACGCGAGCCTGTCGATGTTATTTTCAATTGCATAAATACCGGCGGCAGCCAGGTATCCCGCTTGCCTCATACCTCCTCCAAACACTTTTCGTACCCGCCGTGCTTTTTCAATAAATTCTTTATTTCCCAGTAAAACTGTCCCAACAGGAGCACCTAATCCTTTGCTGAGGCAAATGGAGATACTGGTGAAAATAGGGCCATATTCTTTCGGATCTTCGTCCTTCGCCACTATTGCATTGAACAATCGGGCGCCATCCAAATGTAACTTTAAGTTATTTTCGAGGCAAACCTGTTTAATCTGATGTATATCAGTCATTTCATAACAACTTCCGCCGCCCCGATTTGCTGTATTTTCAAGACTAACGAGCTGTGTTTTAGCTTTATGTACATCAGCAGAATTAATCGCGTCTGCAACCTGTGCTGCAGTGATGCGGCCAAGGTTTCCTTCCACTGGTTTTACCTGGCAGCCGGAATTAAACGCGATGCCGCCACCTTCATAAATGTACACATGGCTCAATTTATCACATATCACTTCGTCGCCGGGCTGGGTGTGGCACTTTATGGCAATTTGGTTTGACATCGTTCCGCTAACACAAAATAAGCCGGCTTCCATTCCAAATTTAGCCGCCATCATTTCCTGTAATTTATTTACGGTTGGGTCTTCTTTAAAAACATCATCACCTACTTCCGCATGCAACATCATTTCCAGCATTCCTGGTGTAGGTTTGGTAAAAGTATCAGAACGAAAATCAATCATACAGAACCGTTTGTTTTTGAGCAAGCAAAAGTATTATATAAATGTAATCGGAAAGTTAAAAAACATGGGCTTTGGTCGAAACAATATTCTATTGATGCTAATAATGAGCAATGGTGTAAAAGAAAAATTCCAACAATTTGTTTGTTTACTGTTTCTTCACCTTGGGTTACCATTTTTGGTTTTCAGTATTTATATAAAAGTTAATTGGAGTTTTGCTAAAGGAATGTCTGTTGAAATAAAATCAATAAAACCATAAAATATTATTTTTCAGACATTTATTTAGGGTGGCGTTATGAAGTTTCAATAATGCGTTGTAACTTTGTAAAAGTTTTCTAAGATAACTGTGACTTAACAAATCTTTAGTAACGTTTCCCCAATTAAAATTGTCTAATCACTATTAATTATATAAAAAATGAGGCAACTTAAAATTGCTACGCAGATTACTAACCGTGACTCACAAGCGGTAGAAAAATATCTGCAGGAAATTTCAAAAATTGGGATGATTACTCCGGAGGAGGAAACTATTTTAGCACAAAAGATTAAAATGGGCGACCAGAGAGCTTTAGAGCGTCTCACAACTGCCAATCTACGTTTCGTAGTATCTGTTGCTAAGCAGTATCAGCACCAGGGTTTATCATTAAGTGATCTTATCAACGAGGGTAACCTCGGATTAATTAAAGCGGCACAACGCTTCGATGAAACCAAAGGTTTCAAGTTTATTTCATACGCTGTGTGGTGGATTCGCCAATCTATACTACAGGCGTTGGCAGAGCAAGGCAGATTAGTCCGCCTGCCTCAAAACAAAATTGGCACTTACAACAAAGCAAATAAAGCCTACATGGCTTTTGAGCAGGAACATGAAAGAGAACCATCTACCGAAGAGCTTTCAGAGATTTTAGAGATGAGTGAAACAGAGATCAACAACATTTTTCAAAGCAATACCCGTCACACCTCTTTGGATGCGCCGGTACATGAAGCGGAAGATGTTGCTATGGGTGATCTTTTAAAAGGCGCAGGAGAAACTGATGAAGATGTAATGCACGATTCATTGAAAAATGAAATTCGTCGTGTGTTGAAATCACTCAGTCCGCGCGAAGCTGAAATCGTAAACGCTTATTTTGGCCTCGACGGCGAAAATGGAGTTACCATTGAGCAGATTGGCCAGAAGTATGATTTGACGAAAGAACGCATTCGGCAGATCAAAGAAAGAGCGATCAAACGCTTACAGAAAGCACGTTATAGCAGTGCGCTCAAAGCTTATTTAGGTTAAATTTTTTTTGAACAAAAGTTAAAGCCGTTCTTTTCCAGGACGGCTTTTTTGTTTATTTATACCTACCTTTTAAGTCGGATTGGCTCATCTTCAGTTTCTCCTTTAATAGTATCCGTACTGTTTATCTGATATTTATGAGGTAAAACCGTATCAGCTTTGGAAGGAGAACCTGCTATTGTATCATGATCTAAAACACGCCCGTTTGGTTGGCAGGAAGCGAAAACAAAGGTTGAAGCGAGAAGGATAATGCTACATCTGACTACTTTCATTCAAATCTATTTTAGGTTGTAATAATTTTTTGCAAATGCTTAGAAACCTCAAATTTCCGATAAAAATTCTAAATCTTAAAATCTTTTGAGATATTCCTCTCATTAAACTGTTTCAAAAGAAGTGATTTAATTTTATTTAAGAAATTATGACACAGTAAAGCAACCATTTCTGCCTTTTTTCATTTTACACATTGCCTGAATCTTTGTCGAAACGTTCGAACTTATCGCCCGGCATAATTTTTGGTTTTAAAGCGGTAAAATTTAAGAATGGTAAAAACTTCCCTGGTCATATTTTTTGCATTCGCCGGAATTATTTTAAACAGTTGCGGAAGAAAGACAGTTCCATCCAAAAGTGCAACGGTTACAGCAAGCAAAAATAATACGGTAAGTACGGCTACAAAAAAAGTAAAACCTATACCGCCTCCTTCCAAACCTGATACAGTTGCTGTAGCGCCTACACCTGAAGAAAAACCAGCGCCCAAACCGCAACCGAAACCCGAATTTCCTGCCGTCATTACCGTAAATGATAATGCGGCGAGCAAGAGCGTGGATGGCAGATTGTTTTATGATGTTTTGGGCCACCGGTACTGGAAGAATTACAAAGATGGGAAGTACTATTTGTTTGATAAATCCATGTACAAGAACCCTGATTTTAATCCCTCTAATAAGTAGTTGTATTTTTAGATGTTTTTTTTGCCCCGACTGGATTTATGACTAACGGAATTGTTGTTTAAATTGGCTGACACATACATTACGGTGATTTGCACTAATTCAACACAAATAGGAATTGATTGTTCAACTATTATCAGAAGATGACGATTATTAATGTATCTTTGAAAGAATAGTGGATAATTAGTTACCACAACTTTCATTCATCGATCCATCCGGGTCATTAAAAAAAATTATAGGAATATATGGCAGAAACATGGAATAAAAAGGAAAGGGAAAAGAGAAAAAGACAAAACAAAAAAGAAAAAGCGGAAAAAAGACAAGAGCGTAAAGAAAACAAGAGCGGTGATTTTGAAAGCATGATTGCTTATATTGATGAAAACGGCAACCTTTCTTCAACGCCCCCTGATCCAAAGAAAAAATTTACGGTAAAGGCTGAGGATATAGAAATTGGTGTTCCAAAACAAGAAGAATTGAGTCCTGAAGATCTTATACGCACTGGCGTTGTAACATTTTTCAACAATGATAAGGGCTATGGTTTTATTAAGGATAAAGAAACAAGCGAAAGTGTGTTTGTGCATATAAATTCTTTATCAGAACCTATCAAAGAAAATAATATCGTTTCTTTTGAAACAGAGATGGGCCCGAAAGGGGTGAACGCAGTAAATGTTAAACTGGTTAAATAAAATTCTTTTCTAATATAGTTTGAAATAGAAATCCGGACGGGTTTCTATTTTTGTTTAAAAAAGAATTTTGCAGTTTGTGTGAAAATTATCATTTCAATAAGTTGTAAAAGAAATTCATCCCAACCATAATTGCTATTATGTGATAAAGCCCAAATGGATAAATTGATTCAGGAAGATTTTGGGATAAACTAAAAGAACACCCAATTATCCTATCATATTCCACCTCGCGCTTAAGTTGTGAGATATGTTTACCAGTGTGTTCATTGATCTGGTTTCGCCTTTATCGGATTCATAAGTTACTGACGATATTCTGCATGGAAATCTTTCTCCCGACTTTTTGATACATCTCACTTCCGCTTTTGCAATTCCCTTTTCTCTCCTTTGATTAATGAAACTAATAAAAGCTTCGTCGTTTGTTTCAAAGAAATCCAAGGACCTTTTCATGTTCATTTCATTGGGGGAAAATCCAAAAAGCTTTGCAAACTTATCATTGAATTTTATCACTTTTCCTCCATCATTTCCAATATACATGGGGTGAAAAGCATTTTCAAAAACAGCATTATACAATTGCTGTGTGGTTATAAAGGCTGGTTTTTTTGCTGCAGTCCTTGAAGAAGGAGAGGTGGACTGCTCATGGCGAATTGGAACTATTTGAGGCGGCAGTATAGAAGTTGGATCATCCATAACTGTGATTTTTTAAAGGTTGTAGTATAAAATACAATTACCATGCTATAAAAGAAAAATCTCGATTTTTTAACTTCTGAACACCCCCTTTCATCTTTAATTACTTATTAATCAATACTTTATTTTTGAAGTTTTACCCTTCTTAATTCCAGTAAATTCAAACCATTTGGAATAAAATTCTTTACATAAGGTTGTACAAGCCAGATCACCATGTCATACCACAAAGGCACTACCGGCGCATCGTTCATTATTGTCTGATCTGCCTGTTGATAAAATTTATACCTTACTGAATCATTTTTTTCAGACAATGCTTCTTCATACAATTTATCAAAGTGCGGATTATTGTAACGCGTGTAATTGGGAGGTGCAGGGTTTTTTCCATAAAAAACACTCAAAAAGTTTTCTGCATCAGGATAATCTGCAATCCAGCTACCGCGAAAAAATAAAGCTTCTGATTTAGCCGTTTGCTCAAGTAATAAACTTTTTTGCACTACTTCCACATTTATAGTAATGCCTACTTGCTGCAATTCATTGGCAATATAGCTGGCAAGATCTGCGTATGAGGGTACCGTTAGTAATTTTATTGGCGGCAATCCAACTCCATTCGGATAGCCGGCTTCCTTTAATAATTCCAAAGCTTTTTGCGGATCGTAGTGGTAACCTTTTACGCGGGAAGAATCGAACGAGGGAAAGGCTGACGGGATAAAACCGCTTTCGGCGGGAATACCAATGGAATTGCGGATATAAAGAATCATCTTCCTTCGGTCAAATCCATAATTTATCGCTTTTCTTATTCGCACATCCTTCAAAGGCGAATTCTTTACAACAGGAAGCGTGCTGTCGCATAAAAATCCTAAATATTCTATGGTGAGGGCGGCGTGCTTTAAAAGCCTTATCTTTCCCTGCCATTCTTTTCGTAAAGTGCCGGCTTTAGTAAGGACTTCATCTTTGAATGACGGATCAATTTCGTTTACAAAATCCAGCCTTTTTTGCTGAAATTCTAAAAACTCCGTTGCCTTATTTTGCAGGAAAGTCACTTTAATTCCGTCCAGGTAAGGAAGCCTTACACCCATGCTGTCTTTTTCGAAATAATGTGGATTTTTCTTGAGCACCAACGCCTGTCCTTCTTCCCACGCAACCATTTCAAAAGGACCGGTTCCGCATGGATGGCGCCGGAAATTTTTTCCATATTTTTCTACCACCTCCCTTGGAATTACTGAACAATATTGCATGCTCATTACTCCTAAAATAGAATGAAAAGGCTTTAATAACTTTAATTGAAATGTAGTATCGTCAATCGCTTTAAAAGGTTCAGTGGTGTCCACTCTGCCGTTAAAGATCCAGGCGCCGCTGCTGGCGGTATTTTTATCTAATATTCTCTCAAAACTATATACTACATCTTTGGCCGTCATCTTTCTGCCTTTGCCGTTGGGAAAGGCAGGACAATCCTGGAAATAAACATCATTGCGAAGATGAAATGTAAGGGTTAAGTTGTCCTCAGAAATATCCCAGCTTTTTGCAAGAGAAGGAACGAGATTCAAATTATCATCAATTTGCACAAGTGTATTATAGATCTGATGAACCGCCCACATGACAGATTGATTTTTTGCAAAGGCGGGATCGAGGGTAGCAATACCGGATTGCTCGTTATAGCGGAAAATATTATTGTTATTATTATGATGCCGGAGCATGAAGAAAGGCCAAAAGCGAAAATAACGAGAGCGAAACCCACCGTATTTTGAAACAGTTTTTTCACAGTTAGGGAGATGTGTTTTTTTAACTTCATCTTTGTTTATAAAAAAATAAATTTAGTAAATGAAAAAGATAATCGCTGTTTTAAGTTTAATGCTATTCGGATTTAATGTTTTATATGCTCAGTCATTTACACATGCCGATACGTTACGTGGAAGCAACGGTCCCGGAAGATCATGGTGGAATGCAACAAAGTATAATCTGCATGTAAAGTTTGATTTGGCAGACAGCACTATTAGCGGTTATAATGTAATCAGTTATAAAGAACTTACAAAAGAGCATGCGGGTTATTTTCAGATCGATTTGCAGCAACCGATGGAAATGGATTCAGCAATTTTGGAAACGGGTTCAACTAAATATCCTTTAAAGAAAATCAAATTATCTTTTACCCGTGACAGCAACGTATTTTATGTGTATTTACCAAAAAGAGCGCCGGTAATGACAGCCAAACATGATATCAACACAATAGAGATCACGTCAAAGATTGCAAAAGGGAAACCGTCTTACAATAAGATCCCGGAAATTTCAAACCTGGTCATTTATTATCACGGAAAACCAAGAGTGGCCAAAAACGCACCGTGGGATGGAGGATTCGTATGGAAAAGAGATAAATCGGGTAATCCATGGGTGGCAGTTACGAGCCAGGGTTTTGGCGCAAGCGTTTGGTATCCCTGTAAGGATTACCAGGGTGATGAACCAGATAGCGCGGAAATGCATTTCAGTGTCCCTTCGGACCTCATGTGCATCAGCAATGGAAGGTTAAGAAGTATTATAAAGAAAGGTGACGGAAACAACGTTTATGCCTGGGCGGTAGTAAGTCCTATCAATAATTATGATATAACTTTTTACATTGGCAGGTATGTTCATTTTGGGCAAATTTATAAAGGGGAGAAAGGAAACCTCACGATGGATTATTGGGTGCTTGATTCAAATCTCACTAAAGCAAAAGAACAATTTAAAGACGCGCCGAGAATGATGAAAGCGCTTGAATATTGGTTTGGCCCTTATCCGTTTTATAAAGACGGTTATAAATTAGTAGACGCGCCTTATCTTGGAATGGAGCACCAGAGTGCCATTGCTTATGGAAATCATTATCTGGAAGGATATGCAGGCCATGATCTTTCAGGAAGCGGCTGGGGAATGAAATGGGATTTTATTATTGTTCATGAAAGTGCTCATGAATGGTTTGGCAATAATATTACTTCAAAAGACCTGGCCGATATGTGGATTCATGAATCCTTTGCCAATTATGCCGAAGCCCTTTTTACTGAATATTATTATGGTAAAAAAGCGGCAGATGAATATGTGATCGGCGTAAGAAAAAATATACAGAATGACAAACCGATCATTGCGCATTATGGAGTGAATGAAGAGGGTAGTGGCGACATGTATTATAAAGGCGGCAACATGATTCACACAATCAGGCAGGTCATAAACAATGATGAAAAGTTCAGGGATATTTTAAGGGGGCTGAATAAAACTTTTTATCATCAAACCGTTACCACACAACAGGTAGAGGATTATATCAGCAAACAATCAGGGATTGATTTTTCAAAAGTATTTGATCAATATCTACGTACTACACAAATCCCTGTGCTCGAATATAAAAAAGAAAATGACCGCCTTTTTTACCGTTGGGCGAATTGTGTGGATGGATTTGATATGCCGGTAAAAATTTATGATGAAGACGGAAAAGAAATTTTTATTCATCCTACGGAACAATACCAGGAAGCACCGGCAAATGTGAATGACATTAAAGTCGATGAAAATTTTTATGTGTTTACCAGGAGTGAAACTAAGACGGCAAAGGAATAATCAACAAAATAAAAAGTTGCTTTAAAAGTGGGTTTACTGCAAATTTTAGTGTAAGGGTTACCGTTATGTCTTTCTTCAACTTAACATCCTGAACTTCTACCATCAACATTTATCTAATGCCTGTAAAATATCAGCTTTTATATCTTCGATATTTTCCAGGCCAACAGAAATCCTTATAAGGCCGGGAGTAATGCTTACTTCTTCTTTTTCTTCATCTGTTAACTTGGCATGAGTGGTAGAAGCCGGATGAGAAGCAATGCTGCGTGTATCACCCAGATTTGAAGTGAGCGTAAGCATTTGCAAAGCGTTTAGAAATTTCTTCGCGCTAGCAAGTCCGCCTTTTAAATCAAAAGTAATCAATGCACCGCCCCGCTTCATTTGCTTTTTTGCGGTTTCATACATTGGGTGAGAGGAATGAAACGGATATTTGATATTATTAAGTTTAGGATGCCCTTCCAAAGCTTTTACGATAGCTTCCGCGTTGTCGCAATGCCTTTGTATTCTAACGTCTAATGTTTCGAGGCTTTTGCTAAGTATCCATGCGTTAAAAGGAGAAATAGACGGACCGGTATTTTTACAGAAAGTAAAAAGTTCTTCAATCAACTCTTTTTTACCAACTACCACGCCGCCTAACACGCGTCCCTGGCCATCGATCCATTTTGTGGCTGAATGTAAAATAAGATCTGCACCATATTGCGCGGGTTTTTGTAAAACAGGAGTGGCAAAACAATTATCAACTACCAGGATCACGTTATGTTTTTTTGCCAATTTGCCTATCCATTCTAAATCTATAATATCCAATCCGGGATTGGTAGGCGTTTCAATAAAAATCATTTTTGTATTCGGCTTAATCAGTTTTTCCCAGGAATCCGGTTTGTGTAAATCAGCAAAAGAATAATCAATATTCCAGCGATGAAAATATTTTGTGATGATAGTATGTGTAGAACCAAAAACTGAACGGCAACTTAACAGGTGATCGCCGGCAGCTAAAAAAGTCATAAAACAACCAAAAATGGCGCTCATTCCGGATGCAGTAGCAAAGCCGGCTTCAGTTCCTTCCAATGCGCACATTTTATCAATAAATTCCTGTACGTTCGGATTTTCAAAACGTGAATAAATGTTATTATCCAACTCACCGGCAAATGTTCCACTCATTTCTTCAGCGCTATCGAAACGAAAACTGGATGTAAGAAATAATGGAGTGCTGTGCTCGTTTTCGTTTGTCCTCTCAGTCTGAATACGAATCGCCTGCGTATTAGGGTGCTTCTTCATTTTATAGTATTTCTTTTTTGAAACGACTGCGAAGATAAGAAGCAATGAAAATTAACCGTGATATAAATTTCTAAGCTTTATTTAATTCTGCGAAAGAAAAAACGAAAATATTTCGCCGGCTAAACAGAGGTAACTTTTGATAGTTTGATTTTCATCCGATAAGAATTGAGCAAATATTTGATGCTACCTGTAAACATGAATGAGAAGGTACTTTTCATGATGGTTTTTATTTTTTGGAAAGATAGTTGTGTGATGAATGAGAGCGAGAAAAGTTACAATTCTAAAATTTTTTAAAACCATTTAAGTGAAAACAATAGAAGCATATAAATCAGAAAACGCTGTCCTCATCGACAACCTGGTCAATTTATTAAATAAAGGCAACGCTCATGTTTCACTGGATGAGTCTTTAAAAAATATACCTTTTGAAATATTGGCCAAAAAGCCGCGTAACCTTCCCTACACTTTATGGCAAATAGCGGAGCACATTCGTATTGCTCAGTCAGATATTTTAGAATTTTCAAGAAATGCCAATTACAAATCTCCCAAATGGCCCGAAGATTATTGGCCTGAAAAAACAAAACCCTCTTCAGAACAGGAGTGGGAAAAATGCCTGAAACAGATTAAAAAAGATCGCAAAGAGTTTATTGGCTTGTTGAAAGATTCTTCAGAAAATTTGTTTACTGTTTTTGAACACGGAAATGGTCAGACTTTACTTCGTGAAGCTCTGGTTTTAGCGGATCACAACAGTTATCACACAGGCGAAATAATTATACTAAGAAGGCTTTTGGATAATTGGCCAAAATAAAAATCGTTTCAATTTATCGTTTTACTGTAATTCATTTTATTTCAAAATGAATTCATAAAAGTTGTTTTAAACAATTTATTCATAGCCTATCATCCTCGAAGAGGCAAAGCAGCCTGTTTTTGTAGTGGTGCATGAAGTAATTGTAGCTGCAATGAAAAGGGCAAGTACCCATACAATGAAATTTTTTTTCATGATTGTATTTCTTTTGTTGAAAATTCACCTTTAGGAAACTGCAGGTGACAGAAGGAATGTTTCAGGGAGATTGGAAAAAAAAACAAATTAACAACAATAATTTGATAAATGCAAGCATGAAGCGTGTTCGCCAAAACTTTCAATTTTGCGAAACGGATGGCTATTTATAAGAAAATGGGGAGAAAAAAATCATTCTCAATAAAAGAACGTACTTATTTTTCTACATTATACTTTTCTCTTCTTGACTGGATGAACAAGATTACATGGATGGCAATAAGGATTTCACAGACAATTTCTTTGACAATCATAGGTTGCGAATTTGAATATGTGTTAAACAAAGTAAGTATAGAAAAACAAACGCTTTGTCTATAATTTTATTATGTGTTGCAAATAAAAAGCCAGAAAAAAGCCTTTAATTTTTGACGATTAAAGGCTTCTGGTGTGTTCTTATGATTTATCTTAATTGAAGTTGGATTCCGGCCCTGACATTTATTGAATTGAGATCAGTCAAACCGTTTTTGTGATAGGGCGCATAATCATAATTAGCACCGATATTTATTCCCGAAGTGCCTGTTTTTTTAAATGGGATAAGAACTCCCAATCCACCCTGCGCGCGAAAACCTAAATTTGATTGGCTGCTTCCGAACTCGCCATAATACTTTTTGTAATCAATAATGTTAGCTCCGGCAGCAAGCGACAAATAAGGCTTTATGAAAGATTTTGAAGCCATAAAATATTTTGCTTTAATTAAAATAGGAGTCTGTTGTACAGAGTATCCTACAACAGCAGAAATATCTTGTGTATTACTTAGATGATAAAGGGCACGCGGATATTTTTGATAATAGTCCTGGAAACCATATTCCAATCCCGCAGACCATTTTGTAGAAAAAGGATACATTAAATTACCCACAAAACCACGTGGGGAAGTGTTGCTTATAATATCACTTTTAAAATTGTCTGTAGGAAAACTATAATTATAATTAAGTTCCAGCTTCAAGGGTTGGTTTTGTGCTTTCGCCGGTAAATAAAAGCACAATAGTATGAAAAGCGATGAGATGATTATTTTAATATTTTTCATTGCAAAGTTTTTTATTTGTTTAAGTAAGGGGACTGGTCAAATAATGCTTTCACCTGGCTATCTGCCACGCTTGCATTTAATATTCCTGATCCACGAATCAAGCCGGTCCAAATCACGTTGATGTTATTATTTTTCGCTGCATTTTTTAAGTCGAGGATATCAATTGAAAGCGCACCTTCCTTAACCTTGTAAACGCTATAAGCATAAGGAATATAATATCCATAATCAGGGTAACCCCAATAATAAGGATCCCAATATCCACTATAATTATCCCAGTAATCTCTATAACTTATTACGCCTGTAGAGGTATTTATTATATGCGTTACATCAACCCCTAAATCAGGATTGTCGTTTTTGGAAACCAAGGTATATCCCGCGTTGCTCATGTATTTTTTTACAGCAGCGATATAAGCATCGCCTACCGCAGTAGATTCATGAGAGGAACTTCCATTGTTGATTACTGCTACCGAATCGGAGATGCTGTAAGTTGAATAGTTCGAAAAATTGACGGAAGAGTCATGATCGGTTATGTATATTCTCGATTCTTCGTTGCTTAAATTGGCTACAGGGTCTTTGGTGCAGCTTGTATAAAGTACAGAGCAAAGAACTGCACCACTAACCATTGTTAATATTTTTTTCATAGTTAACGTTTTTTTATTTATTCGCCACAAATGGTATACCTAACAGAAGCGTCAACATCTAAAAAAATCTTAAGATTCAAATGCCCGAAATGGACTACGGATTTTATTGCTTCAGAATAAAAACGTGCATTATTTTTTGCTTTACTGACAACAACAAAAACCTGCAACAGAAAAGGTTGCAGGCATATTATATGATGCAAACTACGGTTAAAACCAGCGTACTCCTTGCTTAAAACGTCTGTCTTTATTTTTCATGAAACAACTTTCTTAAACCCAAAAATTTTCTACTACTGTTTTATAAAATTTCGGCTGATGTATAATAAGGTAATCTTTAGCAAGATTCTACGCCCGATAATAGGATTGTCTGGATGTAAAATTAAAAAATACCATTTTGTATGCCATAAAACCGAGGATGAGGCTAATACGATTACGCGACCGTAAGTCAGTCATTCGCGGTTGCCTGGTTTATTCAAAATTCGAAGGAGCTTCGAAATTGAAAAATGTTTTGAATGCGGCTAAGATTTTTTTTAGTAACTGTCTCATTTTGTGAAGTTTTAATTGTGAGTGTCAACCTTACTTCCATAACAAAGATATGCTACTGTAGCGGGTTTACATAGCGTTTCGGTCGTTTATTTTTACTTAATTATGCGTCGCTGCCGGAGGCGGTTACGTCATTGCGAGGCGCATAATCAATTTAAACACAACCGCACTCTTCCCCGGTTCATGAACGAATACCTTTTCTGTTCAAACACGAAACGAAATAAGATTC
>CAWFFT010000059.1:0-16792 GCA_963815085.1 uncultured Chitinophagaceae bacterium | reverse complement strand
TAATAAGCGCTCCATCTGCAGGATTATCATTTACATATTTCACACTTTTTACTGCCTGGTCGAGTTTCCATGTTTCATAAAACCATTCTTTCCAAAACCAGTTCAAATCATCTCCTGCAGCATCATTCATCGTACGGAAAAAGTCAATTGGCTGTGGATGTTTAAACGCCCAGCGACGAATGTAAGTCCTGAAGGCGTAATCAAATCTTTCAGGCCCAATAACAGAGTTTCGTAAAATGTTCAAAGCGACTGCAGTTTTAGTATAATATTGTCCGTAATCGCGAAGGCTTATCGATTGCAGGAGGCGTCATCAGGGGATCTGTGGCATACTTCATAGTTCTTGCCATCCTCAAAATATTGCTGTTGGTGGTATCGCCATATTCACCATTGTTAAAAGCATTGGAAGCATAACCATTAATAAAAGTATTTAATCCCTCGTCCATCCACATATAGGACTTCTTTCGTTCGAACCAACAATCATTGGAAACCAATTGTGCCCGATTTCATGAGTTACGTCCTGCCATAAATCATTGTTTCCTCTATTGTAGATACAGAAAACAATTCCGGGGTATTCCATTCCCAAAGCAACGCCAGCTACCACTACTGCCGAGTTCCACGGATATTCAAAATAAGTTTTTGAGTAAAATTCAATGCTTTGTTTTAAATATTGAGTGCTTCTTCCGTAACTTATCATATCCTGCACTTTCTTCAGGATAAACCGCCATCGCAATTCCTTTTCTTCCGGATGGGAAATTAATTCTTGCCGCATCCCAGATAAACGCTTTGGATGCTGTCCATGATACGTCCCGGGAATTATTCATTTTAAAATGCCAGGTAAGCATTCCTTTTTCTGTCGGTCTTGTAGAAGATTTACCGATTTCATTTTGCTTTACAATAAAAATAGTGCTATCGCTTTTGCGCGCTTCATCCAATCTTTTTATTTCTGTAGAAGTTAAAACCTGTGTTGGATTTTGTAGAACACCTGAACCCGCAACGATCATATCTGCAGGAACGGTAACATAATAATCGAAGTTGCCATATTCGCAATAAAATTCACCCAAACCCATATAGGGCAGGGTGTTCCAGCCTTTCACCGCGTCAAAAACACACATCCTCGGATACCATTGCGCCACCTCGTAAACAACGCCGTTTTTCGTATATAATCTTCCCATCCGGTCAGCTCCATATTGCGGAATAGAAAACCAATAATTAACCTTGATATCTATCTTATCGCCATTTGCCTTAACGGTAAAGGGTAAACGCAATTGCATTCTTGTATCGGTAATTACAGGATCGATCTTATAGGTTTTGCCTTTATAAATTACAGAAGCAGATTCAATATGATAGCCGCCTTTTGTGTAACCTTTTACATCAAAACGATCACCTGTTACCAACGTCGTAGCAGCACCCGCGTGAAGAAGAATTAAATAAATTCTGGTCCAGTTGCAGCCACAGGTATTTCAATTCTTCAGGACTGTTATTGGTATAATTAATCGTAACATTTCCTTTTAAAGTAGTATCCTTTTCGTCTAAAGTAGCATGAATCGTATAGCTGGCACTGTTTTGCCAATATTTTGGCCCTGGCGAACCATCGGCACTTCGAAATTCAGTTGCCCCACGAGATAAAAAGGTAGGATCAAAAACATCGTTTTTATTATAAACCGAAGAATCCTGCGCAGTGGCACTTTGACAAAAAATAACTATTGGAAACAAGTAGAAAAATAAAGAAATAAATCGTTTCATTAAAAAAATTTTGCTATAAAAGTAATTTATTAAGTTACTCAGTGAATCATCTACAGATTATCTGGAACAGAAATTAACAAACTTTAAAAAATGCTTTTTATAACGTCAACGGTTAAACGAAACATTCATCTAAATAAAAATTTCGGAAAATTGTTTGTTTACTCCATGCCTTGCCTGTTCTGATCCATTGCCGATAATGTAGTGGTGGAAAAAATGATATGCGCGAGTATCAGATGCTGATAAAATCTTGAAAAATGAATTTTTGGCGGATCAGGATGAATGCTGAAAAACAGCTTCCATATAATAACTCCTGCTAGGCCATTCACCACTCCAATAAATATATCGTCTGGCAAATCGCGCCTAAACCGGATCTTTTCGAAAAGTTCTTTATACGCAAAGGCAAAGATCAATCCCATGCTTCCATGCATCATCCAACCCGCAATTTGTGATGGCGTTTCATCAATAGAAGGAAATGCCCTGTTCACCATTTTACCCAATAATTTCGGCTCTTTAAATTCTTTATCTTTTTTGCCTGAAAGAAAATAACTAAACAATGTCATCGCTGCTGTACCTGCGATAGCGCCTGCAAAAACTTTTCCTTTATTCATAATTTTTTTTTAATCCCGATGAAAAAACGGTGCCAGATATAGTCTTCAATTCACTTGAGGAATTTGCGTTTTTTTAGCATAAAGTTTGATGAAGCATTCAAAAAAAGAAAAGTTATGTCAGATTCAAAAACAACAACAGATTTGAATGAAATTAAAAAGTGGGCCGAAGCACGGGAAGGAAAACCAAGTAAAGTAAAAGGTGTAGGCGATGGAAAAGATGACGGAATTATTCGCATTGATTTTCCGGGATATTCGGGCGAAGATTCTCTCGAGCATATTTCATGGGACGACTGGTATAAAATCTTCCAGGAACGTAAACTTGCCTTTTTTTACCAGGATAAAACGAACGACGGAAAAGAAAGCAGGTTTTTTAAATTAGTGAACCGTGATTAACGCTTCACATTTTTTAAATTCTTCTGAAAGATTGTTGAAATAAAGCAACATCCTGTGTAAGGATAATAAATCAGGATAACGAACTAAGGGGCGCTCCAATAATTTGGGGTTGCCTCTTTTTTATGGAACGGTTCATAAAGTTGTACATCTTTAAGTTGCACTCTTTGACATTTATACTTATACTTCAGCAATAAATTTCGGTATATTAGCAATTGTAATTTCTTCTCCCTTTTATTTTGTAGATTACCAAAATCAAAAAAATTATTATGAAAAAAATCGGAATCCTGTTTGGTCGTGAAAGAAGTTTTCCTGAAGCTTTTATTGAAAGCGTGAACGAAAAAAATATTGACGGAATCAGGGCCGAGCCAGTTTATATCGATAAAGTAATACAGGGCGAACCAAGCGGCTACGATGTAATTATAGACCGCATTTCACAGGATGTGCCGTTCTACCGCGCTTTTCTTAAAAATGCAGCGCTTTGCGGAACCGCAGTTATCAATAATCCTTTTTGGTGGAGTGCCGACGAAAAATTTTTTAATAATTCTCTCGCTACAAAAATTGATGTTCCTGTTCCAAAAACGGTTCTTATTCCTTCAAGTTCTTTGCCTGCAGACACCATTGATTTATCTTTTTCAAACCTTGCATATCCGTTGGATTGGGAAGCCATTTTTGATTACATCGGTTTTCCTGCTTACATGAAACCTCACGCTGGTGGCGGCTGGAAAAGCGTTTATAAAGTAACCGGCATCGATGATTTTTTTGCCAAACATGGCGAAACAGGCGAGTTGGTAATGATGCTGCAGGAAGAAATTATTTTTGAAGAATATTATCGCTGTTATTGCATCGGCGGAAAGGATGTTTGTATCATGCCGTACGAACCGCGAAATCCTCACCACCTGCGCTATGTGGCCGATTTTAAACCGGACAAAGAGCGACTCAAACAAATGGAAGGAATTGTTTTGCGCCTTTGTAAATATCTAGGTTATGATTTTAATACCGTAGAACTAGCTGTGCGTGACGGCGTTCCTTATGCGATAGATTTTTGTAATCCCGCTCCTGATGCAGAACTCACGAGTGTTGGAGAAGAAAATTTCAATTGGGTAGTAGAAGCTGCTGCTAACTTTGCGATAGAAAAAGCCAAATCCCACAAAGAAGGAAAAGATAATCTTACCTGGGGTGAATATTTGGAAAGAAGTGTGAAAGGGAAAGAGTTAATGTGAAAATTTGAAAATTGAAAATGTGAAATATTGAACCAAAAAATACTAACAAACGAATAAACTACTAAACCACTCTATGGCTGCTATTTCTTACAAGCATTTCACCATCGGCATTGAAGAAGAATACATGGTACTTGATCCGGAAACCCGTGAGTTGAAAAGCCATGAACAAAAAATTGTGCAGGAAGGAGAAAAATTAATTAAGGATAAAGTGAAGGCCGAAATGCATCAGGCGGTGGTGGAAGTAGGAACCGATATTTGTCAGAATATTGATGAGGCGTATTTAGATGTAGCCAATCTTAGAAAAACCATCAGTCAGATTGCAGGTGATCTTGGTCTCGGAATCGGAGCATCAGGCACACATCCTTTCAGTCATTGGGAAAGGCAACTCATTACAGATCATGTGCGCTACAATGATATTATTAAAGAATTGCAGGAAGCGGCAAGAAGCAATCTCATCTTTGGTTTGCATGTGCATGTAGGAATGGAAAGCCGCGAAATGGCGATCCACATTGCCAATTCTGCCAGGTATTTTTTGCCACATGTTTTTGCATTGAGTACCAACTCTCCTTTTTGGGAAGGAAGATCGACAGGTTATAAATCTTATCGCACAAAAATCTTCGACAAATTTCCGCGTACGGGCATTCCTGATTTTTTTGACAGCATTGAAACGTATGATAATTATATCAAGATTTTAGTAAAAACCAATTGCATTGATAACGCCAAAAAAATATGGTGGGATTTGCGTGTACACCCGTTTTTCAATACAGTTGAATTCAGAATTTGCGATGTGCCTTTAACCGTCCAGGAAACGATTACGCTTGCTGCTTTATTCCAGGCAATTTGCGCAAAGCTTTACAAACTGCGAATGCAAAACCTCAACTTTATCATTTATCCGCGCATGCTCATCAACGAAAACAAATGGCGCGCAAGCCGCTATGGCATTGAAGGCAGCATGATTGATTTTGGAAAAGAAAGTGAAGTAAATACGCGCGTTCTCATTTATGAATTGCTCGATTTTATTGATGATGTAACCACTCCTTTGGGCATCCGGAATACCATTGGTTATGTTCATAAAATTTTGGAAGAAGGCACCGGCGCAGACCGGCAGTTAAAAGTTTTTGAAGAAACATTGAGCCTTCCTTCTGTGGTGGATTATATACAAGAGCAATTTTTGAATGGGTTGTAGTAGATGAATCGCCTGACAGTATAGAAGGAATGAGGGTAAAAAAAATACCATTTTTTAAATTCATTATCGCACTCTTTTTTTCAAAATATCAAAACCGAACTTTCAATGGACCAGCAAAATGAAATGAAACATGCCCCTTTGTTCTTTGTTAAAGCAGGCCGCTTTTTTTATGGCATTGGCATTACTGCTTTTGGGATTCAACAAATTATTATCAGGGATTTTCGCCCGGAAATCTTACCTCCATTTCCGGATTGGGCTCATCACTATACTATTTTTCCACTTATCACCGGAGCAGTCATGATAATTGTTGGAATTATCATTTCAGGATTATTTACCATTAAAGCATTTAATAAAAAAGATATTTGCCTTTACCTGGGGTTTTATTTTTTGGCACTTATTCTTTTTTGCCATCTTCCTTATAACCTCATATTTAGCCCTAACAAAGCAATCCATTTGGGCGTATGGGCGCCGATGCTGAAAGAGGTAGCTTATACTGGTGGCGCGTTTGTAATGGCAGGCTCTTTTCAGCCAGGAAAAAATATTTTTTTAACTTCTATGTTAGAAAAATTAGTTCCATTGGGAAGAATATTTTTTTCAATCACGATGATACTTTACGGATGCTCCCATTTTGTTTATACTGATTATGTTTCGGCGATGGTTCCAAAATGGTTTGGGATGCCCATATTCTGGACGTATGTCGGCGGAACTGCACTTATCGCCGCAGGTATCGCGATTGCTTTCAAAATTTTCATAAGACGAGTTGCTTATCTTTTGGCTGCTATGCTTTTTCTTTGGTTCATTTTCCTGCATGTACCTGATGCGGTTCAAAATCCTCATTTGCTACATGGAAATGAAATTGTGAGCGCCTTCGACGCTTTGCTTTTTTGTGGAGTTGCTTTATTAATCGCCAATAAAAATAAGCAGGTGGAATAATCTTTTGAAAAAGGCTTTGTTACCCTTCTTCCCTTTTTTCATTTTGCATCGTACATTGCATCTGTATGAAATATTACCTCATAGCCGGAGAAGCTTCCGGCGATTTGCATGGAAGTAATTTGATAAAAGAAATCCAAAAGCTGGATGAGGAAGCAGATATTCGTTGTTGGGGCGGCGACAAAATGAAAGCCACAGGAGCTACGCTGGTAAAGCATTACAAAGATTTAGCTTTTATGGGATTTGCGGAAGTTGTCAAAAACCTTCCAGCTATTTTTAAAAATTTCAGATTTTGCAAAAGCGATATTTCTGCTTTTCAGCCCGATGTAGTTGTATTTATTGATTATCCGGGTTTTAATATGCGCATGTCAAAATGGGCTAAAGAAAATGGGTACAAAACGGTTTTTTATATTTCTCCGCAGGTGTGGGCGTGGAAAGAAAACCGCGTAAAAATTCTAAAAAAATATATCGACAAAATGCTTGTCATTCTTCCGTTTGAAAAAGATTTTTTTAAAAAATGGAATTATGAAGTCGAATATGTTGGCCATCCGTTAGCAGATGTAATTGAAAATTTTAAGAACAAACATCCTGAAATAAAAGTCGGAAAATACCATTGCATTATTACCCGGCAGCCGTAAACAGGAAATAAATACCAAACTTCCCATCATGTTGGAAGCCACCAAAAATTTTCCGGCATATAATTTTGTAATTGGAAAAGCGCCTGCCATTGAAGATGAATTTTACGAAAGTTTCATCAAAGAATATCCGAATGTAAATTCAATTGCCAATGATACTTATTCGCTCTTAATGAAGTCCACCGCGGCTTTGGTAACATCAGGAACAGCCACTTTAGAAACCGCTTTATTTGGCGTTCCTGAAATAGTTTGTTACAAAGCAAGCAATATTTCCTATCAAATTGCCAAACGTTTGGTGAAATTAAAATTCATTTGCCTGGTTAATCTAATAATGGATAAAGAAGTGGTGAAAGAACTAATTCAAAATGATTTAACAGCGGAAAACATTACTTCAGAATTAAAAAAGATTTTATTTGATCCGGTGAAAAAAGAAAGAATTAAAGAAGATTATAGGCAATTAAAACAATTACTTTCCGAAGGTGGAAATGCTTCTAAAAACGCGGCGGAAAGTATTTATGATTTTGTAATGCAGTAAACGAAGGAATAAAAGTGATTTTTATTTTATCCTTCTCATACCTTCTTATCAACTGAATAATCAAAATAATCATGGCTAATAAAAAAAGCAGAATTGAAAGACGATTGATAAAGTGCATCGCACTCGTCATTTGTGAATGTGGCCTGTCCGGATCTTTTTTTATGACCCATAAATACTCCCCTATTTGTCGCCAAACTCCCATGAGTGCAAATTTAAAAAATTTACTCTGTCACAAAATCATAAATTATTCTTGAACAGTGGCATTGCTTAAACCGTAGACTTTTCTCTTCAAATTTTTTTAAAGCAATACAAACATATTTGCATCATGGTAATATCATAATTTTTGAAATCGGGCTGAATAATCTATTGACGGTTTAACCGGGAAGTACTGCCACAATATGTTCACACTTTATCCTGATTTATTTCAGATTTATAATTATGATAGAAATTTGTTCTTGATGAAAGAAATCAGTAAATTATGGCACGTTATGTGGGGTGAAAGTTAAAAGCGGCTATCCATTGTGATTCTTTAACGGTAAAACAATATCCCAAAAATCAATAATGGTAGTAGTAGAACAATTTTTTTGTTTTTTTTTAAACGTGAACTATGAACCGTATTCTTATTGTGGATGACAACAATGATATTTTATGGGTAGTTGAGATTATTCTTAAAAGATATGGATTTGAAGTAATGAGTACTTTAAAGGGGGAAGAAGTTCTGGCCAAAACAAAAGCATTTTCTCCTCAACTTATCTTACTGGATGTTTTTCTTTCAGGTGTTGACGGCATTGATGTTTGCAACACATTGAAATCAAATCCAGCCACAAAAGACATTCCGGTAATTATGATTTCTGCACATACGAATTTTAAAGAAATAAAGAAGTTTTGTAAAGCAGATGACTTTATGGCCAAACCTTTTGATACAAACGAACTTGTGAAAAAAATAAAGTATTACATAGGATCGCCGGTAAAAGATTAGGCTTTTTGGTAATGAAGTTTTCTTCCTCTTAAATATTTTTCATGAATTATTTCATACGTCTGCTTATCATTCACTTTACTTTCGAGCCACGAAATAATATCCAGGTAAGCAAAAGCCCGTGTTTCAAATTTACTGGTTTCAAACTGGCGGATCGTATTCAACAAATTTTCAAATTCAGGCTTTAATTTTTTTGCTGATAAATAAAATGATTTACGTAAAAATTTAAATATTTCTTCTTCTACCAAACTCAGATTTTGCATTTTGGCCATAAAGCGATAAACCGTTTTTACAAGGTATTCAAGCAATTGAAAATTCCCCAATTCATAATGTGCTATCAAGTGTAACAGACGTGCATAACACTGAAGATCGTTTCGAAGATTCACTTTCCAGTTGATAATTTTATTCAAATAATCTATTGCGTTGTCAAAATCGCCCGCACCAAAATAAAGCGAAGCAATCTTGTAATAAAATATTAAACGCCTGTGTTGATCCAAAAATAAGTTGTACTCGTCTAATTTATTTTCAATTTCATCCACAATGCTCAAACCTTCCTTGAATGTTCCTTCTAAAAAATGTTGGTTGATCTTTGCTGTATAGAGGTACACAAAAACCTGTATCTTATTGTTATCGTTCTTCTTAACCATTTCAGAATTACCAAAATCTTCGAGTAAAGCAATGGTTTTTTCAAAACCGGCATAATTTCGTAAAGTAAAATGAGCATTTAACAGATTGTGCAAACCTTTGATATAATTTCCTGTCTCGATCTGGATCATCAAAGGATTATTCAAAAAAAGATTCACCCATTTTTGTGTATGGCGGTAATACATTAAATAATCCTGGCGAATAAACGCATACCAGCTATAGCTTTGGCTATAATACAATTTTTCATAGAAGCCTTCAGGTTCTTTAATGTCTCCGGTTAGATTCTGTTGAAAATAATTCTCAACTTCTTCTTCATCTTCAATATTTCTTGCCAACCCATTTTTTATATACCAACTATATAGCTGTAAGGCAAGATTAGAAAGTTTAGATTGTTTAATCAGGCTTTCATTAGAAATATTTACATCATTCGTCAATTCATCGGCCCGATCCTGCATGCTTCTTGTGATATGAAGTGTTTCAATCCTTTTTTCAAATGAAAGCACTTCAATATAAAAATTGATCTGGTTATTGCTCCTGGCGGTTTCTTTTATTTTTTCTAATATTTTAAGGCTTTGGTGATAAAGGCCTTTATTATAAAGTATGCGCGCATAATCCAATTGTTCATGAAGTTGCATATCAATATTATCACCGCTTTCAAGCAAACGGAGGCTCCCAAGAATTTGGCGGTAGAGATGGGCTTTTATATTAGGAAGCTGTTGCTTTTTAATGGAAGAAGTTTTACTCATCAACAGGCTCTCATCATACACAGTCATCTTATCAATGGCATCAAAAAGCTGAACTACTTTAAGGTCATTGTTAGAAGAATTTCTCTGAACGTACAACTTAAAGTTCCTCTTCTCTGATTTCTGAAGGGAATGAATTAATTGAAATAGTGCATCAGTTGACCTGTTTGGCATTTTTTTAGATTTAATTGGCCGTTATACACTAAAATTGAGATAAGTGCGATAACGAGGCAAAAACTAAAATGAAATTAGCATATAATTTTATTTATACAGAATTGTAACGACAGTATTAACCAAAATTTACGGCTGCAACATTCGCGCAGTGATTTTTTAATCCTCATAAACATTGAAGAAAAAATCACTTTATAAATGCCAGTAAACAAACAAAAATCGTTGTTTTCTCTTTTTTTATGTAATAAAAGAGTTAAAAGCAAAACCCGCTATACTGTTGGGCATCGTAATTAATTTATGCTGAAAACCTTTACCAGAAAGCGTTTTGAAATTATCCCATTCATTTCAGAAGTGTAAGTTCCGGTTATAATAAGTTAGATATAAAAGCAGTAAACGTCTAATTTCGAAAGAACGTAGATGTTTTTCTCTTCCGCAAATTCATCTTTTTAAAAATAATACTATGGAAAAGATTGTCATTTTTGATACTACTTTAAGGGATGGCGAGCAAGTCCCCGGCTGCAAATTGAATACAAAAGAAAAAGTTCAATTGGCATTAAGGCTGGAAGAATTGGGCGTTGATGTTTTGGAAGCAGGATTTCCTATTTCCAGTCCCGGCGACTTTAATTCAGTTGAACAAATATCAAAAAATATAAAAAATGCAACCGTTTGTGCTTTATCGCGTGCTGTACAAAAGGACATTGAAGTGGCTGCGCAGGCGCTGAAATATGCAAAACGTCCACGAATTCATACGGGCATTGGCACTTCTGATTTTCATATAAAAAGTAAATTCAATTCTAACAGAGAAGATATTTTAAAGAGAGCGGTTCAATGTGTTACATGGGCAAGAAATTATACAGATGATATAGAGTTTTATGCAGAAGACGCAGGAAGAACTGAGAATGAATATTTGGCAAAAGTAATTGAAGCAGTAATAGCAGCAGGTGCAACTACGGTAAATATTCCGGATACAACCGGTTATTGTATGCCGCATCAATATGGGGAAAAAATTGCCTTCTTAAAAAATAACGTTAGCAACATCGACAAAGCCGTTATTTCATGTCATTGCCATAACGATCTTGGTTTGGCAACAGCAAATTCTATTGCAGGAGCAATAAGTGGCGCCAGGCAAATTGAGTGTACGATCAATGGTTTGGGCGAAAGAGCCGGAAATACTTCATTGGAAGAAGTGGTGATGGTGATTAAACAACATAAATCACTTGGCTTTTATACAGATATTGATACAACTAAATTATATCCGATGAGTCGATTAGTTTCTGACACGATGCGTATGCCCGTTCAGCCCAATAAAGCAATTGTTGGAAGCAACGCGTTCTCTCACTCTTCCGGGATTCACC
Source organism: uncultured Chitinophagaceae bacterium (assembly GCA_963815085.1). Classification (GTDB taxonomy): domain Bacteria; phylum Bacteroidota; class Bacteroidia; order Chitinophagales; family Chitinophagaceae; genus Ginsengibacter. The sequence continues at coordinate 5,652 of CAWFFT010000059.1, read as the reverse complement.
AGGATGGATTTTTGAAAGATTCGCTTACTTATGAAATAATGAATCCCGAAGAAGTTGGTGTTGACAGTTCTAAAATAGTACTAACGGCAAGGAGTGGACGCAGCGCACTTGCCTATCGTTTTCAGAAATTAGGTTTCCAGTTTTATAGAAATGACGTGGATGTTTTATATGAACGCTTTTTGAAAGTGGCCGATCATAAAAAAGTAGTGGAAGATGAAGACCTTTCCGAAATGGCATCTGTTTACAAGAAAACAACCAGCGACGTTCAATAAATAATTTGGAAACCAATAGTTAATAATTAAAATCAGAATGAACAAAACATCAATCATAGTAAAAGATCTTGTTGTAAAAACGCAGGAGAATACTGTGCTTGATAGAATTTCTTTTTCACTTCAGCAAAATCAGCATCTTGCTATTCTGGGAAATGCGGGAAGCGGCAAAACGCTGTTGGTAAAAGCGTTGGCAGGAAAAATTCATTTTGAAGGAAAAATTTTTATTAATTCAGACGATGTAACTGAAATGCATACACGAATTAAAATGGTGGAGCAGCGGTATTCATTTAAAAATTTATCAGGCTTAAACGATTTTTATTATCAACAGCGTTTTAACAGTTTCGATGCCGGGGATGCACCTACTGTTTATGAAGAATTAGTAAAAGCATCTTCAAAAGACAGTAAACCAACAAATAACATTGATTATACTTTAGCAATTCTTGGGATTGGACAATTGAAAAATTCTCCACTTATTCAATTGTCCAGCGGCGAACACAAAAGATTTCAATTGGTAAAAGCAATGGTAAATCCGCCACAGGTACTAATTTTAGACACGCCTTATACCGGCCTTGATGTTTTTGCAGTTGAAAAATTAAATAAATTATTAAGTTATATTTCCAGCAAAGGCACACAAATTATTTTAATTCCCGGCACATTTCCTATTCCTGAATTTATCAGCCATGTTGCTTTTATAGAAAATAAAAAGTTCGCTTTCTTTGGCAACAAAGAAGAATTTGAGCCGGATGAATTTGATAGTAGCGCAACTGATCTTTCTTATAATCCGGCCTTGCTCCCGGTTTCAAATGAATCTTCTCAATTTGAAATAATAGTAGAAATGAAAAATATCCATTTGAATTATGGAACACATACGATTTTTAAAGGAGTTAGCTGGAAGATAAATGAAGGTGAAAAATGGTTATTAAAAGGACACAACGGTTCAGGAAAATCTTCGCTGCTTAGCATGATCACAGGAGATCATCCGCAGGCTTATTCCAATGAAATTTATTTGTTTGGAAAAAGGAGAGGCAGTGGTGAAAGCATTTGGGATATCAAGCAAAAAACGGGATTTATTTCTCCTGAATTGCATGCGTATTTCGACAAAAATGTTTCCTGTTTCCAGGCTATTGGATCAGGTTTTTTTGACACGATAGGATTATTCAAAAGATTAAGCACTAAACAGTACAATACCATACATCAATGGTTGGATTTTTTACAACTTTCTCATGTGTCAACAAAGCCTTTACATTCAATTTCTGCCAGTCTCCAGCGAATGATTTTACTTGCAAGGGCTTTGGTAAAAAATCCGCCATTGTTAGTTTTAGATGAACCTTGCCAGGGGCTTGATCAAAAACAAAATGAACAATTTGTTTCGCTGATTGACACCATTTGCTCAGGAACAAACAAGACATTGATCTATGTAAGCCATGACGAAAGAAATGTTCCTTCCTGTATTGAAAAGGTTTTTCAGTTGGGAAAAAATGGCAACGAGTTTTATTCGATTATTGAACCGGCTTCGCTTGCCGTAGCATAAAAAAATTAGTAACAGAAATAATAAATCCGCAGAGCGTAGAACATCATGAACAAGAACATAACGGTAATTTCGGGAGATGGCGTTGGCCCGGAAGTGACCCATGAAACTTTAAAAGTACTGAGCGCAATTGCAATAAAATTTCAGCATAATTTTAATTTCACCCCATGCCTGATGGGAGGAGTGGCGATAGACAAAACAGGCGATCCTTTACCGCAGGAAACTATAGATAGTTGCCTGAAAAGCGATGCGGTTTTACTGGGCGCTATAGGGCTACCAAAATACGATAATAATCCATCGCTGAAAGTGAGGCCAGAGCAAGGACTATTAAGACTACGAAAAGGATTACAATTATTTGCCAACATCCGGCCTGTAACTACTTATAAATCGCTTCATCATCTTTCGCCTTTAAAAGAAAAATATCTTACAGGTGTTGATTTCATAATTTATCGTGAACTCACCGGAGGAATTTATTTTGGTAAAAAAGAATTGAATGAAGAAGGAACAGAAGCATCTGATCTTTGCATTTATAATACGGACGAAATTTCAAGAATTGCGCATCTCGCGTTTGCTGCTGCGCAAAAAAGAAAAAAGAAATTAACACTTGTTGATAAAGCAAATGTGTTGGAAACATCCAGGTTGTGGAGAAAGAATGTGCAGCAGATTGCAGAAAAATATCCGGATGTAAAAGTTGATTATATGTTTGTAGATAATGCTTCAATGCAGATGATCATAAATCCAAGACAATTTGATGTGATCCTTACTGAGAACATGTTTGGAGATATTTTAAGTGATGAAGCAAGCGTGATAAGTGGTTCATTGGGATTGCTTCCATCAAGTTCCATCGGTGAAGTAAATGCTTTATTTGAACCGATTCACGGATCTTTTGCACAGGCCGCAGGAAAAGACATTGCCAACCCCGTGGGCTCCATTTTATCAGGCGCTTTGATGATGGAACATTTCGGTTTGCATGAAGAAGCAAAAACGATAAGAGACGCTGTCGACTGGACGTTGAGCAATGGTTTTGTAACCAAAGATATTGATCCTGTTAATAATTATTTCACTTCAACGATTGGTGAATTAGTGAGTAATTATATTTCGAATGATATTCCTCAAAATTCAAACATTAGTAATATGGCGCTGGGCCAGACAACTATTATTTGAGGAATAAAGGAGGACAACATTTCGAAGGTTGGCCACCTAAAAAAAAGTTCTTTGTTTTTTAACCCAGGTATGTTAAGTTTGCTTTTCAATCTTCACCAATGTTGAAAGGCAAATTAAATAATGACATCAAAAATATTTCAGTGATTATCATCGCTGTCGTTGTCGTTATTATACCTGTCATTGGAGGAGGATAAGCTAATTAAAATAATTAAACAAATAGCCCCGCCTCCAAAAGAAGCGGGTTTTTTTATTATAAACCCTTTCAACAAAAAATTATGTATTACAACGACAACACTTTTATTTATTCGAATGGTAAAATCGTAAAAGCTTCAGAAGCAAAAATCGATTTGTATAGCCAAACGCTTCATTATGGCTATGGCGTTTTTGAAGGAATACGTTCTTATAAAATGGCAAATGGCGAAACAAAAATTTTTAAAGCCATTGAACATTTTGACAGATTGGAAAATTCAGCGCGCGCACTTAACCTTCCTTACCGATGGAATCGTGATGAATTGATCGCTGCCACTTATGAAATTTTGAAACTTAATAATCAGCAAGATGCTTACATCCGGCCTCTTGTGTATGCTCCTGCCAACATGAGTTTCAGTCCGAACTCAGAATCATTTATTGTAATTGAAACATGGCAGATGCAACCTTTTCTGGGAGAAAAATTATTAAATGTAATGACATCTTCCTTTGAAAGACCTAATCCAAAAGCTTTTAAAATTGAAGCAAAAGCAACAGGGCATTATGTAAATTCTATCCTTGCCAGCCAGGAAGCAAAAGCAAAAGGATTTGATGAAGCATTATTAAAAGACATGGAAGGATTTGTAGCGGAAGCCCCGGGCGCAAATATTTTCATGGAAAAGAATGGAAAACTTTTAACGCCCCAATCAGGAAATATTTTGCCGGGAATTACACGAGCTACTGTTTTTGAAATTTGTGATGAATTAAATATTGCGGTAGAAGAAAAACAGATTACACTTGCTGAACTTCATGAGGCTGACAGTGCTTTCTTTTGTGGAACGGCTGCAGAAGTGATTGGCATCGAATCGCTTGATAAGATTCCTTTCAAAAAACATTGGGCTGATTCAATTGGAAACGTTATTCAAAAAGAATATAAAGATTTGGTTACCGGCAAAAAAAGAAAAGAAAAATTAGTAGCGGCAAATTCATAAACAGTAAATAAACAAATTTCTAAGATTTTAATTTCAGACATGAGCGACACTTCAGTAAATACCGAACTCAACAAATACAGTAAGACTCTTACGCAGGACGAAACGCTTCCAGGAGCGCAGGCGATGTATTACGCGATTGGTTTTCAGGAAAATGATTTTAAAAAAGCGCAGGTTGGAATTGTGAGTATGGGATGGGACGGAAACCCCTGTAACATGCACCTGAACGACCTCGCAACCTCAGTAAAGAAAAGCGTGAACGACGTTGAAGGATTGTTAGGACTTCGTTTTTATACCATTGGTGTAAGTGATGGAATTAGTATGGGAACGGATGGAATGCGCTTCAGTTTAGTGAGTCGAGACCTTATTGCTGACAGCATAGAAACTAATGCCAGCTCACAATATTATGATGCAATTGTTGCGATTCCGGGTTGCGATAAAAATATGCCCGGATCAATAATCGCTATGGGAAGATTGAATCGTCCGTCCATTATGTTATATGGCGGAACGATTGCTCCGGGTCATTATAAAGGAGAAGATTTAAATATCGTATCCACGTTTGAAGCGCTTGGGCAAAAGATTGCCGGTAATTTGGACGAAGCCGATTTTAAAGGAATTATTCGTCATGCTTGTCCCGGGGCGGGAGCTTGTGGAGGAATGTACACGGCTAATACAATGGCGAGCGCAATCGAAGCTATGGGAATGAGCCTTCCCTATTCTTCAAGCAATCCGGCGCTTAGTAAGGATAAAGAAAAAGAATGTGCGGCGATAGGAAAAGCCATCAAAAATATATTGGAAAAAGATATTAAGCCGCGTGATATCATGACCCGCAAAGCATTTGAAAATGCAATTACAGTCGTGATGGTTTTAGGTGGAAGCACGAATGCAGTTTTGCATTTGATAGCAATGGCGAAAAGCGTTGACATAGATTTAACACTGAATGATTTTCAAAAGATTAGCGACAAAGTTCCGATGCTTGCTGATTTCAAACCAAGCGGCAAATTTTTGATGCAGGATCTCGCACGAGTATGGAGGCGTTCCGGCTGTAATGAAATATTTATTGAGCAAGGGTCTATTACATGGAGATTGCATTACCGTAACGGGAAAAACAGTTGCTGAAAATCTGAAGGATGCCCCGGATCTTGATTTCAAAAAACAGAAAGTGGTTTATCCTTTGGAAAGTCCTATCAAAGCAACAGGTCATTTACAAATATTATATGGAAACCTTGCCGAAGGCGGAAGCGTTGCAAAAATTACAGGAAAAGAAGGAAACCGTTTTGAAGGAACAGCAAGAGTTTTTGATGGCGAACATGATTTTATAAAAGGAATTCAATCGGGACGTGTTCACGCAGGAGACGTGGTAGTGATAAGAAATATCGGGCCAAAAGGTGCGCCGGGAATGCCGGAAATGTTGAAACCGACAGGAGCCATTATTGGTGCTGGTTTAGGCAAAACGGTGGCACTGATTACTGATGGAAGATTTAGTGGCGGCACTCATGGTTTCGTCGTCGGA
>CAWFFT010000058.1:0-43745 GCA_963815085.1 uncultured Chitinophagaceae bacterium | reverse complement strand
AAAATAAAAGACGTGGTTTAAACGGACTGGCGTCTCTTACCGGCGGCATACCCGAAAGGTATTCAGGAAATATTAATCTGAACATGCGGCAAGGAAAATTCAATTTCTTTGTATCCGGACATTATAACTACTCAAATAATGACGCCCATGGCAAAAGTTTCAGGCAAAATAAAACCGGCGGCGTAGTTGATAATTATTTTATCCAGCATTCATTAAATAATCATACGCGGCAATTCATTGGTTTAAGAGGTGGCGTTGATATCTTTTTAGATAACAGGAACACCATTACTTTATCGCAAGGTTTTGTGAACGGTCATTTTTCTAATATTCAAACCCAGAATCAGGAATATTATGATAACAGCAATCAACTGACTCAATCAGGCATCAGGAATGAAAATGGACGCGTTCAATTTAAAAGAAACAGTTCCTCTATATATTATACTCATAAATTTCCGAAAGAAGGAGAAACGATTGATGCAAGTATAAAAATGAATTATGGAGGTGTGAATGATGATGATAAAATCATAAATAGTTTCTATAATCCTGATAAAACTTTAATCGGGGATCCCAGCATTGTTCAGAATGATGGTGCCAATAATAATAACCAGGTTACTGCTAAAGTTGATTATGTAAATACTTATGAAGATGATAAAAAATTAGAAGCGGGACTTCGCAGTTACACCAATAATTATACGAGTTATTTTAATTCGTATTCAATGAAAAACGGCGAGGCAATTAAGTTACCTTTAAGCAATAATTACAAATATATCGAAAACATCCAGGCAGCTTATATAACTTATACCGGCAAAATAAAAACCATAGGATATCAGGCAGGCTTACGCGGTGAATATTCAAAATTTACAGGAACGCTTCTTGACAGTGCCAAAAAGTTCGGTTATGAATATCCTTCCCAATTAAAAAATATCTGGAATGCACTCTTCCCAAGTCTTTATTTATCCAAAAAGCTGAATGAAACTGATGAAATACAATTGAATTATTCAAGAAGAATTCGGAGGCCTAATTTCAGGCAGTTAAATCCTTTTATAGACATAAATGATCCATTAAATATTCAACAGGGAAATCCTCAGTTGAAACCTGAATATAGCAATTCTTTTGAATTTAATTACAGTAAATCTTTTAAAAATAACAGCAATTTTCTTGCTTCGGTTTATTACAGAAATACTACCGGCGACATTACCCGTTACAGCGATACATTGTCCGCTGCTCAATATGATAAATTACAAAATGCAGGTGTAGACCCAAATGCCATTTTAAATACTTTCATCAATTCAAAGAGTACCAACCGGGCAGGATTAGAACTTACTTTGCAGGAAAAATTAGGTGAGAATTTCGATATAACGCCCAATGTAAATATTGGTTATAGAAAAGTGAATGCTACACAAAATTCACTGGATCTAAACAATGAAGGATTTGATTTTAGTTCTAAATTAACTACCAACTATAAGATAAAAACGGAGAACAAATCAAATGTATTTAACAATGTGAGTTTCCAGTTAACCGCTGATTATCATTCTCCACGAGTAATTCCACAAGGAAGAAGATTAGAAAGATTTAGTTCTGATTTTGCAATGCAAAAAGATCTTTTTAAAAATAATAATGGCTCAATTATCTTTAGTGTGAATGACATCTTTAACACACACCGTTACGGAGTAATTTATGACACGCCAACTTTTTACCAGGAAACATACAACAGGCGTCGGGTAAGAAGTTTCAGATTGACTTTTAGTTATAAATTCGGAAATTCCGATTTTTCTTTATTCAAACAAAATTCAGATGATACGGGAAATGATTAAAGCAGTGAACAAACAAATAATTGAAATTTTTATTACATTACTGGTTTAATTCATGAACTGGCCGTCTGCAAAAAGATAAGGATCGATAGAATAATAAGGATCAATTTCAGAAGGGAGTTCACCAAGTTCAATTTCAATTCCAGACCTGTTTTCTCTTATTTGCCACAAATAAAGTTCCTTATTGTTAGCAACAACTTCCGGCAACATATTCTTTAAAAGCCCGTTCCAGCAAGCATCCTGAAGTTGGTCTGCCTCCGAACCTATCTTTTCGTTTTCATTAAGTTTTTGCCAGCATTGTCTTGAAGAAAAACGAGTGCCGGTCATTAATAATATTTCCTGTTGTAAAATTTTTTCCATAATTGACAACTTTTATTTCTATTACTAAGACTAAAAATTGTTTTCAGAAATTAATCCGGAATTAGAATTTTATGTTAAAAGGAAAACGAAAAAGAAGGTAAAATTATTTCAGGTGTTGCCTGAACTTTTTTAATTCTGAAACATCAGACTGAGAAAGAACTTCGTTATTATCGTATTTAGCTTTTAAAAATAATACTCGTTTATGTTGAGGATATTTTTCGAGAATTTCTTCTATCAGCTTTCCTGCTTCAGCATCTTTTTCAAATAACGGTGTATTCTCAGGAAGTTCGGATTTTTGCCTCGTAGGCATTTTTTTTATGATCGATTCCAATGCGGCCAGCCGTCCGGGAAGCACACCATTTATTTTAGAAGCTTTATCATATAAACCCTGCAATTGCTTTTTGCTCAACCAACCCCGGCGCTGATATTGTTGGTAAATACTGATAACAAATGATGACACCGGAAACGCCATTATGCAATCTTCCAGCAACATATTGATGATGTCAAGTTTTGGTCTGTTTTGTTGCATAAATTAGATTTGGACAAAAGTAAATAAAGAGAATGACTACCAAAAAACCGAAAACCCACTTTTCACAAAGTGGGTTTTATGATTTTTCTTCAGGGAATCCCGTTTATTAATATCTATACATTTCAGGCTTATAAGGGCCTTCCTTAGGAATGTTCAAATAAGTGCTTTGAGCTTTCAGAAAGTTCGTCAAGTTCCACACCAATTTTTTTCAAATGCAAACGTGCTACTTTTTCATCCAAATGTTTTGGAAGCACATACACTTTATTTTCATATTGATCTGAATTTTTCCAAAGTTCTATTTGTGCCAACACCTGGTTGGTAAATGAATTACTCATCACAAAACTGGGATGTCCTGTTGCACATCCTAAATTTACCAAACGACCTTCTGCCAAAACAATGACATCTTTTCCATCGATAGTGTATTTATCAACCTGCGGTTTAATGACGTCTTTTGTATTGCCATAATTTTTATTCAACCATGCCATATCAATCTCAATATCGAAGTGGCCGATGTTACAAACGATCGTTTTGTCCTTCATTTCTTTAAAATGTTCAGCCGTAATCAAATCGCGGCAACCGGAGGCTGTAACAACAATATCCGCTTCTTTCACCGCATCGATCATTTTCTTCACTTCATAACCGTCCATAGCAGCTTGCAAAGCACATATCGGATCAATCTCAGTCACGATGACTCTCGCACCTGCTCCACGTAAACTTGCTGCAGATCCTTTTCCAACATCGCCGTAACCGCCTACAACAGCTACTTTTCCAGCCATCATCACATCTGTCGCTCTCCTTATTGCATCTACCAAACTTTCTTTACAACCATATTTGTTATCAAATTTAGATTTGGTGACCGAATCATTTACATTGATCGCAGGAATAGGCAATGTACCTTTCTCCATTCTTTCATACAATCTGTGAACGCCGGTTGTAGTCTCTTCTGACAAACCTTTTACATGTTGAATCAATTCAGGATATTTATCAAATACCATGTTTGTCAAATCACCACCATCATCCAAAATCATATTTAAAGGGCGATCCTCGCTTCCAAAAAATAAAGTTTGCTCGATGCACCAATCGCTCTCTTCCTGTGTTTGACCTTTCCATGCAAAAACACCGATACCAGCAGCGGCTATCGCAGCAGCAGCCTGGTCTTGTGTTGAAAAAATATTGCATGAACTCCACTTCACTTCTGCACCAAGTTCTACCAAAGTTTCAATAAGAACGGCGGTTTGAATCGTCATGTGAAGGCAACCTGCAATACGCGCACCTTTCAAAGGTTTTTCTTTTCCAAATTCTTCGCGCAGCGCCATTAAACCCGGCATTTCTGCTTCTGCCAGATTAATTTCTTTGCGGCCCCAATTGGCCAAACTAATATCTTTTACTTTGTATTTAAGGCCAAAGTCAATTGTATTTTTTGTAACTGATGACATAATAACTATTTTATTTTTTAGATTGCAAATGTAATAATATTAGAATAAAATACTAATACTTATTCTAACTTTAGGATATATTTGAACTTATTTGTAATTTAAAAGAATAAACGCCTGTTTAAGCATGAAATCACAAACTCGAAAAGAAGAATCTCTAACCGTATCTTACCTGCCGGATAAAAAAGATCTTTCAATTTTAAAACTCCTGCAAGAAAATGCGCGAATTACCGTGAAGGAAATTGCTGGCAAAGTCCATCTGAGCACCACTCCTGTTCATGAGCGAATCAAACGAATGGAAGAAGCGGGTATCATAAAACAGTACGCCACTTTGGTGGATAATGCAAAAGTGAAAAAATCTTTGATGGTGATCTGTTACGTTTCTTTGAAACAGCACGGAAAGAATGCGGGTGCAAAATTTATAAAAGTCATCGGCGATCTCAATGAAGTGATTGAATGTTACAGCATCTCAGGTGAATTTGATTTTATGTTGAAAGTAGTTTGTGAAGATATGAATGCTTACTATGATTTTCATGTAAATAAACTGAGCGAAATTGAAAACGTAGGCCACGTTCAAAGTATTTTTGTGATGGGTATTATTAAACAAACACATCAATTGGTTTGGGATGAATAAAAAAAATCACTTTAAACAGTAAACAAATAAAAAAAGAGAATCTCTGTTTTGAAACAATTTTTTATGACTGACCAATATATTGTCAATACAAGATTAATATCACAACAAATTGCTGAAAAAAAATTTAACACACCAACAGAAATCGTTGAATGGATGGGAGCTATGCAAGCGCAGGATTTTGCAATGGTAAAATGGGCGATAGGACTTCGTTTACCAAAATCGAAGGAAAAAGAAATTCACGAAGCAATTGACGAAGCTAAAATTATAAGAACTCATTTACTCAGGCCAACATGGCATTTCGTTTCAGCTTCCAATATTTATTGGATGTTGAAATTAACCGGGCCAAAAATTAAATCCGGAATGAAAGGCAGGCTCAGGCAACTTGAGTTAAATGAAGATATTTTAAATAAAGCTAATTCTATAATAGAAAAAAGCTTAGAAAAAGAAAAGTATTTAACAAGAAAAGAATTAGTAACTGAACTTAATAAAGCGAAAATTCAAACACATAACAATCGATCTTCCCACATTTTTTTAAATGCAGAATTAGAAGGAATTATAGCCAGTGGAAAAATGAAAGGAAATCAACCAACTTATGCTTTGCTTGCTGAAAGAGTGACTCAAATCAAATTATTCAATAAAGAAGAAGCTTTGTTTAATCTGGCAACAAAATATTTCCAAAGCCATTCCCCTGCTACTTTACAAGATTTTGTGTGGTGGTCAGGATTATCAGTTTCTGATGCAAAAAAAGCGATTTCATCGATTAAAAAAAACTTCATTTCGGAAAAGATAAACGATGTTGAATACTTGTTTTCTAATTCAGATAATTATTCAAAAAAAATTGAAAAATCTGTTTTTCTATTACCCGCCTTCGACGAATTTTTAATCAGTTATAAAGACAGAAGTTCATCCATTATTTCCTGGCATCAATCAAAGGTATTCTCAAAAAACGGCATCTTCTGGCCAACAGTTGTCAGAAATGGCAAGGTCGAAGGAACCTGGAAACGGGAAATGAGAAAAGATAAAGTAATTATAACTGCACGTTTTTTTGATTCAAAAAACAACGCATCCAGAGCGAAAGTGAAAAAGGAAGTTGAAAAATTAGGCTTCTTTTTAAACTGCAAAACCGAATTAAATTTTACCTGACAAAGATTTCTCTACCGCACAGAAAGAACATTATAACTTTTGTTTAAATTCATGTCTGTGTTTTTAATGTAGACATATATTTGTTGTGTCAACAAATCAGTAAGAAATTTATTGATGAAACCCCTGTAAGCAGTGGAGCCATAATAGTCGAGATGAACTGTAGTCAATCTACAATTACTCTTATCTAATCAAAACGAAGCTCCCTTTTTTGTAAACCGTGTCGCCTACATCACAAATTGCTTCAATAACATATACATACACCGAAGAAGGTTGTGCCCAGCTTTTTAATTGCCCATCCCAACCATAATTTTTATCATTTGGCAAGAAATTTTTTGCTTCATATACTATTTGTCCGAACCGGTTGTAAATGGTAAACCGGACAATCTTTTTTATTCCACGCGTTAAAGGGTAATAAAAATCATTAAGGCCGTCATTATTTGGGGTAAACGCTGTAGGCATCAGAATATAGGAATCCTTGCATTGAACAAAGATGGTAACACTGTCTCTTGCAACGCAGCCGCTGTCAGACGTTACCGTAACAAGGTAGGTGGTGGTTGCCCATGAAACGCCATTTGGAAAAGCACAAGTGTTGCAACTTAATGAATCTGTAGGTGACCACACATAAGAAGCAACATTACTGCTATAAGTGGGATGTATTGAAAAAGGCGTGTCATAAGGATAAGTACTGTCAGCACCGGCATCAACTGTAGGCAGGCTTTTTACATGTACGGTTATATCTGCAGAACCGCTAAAACAACCAACAGAATCGGATAGAGTTGCGGTATAGGTTGTAGTCTCTAAAGGAGAAACTACCGGATTATATCCATTTGGATTGGACAGACCTGTTGCAGGTGTCCACGTGATTTGTTTGGTGGGTGGAGAAACCTCAAGCGTTATTGTATCCGATTGGCATATATAAGGATTGGTTGCCTTAGGAGTGACCACAAAAGGAGAGAAAACATTTACCAACACACTATCCTGATAAGTACATCCATACTGGGTAGTGGCGGTAGCATAATACATAATCGTATCTGTAGGATTGGCAAGAACAGTATCGGCTTTACTGCTGGAAAGTGTTCCTGCGGGAGACCATGTAAGAGAATAATTATGAAATGCAATCAGGGTATCAGGTGTTCCGAGGCATAAGGTATCGAGAGTCGGAATAGTTTGAACAAAAGGTAAAGGGTGAATAATCACCGGATGTACGAGGCTATCAAAGCATCCGTTGATATCGATGGCGGATAGTTTTACATTAAAATTTCCGGATCTTGGAAATGGGTAGGGGTCCGGTTGGTAAAGTGTATCATTCAAGGAACTTGTACCAAAATTCCAGTACCAATAAACTATAGAATCCTGCGGTAGATAGGGCTTTGAATTATTGGTAACCGTGTAAACGCTATCAAAACAAAGTGACGAAGGTGCAGTAAAATCAAGTTGAGGGCCTCTTACCAGGATTTTATGATTTAGACGAATGGTGTCTTTGCAATAAGTGCTTCCATTATTGATAACTACATAATTGTTGAAATTGCCTAAAATCGTGGCTTTATCACTTAATGTTGAATCTTTAAAAGGGCCGCTTTGAATTCCTGTTACATTCCATGTATAAGTAGCATTGGCATTATCATAACTATTCAGCACTGAAAAATTAGTGACGGTATTACGACAAATAGAAGTATCGGTGTTATAAAGAGAAGGCCTGGCAGTATAAATCAGACGAGCGATTGAATCCCTGCACCCTGTTATACTGTCAATCACCAAAAGGGATGAACGAAAATTGCCTTCAACGGGGTAAGTATGTTTTGCATTTAAAGTAGTTACTATACTGCCGCTATCACCAAATTCCCAATTTACTGTGGAAAGGTTTCCCTGGCTGGTATTAGTAAACGAAAATGTTTCTTTATCAGTACATGTATTGGCGAAAGTATAGTTGGCTATTACGCCTACTACATCAATGGTGAAAGTTACTGAGCTACCACGGCATCCATTGAAAGCCGGAGTAACCGTAACAGTTTTGGTTCCAAGGGTTTTATATTTATGACGGACAATGGTATCAGAAGCTGTATGTAGTGGTTCCATCACCAAAGTTCCAGATGTAGCTATTCGCTTTCGTAGCTTTTGAAACAAAAGCGGCTGTTTCAGAGCCACATATCACATTTTTGACCGGGTAAGCAACAGGATTTGTTGGTGGTGTTCCAAATGCGATTCGTGGGTAACTAAAATTACCTGTACAACCTTCAGAAGTGGTGATCATAACGGTGGGTGAATAACCGCCGGTGTTACTATAAACATGCGACGCAGAACCGGAAGCTGTATTAAGTGGAGCACTTCCGTCGCCAAAGTTCCAGGTATATTTTGAAACAGAACTTTTAGCAGGAATATTAGCAGTTACAGTGAAATTGGAAGTTGCAGGAATACAACCAGACCGGGGATTTACCGTTCCGTTGTTAGTGATATCTTTTAATGTTACCACCGTACTTGCGGTATCATAACAGCCGAAGGCATTGGTAGCTTTAAGGGTAACCGTATAATCCTGTTTTGCTGAAAAAGTGTGTGTGATAGTATTCGTAGCAGTTGGAAAAGTGCCCGTCCCATCCCCAAAGTTCCATTCGTAATTAACTCCTGATGGTAATGCCGTAAAATTAATATCACCGGCTGTGCAAATATAACTTCTGTCCGTTTTTATGGAAGCGCTTACCGATGGTTGAATTGTAATCGTTTTGCTTACCGAAACAGCAGAATTTTTATAAACCACCACCAGTTTTACAGTGTAGGTACCGGCTTTGGTATAAGCCACCTGCGCACTGCTGCCGTTTGTGATTGTACCATTTCCAAAATTCCAAATATAGGAACGAGGGCTTCCGGATGCAGTTGGTGTAAATTGAATAACAGAAGGAGTGCAGAACGATCCGTCACTAGTCTGAAAAGTAAAATCAACGCTTTGTGATTTTACTATTAAAGAACAAAAAACAAAAAAAACGAAAAGCTGCGTCTTGTGCATTCGGGCTTTATTGATCAGAAAATGGTAAATTTTTCCCTATAACCTTCAATTTTAGTGTATGGCAAAAAAGGCACCAGTTTTTTTTAAGGTACATAGTATGAATATGTAAAGGATTAAAAAAAACAAATTTAAGTATTTAAATCCTGTTGCCAAGTTTGTTATAAAACCAGCTGAAATTTTATAACGCTCATATTGCTAATTTAAGTATTGTAAATGTCTGCAGCATACCTCATGAAAGTTATTTGTTAGCAAACGAAGAAATAAACCAAAATCTTATTTTTCTTTTGCTGAGGCGTTTGCCTGCAGCCTTTAATTTCTTTGTCCATCGTTTTGCTAACTTTGCCTCCTATGATTACTATTCTTGCTATTGAATCTTCCTGCGATGAAACTGCAGCTTCGGTTTGCAGGGACAAGGTCATTCTCAGCAATGTGATTTCAAGTCAGAAGATACATGAAAAATACGGGGGTGTAGTTCCGGAACTGGCTTCGCGTGCACACCTTCAATCCATCGTTCCTGTTGTTGACGAGGCATTGAAAATCGCAGGGGTTGAGTTGAAAGATATTGATGCTTTTGGCTTCACTCAATCTCCGGGGCTTATCGGTGCATTATTGGTTGGAACTGAATTTGCAAAGTCGCTAGCCCTGGCATTCGATAAACCTTTGATTGCCGTACAACACATGCAGGCACATGTTTTGGCCAACCTGATACAGCCGGTAAACTCTGAAAAAAGGATTCCTTCCTTTCCTTTTTTATGTCTTACAGTAAGTGGTGGCCACACACAGATCGTTATTTGCGAATCATCGCTTCAACAAAAAATAATTGGCCAAACGCTCGATGATGCAGCAGGAGAAGCTTTCGATAAGTCGGCAAAAATTTTAGGCCTTCCTTATCCCGGCGGCCCTTTAATTGATAAATATGCAAAAACCGGTGATCCCCGTAAATACCATTTTCCGGAGCCAAAGATTGATGGCCTGGATTTTAGTTTCAGCGGATTAAAAACAGCATTTTTGTATTTTATCCGTGACGGCAAACTAATCAATGAAAAATTTGTGGAACAAAACATGGCAGATATTTGCGCTTCTATACAGTCGCGCATTGTATCTGTTTTATTGAACAAATTAAAAAAAGCGGCAGAGCAAACCGGCATCAAAGATATTTGTATTGCTGGCGGAGTAAGCGCCAACAGCGGCTTACGTGCTGAATTTGAAAAGGTGGGAAAAGAAGAAGGTTGGAATACTTTTATTCCAAAATTTGAATATTGCACAGATAATGCCGCAATGATAGCGATAACTGCTTATTACAAATACCTGGATTCACAATTCGAAGATTTGGCAGTGATACCAAGTGCAAGAAGTAGTTTCTAATTATTGTTTATTGGTTTATTGAAGCTTTCATTCTTAATTCCTAATTCTTAATTCGCTTGCCCAATAATTACTTTCAATTCAAACAATTTACTATCCAGCAGGAAAAAAGCAGCATGAAGGTGTGCACGGATTCATGTTTGTTTGGTGCCTGGTTGGCTGATAAAATTGAAAAGAAAATACTTGTGCCGCAACACATTTTAGATATCGGTTCTGGGACGGGGTTGTTAAGTTTGATGGTGTCACAAAAATCAAAAGCGTTGATAGATGCGGTTGAGATTGATGAAAATTCGTATTTACAAACAAAAGAGAATTTTGATAAAAGTAAGTGGAGATCACAATTACATGCATTTCATGCGGATATAAAAAGATGGGAATCGCCTGTAAAATACGATCTCATTATTTCAAATCCTCCTTTTTTTGAAAATGATTTGCGATCTGTCAAACTGAACAAAAATCTTGCAAAACATCATGACGGTTTAACTTTAACTGAACTACTTTCTTCAATTTCAAAACATCTTAAGGAAGATAGTTATTTTGCTATCCTGCTTCCGTTTCAAAGGCTGGAATTTTTTAAAAGAATGGCCGCCGTTAATAACTTACATTTAGTTGACCAACTGCTGATACAACAAACACCTAAACATACTTTTTTCCGTGCAATGTTGTTATTTGGAACCAACAAAAAAACTTTTTCATCAAAGGAACTGATGATAAAAGATGGAGAAGGAAATTATACCGAAAACTTTAATGAGTTGTTGAAAGATTATTATTTATAAGGCTGCATACTCTTTCATGTAATTGTAATTTTCTCTAAGGCGCCCGTGATCAATAATTACAGCGTCGTCAATAATTTTTGAACTGCCACTAACCAGGTCATCCAAAATATATTTTATAAGTTGTTCGCCAAAATACCTTGATGCGTCCCGTGGCAGTTCGTTCGGTAAGTTGCCAACCGCCATCACATCGACTGATCCCTGAATGTAAGGAGCTGTGCGTTCTCCTGTCATTTTATTCACACCATACACCGGATCCTCCATAGGGTTATCACCCAAATTACACGGAACAGAACCATATTTATCATCAGAAATATCTGCAATTGTTTGTATTCTGAAATCGTCTTTCTTCATATCTTCCAATTGAAACAAACGGGGCACTTTTTCATACCAATAAATACCATTTAAAAGAACATCAGTTTCAGAAATATAATCACTGAAAAGGCATTTGTAATTTTCAGGATGCTCGTGAAATTCTTTTCGTGTATACTTTCCCATTAGTTTGTTTACATAAAGGTCAGCACCTTTTAAATGTACATACACGGGATAAGGAAAAGTAGTTGATTTATATTCTTCCGGCTCTGCCTCGTGAATTTCCATTAGGTTCATAACTTCCAGGATACCATGCGCTACCCTGCCGCTGCCTGTTACCGCCACTTTTACGGTAGGAAGTTTTAAGCCAAAATAGGTATGTATCAGTTCCTGGAAATTTTTCTTTTTATAAACGCGGTTCAACGAATATTTTTGTGTGCGGTTTCCGAAGGCCATCATTCCGTTATGAGCGCCAACAACCCCGGCAAAAAAACCAAATCCGATAAGCCGTGTTCCGTCTTCATGTTCAAGGCATTCATAATCTATTAAAGTGATCTTCTTACTGATGATGGCGTGCAATAAATTTTGATTATACAATTGAAGTTTCCTCGTGTGGGAGAAAAAAAAGTAGGTTTTTTCCGGTATCAGCATATCCACCGGCACTTCTTTTATTCCAAACAAAATATCGCAGTCGCTAAGATCTTCTTTAACTTCAATGCCTGCCTTCAGGTATTCGTTATCTGAATAGCAGCGCGTGGCCGAATGTTGTACAGCTATTGAAATGTCTTTATTTTCCTGAACCCACTTACATTGTGTCGGTGTAAGTGCAACGCGGTTATCCGGTGGCGTTTTTCCTTCCTTTATCAATCCTATTTTCAACATCCATACATATTTATGATTTGGGCAATTTACAATATCTGTAGAAATAGAGCGGATTTGGAAAACTATGTACGGTTACAGTAAACGAATTTTATTTAAGGAATTTTATTTTGAAAAAAAATAAAAAATAGCAGACCTGATTTTGGACAAATTGCGCGGAATGCGTAATATTGCCACCCTTTCAAAAAGATCATGCCCAGGTGGCGGAATTGGTAGACGCAGCAGACTCAAAATCTGCCGTTCGCAAGGATGTGCTGGTTCGATTCCAGTCCTGGGCACCAAAGACTTCGAAAAAACGTTTTTTTAATTGACTTACAATAATTCAGATAGTTATTGTAAGTCTTTTTTGTTACATATTTCCGCTTTTCATCTTTATTCTTATCAACTATTTGCACAAGGATCTGACACAAGGAATCAATTTGACTTCAAATGTTTTTGCTATAAAGACTTCAATAAGAAAATGTATTTATACTGCAAAAGGTAAAATTTGATTTTCCATTGAATAGAAAAGATAGAAATTAATTTTCCCGCATTACCTAACCCAATACCAGATGATTCCCGGACCTTGCATTTGCAACGTTCCGCCATCACCGGACATCCACGGTGTAGGGCTCCAGCCACTACCGGTAACGAGGGTTCCCCACCAATAGCTGGTACCGCTTTGACTTGTTGTAATAATTCCATCGGTTGTCTGAGTGGTCCACCAGGGCATTCTTGGGCCAATACCTCCGCCTTCAAAATAATTCCAGTTTCCAAATTTGGTATCGATCGTAATATCAGTATTGGTGTTTACGCGGCTTACAAAACTATAAGGCTGGTTTACCGTCCAGATGCCGCCGTAGCTGCCCCTTGTATAGGCATCTATCATATATTGAAATCCGGTGCTGCTCCTTTTGATATAATCTGCCCATGCTATTATCGAATAGTCTGAATTGTCGCTCGGGCTGGTTTCATTTCTTAAAACCGCGTTGGCGTTCGTCCATCCTGAATTTGGATTGGTATTACACAAAATCAAAGTCCAGCCTCCGCCGTCTGTTGTCATATCTGCATAAATTTGGAATGGGTTTCCTCCATTGATATTTGGATTTTCAATCCAGTAATAACCATCCGGCGAAGACGGGTAATTTTGCTTGATAGCATAGGCGCTGTTAGATGCCGTTGCTGCTGTCAAACCATCACCATTCGATTTCGTAGTTATAATTTTTCCATTCGCATTTAAGCCCCTCGCGGAACCGATTGCTCCATTTTTATTGACATAGCTGGTATTGGTAGAAGTAATTTGCCCATGCTTTGTAACTACAGTCACACTATTCACCGTTAGTGTAGCCGTAGTCGTTCCGGCAGCGTAAGTGCCATCGGCAGCCTGGGTTGCTGTGATGGTAGTGGAACCCGGCCCCGTTATGGTTACAATATTTCCGGTGATTGTTGCTACGGAAGTATTGCTGCTTGAATATGTGAAAGCCCCTGTACTATTGCTCGTCGGTGCCTGAAGCGGAAAGTTTGCATCATAGAACGTTTTCGTAAGATTGTCAAAGCCGGTGATGGTAGGCAAAGTATATGGTAAAGTAAAGCTATAATAGGCAGCCTGGCTTTGCTCAATGATTTGCCTGTCGGTGGTTGATAATACTGAAGGAAAGGTGACGAATTCACTGATCCAACCATTAAGGCTGGTTGCCTTATCCGAACGCGACCCTAAAATAATCGGGGTAGAATAACTGGCATCTGAGCACAATGTTGTAGTTCCTGAGCCGTTGGGAACACCATTGATATATGCCGAAAAAGTCGTTGTATTGGATTGAAATATCCATTGGGCAAAGCCCGTAGCACTGCTGATGGGTGTTGTTATAGAAAAGTGTGTTGCGCTGGCGCCATCTGAAACCAGCACATTGTTATTATACATATCCCAGGGTCCGGGAAGGTTATTCCTAGTTTTATTACCAAAAGTAGGATAAGTAGTATTGGTATTAACGCCTGCACAAATAGCGAGCGTAAAAGCATTAGGATATACGTTGGTAAAGGCAACAGTAGATAAATAAGTACTTCCGTTAAAATAAACAGTGGGGACACCGTTTTGCCGGTATATTATTCCGGATAATACGATGCATGGTTGAAGTGACGTATTAGATTGAGATGCGTCTTTCCCGTTTCCGCTTTGGTCGTACCAGATACTTACATAAGAACTATTGCTGCCGGTAAAAGTTTTAAGTGAAGCCGTATCCAGGTTGCCCCCGGAAAAGCCAATATCCATAGTAGTATTGTCACTACTTCTGCGTACCTGGATAGCGGCCCCTGTGTAGCTGCTGCTTAGCAGTCGCAATGAATACGACGGTGCAGGAGGCGAGCTCGCGGAAAGGCCTGCATTATCAAGAGTATTTTGTGCAGTAACATTCAGCATTACCAGTATGCTTAACGTTACTGTTAATAATTTTTTCATTGTAAAACCTTAATAAAAATAATCAAATTGAATTCGGTCACTGGCCGTCAATGCGTAGCTGCCGTTATTTGCAGGAACATACGTCAAAGTCTTTCCGCTCCAGCTGTAAGCAGAATTGCTAATTCTTATTCCGTTGATATACATTTTTACTTTGCTATGCATTGATGGGGTTTGGGTTAATGTAAAACTTGTTTGAGCGGCAGTGGCGGTAAATTCATCAGCAGCGTCATTGATTGTTTTTGCATAACTACTCAACATGGAAGCCGTGTCTGCAATATTTACTTTAGTACTTAATCCAGATGTTGAACTGGCGACTGTTGCATAAGGAGCTAACATTGCTGTCGTATCAGAAATACTTAATTTGTTATCAAGACGACTTTGAACCAAAACCAATGAATCGATCATCCTTTGTGTTCTTGCGTAAGGACTCAGCATCGAAGCAGTATCAGTAATATTCAGTTTAGTATTTAATCCTGAAGTTGAGCTGGCAACTGTTGCATAAGGAGCTAACATTGCTGCTGTATCAGCGATGTTTAATTTTAAATTGATTCGACTTTGAACCAGGCTCAATGAATCGATCATGCGTTGCGTTCTTGCATAAGGACTCAACATTGACGCCGTATCGGAAATGTTGACTTTCGTATTTAATCCTGACGTAGTGTTGTTACTATTTACATCAATGCTATTTCTGATTGCAGTCAATGAATCAATCATTCTCTGAGTTCTTGCGTAAGGACTCAGCATCGAAGCAGTATCAGTAATATTCACTTTCGTATTTAATCCGGATGTTGAGCTGGCAATCGTTGCATAAGGAGCTAACATTGCGGCCGTGTCAGCGATGTTTAATTTTAAATTCAATCGGCTTTGAACCAAGGACTAAAGAATCAATCATTCGTTGTGTTCTTGCATAAGAACTCAACATTGAAGCCGTATCAGCAATATTCACTTTCGTATTTAATCCTGACGTAGTGTTGTTACTATTTACATCAATGCTATTTCTGATTGAAGTCAATGAATCAATCATCCGTTGTGTTCTTGCGTAAGGACTCAGCATCGAAGCAGTATCAGTAATATTTACTTTAGTATTTAATTCTGATGTTGAACTCGCAACTGTTGTATAAGGAGCCAACATGGCGGCTGTATCAGCGATGTTTAATTTTAAATTAATTCTGCTTTGAACCAGGCTCAATGAATCAATCATTCGTTGCGTTCTTGCATAAGGATTCAACATTGACGCCGTATCGGAAATGTTGACTTTAGTATTTAATCCTGCAGAAGTGTTGTTTCTATTTAAATCAATACTATTTCTGATTGCTGTTAATGAATCAATCATGCGTTGTGTTCTCGCATAAGGACTCAGCATGGAAGCTGTATCAGCAATATTCACTTTCGTATTTAATCCTGACGTAGTGTTGTTACTATTTACATCAATGCTATTTCTGATTGCAGTCAATGAATCAATCATTCTCTGAGTTCTTGCGTAAGGACTCAGCATCGAAGCAGTATCAGTAATATTTACTTTAGTATTTAATCCAGATGTTGAACTGGCGACTGTTGCATAAGGAGCTAACATTGCTGCCGTATCAGCGATGTTTAATTTTAAATTGATTCGACTTTGAACCAGGCTCAATGAATCGATCATGCGTTGCGTTCTTGCATAAGGACTCAACATTGACGCCGTATCGGAAATGTTGACTTTCGTATTTAATCCTGACGTAGTGTTGTTACTATTTACATCAATGCTATTCCTGATTGCAGTCAATGAATCAATCATTCTCTGTGTTCTTGCGTAAGGACTCAGCATTGAAGCTGTATCAGAAATATTCACTTTCGTATTTAATCCTGACGTAGTGTTGTTACTATTTACATCAATGCTATTTCTGATTGCAGTCAATGAATCAATCATTCGCTGAGTTCTTGCGTAAGGACTCAGCATCGAAGCAGTATCAGTAATATTCACTTTCGTATTTAATCCTGAAGTTGAGCTGGCAACCGTTGCATAAGGAGCTAACATTGCTGCCGTGTCAGCGATGTTTAATTTTAAATTGATTCGACTTTGAACCAGGCTCAATGAATCAATCATGCGTTGTGTTCTCGCATAAGGACTCAGCATGGAAGCTGTATCAGCAATGTTGACTTTGGTATTTAATCCTGACGTAGTGTTGTTACTATTTACATCAATGCTATTTCTGATTGCAGTCAATGAATCAATCATTCTCTGAGTTCTTGCGTAAGGACTCAGCATCGAAGCAGTATCAGTAATATTCACTTTAGTATTTAATCCGGATGTTGAGCTGGCAATCGTTGCATAAGGAGCTAACATCGCGGCTGTGTCAGCGATGTTTAATTTTAAATTAATTCTGCTTTGAACCAGGCTCAAAGAATCAATCATTCGTTGTGTTCTCGCATAAGGATTCAACATGGAAGCTGTATCAGAAATATTCACTTTCGTATTTAATCCAGATGTTGAACTGGCGACTGTTGCATAAGGAGCTAACATTGCTGCCGTGTCAGCGATGTTTAATTTTAAATTGATTCTGCTTTGAACCAGGCTCAAAGAATCAATCATTCGTTGTGTTCTTGCATAAGAACTCAACATTGAAGCCGTATCAGCAATATTCACTTTCGTATTTAATCCTGACGTAGTGTTGTTACTATTTACATCAATGCTATTCCTGATTGCAGTCAATGAATCAATCATTCTCTGTGTTCTTGCGTAAGGACTCAGCATTGAAGCTGTATCAGAAATATTCACTTTCGTATTTAATCCGGATGTTGAGCTGGCGACTGTTGCATAAGGAGCTAACATTGCTGCCGTATCAGCGATGTTTAATTTTAAATTCAAACGGCTTTGAACCAAAGACAAAGAATCAATCATTCGTTGTGTTCTTGCATAAGGACTCAACATTGACGCCGTATCGGAAATGTTGACTTTGGTATTTAATCCTGACGTAGTGTTGTTACTATTTACATCAATGCTATTCCTGATTGCAGTCAATGAATCAATCATTCGTTGTGTTCTCGCATAAGGACTCAGCATGGAAGCTGTATCAGCAATGTTGACTTTAGTATTTAATCCTGCAGAAGTGTTGTTTCTATTTAAATCAATGCTATTTCTGATTGAAGTCAATGAATCAATCATTCTCTGAGTTCTTGCATAAGGACTCAACATTGACGCCGTATCGGAAATGTTGACTTTGGTATTTAATCCTGACGTAGTGTTGTTACTATTTACATCAATGCTATTCCTGATTGCAGTCAATGAATCAATCATTCGTTGTGTTCTCGCATAAGGACTCAGCATTGACGCCGTATCGGAAATGTTGACTTTCGTATTTAATCCTGACGTAGTGTTGTTACTATTTACATCAATGCTATTCCTGATTGCAGTCAATGAATCAATCATTCGTCTGTGTTCTTGCGTAAGGACTCAGCATTGAAGCAGTATCAGTAATATTCACTTTCGTATTTAATCCTGATGTTGAACTCGCAACTGTTGCATAAGGAGCTAACATTGCTGCCGTATCAGCGATGTTTAATTTTAAATTGATTCTGCTTTGAACCAAGGCTCAAAGAATCAATCATTCGTTGCGTTCTTGCATAAGGACTCAACATTGACGCCGTATCGGAAATGTTGACTTTCGTATTTAATCCTGACGTAGTGTTGTTACTATTTACATCAATGCTATTTCTGATTGCAGTCAATGAATCAATCATTCTCTGAGTTCTTGCGTAAGGACTCAGCATCGAAGCAGTATCAGTAATATTTACTTTAGTATTTAATCCTGATGTTGTCAATCGCAACTGAATCAATCCTGTCTTGCATAAGGAGCTCAACATCGAGGCCGTATCAGAAATTTAATTTTATTTAATCCTGACGTAGTGCTTTGCTATTACATCAATGCTTCCTGATGCGTCAATGAATCGATCATTCGTTGTGTTCTTGCATAAGGACTCAGCATTGACGCCGTATCGGCAATGTTTACTTTCGTGTTTAATCCTGACGTAGTGTTGTTGCTGTTTACATCAATAGTGTTCCTGAGTGCAGTCAATGAATCAATCATTCGTTGTGTTCTTGCGTACGGACTCAACATGGAAGCCGTATCAGCAATGTTTACTTTGGTATTTAATCCTGACGTAGTGTTGTTACTGATTTACATCAATACTATTTCTGATTGCAGTCAATGAATCAATCATCCGTTGTGTTCTTGCGTAAGGACTCAGCATCGAAGCAGTATCAGTAATATTTACTTTAGTATTTAATTCTGATGTTGAACTCGCAACTGTTGTATAAGGAGCCAACATGGCGGCTGTATCAGCGATATTTAATTTTAAATTGATTCGACTTTGAACAAGGCTCAATGAATCAATCATTCGTTGCGTTCTTGCATAAGGATTCAACATTGACGCCGTATCGGAAATGTTGACTTTCGTATTTAATCCTGACGTAGTGTTGTTACTATTTACATCAATGCTATTTCTGATTGCAGTCAATGAATCAATCATTCTCTGAGTTCTTGCGTAAGGACTCAGCATCGAAGCAGTATCAGTAATATTCACTTTCGTATTTAATCCTGATGTTGAACTCGCAACTGTGGCATAAGGAGCTAACATAGAGGCCGTATCAGCAATATTTAATTTCAAATTGATTCTGCTTTGAACCAGGCTCAAAGAATCAATCATTCGTTGTGTTCTTGCATAAGGACTCAACATTGAAGCCGTATCAGCAATGTTGACTTTCGTATTTAATCCTGACGTAGTGTTGTTACTATTTACATCAATGCTATTTCTGATTGCAGTCAATGAATCAATCATCCGTTGTGTTCTTGCGTAAGGACTCAGCATCGAAGCAGTATCAGTAATATTTAGTTTAGTATTTAATTCTGATGTTGAACTCGCAACTGTTGTATAAGGAGCCAACATGGCGGCTGTATCAGCGATGTTTAATTTTAAATTAATTCTGCTTTGAACCAGGCTCAATGAATCAATCATTCGCTGTGTTCTTGCATAAGGACTCAGCATTGAAGCTGTATCAGCAATGTTGACTTTCGTATTTAATCCTGACGTAGTGTTGTTACTATTTACATCAATGCTATTTCTGATTGCAGTCAATGAATCAATCATTCTCTGAGTTCTTGCGTAAGGACTCAGCATCGAAGCAGTATCAGTAATATTCACTTTCGTATTTAATCCGGATGTTGAGCTGGCAATCGTTGCATAAGGAGCTAACATCGCGGCTGTGTCAGCGATGTTTAATTTTAAATTCAAACGGCTTTGAACCAAGGACAAAGAATCAATCATTCGTTGTGTTCTCGCATAAGGATTCAACATGGAAGCAGTATCAGCGATATTCATTTTAGTATTTAATCCAGATGTTGAACTGGCGACTGTTGCATAAGGAGCTAACATTGCTGCCGTGTCAGCGATGTTTAATTTTAAATTGATTCTGCTTTGAACCAGGCTCAAAGAATCAATCATTCGTTGTGTTCTTGCATAAGAACTCAACATTGAAGCCGTATCAGCAATATTCACTTTCGTATTTAATCCTGACGTAGTGTTGTTACTATTTACATCAATGCTATTCCTGATTGCAGTCAATGAATCAATCATTCTCTGAGTTCTTGCGTAAGGACTCAGCATCGAAGCAGTATCAGTAATATTTACTTTAGTATTTAATTCTGATGTTGAACTCGCAACTGTTGTATAAGGAGCCAACATAGAGGCCGTATCAGCAATATTTAATTTCAAATTGATTCTGCTTTGAACAAGGCTCAATGAATCGATCATTCGTTGCGTTCTTGCATAAGGACTGAGCATTGACGCCGTATCGGAAATGTTGACTTTAGTATTTAATCCTGACGTAGTGTTGTTTCTATTTAAATCAATACTATTTCTGATTGCTGTTAATGAATCAATCATCCGTTGTGTCCTTGCATAAGGACTCAGCATCGAAGCGGTGTCTGAGAAATTCAATTTAGTTCCCAATTGGGTGGTTATATTGATTGAACCTGCATAAGGAGCAAGCATCGCTGCTGTGTCTGCAATGTTTAATTTTTGATTTATAGAAGTTGCGACATCGGGGGCTAATTTTGAAGCGTCGATACTTCCTCCTGCAATCTTATTATTCGTGATAGCATTGTCTGCTATAGAAGGAGCGGGATAAGTTCCTGATAAATCACCGGATGCTACGCCTGCAGGCGTAGCGCTTAAAGCGAAAGGTACACTTTGTAATTCTGTAATCCCTGCCAGACTGAAATTATTTAAACCATTTGGGTCTATTTCCAATTTCAGCGCCTTCTTACCTGTTGACCAGTTAACACCGCCCATCGAGCCGGCTACATTTGTGGCTCCCGGACTTCCTATAACAATATTAAACAACCCAACATAATTGGTTTTTACACGCCTGGTTTCCTGGTAAACGGTTTGTCCGCCAGTTGCGTTGTCAATTATGGATATTCGAACTGTAATATTTTGATAAGTGATAGGGCTACCAGAAGCGTTCCTGGCAATACCCTGGTAATTCAGTTGCTGTGGTACCTGGGCTTCGGCAACTGTAAAAATTGACATCATGAAAACCGCCAATAAAATCCTTCTTCTCATAAAATTTGGTTATAATTTTTCAATTTTAAAAGTGCCCTGTTTTAGCACATTTCCATTAGGAGCACTCAGCAGAATCCGGAAGAAATAGTTTCCGCCCGGCATATTGGTTAAATCCCATTTCTGGGTACTGTTACCGTTGATTTGATTAAATTCTCTTAACCCGAGCAATTTCCCTTGCCGGCTAAACAATTGTATAGAAATTTTGCCGCTGGTAACTGACCTGAAATCAATGTTGACAATGTCTTGGGTGGGAACAGGATAAAAACGGATCTCCTGGTTAGTCCAGTTTGGAATTAGAGAATTGTATATAATATGAGTGATGTCAAAAGGCTGAAGGACACCACTTGTAACTGACCAGTTTAAATCAACTATTGAATTTGAGTATGAATTTTGGCCATCATAAGTATCGATAACGGTTGATTCGCCAATACTCCAATCTACTTCAAAATCCGGGGATATTGCTGCTGAACCACCACCAATGTTTAAAGTACCGGGAATAACAGGCGATACATGTGATTGCGATTTAACCTGCAATGAATAAAATATGAATAAAAAGAGTATAGTTTTTTGCATGGATAGCGGATTATAAAAAGCCTTCGTATACTGGTCATTTGTCGAATACTAGTGGCATATAAATGAACAGAAAGCTAATGATGCACATACAGATAACTGGGTTTATCTATTGCATATTTTTTCTTTCTTACAATCACAACGCTGGAATAGTACTTTAAGTATTTGCCATTATATAAATTTTAAAATACAGAAAAAAAATACCGGAATTTGCAAATAAGGCTTTGGTATAAGTCTTCCTTAGAGAGATTTCTCAAGGGAAGCATATTCTATTGAAAAACTTTAAAAAGGAGATTGAAATAATGGTTATCAACAAACGAAATTAAACTGCCGGCATACATGGTCTGCAATAATGTGAAAAATATTAATAAAGCCGAATTGACTTAAGAAATCTAATCCATTGAACAATAAAACAGACACAAAGATAGGATCGGTTCCTGTTTGGGGCAGATGCAAAAAAGCCTTGCCAGTAATAACTTTCAGGGGCGTTTTTTAATTAAATGGTTAAATGGACTACGCGTTTTGTGTGGTCTTCTTTGAGAGCTTTTCTTTTCTTTTATGCCGTCTTTGCCACAACTGTCCCTTATGATATACCGGAACTTCACTTCCTAATAATTTCCCCCACGGCCTTAAACCATCTACTCTGTCAAAAATAATTTTAAGAACCGCAACAAAAGGTACCGATAAGAACATGCCCGATATCCCCCAGATGGCTCCGCCCAACAAAACGACAACAATAGAAACCAACGCATTTATTTTTACCTGTGACGAAACAATTTGGGGAACAATCAGGTGATTATCGAGGAATTGAATGATTGAATATGCAATGATAATCCCAATTTGTGTAGTGTATCCGTCTTTGGTTACAGTTGCTATCAGAACAGGAATTATAACCGCAATTATTCCTCCTATATAAGGTAAAATATTTAGAAGTGCACCTATTACACCTAATAAAACAGCATATTGAACACCAAGAATCAGTAACGCTGTAGAATTTAAAACGCCAATAATCAGTGCTTCCAGCAACAGGCCGACCATATAACTCTGAATGGCATTTTTTGTCTCGTACAAAACATTACTTACACCTTCAGAGTTTCTTTCAGAAAAAATTTCATATAAGAAATTAAGGATAAGTGTTTTATAATACAACAGTAAAAATATATACACGGGCAACAAAAAAATGACGCTTAAAGTACCCAGCACTGTTCCAAGTGTTTGTCCTATCAAGGGTTTCAGGCTTTCTCCCAGTTCAGAAAGATATTCCCTTTGTTTATAAATTGGCAACGAATAATTGTTTTGAAGCCACAGTTGAAGATTGTGAAAAAGAACGGAAAATTTTTGTTCCAGTGCAGGCATATTATTCGAAAAATTTACTACCTGCGAGGAAATAAAATAAAGCACTCCCGCTACAAAAAGAATCGCGATCAATAGGGCAATTGAGATGGACACTACCCGGTTGATCTTTTTGCTGTTAAGAAAATTTACAAACGGGTTTAGTAAAATGGCAATCATTAAAGCAAAAGCAAGCGGAATCATAATACTCCTGAGTACAAAAAGCATGTACACAAATAGTATGATTCCAAAAAGGGTTACTGTTGAACGGAAAAAGAAAGGGTATTTTTTAGGCATAAAAATAGGTTCATCAATGAATGATGAAGTTACTATACATATTTCATGCTGGAATTTGTATTATTTTAAAAAACAGTAATTTATTAGGATACCTTGCAAAAAAAAAGGAACCAGTTCGCGGTTCCTTTCTATAATGATTTCTGAACTTATTTTAATTAATATCACTTGTTTTATCTTGAGTAACTCTTCCTCCGCAAATAAACCTTCTTGCATAATAATGATCATCCAGGCTACTGATGGTAACACCATGAGAAGAAGCTTGTACAAAACGGTCATTATCCAAGTAAACTCCTACATGAGAAACTCCACCGCGGGTATTGAAAAATACGAGATCGCCTTCCTCTAATTCATCTTTGCTGACATGTTCTGTTGCACGATATTGCTCACGCGCTGTTCGTGGCATATTAAATCCGTAAACGGCCAATAAAAGTGCTCCTGTAAGTGCGCTGCAATCTATTCCTCTTTTGGTAGTGCCTCCATATCGATAGCGCGTTCCAAACCAATCATCAATGAATGCCAGTAAAGAAACATTTTTTAAAGATTCTACATCTACATCCAACATCATTGCATATTTATATTGCAAAGACGAGAAACTTTCAATCGGACTTTTCTCTTCAACTACCGGCGTTTCCTTTACTTTAGTAACCACAGGCATTGGAACATTTTTAATGCTTTTTGTACCACCGCTTTCAGTAGTTCTTAAAATGCCATCAGGAGTAAATGAAATACCATCCATAGTAGAATTGAGGGCATTCTCGCCATTATCATTGTTGGTAGCGCTTATTGTATTAATGCTGGTTTGTGCATTCACAAATTGAACGGTGCATGCAAAAACTAATGCCATGCAGGCCAATATGGGTTTGTTCATTCTATCGGGTTATTGTCGTTTATTAAAAATTAATGGGGTAATAGGAATTTAGCTTTTAACAAACGTTGATTTACCAATTTTATTTTCTCTAGCGGAACGAAGTTAAGTTTCCCTTCACATACAAGCAAAAAAATATTATTTTTTTTAACCTTAATCAAACATATAAAGTTTTCCCCGTTTCTGTTGATAAATTCCAAAAAAGAGCGGGTCCTTTTTTGCGATATTTGCTTTAAAGCTTTGGTAATTTTTAATTTTTAACTCTCTAATGAAGTTTTCTCACCTACATGTACATACGCAGTTTTCTTTACTGGACGGTGCCGCTTCCATCAAAAACCTTTACAATAAAGCAATTGCAGATGGAATGCCGGCCCTTACTATTTCCGATCACGGGAATATGTTCGGTGTATTTGAATTTGTAAAACATGCTCATACATTAAAAAATGCGGATGGATCTCTAAAGGTGAAACCAATTGTAGGTTGTGAATTTTATATCACTGAAAACAGGCTTCAGAAACAATTTACCAAAGAACAAAAGGACCCTCGTCATCACCAGATATTATTGGCTAAGAATACAGAAGGATATCAAAATTTAACCAAACTTACTTCCCTCGGCTACATCGAAGGAATGTATTCAAAATACCCGCGCATAGATAAAGAACTGATTCATAAATATCACAAGGGCCTGATTGCGACCACTTGTTGCCTCGGTGCTTTGGTTCCACAAATGATTCTGAAAAAAGGGGAAGCAGAAGCAGAAAACGAATTTAAATGGTGGCTGAACATTTTTCAAAAAGATTATTATGTAGAGTTGCAAAGACACGGCATTCCTGAACAGGATAAAGTGAATAAGGTACTTTTAAAATTTGCTAACAAGTATGATGTAAAAGTTATTGCCAGCAACGATTCTCATTATGTAGATGAAAAAGATTTTAACGCACATGATATTTTGCTTTGCATCAATACCGGCGAAACACAGGCTACTCCGGCTCTCCGCGAATTTACGGATGATGATGTGATGATTAAAAATAAAAGATTCGCTTTTCCTAATAACCAATTTTACTTAAAGAATACAACGGAAATGCTTTCGGCATTTGAAGATTTGCCGCATGCCTTAGACAATACCAACGAAATAATTGATAAAATTGAGGTGCTGGATTTGAAAAGAGATATCCTGATTCCTCATTTTCCTGTTCCCAAAGAATTTGAAAACCAGGAATCCTATCTTGAACATTTAACCTGGACAGGTGCAAAGAAAAGATACCAAACGATAACTCCGGAAATAGAAGAACGAATCAACTTTGAATTGTTCACCATCAAAACGATGGGCTTCGCCGGTTACTTTTTGATTGTAAGTGATTTTATCACCGCAGGAAAAGAAATTGGAGTTTTTGTCGGGCCGGGACGTGGTTCCGCGGCTGGTTCTGTAGTGGCTTATTGTATTGAAATTACCAATATTGATCCCATAAAATACAATTTGCTGTTTGAGAGGTTCTTAAATCCGGACCGTAAATCGATGCCTGATATTGATACGGATTTTGATGATGAAGGGCGGCAAAAAGTGTTGGACTATGTAGTAAAAAAGTATGGCAAAAACCAGGTAGCGCAAATTATTACCTACGGTACCATGGCCGCCAAAATGAGTATCAAAGATGTGGCGCGGGTTATGGATCTTCCGCTTTCTGAAAGTAATGCTTTGGCAAAACTTGT
Source organism: uncultured Chitinophagaceae bacterium (assembly GCA_963815085.1). Lineage (GTDB taxonomy): Bacteria > Bacteroidota > Bacteroidia > Chitinophagales > Chitinophagaceae > Ginsengibacter. The sequence continues at coordinate 17,703 of CAWFFT010000058.1, read as the reverse complement.
TCCCGACAAGCCGGGCACTTCCTTAAAAAAAGTTCTGAAAGCACCGGTTTCCGGGCCTAAATCTTTAACAGAAGAGGGAGTTGGCCCTGACGACATTAGCAATATTTTGAAACTACGTGACATCTATAACGGTGATGATATACGCAGTAAAGTATTGCATGAAGCTGAAATCCTTGAAGGTTCTGTAAGAAATACCGGCATTCATGCATCGGCTATTATCATCGCTCCCCAGGACCTCATGGAATTGATTCCTGTGGCTACTTCCAAGGATTCTGATCTGTGGCTAACTCAAATTGACGGAAGCAATATTGAAAGTGCAGGGGTTTTAAAAATGGATTTTTTAGGTTTAAAAACTTTAAGCATTTTAAAAACTGCATTAAGTCTGATCAAAAAAAATCATGGAGTTATCATTGATTTGGATGCGCTGCCATTAGATGATGAAGAAACTTATAAACTCTTTCAGCGAGCTGATACTAACGGAACTTTCCAGTTTGAAAGTGCTGGAATGCAAAAGTATTTGAGAGAATTAAAGCCTGATAAATTCGATGATCTTATTGCGATGAATGCCTTATACCGGCCAGGGCCAATGGCTTATATTCCTAACTTTATCGAACGTAAACATGGCCGGCAGGAGATCGTATACGACCTCCCGGAAATGGAAGAGTTTTTAAATGAGACCTACGGTATTACCGTTTACCAGGAACAGGTGATGTTGCTTTCGCAAAAATTAGGAGGCTTTAGCAAAGGCGATGCGGATATCCTAAGAAAAGCAATGGGGAAAAAGAAAAGGGATGTGTTGGATAAAATGAAGACTCAGTTCATTGAAGGTGCTAAAAAGAACAATCATCCGGTAAATATTCTTGAAAAAATCTGGACAGACTGGGAATCCTTCGCTCAATATGCTTTTAATAAATCACACTCAACCTGCTACGCATTTGTTGCTTACCAAACCGCTTATTTAAAAGCACATTATCCGAGTGAATACATGGCAGCAGTATTGAACCACGCGGGCGCTATTGAAAAAATAACCTTCTTCATGGAGGAATGTAAAAGCATGGGATTAACGGTTCTCGGCCCCGATATTAATGAATCACAAAAAGGTTTCGCAGTAAACAAAAAAGGTGAAATCCGCTTTGGTTTCAGTGGAATGAAAGGTGTGGGCGAAGCAGCCATAGAAAATATTATTGAAGAAAGGGAAAAGCAAGGAATGTTTACTTCCATTTTCGACATGATTAAAAGGGTAAACCAAAGAACAGTTAATAAAAAGTCACTGGAAAGCCTTGCTTACGCCGGGGCCTTTGATTGTTTTAAAGATTTTCACCGTGCACAGTTTTTTTATATGATGCCCGGAGAAAATATAAATTCGCTTGAAAAAATTATTAAGTTTGGCCACCAATACCAGTCGCAGTTGCATAACAATACCAATACACTTTTTGGCGATCTGCAGATGGAAGAAGTAACGCCACCGGTAATTCCTGAATGCCAACCCTGGCCGTTAATACAACTGCTGGATAATGAAAGAGATGTGATTGGCATGTATCTCAGTGGACATCCGCTTGATAATTTTAAATTCCAATTGAAGTATTACAAGTTCGATACAGTTGCAGAATTTAATGAATTTAAAGCCGCCATTAATTTATACCCAAATCCTTCAAGATCGTTTAGAATTGCGGGTTTGGTAACGGAAGCGCAACACCGTATTTCCAAAAGAGGAAATAAGTTTGGCATAATGCACCTGGAAGATTACACAGAAAAAATGGAACTTATGTTCTTCGGTGAAGATTATGTAAAATACACACACTACCTTGAACCAGGCATGGTTATCAGCATCATGGGTTGTTTTAAACAGCGGTATAACACTTCGCCTTACGAATTCAAAATCACCAATATCTGCCTGTTAGAAAGTGTAATGAAAAGCAATACAAAAAAAGTAAATATTGAAATTAATCCCTCCGATATTTCAAAAGAATTAATTAGTTTTATTGATGAAAATGTTCAAAAATTCCCGGGCAACTCTGGTTTTCGCTTCAATGTATGTGATGACATTTCTAATTTAAAATTTGCCATGTATTCACAGGATAACTTATTTGAAATGAATGACGAAATGGCTAATTACCTGCAACAGAAGCCCGAATGCCAGGTAAAAATAGAATTAACATAATGTGGATATGACATTTCAACATATGAATGATATTGGCTTTAACTTTGCACTTACGTAAGTAATAAAATATTTTAAAATAACATAAAAAGTAAATTATGGCTCAGGAATATACCGATGCGAACTTTAAAGAAAAAGTTTTGGATTCAGAAAAATTAACAATGATTGATTTTTGGGCAGAATGGTGTGGCCCTTGCCGCGCGATTGGCCCTGTTGTAGAAGAACTTTCAAAAGAATATGACGGAAAAGTAAATATTGGAAAAGTGAACGTAGATCAGAATCCGCAGTTAAGTGTAAATTTTGGAATTACCAGTATACCTGCCATTCTTTTTGTAAAAGAAGGTAAAGTAGTTGATAAATTGGTTGGTTCACAGCCTAAGGCTAATTTTGTAAAAAAGATCGAAGCACTTAAGTAATAGTAACCGAAACATTTTAAAAAAATCTCCGTAAATCGCGGAGATTTTTTTTTGCCACGAGTGAACAAACTTTTTATGCAAATTTTTATTTTGGTTCAAATAATCTCCTGAATCATACTGCTTTAAAATTTTTACGCTCAACTGTTACAGGGGAAAAAAAACCCCATCTGTCTCGAAAAAAATGCTTTTATGGGCTTTTAATAAAGCACCTCTACAGTTTAAGCACTTTAATTACTTGGTATAATGTTGGTAATTATTAGTAATGTATTCAATATCAGCACATACTAATTTATACTCGTTTCGTATGTTTTATCGTAACTCCATCTTGGTCTTATGTTTTTTTATAAACTTGCTTTCATTCCAGGCATGTAGTGTCAACAAGAATGAAACATTTGGTTCTCCAAAAGAATACAACCTGAACGATCCGGCAACTTTGTATTTGAATGATGCGCTTATTGAAATTTCAGGAGTTTGTTTTTACCCGAAAGATTCCAGTGTATTTGCCATTTCAGATGAAGATGGCTTTTTGTATAAAGTTCATTTGACTAAAAACTATAACATTCAGCGCTGGTATTTTGATAAGAATCATGACTACGAAAGCGTTTTTTTTAAGGATAAAATCTTCTATGTTCTTGCCAGCAATGGCGACATTCATGAGTTAAAATTTTCTTCAAAAGGCGATACGCTTACTACACAAACAACCGTTTTTGATCCTTCGGGAAAAAAGGATGACGAGTTTGAATCACTGTATTACGATCCTGAAAAACACTCGTTTATTATGCTTTGCAAAAATTGCAAGGAAGATAAACATGACGAAGTTTCGGCGTGGGGATATAATGCGGATTCAGGTTCTTTTACGTCTTCTGTTCTCAAAATACCAACAAGGCCGATAGCAAACAAACTAAATATCAAGAAATTTAAATTCGAACCTTCGGCGGCTACCATTAACCCTCTTACCGGGGATTTGTGGATACTTTCTTCAGTAAACGAAATATTGGTGGTAACAGACAGGAATGGGAATTGCAAGGAAGCCTATAAATTAAACCCATCGATTTTTACACAGCCTGAAGGAATCACTTTTACGCCTTCAGGCGACCTGATCATTTCCAATGAAGCGGGTAATAAATATAACCAGGCTTCCATTCTCATTTTCAAACGAAAAAAAATCAGTTGATGCGAAGATATTTTTTAATCCTCTTATTTTTTTCTTTAGCTAAAATTTCACGATCGCAAGACGAAGATTCTATAGAATCAAGAATTGTTTTGATTGGAGATGCAGGCAAGTTGGATTTTGGCAGGCAACCGGTTGTAGATGCCGCGCGTGATCTTATTCCTATGGATAAAAAGACAACAGTTTTATACCTCGGCGATAATGATTATGAAGGAGTGCCACAGAGTTTTTTACCGGCTTATATAAGGCAAAAAGCAGTACTTGATTCGCAAATCAATATTGCAAAAGGCACGAAGGCCAATGTTATCTTAATTCCGGGAAATCACGACTGGACAGCAGGTGGCAATAATCATCTTGAAAATCTAAAAAGAGAACAAAGGTATGTAAGTCAGTTAGGCAATGATAACGTTCACTTTATTCCTGAAGACGGTTGTCCCGGACCAATCGAATACGATATAAGCAAAGACGTGATCCTGATTTTGTATGACAGTGAATGGTTTATGGAAAAAGGACGAAAACCAGGAATTGAATCGGACTGTGGTGTGAAAACTGAACGGGAATTTTATGATGAACTTGATAATATTTTAGGCGACAACAGGGAAAAATTAGTTTTATTAGCCGGCCATCACACTTTAAAAAGTTACGGCATTCATGGTGGGTATTTTACCTTAAAACAATACCTTTTTCCTTTTACCGATCTTAACCCTAATTTGTGGATTCCTCTTCCTGTAATTGGCACCATATACCCAATTGCCCGCGGCGTTTTCGGTTCGCCGGAAGATTTACATTACCCTGCTTATGCCAATATGATAAATAACATAGAAAAGGTAGTGAAGCCCTATCCGAATGTAGTTTTCCTTGGAGGGCATGAGCATAATCTTCAGTTAATAAAAGACAGCGCTTATTATTACATAGTAAGTGGTTCGGGTTCTAAGAAAACAAGGGTATCAAATAATAAAAGTGTACTGTATGAATCCGCTAGTTTAGGATTTACAACTCTCACCATATCTAAAAAGAAAAACCTTCACGTTGATTTTTTTACAGTTAACCAGGATACGGTAAAACATACGTATGAAAAGAACCTTTTGAATTTTGCCTACCTGGAAAAACCACATGATTCAACTGAGATACCGGAAACACAACCAATCTTTCATTTCAAAGACAGTGTTACAGTTCCTATCGATACTATGTACAATGCCGTTTCGGGCTTTCATAAACTCATTTCCGGTAAAAACTACCGTAAAGAATGGGGAATGCCGGTTCATTTGAAAGTGTTCAGAATCAACAAAACAATGGGAGGATTTACCATCCGCAAAATTGGCGGCGGCCATCAGACAAAATCTTTAAAACTGGATGATAAAAATGGTAGAAAATGGAACTTGAGAACTGTGGATAAAGATCCGGCAGGAGCGCTGCCTGAAGCTTTCAAAGGAACTATTGCACAAAAGATCGTCCAGGATATGATATCAGCCCAATCTCCTTACGGCCCACTGGTCGTCCCGGCACTTGCTGAAGCTGTAAATGTAGTACACAATTATCCGGTATATTATTTTGTACCCGATGATCCGGCCCTCGGCAAGTACAGGCAGGTTTTTGCCAATAAAGTTTGTTTACTGGAGCCGGATAATCCATTGTCGGATGAGACTAAAACAAAAAGCGATTTTGAGGTGATAGATAAAATGATCGAAGACAGTAAAGACCATGTAGACCAGGAGGCGATGTTACGCGCACGGTTGTTCGATATGGTAGTAGGGGATTGGGACAGGCACTTTGGACAATGGGATTTTGGTAAAAAAGATACCGGGATGGGCAAACTTTATTTTCCTATTCCTAAAGATCGCGACCAGGTATTTTTCAATTCCAACGGCTTGCTGGCGAAGGCAGTGAGTTTATCGGCCTTGCCTTACCTGCAGGGTTTTAAAAAGAACTACCCTAACATCAATTGGTTCAACTGGGAAGAAAGGGATTTTGACAGGATTTTCATGAACAATCTTGATCAGTCAACGTGGCAAAGGATAATCGCCAATTTTCAAAAAAATCTTTCTGATTCTGTAATTGATAATGCTTTGAAACGCTTACCGCCAAATATTTATCCTTGGGATGGAAAGAAAATCGGCGCCAAACTTAAAAGTCGTCGCGATCTTCTTTCTACAAAAGGAATGAAATATTATAGGTTTTTATCGAAAGAAGTAAACGTGGTAAGCAGCAATAAAGATGAATTCTTTAGGGTTTCAAATGCACCGAATAAGGGTGTGGAGGTAAAAGTATTTAAGCGAAAAGATGAGAATGACTCTTCTTCACTTATGTATGATCGGGTATTTGATCCGAATGTGACAAAATATATCAATATGTATGGGCTAAATGGAAACGATATTTTTTATGTTGATTCAAATGTAAACTCCTCGAAAATAAAACTTCGGATTATTGGTGGCCAAGGAATTGACACATTTAATATAAAAGGCCATATCAAAAACAAGATTTATGATTATGCACCTGAAGGCAACTTTATTGAAAATGCAAATTATACAAAGAATGAAATGTCTTCTCTCCCAAATGCGAACCAGTACGAGTTAATGAACTATCAATACAATATCTATCGTATACCCATGCTTAACCTGGGATACAATTCAATGGAAGGGGTTTTGGTGGGACTTGGCTATTCATTAAAAACTTATGAATTCAGGAAAAAGCCTTATGCCACTTACCAGAAGTTATCCTCACTTTTCAGCCTTTCTGAAAAAGCTTATCAATTAAAATATTCTGGTGAATTCAACCAGATCTACCACAATAATGATATTGTGGTGCACGCACAATTTTATAACCCTGTATTAAATTTCTTTTTTGGTTTTGGAAATAACAGTACGCTGGATAAAAATAAATTCAAATCCTATTATTATGTACGTTATAAATCTGTAAATGCCGAAGTGATGCTGAGGAAGCGTTATTTTAATAATCTTTTACAATTTTACTTAGGGCCCACCTATTTTCATTATTGGAATGAGCATAGCGACAACGTCAATAAAGTTTTAGATCATCCTTCTGTTGTTGGATTAGATTCAGGAAATGTCTATACCAACAAATCATATGTTGGGGGCAAATTTGCTATTACAGTAAATAACCTGAACAGCGAACTTTTTCCGACACGGGGAGTAATATGGAATACAGAATCTCAGCTCGATGGTTGGAATTGACAGGAACAGCCATCCAATTACCAAATTGACTTCTCAAATGGAAGTATATGCAAGTTTGAGAGATCCTGCAAAATTAGTAGCGGTACTGAAATTGGGAGGAGGCCATATTTTTAATAACAATTATGAGTATTTTCAGGCTTATAATTTGGGTGCCGATAATTTTTTAAGAGGATATAGGAGGGAGCGTTTTTCCGGGAAATCAATGATGTATCTTACTACTGAGTTGCGGGTAAAACTTTTTGAATCGAACTCTTATATTTTCCCGGGTGCGGTGGGACTTGTAGGTTTTAATGAAGTAGGAAGAGTATGGGTAAAAAACGAGGTTTCTCATAAATGGCACGATGATTTTGGAGGTGGGTTCTATTATTCGCCGTATAATTTTGCGCTTATTTCAGCAGTTATTGCTCATTCACCTGAAGATGATTTATTCAATTTTTCAATAGGTACTAAGTTTAATATTAATTTTTAATTATGGACTATCATAAAATAGATAAACGAATAGAAGATTATGTAATTGGTTTATTCAATCAAATGCATTCGCCTGCTCTCGTTTTTCATAATCTTGATCATACAGAAAGTGTTGTAAAGCGCACCAAAGAGATTGCAGGCCATTACAACGTTTCTGAAAATGAAATGCTTATACTTTTTGCTGCTGCATGGTTTCATGACACAGGCTACCTGTTTACGGAACCAGAAAAGCATGAAGAAATGAGCTGTGAAATAATGAAAAAATTCATGAGCGATCTTATTAATGATGATCAGTTGATCCAGGCGATTGAAACTTGTATCATGGCTACCAAATCACCACGGAATCCTCAGAATTTATTGCAGGAAATTATTTGTGATGCAGATACATATCATCTTGGAACCAAAGAGTTCAAGTCGATGAATAAGAAGGTGTATAAGGAAGCCAAAGATCGGAATCCTAACCTTGATAAATTGGAGTTTAGAAAGGGTACGCTGGATATGATGAAAAGACATGAATTTTATACCAACTACTGCAAAGACCTTCTTGAAAAAAGGAAAAAGAAAAACATAAAAAAGCTCAAGAAAAAAATCAATAAGAAAGAAAATAAAGCAAAGGAAGATCAGATAGATTTGGCGGATGTAGGAAAAGAATCCAGCAAGCTGATGACGAAAGGGATTCAAACGATGTTGAGAGTGACTTCAAAAAATCATTTAACGCTAAGCGAAATTGCCGATAAGAAAGCGAACATTCTTATTTCTGTAAATTCAATTATCATCTCAGTGATATTAAGTGTTCTTCTTCGGAAATTAACAACCGAAACCTATTTAATAATCCCAACCACTCTTTTTCTTTTATGTGCGGTTACTACAATTGTTCTTTCAATTATTGCCACCAGGCCCAAGGTTAGCAGTGGTTCTTTTACAATGGAAGCAGTAAAAGAAAAAAAAATCAATCTTTTGTTTTTCGGCAATTTTTACAAAGCCAGTTATAAAGAATATGATGAAGCCATGAGACATATGATGTTAGATCCTGATTATTTATATGGTTCGCTTATTAAAGATATTTATTACCTGGGGTCAGTGCTGGGCCGTAAATACAGGTTGATACGCCTTGCTTTTAACGTGTTTATGATTGGTATCATTTTATCTGTATTGGCTTTTGCCATCGCTACTATTTTTGCACCTTCCAATGCAGGAACTGTAATAAACGGAATCGGATCACCACTTATAATTTTTTAATTCTATGACATTATTAAACCGTGATCTGAGTTGGCTTAGTTTTAATTTGAGGGTGTTGCAGGAAGCTCACGATCCGGATGTGCCCTTATTTGAACGGCTGAAGTACCTCGCTATTTTTTCCTCAAACCTTAATGAATTTTTCAGAGTGAGGTACCCGGAAATCCTCGCGCTTTCTGTGTTGAATAAAAAAACAAAAAAATCAATTTCAAATTATGAAGAGAACGTGGCAGAAAAAGTGCAGGAGGAAGTAAGAAACCAACTGAATTATTTCGGCCAGATCCTACATGAAGAAATATTGCCGGACCTCAAAGAAAATGGAATTATTTTTTATTATGCCATGCCCATCCGCAAAGAACATCTGGCAGAGATCCGGGAAATATTTTTATCTGATATTCTTATCTTTTATTCAACCCATCTATTTAGATACACACAGCAAGAAAAATTTTATTCCTGAAAACAATCAACTTTATTTTGTTATCACGCTTACAGAAGAAAATACTGAAATCTTAAATCACGCGATCGTCAACATTCCTTCTGAAAAAGTAAAAAGATTTTTTACACTCAACAGGATTGACAATTATGATTATGTGATCTTCCTGGATGATATTGTCCGTGAAAATATTCAGTTTCTTTTTCCCAACCAGGAAATAATCAGCGTTTATAGCATTAAGATAAACCGTGATTCCGAACTCTATCTTGCAGATGATTACAGCGGAAACCTGTTGCAAAAAATTGAAAAGCAGTTAAAGAAAAGAGACTTTAATTCTCCTTCGCGTTTTCTTTATGAAGCAGGAATGCCGCGCAACCTGCAGATGTTTTTAGCATCGATATTTAATATCACCACCGAAGAAATTTTCACAGGTGGAAGATATCACAACCTTGATGATCTGTGGGATTTCCCGACTTTTAATAAAAACTTTTATTACGGAAAGATCAAGCCAATTTCTTCTGCAAACATTTTAAACAGCGGCGATATTTTTAATGTTTTGCTGAAAGAAGATATTTTGCTTCATCTTCCTTACCAGTCATATAACCCTGTTCTTTCTTTTTTTAACCAGGCTGCTGTTGATATAAATGTTACTGAAATTTATATTACGCTCTACCGGGTTGCCGATGAATCTCATATTATTAATGCATTGATCTCTGCGGCAAAAAATGGGAAAAATGTAGTAGCGTTTATAGAATTAAAAGCAAGGTTCGACGAAGCGAATAACATTAAGTGGAGCAAAGAGATGAAAGACGCGGGTGTAAGAATAATTTATAGCCAACCGAATATTAAAGTGCATTCTAAAATAGCCCTGATAAAAAGAAAGAATGACACAAAACAATTTTTTGCCATTTTAAGTACCGGCAATTTTAATGAAGTTACGGCGCAGTTTTATACCGATCATGTTTTAATGACTTCTGATAACCAGGTCACAAAAGAGTTAATGCAGCTTTTCAAATTCCTGGAACTTACTAACGTAATTGAACACACGAAAAAGATAAAATTTGAAGTGCTGCTGGTTTCAAAATTCAATATGGTTTCTATGCTCGACCGGCTCATTGACAACGAAATTGAAAAAGCACAGAAAGGAGAACCTGCACTGATACGCATCAAGGTAAATAACCTGGAAGAGCCGCATATTATTGGCCGTTTTTATGAAGCCAGCCAGGCAGGAGTTGAATTGCAATTATTGGTAAGAAGTATTTGCTGTATCGTTCCCGGAATTCCCGGCGAAAGCGATAATATAACGGTGAAAAGAATAGTAGATCGTTATCTTGAGCACTCGCGGATATTCATTTTTGGGGCAGGTGAAAACCCGGAAGTATACATGGGTTCAGCAGACCTGATGACAAGGAATTTAAGGCATCGGATTGAAGTAATGGTATGTATGAAAAATCAAGATTGCAAAAATGAACTACTCACCTACTTTGAAATCCAGTGGAGCGACAATGACAAAGCAGTAATAATATTACCGGGTTTGGTCCAAAAGAAACAAGGTTATAATGCGCAAATAAAAAATAACGCCCAACAAAACATTTACAATTTTTTATCAGCCAAAAATGAGCAGAAAATTTAAAATTAAAATATCGCCTGTTAATCAATTACGGATAAAGACGGTGCTTTTTATTGGTCTTTTCTGGACTGCTGTTGACTTTGTTATTTTCCTGCTTGATCCTAACCTGCATCTTGAAAAAAAAACATTATGGGCAAGGGAACTCTTCATGTTTTTTCTAAGTTTATTCATGGGTTACCTCATTGTTTTTCGCATGAAAAGATTTTTGAGAAAGCATGCTTTGTGGATGAACTTTCTCAGCAAAAGCGTTATTCTTGTCGTTTCAGCACTTGTTGTAACGTTTATCGTTCAGTTCTTCACTTTGGTTGCTATTTATGGACAAACATTCAATTATGCCTTTCATGATATTTATTCTTATGCGCTTCATAAAAACTGGATCATTCAAAAAGTGGTGTATTGGATCTCTATCTTTTTTGTGACGCAACTTATTCTCATCATTAATGAAAAATATTCGCCGGGAGTTTTTATCGACATCCTGATCGGAAAGTATACAAGGCCAAAAGTTGAGAACAGGATTATCATGTTTATGGACTTGAAAAATTCCACACCAATTGCAGAAAAATTAGGACACAACCGTTATTTCGAATTTATTACTGAATTTATTTATCTCTTATCACTTGCCATTATTGAATTTGAAGGAACCATCTATCAATACGTCGGAGATGAAATTGTTTGTTCGTGGAAAAATTCTGAAAAAAATACATTGAAATGTCTTGATACCATTATTCAGTCAAGAAAAAATATCCAGAGAAAAAGCGGTTATTTCAAGAACAAATTTGGAATAGTTCCGGATTTTAGAGTAGGTATAAATGTTGGTGAGGTGGTGATTGGTGAAATTGGTGTCCTTAAAAAAGATCTTGCAATGAGTGGTGATACAATGAATACAACGGCCCGGATACGAAGTGCCTGCACAGAGTTGAACCGCCATTATATTGTTTCAAAAGAATTTGTAGGAGCCAGCCATTTAAAAGGGTGGCAAACTGAAAGTCTGGGTTTGGTTGATCTCAAAGGCAAGGACGAGAAGATCGAGTTATTTGCATTAAAAATATAGCAATCGTTTGAATTCGAAAGCCCTTCTGTATTTGATATATTATATTGTTGAGAAGTTGGTGTACAATTTGAGATATATACCTGTAATCAATAATAGATATGGAATTAAAAGAAGAAGTGAAAGCTACAAGAAAGAAATCCGCCTTATATACTATTACAAAAGTATTTTTATGGATCATCGCATCCGTTCTGTTTTTAATAATGCTCGTTTTAATACTGATACAAACCTCATTTGTCCAAAATTTTGCACGGAAAAAAGTGGTGAGTTATCTCCAAAATAAACTTCATACTGAAGTCAGGATCGGGAAACTGGATGTAGATTTTCCAACAACACTTTCTTTGCGAAATGTTTTTATTGCAGATCAATCAAAAGATACGTTACTCTATGGAAACGAATTGAAAGTGAATATGGATATGCCTGCGCTCATCAACAGTAAGATTGACATTAACAAAATAACGCTTAATGGGGTAGTAGCCAAAGTAAAAAGATTGCCACCCGATTCTGTTTTTAATTTTCAGTTTATTGTTGATGCATTTAATAACCCAAATTCAACTACAACCTCTACTGATACCTCAAGCCTTCAGATGAATATCGATGAGATTTTGGTAAACAAAACAAGAATTGTCTATAAAGATTTGTTTACTGGTAATGATATGGATCTCACTTTCGGGCATTTTGACACAAAAATTTCAACTTTTGATCCTTCTCATTTATTGTTTAATATTCCAACAATTACCCTGAACGGACTCACGGGATATTTTTATCAGTTGGAACCATTAAAGAAACCGGTGAAAACGTCTGTTTCAGAAGCAGCGGCGCAGCCTGACAATTATTTGCAGCTTTTAAATAATGAAATTAATTTATCGGACATTGATGTGGCTTATAAGAGTGAACCTTCTCATGTAAATACTTCTTTTGTCATTGGTAAAGCAGATATACATCCAAGAACTATCGATTTGAAAAACAGTGTTGTCACATTAAAGAACGCCTCTTTAAGCAACTCTGATATCGTCGTGGAAACTGCTTCACAAATGACAGATCAAAAGCCACCGGATTCAGTAACAACAGCGCCTCCTACGCCTTCCATGAAAATTCTTGCAGGTGATGTATCGGTTAATAATCTGAATCTGAAATATGATGATCAATCTGCTCCAAAAGCACCATATGGAATGGATTATTCTCATTTAGGCCTTCACAAACTTTCGCTAAAAGCTTCTAATGTTGAATACAGTACTGATACCATGAAGCTTTCCATACAATCTGCAAGTATGAAAGAAAAAAGTGGCTTTGTTTTAAATAATTTAACTACCGATTTTTTAATGGTTCCTACCGGCGTTTCGCTTGACAATTTATTGATAGAAACGCCTGGCTCAGAAATAAAAAGAAAAGCGATCATTTCTTATCCTTCTTTGACCGCTCTCAAAAATGATCCGGGGACTCTTGGCCTTGATCTTGATTTACAGAACAGTAAAATAGCCATGAAAGACCTTTGGACTTTTGTTCCACAGCTAAGGAACCAAACTTCTTCATTTTCTCCTAATTCCACGATTTTTGTTGATGCCAACATCACCGGGAAAGTGAATGATATGAATTTTCAACATTTGCTGTTAAGAGGGTTATCGGCAACAGATATAAATGTAAACGGTGTAGTAAGTGGTTTGCCAAACGCCAACTCGATTTATGCCAACCTCAACATCAATAAATTTCAAACTTCTAAAAGAGATATTCTAGCGTTTCTTCCCGCTAATACATTACCTCAGAATATTTCTCTTCCAGCCGCACTTTCAGCAAACGGAAAAATTAAGGGAGGAATGCAAAATCTTTATGCAAATCTTTCGGTAAATACCTCATCAGGAAATGCGGCGATCGATGGCACAATTAAAAACATCACTGATAAAAATAAAGCCGCTTATGATTTGGTTTTGCACACGGGCAAGTTACAATTAGGAAGTATAATGCAGAATCCGAAGTTAGGCGCAATGACTGCCGATTTTAAAGTGAAAGGAACAGGCTATGATCCTCAAACAGCAAACGCAGTTTTCAATGCTGTTATTTCAAGTATTACACTCAATAATTACAACTATCACAACTTACAGGCGCATGGAAATATTGCTGATAAAAATTACAAGATCAATGCGACTGTTGATGATCCTAACCTAACGGCAGTCGTAGACGCAAATGGAAATTTTACAGGTAAATATCCAACGCTTCATTTGCGTTCAACAATTGATAGCATAAAAACTTTACCGCTGAATTTTACAACCCAAAGAAATATTTATCACGGTGATATTGCAGCAGATTTTACTAATCTTGATCCTGATCATTTGGATGGAAATTTACAAGTTACCCATTCTATCCTTGTTACAGACAGTAACCGCATCACGATTGATTCGCTTTCTTTAGTGGCTTCTAATTCAGGAGCAAATGAAAGCTTGGTTTTAAACTCTGATTTTCTAAATGCTTCTATAATAGGGAAATATAAACTCACACAGTTAGGTGATATTATTCAAAAGTCCGTTCAACCATATTATGCACTCGGAAGTATAAAAGATACAGCGACCGTTGCACCTTATGATTTTACGGTAAAAGCAAGTATTGTTGACAACAAAGCACTTCACGCATTTCTTCCAACATTAGATGAATTAAGAACCATTAATATGCAGGGAAATTTTGCGAGCGACAGTGGCTGGAACATGTACTTGAAATCGCCACACATTGTTTATGGAAGTTATCAAATTGATTCTTTAAATTTCACTGCGGGGACTCACAATAATGCACTGGCTTTTAATACTACTTTTCAACGCTTCAAAAGCGGAAGTTCTATTGATGTTTTCGCCACTTCTTTAAAAGGCACTCTTCAAAATAATAATTTCAATTATATTTTAGATATTAAAGACCGGCAATATAAAGACAAGTACCGCCTGAGTGGAAGTCTCAATCAACCTTCTTTAAACAAATATGTTTTCAGTCTGAGACCCGACAGCCTTCTGTTGAATTATGACCACTGGACGATTAATCAAAATAATCAAATCGTGATTGCCAACGGTAATATCAATGCACAAAACTTTAAACTCACTCAGGGAAATCAGCAATTGTCGATCAATAGTAATGGCACAGGCGCCAATGCGCCTTTAGAAGTAAATTTTAATGATTTCAAATTAGTTACCCTTACAGGGTTTATTCAAAATGACTCTGTGATGGTGAATGGATTATTAAATGGAAATGCAGTAGTAAAAAATCTTCAAACCCAACCTGTTTTTACTTCTGATCTGACGGTGAAAGATTTAAGTGTTTATAACGATACAATAGGCACACTCGAGGCCAAAGTCAATAATAATGTTGCTAATAAATACGTGGCAGACATAAGACTGGAAGGACGTGGAAATGATATTAAGATCAATGGCAACTATAATGTAAATCCGACAAACAGTAGTTACAATTTGATGGTAGATATGACCTCGTTCCAAATGAAAACGTTAGAAGGTCTGACGAAGGGAGCGATAAAGGATGCACGAGGCAACTTGTATGGAAAGATCGCATTGAATGGCAATTTGAATAATCCTAATATCGACGGGAAGATCCATTTCAATAATACGGCGGTTAATGTTAGTAGTTTGAACAGCGTTTTCAAAGTGGATAACGAATCAATTGCGATTGTAAATAATGAGGGAATATTGCTGAATACTTTCACTATTCGTGATACATTAAATAACACCATTGTGATAGATGGCGCGTTGAATTCGAAAGATTTCTTCAATTACAAATTCAACTTAAATATCAAAGCCAATAATTTCCAGGCTATCAACTCTACCAATAAAGACAACCAGCTTTTTTATGGTAAAATGGTTTTTTCAACCAGACTAACGATCAAGGGTACCCCAAATCATCCGATAGTGGATGGCAACCTGGCCATAAATAAAAAGACCGATTTTACAGTTGTGTTGCCACAAAACACCCCCGGAATTGAAAAACGAAAAGGGATTGTCCGGTTTGTAGACAGGAGCGCTACTGCCGAAGATTCGTTATTTATGGCACCATACGATTCGCTCAACACAGCGCCATTCCAGGGCTATGACGTTTCTTTAAATATTAATGTTGATAAAGAAGCAGTTTTCAATATGATCGTTGATGCGGGCAATGGTGATTTTTTGCGATTAAAAGGAGCCGGCCAGATGACAGCAGGTATTGACGCAAGCGGTAAAATAACTTTGGTGGGATCTTACGTGATTGACGACGGAACCTATAACCTGACTTATAATTTCTTAAAAAGAAAATTTAATATTCAAAAAGGAAGTAAGATTGTGTGGACGGGAGAACCTACTACCGGCCAATTGGATGTGACAGCAACTTATGTAGCGAACGCTGCACCTATTGACCTGGTTCAGGGACAAATAGAAACTTCTAATCAAACCATTTACAAACAAAAGCTACCCTTCGACGTTAATCTTACCCTTCAGGGAGAACTTTTAGAACCTAAAATAAGCTTTGATGTGGTTCTTCCTAAAAATCAGAGTTACCAGGTGGGAAGTACCGTCACTACTACAGTGAGAACGAAACTGGCACAAATCCGGCAGGAACCCAACGAGATGAACAAGCAGGTTTTTGCGTTATTACTTTTGAATCGTTTTGTAGGTGAAAATCCTTTTGCAAGCAGTGGCGGCTCCATGAATGCCGGATTTGTAGCGATGCAAAGTGCAAGCAGGTTGTTGTCAGAACAATTAAACCAGCTTACTAATAATCTTGTTCCCGGGGTGGATGTAAATATGGACCTTGCTACCACACAGGATTATACCACCGGTTCTGAACAAAACAGGACAGACCTAAACGTTGGCCTTACCAAGAGGCTTTTAAACGATCGTCTAAGCGTAACCGTGGGCAATGACTTCCAGTTGCAAGGCCCGGGGCAAAAAAACCAGCAGAACAATCTTGCCGGCAACATTTCCATTAATTATAAGTTAACAAAGGATGGAAGATACGAGGTAAGGGTATACCGCAAAAATGATTATACAGGTCAGCTTGAAGGTTATGTAATTGAAACCGGTATTGGATTTATCGTTTCTGTAGATTACAATAAGTTCAATCAAATCTTCAAGAGTAAACAGCAAAGGAAGCAGAAAAGGAAAATTAAACAGCAAAACAAGGAAATAAAGAAAGAAGAAACACAACAACAGATACAGGATAAATCAATAACACCTCCATCAAAAGCCCGGAATAATGACCAATAGATCAGCCATAATATTTTTTATAGTTGCGCTTCTGCTTTTTGCATCATGTAATACAACAAAGATGGTTCCTAAAGGAGATGCTCTTTACACCGGTGCAACTGTAAAAGTAAAAGACAGTACGTTAACAAGAAAACAAAAGAAAAAAGTAGAAGAAACTGCTGAAAACCTGCCTCAGCCAAAACCCAACAGCCGGTTTTTTGGCATCCCTTTTAAATTGATTTTATATGATATGGCGGGCGATACTTCCAAGCATGGGTTCATTAGAAAATTCTTGAGAAAAATGGGCCGCCCCCCTGTGCTTTTAAGCAGCGTAAACCTGGATTACAATGTAAAACTGCTGGATAATTATCTGCAAAATCTTGGTTATTTTCAGACAGTGGCGTCAGGTGATACCACAGTAAAACATAAAAAAGGCCACGCCTATTATACAGTTACTCCCGGACCGGTTTATACCATTAAAAATGTATCTTTTGAAACCGATAGTTCTGCAGTCGGACAAGCGATTAAGGCAACTCAACCGAAAACACTTCTCCATCCAGGCGATGCTTTTAACCTCGCTGTTATCAAAGGTGAACGGGAACGAATAGACGCAGATTTGAAAGAAGAAGGTTATTATTTTTTCAGTCCTGACGCGTTAATTGTTGAAGCGGACAGCACGGTTGGAAAAAACCAGGTGAATTTGTTTGTAAAACTAAAAGCGAAGGCACCTTCAATTGCAGAAAAG
>CAWFFT010000057.1:0-85833 GCA_963815085.1 uncultured Chitinophagaceae bacterium | reverse complement strand
TGAGCAATACGTAATCTAATGAAGTGCATGAACAGAAACATAAACGTATTGCTGACGCGATTTGCTTATAGCACCGATTTTCGAGAAAGGTGCAACAGAACGTAAATTGTACCTTCCCAAAGGCGATTGGTATGATTGGTGGACAGTCAAAAAAGAATCAGGAGGAAAATATATTACTCGTGACGTTGACCTTTCAACTATGCCTGTATATGTGCGTGCAGGTGCAATTATTCCGATTGATCCTATTCGCCAATACACAAGTGAAGCAGTAAATGAGCCGACAACGCTAAAAATATTTACGGGCTCAAATGGATCCTATGTTTTGTATGAAGATGATGGAATAAGCCAGGAGTATTTGAAAGGAAAAGCGTCCTGGACAAAAGTGCTTTGGAATGATTCCTCAAAACAGTTAATAATAGAACCGGGAGCACCAAAGGGATTTACCAATCAGGTAATTAGCAGAACGTTTAAGGTTGAATTACTACCCCAGGGCGTTACCAAATATGTGAATTATTCCGGGAAACCTACCAGAATATTTTTTTAGCTCAGGGATATGGTGGCGATATGCTTTTTATTGTATACGAATATTTTGTTTTATTATTTCAGATCTCTATATATAGTTATTTTTGAGGATCACTTTGGAATTTTAAAAAAATAATCTAAAAAAGGTTTAAAGATGAAAATAAAAGCGATTAGAACAAAGTTATACCAGTGGAAGGGACATGTTAAAATATCTGATACTATTTTTGCCACTCCTTTAAGTGCACTACCCTTTCAAGAAGATTCACAAGCCCCTTTTCGCTTTTTTAGTTGGCTTGTTGTAGAAATTGAAACTGATGAAGGGCACATAGGGTTGGGTAATGCTGGATTATGTCCCGATGTTACCAAATTGATTATTGATAGTAAATTAAAATCTCTGCTGATAAATGAAAATCCGCTTAATACAGAATATCTATTTGAAAAGATGTATCGTTCCTCAATAGCTTATGGAAGAAAAGGTGCTGTACTTGCAGCTATCAGTGCTTTGGATATTGCATTGTGGGATATTAAAGGTCATGTTTTACAACAACCGGTTTTTATGCTCATGGGCGGCAAGACAAAATCTTCAATACCTGCTTACTACAGCCGGTTATATACCCGTAACTTAGATAGTCTTCAGTCTGAAGCGGCTGATTTTAAAGCACAGGGTTTTACAGGTATGAAGCTTCGTTGCGGTTATCCCCTTACAGAAGGTAAAGCAGGCATGAAGAAGAATATTGAAATGGTTAAGGTTGTTCGTGAAGCGGTGGGTGACGATGTAGATATCATGTTGGAAGCCTATATGGGCTTTAATTTTACCTATGCGAAACAGTTTTTACAGGCATTAGAACCCTATAATTTGCGATGGGTCGAAGAACTGCTTTTGCCAGATGAAATACATAGCTTTGCAAAACTAAAACAGTACACAAACATACCTCTTTCGGGGGGAGAGCATGAATATACCCGCTTTGGTTTTTATGATTTATTAAAAGTGGGAGCTCTCGATATTTTTCAATTTGACACCAATCGTGTCGGCGGATTTACGGAGGCTCAAAAGATATGTACTATGGCACTTATGCACGGGGTTGAAGTGATACCTCACGGAGGACAGATGCATAATTTGCATGTGATAATGAGTTCTTTTGCCGCTCCGATGGCTGAATATTTTCCTCAGACAGAAATCGAAGTAGGTAATGAAATGTTCTGGTATATATTTGATGGCGAAGCTATTGCTGAAAATGGCTATTTGCAATTAGACGATAACAAACCAGGAGTGGGCCTGACTTTGAAGGATGAATATCTTGATCAGTTCAAAATAACGGAATAAGACAGTAACCCTATGATAGTAATTTCAGAAAGGGACTGGAGACAATATTATAAAATTAGTAGAAAAAATTGGCTATGGAAAAAAGCATTCTTGAACTATTTAAATTGAATGGACACGTTGCATTGGTAATAGGTGGTAACCGGGGACTTGGATTTGCAATGGCAAAAAGTATAGCAGAGGCAGGAGCAAATGTTTGTATAGCTGCCAAATCTGTAAAAGAGAACCAGGAAGCTGAAAAGAGAATCAGAGAATTGTATGGTATAGATTGTATCAGCGTTATTTGTGATGTTACTTCTGAAGTAAGTGTGAAAGAAGCTGTAAGACAAACAGTAGCGCATTTTGGGAAAATAGATATTTTAATAAATTCAGCCGGTATCAATATCAGAGGCACTATTGAAGATTTATCACTTGATGATTTTAATAAAGTGCAGCAGGTAAATGTTACGGGGTCATGGTTAACTTGTCGTGAGGTTGTGCCGGTTATGAAGAAGAATGGATATGGCCGAATAATTAATATCGGTTCTATGCTTTCTGTTACTGCTATTCCCGAACGTACTCCTTATGCAACCAGTAAAGGTGCGATTTTACAGCTTACACGTTCACTGGCTATAGAATTGGCAAAACAAAAGATTAATGTTAATGCGATTTTACCAGGTCCGTTTGCCACAGACTTGAATCTACCTCTTACAAATGACCCGGAAAAGTATAAGGCTTTTATTAATAAAATACCCATGGGGCGTTGGGGTGAATTGTATGAAATAGGCGGAATAGCTCTTTATCTCGCGAGCCCGGCTTCCAGTTATGCGACTGGAGGATGTTTTTCGATAGATGGTGGTTGGATTACAGTTTAAAAGAACACTGTATGTTTGTAAGTTCTTTTGTTTAGGGATGAAATTTATAACTTTTTGCTTTGCTTAATACCGGTAAATGATGAAGTTGCCAGCAAATTCAGAATATAGTAAAGTTGCTCTTTGCTCCTTTTGAGTGGTATTAATGAATGTGAAGCAGCGGAGTCGGATTACCGTTATTATGACTGTAAAAAGTTAAACCATTTTGTCCTTTGAATAGTATTTTTTTAAAAGGGTAATGTGTTGAAAAATAAAGTAAATATGAGCAAGGAAAGCATAAGGTTGGTTCAGATTACGCAAAAAGGCAAAGGGCGGTTTGTAGCTTTGGTTCGCGAACCCTGGCTTGTATTATTGAAAGACACTGCTTCAATATATGATCTGGCACTTGATTCTCTTGAAAAAAAAGAGAAACTAGAAAATATAATCTCGTCACGTTTATCGGATGTATTAATAGATTATAATTCCGTTTATGAAGGCGGGAATGAATGGAAATTGTTACCTGCTTTTGACCATCCCCGTAATCCAGCCGCATGTATGGTATCGGGTACAGGACTTACACACAAAAACAGCGCTCTTAGCCGCCAGGCGATGCATCAGGTAAAGGAAGTAAAACTTTCAGATAGTATGCAAATGTATCAGTGGGGCATAGAAGGTGGCCATCCCGCTAAAGGGACGGTTGGTGTTCAGCCGGAATGGTTTTATAAAGGGGCAGGAGATATTTTACGTGCTCACGGTGAAAGTCTTGAAGTTCCTTGTTTTGGTAATGATGGAGGTGAGGAACCTGAAGTAGCAGGTATTTATATTGTTGATCGGGACGGGAAACCGTGGAGGATAGGTTTGACTACAGGAAATGAATTTTCGGATCATATAATGGAGAAAAAAAATTACCTGTATCTCGCTCATTCTAAACTTAGAGATTGTGCTATAGGCCCGGAGTTAGTCATACATGCAGATTTTCATGAATATCAAGGTTCAGTGAGTATTTTAAGAAATGGCCAATCTATTTGGAATGCCAACATAAAAACGGGGGAAAACAACATGTCTCATAGTTTAGCAAATCTGGAATACCATCATTTTAAATATGCTTCTCATCGGATTCCCTTACAGGCGCATGTCCATTTTTTGGGAGCGGATGCTTTCAGTTTTGGCAATAACGTACAATTAGAGGATGGTGATATAATGAACGTGGAGTGGTGGAAGTTAGGGAGAGCCTTGAAAAATCCATTACACCTATCAAACAGGAAAGAAGAAATATTTGAAGTGAAATCAATTTTATAGATTTTTGTAAACTGAATAATGTGCTGCATTCGGTACTAATCACTGTAACCGCAGTTTGTTATGTAACAATAACTAACATTATAAAAGGTAAATAACTTCAGGTATGAAAATTGAGCCCCTTATTTCAGATTATGGCAAGCCATCGAATATGCGGTGGGTGATGATCAGTTTAGCCTTCCTGGCTACGTTGCTCAACTACGTACATCGTTTATCGTTTACGTATTTAAGTGCTGTTGGAGAATTGCGAAAAATGATACCTGATAGCGCTTTTGGTGATATAGCGGCCGCATTTTTTATCGCTTATATGATTTCCAATGCTTTTTCAGGTTATATTATAGATAAGATAGGAACCCGTTTAGGCTATGCCCTTTGTATGGCTATTTGGACTACCGCTGGTCTTTTCCATGCATTTGTTATATCTCCGTTTCAATTTGGGATAGTTAGGTTTTTTTTGGGTATTGGTGAAGCAGGAAATTGGCCTGCCGGACTTAAACTAACAAGTGAATGGTTTCCTCCGCATGAAAGATCCACTGCTTCAGGTATTTTTAACAGCGGATCTGCTCTTGGAGTAATAATTGTTCCTCCTTTAGCGGCATATTTGGGAACCACGTATGGCTGGCAATCTACTTTTATTATTTTAGCGATTTTTGGTTATCTATGGTTAGTGGTATTCTGGTTTGTTTATTATACCCCAAAAGAGTCTTTGGAAATTTCTAAAGTTAGAGTGATTCCTCCTCTTAAATTATTTAAAACCCGGTTTGTTTCAATGTTTGCACTTTCAAAATTTTTTCTTGATCCAATATGGTATTTTGTTACTTTCTGGATAGGCAGATATTTAGTAGATGTGCATCATCTGACTTTAACACAAATCGGCTTTTATGCTATACTTCCATTTGTTATTGCAGATATTGGTAATATAGCCGGAGGCTATTTTACCCAGTTTATTATTAAACTAGGCATGCCAATACATAAGGCCCGAAAGTTTTCAGTATGCATATCGGTAGGTATTATGGCTGCTCCTCTTTTAGCAGCACCATTTATTATTTCTTCACCTCTTTCTGCTCTTATAGTTTTTGGTATTACAGGCTTTGGTTACACATCATATACAGCTAACTCACTTGCATGCCCTGCAGATGTTGTACCGGCAAGATCTGCGGCTACAGTATGGGGGCTTGGATGCATCGGTACAGGACTAGGTGGGGCACTTTTTAATTTTCTTTCTGGCAGGACTTTAAAAATATTAGTAACTACTGAAAATTATAGTTCTGGTTATAATTTTTTATTTTTTGCTTATGGAGTTCTTGCCATAATTGGTCTTTTGATAATAGTGTTTTTAATGGGCCCGTTTACAAAAAATAAAGAATTACAGGATTATGCAGAAGCAGATAGGTAAACTTGTTTAGAAGGGATACTCGAAACAGAGGTTCGATACGATAGCACCTCTTTTCCGTTGCTGCATATCTGCGCCAGACTGGGATGCAGTGCAACGCTTTGTTAGAAACAGGAGCATTCAAAGGTTTAACTGCTGAAACATGGATTGATTTTGTAAGCAATGATGAAAAAACGCTTCAAACAGCGTTTTCACAGGAAGGGTTGATTTATAAAAATGACTACTGGTATCGCAAAATAAAAAAAAGGTTTAATTGTTGATTTACCGGTTAAATAGTGAGTTTATTCACTTTTATCTTCATCGCCCATAACAAGGTTAGCGCCGCCTTCGCGCATTATCTTCTCCATATTACGATCATTATCAACAATTCCTTTTTCTTCAAGCATGCGCATATCTTTTGCATCCTGCAGAAATTCAGAAGCAAAAATAAATTGATTCAATTGCTTGTTTTTATTGAAAATAATATCCTTATTGGAACCTTCCCATTCTTTTATGCCCTGATATAAATAAAGAATATTTTCACCAATTTCCATCACGCTGTTCATATCATGCGTATTGATGACAGTGGTGATATTGTATTCTTTAGTTATCTCATGAATCAGCTTGTCAATTACCATTGAAGTTTGCGGATCAAGGCCGGAATTTGGTTCATCACAAAATAAATATTTTGGCTTCAGTACAATTGCCCTGGCAATACCGACTCTTTTCTTCATGCCGCCGCTTATTTCCGCAGGATACTTTTTATTCGTGTCTTTTAATTCTACTCTTTCAAGTACATCATTTACACGATCTATTTTCTTTTGATGATTCCATTTTGTAAACATGTCAAGCGGAAATTTGATATTCTGCTCGACAGTCATACTATCAAAAAGCGCTGAGCCCTGGAATAGCATTCCTATCTGCTGGCGCAACTCTTTGCGATCTTCCTGCGACATATTGGTAAGATTTTTCCCATCAAAAATGATCTCACCTTTATCTACCTCAAATAATCCCACCATACATTTTTGCAAAACCGTTTTTCCGCTTCCGCTGCTTCCGATGATAAGATTGGTCATCCCGGTTTCCATCACCGCACTTATATCTTTCAGGATTTCTTTATCACCAAAAGCTTTATAAACATTTTTTATCTCTATCATAGTGAACGCAATTGTAATGATACTTTTGGTATTTTAAATATTTTCAGTGACGCAATTCATTCTTAAAACTCCTGTTTATTAAAGTATAAAAAAAGCAAGTATATAATCTGCAAATAAAATTAGTATGCAACTTGTAATAACAGCGGAAGTGCTTGCTCTTCCTATTTCTAACGAACCGCCTTTTACATTATAACCATAAAAAGAGGAAACACTGCTAATAATAAACGCGAAAGTGTATGCCTTTACCAACGCAAACCAAACATTTTTAGGTATAAAATCGAGAAGTAAACCACGATCATAAGTGTCGCCGGACAAGATACCTCCCAATGTACTGGCCAATCGGCCGCCGTAAATTCCTAAAACCATGGCAAGAATTACTAAAAGTGGAATGGTAATAAGCGCTCCCAGAATTTTGGGGCCTATCAGGTAAGATTTAGTATTAATGCCCATTATTTCCAGCGCGTCAATTTGCTCACTCACACGCATATTTCCTAACTCGCCTGCAATCTTACTTCCAACTACGCCGGCTAACACAATACAAACCAATGTAGGTGCAAATTCAAGGATTACTGTATCTCTTACTACCTGCGCTATCGTTTCTTTTTGAATCATGGGGCTGACAAGTTGATAAGCCGTTTGAACCGCGCTTACCGCACCCATGAAGAGGGAAATGACTGTTACTATCCACAAAGAGCCCATACCAATTTCAACGGACTGGTGCATAAGTTCCTTCCAGTACATCTTAAAATTCTCTGGTTTGGTAAACATTCCTTTTAACATCAAAAG
This sequence comes from uncultured Chitinophagaceae bacterium, assembly GCA_963815085.1. Taxonomy (GTDB): domain Bacteria; phylum Bacteroidota; class Bacteroidia; order Chitinophagales; family Chitinophagaceae; genus Ginsengibacter. Next base: position 78,549 of record CAWFFT010000057.1, on the reverse strand, counting down.
GTAGGCGCCAATGGTAGAAAATATTTTCATTTTTACTTCAGATTATTTTGATTCCGTTGACGTTTTTTTCGATTTTCGCCACCTGCTTGCAGATTCTTCAGTTTTAGATTTCTGCTTTTTACACTTCATTTGGGCATCAACAACAGAAATCAGTACCATATTATAAATGCTTCTTACGTGGCTACCCAATTGAAGAATATGGACCGGCTTATTAAGGCCTAACAGAACAGGGCCGATAGTTTCATAGCCAGCAACCTCCTGCAAAAGATTATAAGTTACATTTCCTGCAGCAAGATTAGGAAATATCAACACATTTACATCTTTGTCAACCAGCTCACTGAAAGAATAATTATCTCTTAAAATTTCTTTATTAAATGCCACATTCGCCTGCATTTCACCATCAATAACCAAATCAGGTTCTGTTTGTTTTACAATTTCCCTTGCTTTTGCCACTAATTTCGCCTCAGGTGAATTACTGCTTCCGAAATTAGAATAACTAAGCATGGCAATATTTGGTACCATTCCAAAGTTGCGCACTTCTTTCGCAACCATCATTGCGATGTTGGCCAGTTCTTCTGCTGTAGGATTGAAATTTACGGTAGTGTCTGCCAGAAACACAGGCCCCTTTTTGGTTATTGTAATGTACATGCCTGCCACACTTTTAGAATCTTCTTCCATGCCGATCACTTGTAAAGCCGGACGAATGGTATCGGGATAATTTTTGGAAAGGCCTGATATCATGGCATCTGCTTCACCCGTTTCCACCATCATACATCCAAAGTAGTTACGGTCTTTCATTATCTTTTTGGCTTCGTAAGCATTAAAGCCTTTTCGCTGTCGTTTCTTAAAAAACAGTTCCCCATATTCCATCCGTTTATCATGAGTGTTATGATGTTTGGGATCAATAATCTGCATTTCAGAAATATCAATTCCGCTGTCTTCGGCAATTTGTTCAATCTTGTCCTTATCCCCAAGCAAAATCGGGAATGCCACTCCTTCGTCCAGTACCATTTGCGCGGTCTTCAATATTTTTTGATTTTCTGCTTCCGCAAAAACAACCCTTTTAGGATTTTTGCGTGCTTTCGCCCCCAACATTCTCAGAAGATGATTGTCTAATCCCAGTCTTTCATTCAGCCTTTCAGAATAAGTTTCCCAGTTAGTAATTGTTTGTCTTGCGACACCACTTTCTATTGCGGCTTTTGCCACTGCCGGCGCCACATAACTGAGCAAGCGGTTATCAAGTGGTTTAGGTATTATATAATTAGCACCGAAAACAATATTTTTTTCATTGTAAGCCATCATCACACTATCGGGCACGGGTAAACGCGCAAGCTCTGCCAAAGCCTTCACCGCAGCAAGCTTCATTTCTTCATTAATTTGAGTGGCTCTCACATCCAGTGCTCCCCGAAAGATATAAGGGAAGCCCAAAACGTTATTTACCTGGTTAGGATAATCACTTCTTCCCGTTGCCATTATCACATCTTTTCGCGCAGCAATTGCTTTTTCATAAGTGATCTCAGGGTCTGGATTGGCCATAGCAAAAACGATTGGATTTTTTGCCATACTTTTTACCATCTCAGCAGAAATTACATCGCCCACGCTTAGTCCAATAAACACATCTGCATCTTTCATTGCCTTTTCCAATGTCAGGTTAGGATCTTTACAAGTTGCATATTTTTGTTTCATTTCACCAAGGCCTTCACGTTCGCAATGAAGCACACCGGTTTTATCAAACATTACAAAGTTATCAGGATTGGCGCCAAGGGCAACATATAACTGTACGCAGGCCATAGCCGCTGCACCCGCACCATTCACCACAAATTTTACCTTATTGATTTTCTTTTTTTGAATTTCCAACGCATTTAACAAAGCAGCCGAACTGATAATTGCCGTTCCGTGCTGGTCATCATGCATAATAGGAATATGAAGCCGCTCTTTTAATTTTTGCTCAATATAAAAACATTCAGGTGCTTTAATGTCTTCCAGGTTAATACCTCCAAATGTTGGCTCCAGGGCAGCAACAATTTCAACGAATTTCTCCGGATCGGTTTCATTGATTTCTATATCAAAAACATCTATATCTGCAAATATTTTAAATAAAACCCCCTTCCCTTCCATCACAGGTTTCCCGGCAACAGGCCCGATATTTCCCAATCCTAAAACAGCAGTTCCCATTACTGATAACACCAACGAGATTGCCTTTGGCAGTATATTGATAAGCCAGTTCAGGATTTTCTTCAATCTCTAAACAAGGCACCGCCACGCCGGGTGAATAAGCTAATGAAAGATCTCTTTGTGTTTTTGTAGCTTTAGTAGGAATGACTTCAATTTTCCCCGGCCTGCCTTTTGAATGATAATCCAGTGCTTCCTGCTTTCGGATATTTTTCCTCATAACTATTTATTAAATCAAGGCTGATATTGCCTGAATACTTATTTTCGAAAGTAAAGATAGGTAATGTAGCTAATTCATTATAGTGAAACGGCGAGCCACGCCATTATTCCCATTCCGTTTTCAATAGCATTTTCATCAATATTAAAAGTAGGGGTATGAACTCCTGATGTAATATTTTTTTTCGTGTTGCCAACACCCAGTCTGAAAAAACAAGCGGGAATAAGGTGGGAATAAAATGCAAAGTCTTCAGCGCCCATTCTCATTTCCGTTTCCCCTACATTTTCTTCGCCTGCAAATTCCACTGCTTTACGTTTAGCCATTTCCGTTAGTTCCACATTATTTATAACAAACGGATAACCTACATCAATTTCAACATCAATTTCCACGCCTGAAATTTCGCCCGTTTTTTTGCAGATATTTTTTATCAGATCATGAGCTTTAAATCGCCATTCTTCATTCATCGCCCTGAAAGTGCCCATCAGCTTTACTTCTGAAGGAATAACATTTGTCGTACTTCCGCCATGAACAGAAGTGATGGAAAGAACAGAAGGATTAAATGGATTATTAAAACGGCTTACCACCTGTTGCAGATTTACTACCAATTGTGATGCCGCCAGGATGGTATCAGAAGTAAGATGAGGCGCGGCGGCATGGCCTCCTTTTCCTTTTACGGTAATATAAATTTCATCGGCGCTTGCCATCACCATTCCGCTCCTGAAACTTAATTTGCCAACTTCCAAACCCGGATGAACATGCAGCGCTAAAATGGCCGAAGGTTTTGGGTTTTCCAGAACGCCATCTTTTATCATCAGGCTGGCGCCCCCGGGATTTTTTTCTTCTCCGGGCTGAAAAATCAATTTGATAGTTCCCTCCCATTCCTCTTTTAATTCATTCAATATTTTAGCAGCTCCAAGGAGGCAAGTAGTATGAACATCATGGCCGCAGGCATGCATTATGCCTTCATTCCGGGAGCGGTATTCAACTTCGTTTTCTTCTGTAATCGGCAATGCGTCAATATCTGCGCGTAAAGCAATTACTTTCTTTCCGGGATTTTTTCCTTTAATAATTCCGGTTACGCCGGTAGTTGCCATTACCTCAAAATCAATCCCGAGTTCTTCCAATTTCTGCTGAATAAATTTAGAAGTTTCAAATTCTTTATAACTCAGTTCAGGAAATTGATGAAGGTGGTGGCGAACCTGGATAAGTTCATCCGAGTATTTCTTCGAAAGGCTTTTTATTTTTTCTTTAAGCATTTGTTTTTCCTTGATGACAGGGACAAAAGTAAAAAGAGTTTCGTTGATGAAACTCTTTTAATTCTTTGTAAGACAATTTGAAAAATATGTGTGAATTAGAAAATGGCTTTATTTATTCGTTTACTGACAGGTAAATGTTATAAAATAAGATCCTTCCCCTTAAGTTGTAGTAGTTTTGGATAAGCAGCAGTAAACGAACATTTAGAGTATTTTTTTATTTTGAATGTCAGTAGTTGAAAACATATGGACAGCAGTTTATTTTTTTTTCGTAGCAACGTCTCACGATAGTGGACGTTGCGTAATATCATTACTCTTCTATCATATCAATTGCATAACTACCCAATTCACCTGCATAATATTTTGCTGAACTATGCAAATAATCAACGGGGCTCTCACTTAAATCCCATCTGCCGGTACATGGGTTATTGTGCATATAGTCAAGTTTTTGCTTTATGAATTTATAACTATTGCAATATTTCCAGTCGAATGATAATTCCTACACTTCATGTTGTTTTTTATTCGCTTTCCTTTTTTGCTTCCACACTTTTTGACAAGGCAGACAGTACATCATTTTGCCCTTTTGCTTTCAGCCGTTTTATGATATCATACGCCATAAATCTTTTGCCATTGCCAACTATAGTATTTATTGATTTTTTCGTAGCAACGTCTCACGATAGTGGACGTTGCGTAATATCATTACTCTTCTATCACATCAATTGCATAATTACCCAATTCACCTGCATAATATTTTGCTGAACTATGCAAATAATCAACCGGGCTCTCACTTAAATTCCATTTGCCGGTACATGGGTTATTGTGCATATAGTCAAGTTTCTGCTTTATAAATTTATAACTATTACAATATTTCCAGTCGAATGATAATTCCCACACTTCATGTTGTTTTTTATTCGCTTTCCTTTTTGCTTCCACATTTTTTGACAAGGCAGACAGTACATCATTTTGCCCTTTTGCTTTCAGCCGTTTTATGATATCATACGCCATAAATCTTTTGCCATTGCCAACTATAGTATTTATTGATTGGTGGGTTTTCGTGAAATCTACCAGTACATGTACATGGTTAGGCATAATGACATAACCGATTATCTTATGACCTTTTGATTTTAAATGATCCATCCATTTGTAAACAAGATCATAACTATCCGTTGTTTCAATCAGGTTCATCCATTTATGACAGGTAAAAGTAATGAAGAACGTTCCTTCTTCAAAGGGTATCGTTTGCTGAACAGGCATTTATAAAAATAATGGATTAATTGATACGCAACGTCCACTAGCGTGAGACGTTGCTGAGAAGAAAGTTATACATCTGGCAGCATTTACGATTATACTTTTACAAAAACCATAGTAAACTAACAAAAAAACAAATTTCATTTTGTCCGGAGTTAAAAACATACGGACAGCAGATTTCTTTTTATAAGATTTTAAGAATAGCATAGGAACCACTTGCCTGGTCCCATATTTAGTATTATTTACGAAATATGCTTACACTTATTACCCAAAGTATCATTAATACTAGTGGGGAAAATAATAGAATAAAAGAAAATATTGTGCCTTGTCTAATTTTTTTTTAGCGTTAGGGATGATTTGTATTTTCTATATAATTTTGTTGTTCTATTCATATCTAAATAATAAGTATGAACAAGGCCGCCACAAATTAATCCAATACATCCAGCTACAATAGAATGAGTAAGCAAACCTACCTTATATCTTAAGAAATAAGAAAACAATCTGTCAAAAAAAATTATCCAAAATGCGATGCCGAATGCAAACAAAGTAGAAACTTGAGGTATAGGATCCATTCTAGGATCAGGATTGCCATTTTTATAATAAAAATTATATAGAAAAAAAAAGATTTTATTCACTTTAAAACTTAAATTTTAGTTACTTATTTATTATTATTTTTGAAACACCCATTTCTATCATCCAAAAACCTAACGCTTCTGGTCCCAAGCTATCCTTAGATTATTATCCCAAAAATAAAAAATAGCCGCTGTCCTGAGTTTGTAACTCAGGACATTTCAAATTATTCATATTTAAAAATTCAACTTATTAATAACCCACATTTCTTTGCCATAGTAATAATCTCTTGCACTACTATAACAGTATTCCTTCGGCCTTCTCTACAATTCCTGCCTCTACCGGATTATCATGAACATATTCCAATTTCTGCCTTCCTCGAAATCTGGTGTATAGATAATTTTGGGTTGATTATCCTGTTGCCAAAACTGGTAATTCATATTCCTGCTGTTTGACGCTCCTGCTTTCTTAAAAATCTCCAGCATCCATTCTCTTCTGCTTTCTTCCGGATGCTCAATGATTGCCTTTAATAATTTGCTTGCTCGTAAACTTCTTAAAATCTCCCAACACATCACTTACGTTACTTTCTTTTGCTGAAATGATCAGATGAATATGATTACTCATAACGCACCACGCATAAATTACAAGCCCTTTCTTCTCCTGGCAATATTTTAAACTTTCTATTACTACATTTCTATATTCTTTTCTGGCAAAAACATCTACCCATCCCACTACGGCAAAACTTACAAAATACATTGCTCCCTGATCAATAACTTTATATCCTCCTTTGCCCATGACTTTTTAATGAAGATAATATATTGCTACTCTTTTTATTTCAACATTCTAAGGATAGCTGGGGAAACAAATAATCGATTTTTCTACTTGCTAATTTTATAACAAGGAGGCATAAACGAAATTATGCCTTCTTACTTGTCCGTAGTTGAAAACATACGGACAGCACCACTCTTTTATTTAAACATTGTAGGAAAAGCGGGGGTAACTATTAATACCTAAATCCAAAAATTTTATGCTTTCTTATTACGATTAACATTTTCATTAAGAAAAGAATCAAGATAGAACAAAATAACACTCCCAAATAGAAATTATTTAACAATATCATAAATACTAAAACAATTGCAATCAGATAAACAATTAAAGCATTTTTGTTTGGAACAGGCCAAAATCCCAAGCGGTTTTGATATGTCGAAACAACCCCTTTTAAATAGTTGTTAAAAAGATACATACTATACTCTATATCCGGCTTAAAATTATATTCAACATCTTTTAGGCAATCAATTAGAAATTTGGAAGCATTTTCTTTTTCAGTCTTATCTTTTATGCAATCAATGTAAAGTATAAAATTCTTAATGCTACACCTATGAAAAAACTTCCATTCATTCTTCGGGATTTTTTGTGAAACATAGTTTAGCTTATCATTTAATTCATTAATTATTTGCATTTTCAAAATTTTATTGGAAATTCTATTTTTTAGACCTTAAATAACCGAACCACTTATAAACTGTATCATACCCATTAGTAATTTCAAATAATTTAAGCCATTGGCAACAGGTAAATGTTATAAAATAGTAGTCCTTCAGTTTGTTCTATCGGAGTTCTTACAGCCATGCTCTAAGCTAATAATTTTATCCCACATTCATCGGCCGTGTCCTGCTTTGCTGCGGGGCTTGGAGGAGAGACACGGCCTGGGAGGATGTTATTGTTTTGAATTTATTAATAGGTAGCTCCAATTTAGTCTATTATTTCTTTTAAATTTTTATCTTCAGGAGAAGGAGCATTATCGGAGACAATCTGACCATTTTTTCCAATAAGTAAATAATGTGAACTTTTATTTCGTTGCAATTACAGGAATCTCCTTAAGAATTTTCCGTATGTCGATATTCTCTGCTATTATTTTTCCCTGTTGGTTTAAAAGAAAATTTACAGGAATTGCTTCAAATTTTAAGCCTTTTACCATCTCATTATCCATTCCCCCCTTTGCTAAAAGGTAACAATGCCATGGGTATTGCTCTTTCGCTACATATTTTCTCCACTGATCCTTGTCTGTATCTATTGAAATAGATACAACTTTTATTAAATCCGTATCTATTAATGGCATCCACCTTTTTAGTTGTCTTTCACCTAGAATGCATGATGTACACCACGATGCACCAAAGCAAATTATATAGTAAGGCGAAGAAATTCTTATAACATCCCCGATACTTTTCCTGTTGTTCTGCTGATCAATTAATACAGTTTCATTGTATTGATGGAAATCCTGCCCCGTATTATGATCAAAGGCAAGATTTCGTAACACATTATATGTTTTTTTTCCAGTAGAACTTTCTTTTATTTTTTCAGGAAACGAATTATATAAAGCAATTTTTTTTTGCAAAGGAATAATATTTGAAAAAGGAGAAGTTTCAGACAATAGATTCATACTATTCAAATCCTTCACATTTTTGCAATATTTGAAATCCATGACTTCCCATAAATCGTCTGCGTGGATTTGAGCATTCTTAATAATTAATTCCATTGAATCTTGATTGACTTGCAACGACTTTTTGTATTTGCAAAATTTGGCAAATCGGATATAGTTGTTACTCCAATATTGCTTAAGCTTTTTACCATCAGTAAAATTTAATGACGTGTCAGGAAAATAAGGTATAAAAGAAGAATCAAATGAATATAATTCTATTGGATTTACTCTTTGTATATTGCTGAGGTGCACTGTTTTTTTTGCATTTTTTTTATCTTTTGCCTGTTTACATGAGGGAAGTAATATCAATCCAATTATATAAGCTAATAAAAGTTTTTTCATGTAATTTTTTTTAAAATTATACCCGTATATTACACTAACTCCATTTAGTAGGCAAATTCAATATTTACCAGTCCCTTTCCACCTTGGTAATCTCTGGTACTACTGTAAATGTAATCCCAAGCGTCATCTACTAAACGTATCCTTTGACAAAATGATTTTTAAACTTTAAATAATCGAACCACTTATAAACCGTATCATACCCATTAGTAATTTCAAATAATTTAAGCGATTGGCAACAGGTAAATGTTATAAAATAGTAGTCCTTCAGTTTGTTCTATCGGAGTTCTTACAGCCATGCTCTAAGCTAATAATTTTATTCTATATTCATCGTCCGTGTCCTGCTTTGCTACAGAGCCAGGAGTAGAGAGTCGGCATGGGAAAGGATCAATTGATATTTGATAATACTCAACAAGCAGTTAGTTTTGGGAAAAGGTTCAAGACCTTTTCCTTCAATAAATTTTATCTACTTCTTTTAATTTCGAAAGTAATGGCTAATAAATTAATTCCACAAATATTGATTTCATAACCAGTACATAAAAATTTTTTCGATGGTTGGACGGATTTACTCGATGGTTGGACGGATTTACACGATTTTTGGAAAAACGGGCATTTAATTTTACACTCAAATTGCGACTTCTTGCTGTTATGAATCTTTGATCTGCAAAGCCACAAACAAAGCTTCTTTCCTGTTTTTTGCGATGGGGAGCGATATACCATTGAGAAGCTCGAGCGTATTTCCATCTACAGCTTTTACCACATTAATGGAAACCACAAAGCGATTATGGATACGCACAAATTTATCAGCAGGCAATTTATTTTCGATTGTTTTCATGCTGATATAAGTCACAAGGGGTACTTCTGAAGTAAATATTTTTATATAATCACCAATTGATTCTATGTAGTGAATTTCCCCGTACAATATTTTGTTTAACTTATTATTCGCCTTTACAAAAAAATATTCCGGATTCTCATTATTGTTTAAGGCAGAAGGCTGCCGCTGGTTGTCAATTTGAATTCTTGCCTTGTTTATGGCTTTGAGGAACCTTTCGAACGAAACAGGTTTCAGTAAATAATCCGCCACCCCCAATTCAAAACTGTTTACGGCGTAACTGTCGTGGGCAGTTATAAATATAATTACAGGAGGAGAAGGAAGGGAACGTACAAATTCCAACCCGTTTATCTCCGGCATTTGTATATCCGAAAGCAACAGCTCTACCGGATGGCTTTCCAGGATCTCCAAAGCTTCGAATGCGTCTTCACAAACTGCCGCCAACTCGAGGAAATTGATCTTCTTGACGAAATTTTCAAGGATCTCGCGCCCTATGGGCTCATCATCTACTATCAGGCACCTGATCGTACTCATATTACGTTATTTTTATCGCCAGTTTTACAGAAAAAGTTTTTTCGGTAACCTCGGTGCACAAAGAATGCCTTTGAGGATACAAAAGCTGCAATCTTTTTTTTGCATTTTCCAGGCCAATACCACCAAATTCCTTAGGACTTTCATTTTCCTGTTTATCGTTTATAATTGAAAAATTAAAAACGTCTCCTTCAATTGAGATTTTCATTTTCAAAAAACCTTCATTTCTTTTCTTCAAGCCATATTTAAAGGCGTTCTCAACAAAGGTAAAAGTTAGAAGCGGAGCGATCAACTGGCCATCGGCCTGGGAATCATTAATTTCACAAACAATTTCGGTATTTGCTTTATATCGCATCTTTTCCAGCATCACATAGTTTTTCAAATATTCAAGCTCTTTTGTAACCGGTACCATTTCTGCATTCGATTCATATAAAGTGTAACGCATCATTTCTGAAAGTTGTGTAATCACCTGTGGTGTTTGTTCATCCTGCCGCAGGGAAAGGCCATATAAATTGTTTAAAGTATTAAACAAAAAATGAGGATTCAACTGTGCCTTCAAAAAGTTTCTTTCCAGGTTTAATTTTTCTATTTCTAATTGCACCGTTTTTCTTTCAGACTTAAACCACCTGGCATAAAACCTTACAATACTAAAAACTATCTTCGTGAAGAAGAATGGGGAAATTGAATACAATACCGGCATTAACAATACGAAAAAATTCGTAGGTGATAGTATATACCAAATTGTTACCTGTTGGTTGTCTTTCAGTCCGTCTTGGTAATAGGGAGATTTTACATCAAAATGACCGGCTATAAAAAGAAGTAAATAATGATTAATCACAATCCATAAAGAGATACAAGCTATAAAGGAAAGTACAGCAGGAATAGCCAAACCTTTCAATAAAGTATGTGGAAGCGCCACATAAAAGAATAGGTAAAAAACAATCGTATTACAAATAAGGCTCCTTGCTGCAAAGGCAGCCGTCTGATCAAACGGAAGTCCTGAATCCACGAATAAATTCAGTTGTAGCAAAGATGTAAAAAACGCCCACATAAAACAGTGGCATGTGAAACGGACCCATGGTGTATAATACCGCTCCCAATCAAAAGTGGCGACTTTTTCAAGGAAAGGCTTTTTTGTTATTTCTTGTTTATTTGAACGCATCCTTGTGATGTTAGGTTAGGTATACGCGAGCCGTTAGCCCGCTAAATGGAAGGCAAGTTAAGGGAAACATAGTAATAGCAATTAAGCCGGTAAGGTAGGAAACTTTTGGTTTATCCAAAACAAAATTGCCCCTCCAGAATAAGCTTCAAAACACGAACGGTGCAGCGGGAGGAAAATAGGTATAAGGGAAAATAATAACTTTAAAAACAGTAATCAGATTCTTTCCACTTCCTTTAAATAGGTGAAAAGCATGGCATTTATTTTTAAACTATCGCTTTTCAGCATAACTTTAAAAATGACATCACGGTAAAATTGTTTAATTCCGCCCCTAAAATCTTCTACAGTCATTTCGAGTGTAACAACAGAAAAGGATGGGATTATCTTCACATTATTACCTTCTTTCTGAAAGGTGATCTTCTTATCGGATTGCGAAAATTCAAAATCTTCCCTTCCATTCTTTTTCCGAAGTAAAACACTACAGATATTAAGCAGGCTGAAAGCACTGTCAATTATGGCCATTCTTTGATGATCTATGCAGATAGAAGAATTGTCCTTTCTAAAAAGAAGGTTGCCGGGAAAATGCTTATGCTTTAAAGACATTTCATCCGGATCAATTAATTCATCATCTTCAGAGCCTGTAAAATCATATTTAATTTCAAACATGGTTAATAATCTTGAAAAATAGTGTTCACAGGGCAGGTCAAAAAACAAATTGCTAAAGAACAAAATTTACTTTTTTACATGAATCTTTAAAACTTTTTCGATGGTTAGACGGAAATACCCGATAACTGTCCACATTTACCGGATATTTGGAAATTCTATCTCATAAAATTGAATAGCCAATAAAGTTGAAAATAAGAAAATGTTGGCTAAGGGGGGTTGTGTGGATTCTATAGCTAAATAAAAAATGACTTTATTTATTCGTTTACTATTAAACTATCTTACATCCGGATCAACTTCTACCGGTTCTTCAAGGTAATAGATGGTAGCGCCGCCGAGCATCGCACTAATTTGCTTCTTGTAAACATCAGCCTCTTCCTTTGTTCTAAAATTCCCAAATTTTATCCTCACATAAGGATTTGCATACCACATGTAAAGTTTCTGTTCCGGAAATTTTTGCAAAAGTTGAGCGCGCACTTTAAAAGCATAATCTTTATCACTGGTATTTAAAATCATTAACCGGTAACCTTGTGCGGTATGGACTTGCTTTTTATAATTTGCCGCGTTTAATTCCGATTCTTTTCTTGCCAAAATATCAAGCCGGTAATCTTTAAAAACAACTACCTTATTTTGAGGAATTGAATCATACGCCTGCGAAAAAGCGTGGTTGGCAAAACCAATCAATAATAAAATAAATAATTGTCTCATGGGTTTGTTTACTCTGTTCTGCAAATCTAATAACATCCTTATCCTGCCGGAAATGCAGAAACAAAAACTTTTGTTAGAATGACATCATTTAAAACGACATGGTTGCAACCAAATTGTTTTTTACAAAGATTTTAATTGCTTACTCCATTCCTTCTTTTACTATTTGCACACTTGCGCTGCAACCGATCCTGTTGGCTCCGGCATTGATCAGTTCTTTGGCAAAAGAATAAGACCTGATACCGCCACTGGCTTTAATTTTTACCGAATCTGCCAGATGTGCCCTTATTAATTGTACATCATGTATTGAAGCACCTTTTTCAGCAAAACCGGTAGAAGTTTTCACAAAATCTACACCTGCGGCTCCGTAAATATCACAGCACTTTATGATCTCATCATGTGTCAAAACACCACTTTCGATGATCACTTTTATCACTTTATTTTTATTCCTGATGATGGGCATTACCGTATTGATTTCATTGGCAATAAAAGTCCAGTCACCGTTTTTGATGGCAGAAATATTTACAACCATATCCAGTTCATCCGCACCATCCACAATCGCCAAAACAATTTCTGCCACCTTTGCCTCAATAGCACAATACCCGAACGGAAATCCCATAACCGTAGCCACTTTTATTTCAGCATCTCCTAAAAATTCTTTTGCTTTTTTTACATATAAAGGCGGAACACAAACCGCGGCAAAGCCATATTCCATCGCTTCTTTGCAAACTTTTTCTACATCGGATATCGTGGTAGTTTGTTTTAAAACTGTGTGATCGATGTAAGGTGCAATATTCATTTTCATAATCTTAATTCGTTTCGCATAAAAAAAATGAAGATAGGGATTTCAGCGATTTATGAATCTAATTGGTTTTTTCGCTTGTATTTTTTCTTAAAAAGAAGCGCACATGCTCATTCATTTCACATACAATCGTTTTCCGCTTTTACCTACTTTTGCAGCATTCTTAATTTCGGCTTTATTAATTTTTAAAATGTCTTCAGAAAAAAAACACCTAAAAGGCTTCGGATTTACTGCTATCCATGCAGGCCATGAAACGGAAGCAAATAATGCGCACCTTACTCCCATTTATGCAAGCAGCACCTATGTTTTTGATACGGCAGAACAGGGAATGCGCAGGTTTAGCGGAGAGGAAGCCGGATATATTTATAGTCGATGGGGGAACCCGAGTTTGAAGGAAGTGGAAGATAAAATTGCTGCATTGGAGAGTTTTGGAATTGAAGAAAATGGTAACCCATTACAATTGAAAGCACGGTTGCATGCAAGCGGTATGGCAGCAATCAGCACAATGATTTTGGGAAATCTGAAAAGTGGTGATAAAATTCTTTCTCATTATTCATTGTATGGAGGTACACAGGAATTGATGAACCGCGTACTTCCGGGTTTGGAAATTGAAGCGGTCATTGTTGATTTGCGCGACCTGAATAAAGCAGAAGAAGCATTAATGAATGATTCAAAAATCAAAATGCTTTATCTGGAAACGCCTGCCAATCCAACGATTCAATGTGTGGATATCCAGGAACTGACGAAGATCGCAAAAAAATATAATCTTATTGTTGCGGTTGATAACACATTTGCCACTCCTTATCTTCAACAACCATTTAAATATGGTGTTGACTTTGTAGTTCATTCCACCACAAAATTTTTGAATGGGCACGGGACAGCTATTGGCGGTGCTCTTGTTGGAAAAGATATTGAGTTGATGAACACACGAATGGAAAAAGTTCATCGCTTGTTGGGTGGAAATGGAAATTCATTTGATGCTTTTTTGTTGACGCAGGGAATGAAAACTTTGGAAATAAGGATGGAAAGGCATTGCGCTAATGCAATGAAAGTGGCGGAATTTTTGGAACAACATCCGGCAATAAGTAAAGTAAATTATCTCGGTTTGCCTTCACACCCTGATCATGAAACTTCAAAAAAACAAATGCGCCATCCGGGACCGATGCTGAGTTTTGAAATGAAAGGCGGATTGGAAGCAGGGAAAAAATTTATTGATAAATTACAAATGTGCGTGAGAGCGGTTTCTCTGGGAAGTTGCGATACACTTTTATCTCATCCCGCTTCTATGACGCATTACGGAGTTCCGAAAGCGGATCGTGAAAAATATGGAATTACAGATGGTTTGATAAGAATGAGTGTAGGAATTGAAAATATAGAAGATATTTTAGCGGATCTGGAACAGGCGGTGAGTAGAAGTAGTAAGTAAGTAAGTTATAAGTTTTAAGTTATAAGTTGTAAGTAATGAAGAAGGCAGCAAACTTAGATATAACGGGAATTATCATTCGAAGAGCGGTAAAAGAAGATTGCAAAGCAATAATGCAGTTGGTTAACGAACTGGCGCTTTATGAAAAAGCGCCGGAGGAAGTAACTGTAGATTTTGATCATTTTGTAAAAAGTGGTTTTGGTGAAAACCCTGTTTGGTGGGCTTTTGTAGCGGAAGTTGAGGATAAAGTAGTTGGGTTTGCATTATATTATATTCGTTATTCCACGTGGAAGGGTCAGCGACTTTACCTTGAAGATATTTTAGTGGACGAACCCTTTCGTGGAAAAGGAATTGGCAAAATGTTATTCGATAAATTGATTGAAGAAACCAAAGAAAAAAATTTTTCCGGAATGGTTTGGCAGGTACTTGATTGGAACGAACCGGCAATCAATTTTTATAAAAAATATGATGGTGTAAGTTTTGATAAGGAATGGGTAACTGCAGTTTACCTGTTTAGCTCCATATTACACGGATTGTCGCTGATAAAATAAAAATTGGTAAAATTTCTTCGTTTACTGTTTGTTGAATTATGATGAAAGTTTAAAAAAGAAAAATAATGGCAGATAAAATTTTGATGGGAAAAGATGGAAAGTTGGTGGTTCCGGATGAACCAACGATTCCTTTTATTGAAGGTGATGGAATAGGTCCTGACATCTGGAAGGCAAGCGTGCGTGTTTTTGACGCGGCAGTTGAAAAGGCTTTTCATGGAAAAAAGAAAATCAATTGGTTAAAAGTATTGGCGGGTGAAGAAGCATTTAACAAAACAGGAGAATGGATGCCGAAAGCGACAATGGATGCATTCAGGGAATATTTGGTGGCAATAAAAGGACCGCTCACTACACCAGTTGGCGGTGGTATCCGGAGCCTGAATGTCATGTTGAGGCAGGATTTGGATTTATATGTTTGCCTCAGACCCATAAAATATTTTGAAGGCGTTCCTTCGCCCATGTGGCAGCCCGAAAAAGTGAACATGGTTATTTTCAGGGAAAACACAGAAGATATTTATGCCGGCATCGAGTACATGGAAGGAACTCCGGAAGCTAAAAAACTATTAGACTTTTTACAAAATGATCTGGGGGTTAAAAAGATCCGTTTTCCTGAAACCACTTCGTTTGGTATAAAAGTAGTAAGCAAAGAGGGGTCAGAAAGATTGATTCGTGCAGCAATTGAATATGCGATCGCCAACAAATTACCTTCCGTGACTTTGGTACACAAAGGCAACATTATGAAATTTACAGAAGGCGCTTTTAAAAACTGGGGATATGAATTAGCAGAGCGCGAATTCAAAAACGATGTTTATACATGGAACCAATGGCAAGCTACGAAAAAAGATCGTGGTGAAGCAGTTGCAAATGAAGATATGCGAATAGCAGCGGTTGGAGGAAAAGTGATCATCAAAGATGCAATTGCAGATAATTTTTTGCAACAGGCGTTACTGGCTCCACAGGATTATTCGATCATCGCTACATTAAATTTAAACGGCGATTATATAAGTGATGCATTGGCAGCGCAGGTTGGTGGAATTGGAATTGCTCCCGGAGCAAATATTAATTATAAAACAGGAAATGCAGTCTTCGAAGCTACTCATGGCACTGCTCCACGATTTGCCAATACCAATAGCATGAATCCTTCTTCGCTAATTTTAAGCGGCGTAATGATGTTTGAATATTTGGGTTGGCGCGATGTTGCTGAAAATATCACAAATGCAGTTGGAAAAACGATTCGAAATAAAACGGTAACCATAGATTTTTACAACCTGATGAAAGGGGGGACTTTATTGAAAACAAGTGAATTCGCTGATGAGATTATTAAGAATTTGTAGAAGGATTTGATGTGTATAGATTTGATTATATTTGTGTATAAAAATATTCAAACGATGAGAACAAATATTGAGATAGATGATGAGTTAATGAAGAAGGCGCTTAAATATTCTAAACTAAAAACCAAAAAAGAAATTATTAATGAAGCGCTTACTGAATACGTAAAATATCAAATGAGACTTAAAATTTGTCGTTACAAGGTAAAGTAAAGTGGGTTGGAAATTTAGATAAAATGAGACGGAATGCCTAATCTTATTGTTGACAGTTCAGTTTGGATTGATTTTTTTAATAAAAAGACTTCCGATAAAATCGAATTCTTAAAAACTTTACTCCTAAAAACACCGTGGGCTTCACCGGTAATAATACTACCCATTATTATGCAGGAAGTTTTGCAGGGAATAGAAAACAACAAACATTACAATATAGTAAAGGAAAATCTCCGGGGCTTTGAATATCTTAATTATGACTCTTATCAATTTTCCATTGAGGCAGCAGATCTTTATAGAAATTTACGACAAAAAGGTGTTACTATAAGAAAAGCGAACGATTGTCTAATAGCTTCAATCTGTATAGATCGTAATCTTCCACTTCTCCACAATGACAAAGATTTTGATAATATTGCAAAACATACTTCACTAAAAATTTATAAACTAAAAAATGACAAAAATTAAAGTAGACAACCCGGTAGTAGAACTTGATGGTGATGAAATGACAAGAATCATCTGGAAATTTATAAAAGAACAATTGATACTACCGTATGTGGATGTTGATGTAAAATATTATGACCTTGGAATTCAGCATCGCGATGAAACAGATGACCAGGTAACCGTTGACGCGGCAAACGCGATTAAAAAATATGGTGTTGGAATCAAATGTGCGACGATCACACCTGATGAAGGAAGGGTAAAAGAATTTGATCTAAAACAAATGTGGAAAAGTCCGAACGGAACCATTCGCAATATTTTGGATGGAACTGTTTTTCGTGAACCGATCGTAATGAAAAATATTCCGAGATTGGTTACCAACTGGACCGCTCCTATCATTATCGGCCGTCATGCTTATGGCGATCAATACCGCGCTACTGATGCGATTATAAAAGGGAAAGGCAAACTGACGATGACTTTTACGCCTGACCCGATAATGGATCGGGAGGCGAACCGCAAGTCTTATGAAGTTCATGATTTTAAAGGAGATGGCGTAGCCATGTGTATGTATAATGTAGATGCAAGTATTGAAGGTTTTGCAAGAAGTTGTTTCAACATGGCTTTGAATAAAAAATGGCCTTTGTATCTTTCTACAAAAAATACCATCCTGAAAAAATATGATGGACGTTTCAAAGATATATTTCAGACGATTTATGAAAATGAATTTAAAACGCAATTTGAAGCAGCTAATATTACTTACGAACATCGCTTAATTGATGATATGGTGGCAAGTGCTTTAAAATGGAACGGCAATTTTATCTGGGCTTGTAAAAATTATGATGGCGACGTGCAAAGTGATACGCTTGCGCAAGGCTTTGGTTCTTTAGGTTTAATGACTTCAGTTTTAATTACTCCTGATGGAAAAACACTTGAAGCAGAAGCCGCTCATGGAACCGTTACAAGGCATTATCGTGAACATGAGAAGGGAAATCCTACCTCAACTAATCCCATTGCTTCCATATTTGCATGGACAAGAGGTTTGGCTTTTAGAGGAAAACTTGATAATAATCAACAATTAATTCACTTTGCTGATGCGCTTGAAAAAGTATGTATCGAAACAGTAGAAAGCGGTAAAATGACGAAGGATCTTGCCGTGTGTATCAAGTGGTAGTAAGGTTTCGCACGGAAAAGATTATTTATATACAGAAGAATTTTTGGATGCGATTAATGAAAATTTGAAAGAAAAATTAAAAGAAATCAATAAATAATTAAAATCATTGTGTCATTTTGACAATTTTAGGAACAAAATTTGTTGCTCAAATACCTTTAACAATTGCTTTTAAATTATTCATGTTAAGAATTTTTGAAGAATTTATAAGATAATAATTTTCACCGCTCTGACAATATAAAAAGTGTAAGTTTAATCGTTATAGATACGAACTGTTTTTTTACAAAATAACGGCGAATTTATTTCGATTTTTTACAGTTGTGAAGAGTGAAAAAATGCAATGTTTAAGATGTTAAATTTTAACTTATTAAATTGAAAATGATTTTGACCTCTTCCGGCTTTCCTGGAAGTGAAAAAATTTACTGTTCAAATTCCGGTTTTATAAAGCTGGTTAAACATTAAAAATGTCCAAAATTCTAGTTGTTGACGATGATATCGATATCCTGTCTGTGATGGAAATCTTATTATCTATGAAAGGGTTTGATGTGGAAGTAACCTCAAAAGGTGAAAATACCATTTCCAAAAATTGAAAGTTTTAAGCCCGATCTTATTTTATTAGATGTGCTTATCTCCGGTCATGATGGAAGGGCTATCTGCAAACAATTAAAATCCAACAAGTCAACCAAGTCATATTCCCGGTCATCATGTTTTCCGCCCATCCCGGTGCTGCAGCTACCATTACTGATTATGGGGCAGATGATTTTATCGCCAAACCTTTTGACGTAAATAACCTCATGCAAAAAGTAAACAACCAATTGAAAACAGAAAAAAACTGATTTTACTTCATCTACTACACTTTGCTGTAATTTTTCTTCAATTCTCTGGACAGTAAACAAACAAATAATCTTAATTTTCATTTTAATTAATACGATTAAATATTAAAAGAAGTGGAAGAAAAAAACAAGATACTACGTCTTGCCAAATCGCCTTTTTCGATTTCGCTTATTTCTTCTAACTAAATTACCTGCAGCATTTTTTTCAGGAATAAAATAAAAGCAATCAGCAAAGAGAAATGCACTACTTCTGTTCCATTTAATTGGCTCACTCAAAATCCTTTTCGTTCTACTTATTTCGCTTCGCTGGCAATGGCTGCAGAAATGAGTACCGGCGTTTTAGCTTTGATCAATACTTATAATAAAATTCCAGGCATTTCCATGTTGGTTACAAAAATGGAAGCGCAATATTATAAAAAGGCAAAAGGAATAACCTATTTCACATGCACGGAAGGCCTGGAAATCATCAATAGCTGTGAACAAAGCGGCCGAAACTTCAGAAGCGCAAACGATATCGGTAAAAGCAACAGGGAAAAATAAGAATGACGAAATAATAGCCGAATTTATATTTACCTGGTCTTTTAAAAAAAGATGAAAACTAGTTTCGTATATCCGTTACCGTTACATGTAATTTTATTTCTCAAATTGAAAGAATTTGCCAATCCATCTTTTTTCTGGTTAACTTTAATTTCTTTTATCATCTTTAAATTGTTTGTATGAAAATTGCCTTTCATGGCGCGGCACGCACTGTTACCGGATCCAAACATCTTCTTACTCTTAACAATGGCAAAAAATATTTATTGGATTGTGGGATGTTCCAGGGAATGGGATCTGAAACCGATGAATTAAACCGCGATTTTGGTTTTAACCCTGAAGAAGTAGATTATATGATCCTTTCGCATGCGCATATTGATCATTGCGGCCTTATTCCCAAATTGGTGAAAGACGGTTATGGAAGGAAATTTTTATGCAACTCCGGCTACCAAAGATCTTGCTTCTATTCTTATGGCGGATAGTGCAGGCATACAGGAAAATGATTTGAAATATGTAAATAAAACGCGGGCTGCACAAGGAAAATCTTATATTTCTCCTCTTTATACAATGGAAGATGTAGATAAAGCTGTTGGGCAATTTGAAACAGTTGATTATGGAACTTGGTTTAAAATTGATGACAATGTCAGTTTATGTATCTTGATGCCGGACATATTATTGGAAGTACAACTGTGCATTTAAAGATCAATGAAAACGGAAAAGAAACTCATCTTACTTTTTCAGGAGATTTGGGAAGATACCGGGATGTGATTTTAAAATCTCCCGAAATATTTCCACAGGCCGATTACATTATTATGGAATCTACTTATGGAAATAAAATTCATGAAGATATTACCGGTACTCCCGATAAACTTCTTGATTGGATTACGAGAACCTGCGTGCAAAAAAAAGGAAAACTTATTGTTCCTGCTTTTAGTGTCGGCCGCACACAGGAAATTTTATATGCTTTAAATCAATTAGAGAATGAAAACCGCTTGCCTGATGTTCCTTATTATGTTGACAGCCCGTTAAGTATGGAAGCGACACATGTTATGGAAAGTTATCCGCAATATTTTAATAACCGGGTACAAAAATTATTGCAAACAGATCATGACCCATTTAATTTTAAAGGATTGCATTTTATAAAATCAGTTGAAGAAAGTAAATCACTTAATTACAGGAACGATCCTATGGTTATTATTTCCGCAAGCGGAATGGCAGAGGCAGGAAGAGTAAAACATCATATTAGCAATAATATTGAAAACAGCCGCAATGCCATTTTAATGACCGGATATTGCGAACCCAATTCGCTTGGGAGGCCGCTTAAAAATGCATCCGAAAGAAGTAGGAATTTTTGGACAAACACATGAAGTGCATGCGGAAATTGGTGAAATAAAAAGCATGAGTGCTCATGGCGATTATGATGATCTTTGCCAGTGGCTTGCCTGCCAGGATCCACAACTTGTCAAAAAATTATTTTTGGTTCATGGAGATTATGATGTACAAATTGATTTTAAAAACCGCCTGATAAGTAAAGGCTTTGCCGATGTAGAAATTCCTGCAAGGCATACGGAAGTGGGGTTGGGATAAACAAGTAAACTTTCTATTTCCGGTTTTTAATTGATCTAAAAGCAAAATAAAAAAGATCAAAATAAGTGTGTTTACTACCCAGAAGTAATAACTGTTCACTTTTTTAATCCTTAAACTGCTTAAAAATTACCCTTCCTGGTTTGAAGTAAAAAAATGTATTTTGTGTTGCCGATAAAATCTGTTCACCGTCAAATATTTGAATGAAAAAGATCTTCCTCGTTTTCTTACTTTTTATTTCTGTAACAACTTTTTCTCAGACAAAAGTTGTAATCGTGCCCCAGCCTGTTTCGATGGAAATGCATCAGGGTAATTTTAAGTTGAATAATGCAACAACGATAGTCGCTTCCAAAAATGACATCCATGAGGCTAAAATGCTAAATGTGTACCTGGAAAAATTATATGGTTTTTCACTTCCTGTAAAAAACTCAGTAACTACAAATTCCAATAGCACTTCTATCGTTTTTAAACTCCTTACTTCCGGTAAAAAAGATGAATACAATCTCCAAGTAAACGATGAAATAATAACCATAAGCAGTGCATCAAACGAAGGTTTGTTTTATGGAATGCAAACGTTGCTTCAACTTTTCCCGCAATCAAAAGAATCAATTGCAAATGGTTTTTCAGTTCAGGAACTATCGATAAAAGATTATCCGCGTTTTGAATACCGTGGAATGCATTTGGATGTCTGCCGTCATTTTTTTGATATAGATTTTATTAAAAAGTACCTGGATTACCTTGCTTATTACAAATACAATACTTTTCACTGGCATCTTACTGACGACCAGGGCTGGAGAATTGAAATCAAAAAATATCCCCGTTTAACATCCGTTGGCGCATATCGTAATGGAACCATCATCGGGCATTATCCGGGCACCGGAAATGATAGTATTCGTTACGGTGGTTACTATACACAGGAACAAATTAAAGAGATTGTAAAATATGCACACGACCGTTTTATTACCATCATTCCTGAAATTGAAATGCCGGGACATGCATCTGCAGCCATTGCAGCTTATCCGCGACTAAGTTGTTTCCCTGATCAATCTACCGAAATTAAAAGTCGTGTAATATGGGCCGGTAGCCACGTTGGTAAACAAGTGCAGCAAGCGTGGGGTGTGTTTCCCGATGTGTTTTGTCCATCTGAATATACCTTTACTTTCATTGAAAATGTGTTGGATGAAGTGATTAAGTTATTCCCTTCAAAATACATTCATATCGGCGGCGATGAATGTCCGAAAGACTATTGGAAAAAATCAGCGTTTTGCCAGCAATTGATCAAAGAAAAAAATCTGAAAGATGAGAATGGATTGCAGAGTTACTTTATCCAGCGAATAGAAAAATATTTGAACAGCAAAGGAAGAAGCATTATCGGGTGGGATGAAATCCTGGAAGGAGGACTTGCACCAAACGCGACGGTAATGAGCTGGCGCGGAGAAGAAGGTGGTATTGCGGCTGCACAACAAAATCATAATGTGATAATGACACCCGGGAAATATGTTTACTTAGATCATTCACAACAAAAAGATCCTGACAGCTTAACTATCGGCGGTTATTTACCGCTTGATACCGTTTATGAGTATCATCCTGTTCCGGCTCAATTAGATAGTTCAGAAGCGCATTATATTTTGGGAGCACAAGCGAATGTGTGGACAGAATACATGTCGAACCCGAAAAAAGTAGAATATATGATCTTCCCCAGGATGAGTGCCTTAAGCGAAGTACTCTGGTCACCAGAAGAGAAAAGGAATCTTGAGGAGTTTAAAGAAGAACTACCGGATATGTATAAACGCTATGAACTTTGGGGCGCTAATTATTTTAAAGAGTAATTTTTTAATCAAACAAAGTTTATTAAAAAGGTTGGCTTTCCACAAAGAACTTACGACTGAAAAATCAGAATAAGTTTATCAATATGGAATACTGAACAGGAAGTCACAAAGTATTAACAGCAGCAAACTAACAAAAACCTATCTTTTTTATTCCAAAGCAGCTCTAAATCGATTGTCTCTTACGTAAAGTTTGTTAAATTATTTTTTTTATTTCCGTATATATTTCTTGTTGTTTTCAAACCTTATTCTTTATTTTTATATATCAGGAAATTTCTAAAATCATAAACAGATTTCATAAGGGAAAAATCTTCATCTTTAATTCCTCATTTTTCTTCTTTTGTTTGCTGATTGCAAAGTTCTCCTGGAGTACGAAGCAGTTAATCCTTACCCGATTAATCACAACTTTTTAAAAAGAACAAGTTATGAAACGAATTTTTACTTTAAGTTTTCTTCTACTCCTTTTTACCTTGCAGAGTAATGCTCAGGCGCCGCTACTTCAGGCAAGTATAGGAATTGGCAGTACCCCATCCAGAATCAAAATCTATATTGAATCTAATCAAACATTCAATACCACTAATATGTCTACTTTGGGATTTAATGTAGGAGTAGCGTCAACCGATGCTATTTCAAAACCCACGGTAGTTTCTGCTTCTGATGGTATAACATGGGTTATTAATGACGCCATTACAGAAGGTGGTTATAATAATTTTGCGATAACAACCGCTACTTCCCCTTTGAATTTATCATTAACGGCAAATACAGAATATGAAGTTATGGAACTTGAATTTACCTCTCATACTATTATGCCTAATGAGGTTTCTCTAATCACGCTCCCTGATGGCGGCAGTAATACTTTATTGTTGTTTTCAGCTACCGGAACTCCCTCGTCTGATGGATCGAATTTATATTTTACACGTCCCGGCACAACTGTAGATAATGAATTTAGTTATGACCTTACCAATCCTTCCAATCCCGGAACTACTACATCAACCGCCACTTTAGTTACAGTAACGCTTCCTGTAAAACTTTCCAGCTTTACGGTGAATGCCAAAAATAACCAAGCTCTTCTTGCATGGTCAGTTGAAAACCAGGACGCCGGTTCCGGCAATTTTGAAATTGAAAGAAGTAGTCAACGGAAATGATTTTAGCGAAATTGGAACTGTAGCAGCAACTTCACAATCAAAAGCTTCCTATTCTTATGTTGATAATACTATGAATCTGTCCGGTGTCGTTTACTATCGTTTAAAGATACTCGATAAAGACGGGGCATTTGCTTACAGTGATATTAAGAGCCTTCAACTTGAAAACATAGGATTTGCAGTTACGCTTTACCCGAATCCTGTTCACAGTTCGACAAAATTGAATGTTGCACTTGACCAGGCACAAGTTATAAAAGTTAGCGTGAATGACGCTTTGGGCAAATGTTTGAAGCAATTTGAAATAAGCGGACAAAAAGGAAGTCAGGAAAAAATACTTGATTTGTCAACTATTCCAATTGGATCTTATATGATAAGAATACAGGCAGGACCAAATAGCAAGACATTATCAATCATTAAAAATTAAAAACACTTTTACAGTAAACAAAGAATTTTTATTGATTTTTCTTTGATATAATCAGATAGAGAATGCAGTTTTTAAAATTTCTTCCTGCTCCTCATGGTGAATTTTTGAAAATCCGGAAGAAGTAGAAGCGCTTGCCTGCCTGCTGATAATACCAAAATTGATAGCGGATAAATTCATCCTTAAAAATGAAGCTGCTCCCATATTTAAAGGTTCTTCCTGTACCCAATACCAAATGGCTTTGTTGTATTTTTTATACAGATCTTCCAATTGATTCAAAGGAAGAGGATATAATTGTTCCATTCTCACAATAGCCACTTCTTCCCGTTTATCATTTTCGCGCTTTTCATTCAAATCAAAGTAAATTTTGCCGGAACACATCAATACTTTAGTAATAGAAGAAGCGTCTTTAACAGACTCATCATCTATTACTTCTTTAAACCCATGCTGAGTAAAATCCTCGATTTTACTGTAGCTCCCCGGATGGCGAAGATTGGCTTTTGGTGAAAAATTAATTAAAGGCTTTCTAAATGGCCAGGCCAATTGCCTTCTTAATCCATGGAAAAAATTGGCTGCAGTTGTAATATTGGTAACTACCAGATTCAATTCAGCACACATTTGTAAAAATCTTTCCATTCTTCCACTGCTGTGTTCAGGTCCCTGGCCTTCATAACCATGAGGCAATAATAAAACAATTCCATTCATGCGATGCCACTTCTGTTCGGCGCCGGTAATAAACTGATCTATTAAAGTTTGTGCACCATTTGCAAAATCCCCAAACTGCGCTTCCCATAAAACGAGGTTATTCGGATTGGCCATGGCGTAGCCGTATTCAAAACCAAGCACAGCATATTCGCTTAAAAGAGAATTCCATATTCTTAATAAACCCTGTTTATCAGA
The DNA here is from genome assembly GCA_963815085.1 of uncultured Chitinophagaceae bacterium. GTDB lineage: Bacteria > Bacteroidota > Bacteroidia > Chitinophagales > Chitinophagaceae > Ginsengibacter. Next base: position 53,227 of record CAWFFT010000057.1, on the reverse strand, counting down.
AATTCTGCTGAGCCGGTTGTAAAATTCATCAGTTTTTTCATCCCTGATAACGGCATGACGATGACTGAAAGTTCCACGCCTAACGTCTTGCCCGCTCATCCTCACATCTTTTCCTTCATCTAAAATACTTGCGTAAGCCAGCAATTCTCCTGTTGCCCAATCGAACTTGCCTTCTGTTTCGAATAATTTTATTTTATCCTGGAGTATCTTTTTAATTTTTCTTAAAGGAGTGAAATCCTCAGGCACTTCCATTATTGAATGAAAGAGTTTTTCAATCTTTACTTTTGGAACTGCAGTAACAGGTGAACTTTTGAAATCTTCTGAAGTAGCTTTACGAAGGCTTTGCCACCAAAGTTCAGGTTTTTGATAACTGTAAGGAAGCGGGTTTTGTTTAATATCATCCAGCCGTTCCTGCAAGTCGCTCCAATATTTTTCTTCCATTTCTTTGGCAAGGCCTGCGGTTGCTTCATCTCCATGCAGTGAAAGCCATTTTATATAAGTTTCCCTCGGATTGGGTTGTTTTTCGATCAAAGCATAGAGTCCGGGCTGAGTGAATTTAGGATCATCCCCTTCATTGTGACCATGCCGGCGGTAACAAACCATGTCTACAAAAATATCTGTATTGAATTTTTGCCGGTAAAGCATGGCAATTTGTGAAACTTTTACTACCATTTCAGCATCATCCCCATTCACATGAAACACAGGCGCTTTCACAGTTGCAGCTACCGAAGTACAATAATCCGAAGTCCTTGCATCATCGAAATCCGTAGTAAAACCGACCTGGTTATTGATCACAAAATGGAGCGTGCCACCGGTGCAAAATCCATTGAGTCCGCTCATTTGTAAAACTTCATAAATAATCCCCTGCCCTGCCAATGAAGAATCACCGTGTATTAAAATGGGAAGGATTTTATCATAATCACTCTCATAAACCACATCTGCCTTGCTTCTTGCAAATCCTAAAACGACAGGATCTACCGCTTCAAGATGAGAAGGATTAGGGCTTAATTTTAAGTGAACCAGTTTCCCGGAAGGTGTTTCGATGTCACTACTGTAACCTTTATGATATTTTACATCACCGCTTCCCATTGTAGAATCTACCTTTCCGTTTCCTTCAAATTCAGTAAATATCTGCTCATAAGTTTTTCCGAGAATATTTGCAAGGACATTCAATCTTCCCCGATGAGCCATGCCTATTACTACTTCCTGAACCTGGTTTTCTGCCGCCGTATTAATAATTGCGTCCAATGCAGAAATTGTATTTTCCCCTCCTTCGAGCGAAAATCTTTTCTGACCCACATATTTTGTTTGAAGGAATTTTTCAAACATAACTCCTTCATTTAGTTTTTGAAGGATTCTTCTTTTTTCTTCTAACGGTACGGGTTCCTGCATAGTAGTTTCCACAGCATTGATGATCCAGTTGATTTTTTCAGGATCATTGAGAGCACTGAATTCAATACCTACAGAACCTGTGTAACATTTTTTTAAATGATCCAGGATCCTTTGCAAACTGGTTGTGCCCACTCCGGCGAACTTACCTGCAACAAATTCTGTTTGAAGATCCTGATCATTCAATCCAAAATAAGAAAGGCCGAGATTGGCATTCCGGTCTTTTCTTTCTCTTATCGGGTTTGTTTTTGACACAAGGTGCCCTTTGTCACGATAAGCCTGTATCAATTGAAAAACGCCAAATTCTTTATCAAGATTGGTAACAGGCAATGCTGTTTCAGCAGCAGTAGTTGCGGTGGTAGCTTTCCCGTTTCCATTCTGACTGGAAATGGCAAAATCAAAACCTTCAAAAAACTTTCTGAGATCTACATCTACGCTTTCAGGATTCTTTTTAAAATCGGTATATAAGTTTTCAATATAAGCTGGATGCGAACTGGTTATATACGAGAAATCTTTCATGATAAGAGAATAATTTGCAATTTCTCTACCCAAAAATAGCTTTTAGATAAAGAAAAAATACGTCTTAAAACGGGTCTTTACTGCAAATATCGTACGTTTTATTAAGATAAATTTATAACGGCGGGAACATTATCAATTAATTTGGAAAGGAGCGATAAAATTTGAGTAATTACAATAAATATGATCTTTTCAGCTTTTTGGAAGGGCACTTAGAAGCCGTAGAGTAAACGAACAATTAAACGAATAATCAATCGCCATGATAACCAGCACGATTCAATAAGGAATATCAATTGAGTCAATCCTTCTTTTGTTGATAGTTGATTTTCAATTAAACCACATTGAGAAAAAGTTCTTTCACTAAAGCTACAGGTATTTTTTCCAATTAGATTTTTAAGCTGGCTTTTTAATTTCCATCCATAAGCCTTCTTTTCTATAAATACATAAAGAATAAAATCTGTAAAAATTTAATATCAAACATCTTTTGACTAACTTCTGCTACTGTTTCAACCGACTTCTTCGAAAGTTTGGCACGTGTTTTTATTCTTATAAAAAGAACTAAAAATTTATTATTATGCTTAAATGGGCCGTAATTTTCGTAGTAATTGCAATCATCGCAGCTATATTCGGCTTCGGTGGAATCGCAGCAGGCGCTGCGTCAATTGCAAAAGTATTATTTTGGATTTTCCTTGTATTATTTGTATTAACACTCATATTTGGGGGAAAGGTTTTCGGGTGATAACCACATGCAAACCATTTTTACATGACAATACAGTTAAATTCAACTATTATAAATATCCTGTATCTAAAAGATACAGGATATTTTTTAGACACTTACTTCACCAGCAAACAATTACCAGGATTGTTGCCCGCAAAAGACTGGAATATATAAGACAAATTGTAGAATCGTTTACTCATTTTTTTCAATACGTTCTCTTGAAAAGTCAGTTGAATAATCCTTCTATTCAAATTAGAAAATTTTCGTTAAGATGATTTTTAATGTTGTTTTGGATTTACTACTTTCCTTTATGGACTGATTAATCTGTAAATAAGTTATCCCGGTTTCTTTACTATATCTTTTTGCAAAGATTTACAGGAAAAATAAGTGGCTAAAAAGCAAGAGGTTTGTGGTTTACTGCTTACTCTTTTTATACAAACCAACAAGTTCCCCTTGCGCAAGGATATGGCCTTTCATAGCTTTTTCAAGTCCATCTTTACCGGTTTGTTTGCTAATATTAAGCTTCGTATCTAATGCATAAACCATAAAATGATAATGATGAGTTCCAGTTGGTGGACACATACCAATATAGCCGGTTTTTTTTGCCCCGTTCAAACCCTGTTCACCACCATCAAACCCTTCCGGAATAGAAGTAGTTGAAGGATCGATATTCCAAACCACCCAATGTGTAAATCCTCCATCCATTGGTGCATCAGGATCATGGACAATAAGAGCAAGTGATTTCGCATCCGAAGGGATCCCGGAAATTTCTAATGGCGGGCTTACCTGCTGGCCTTCACACGTATATTTCATAGGAATATTACTATTATCAGAAAATGCTGAACTGCTAACTTTTAAAGAAGTGCTGCAAGCAAAAGAAGAGAAAAGCAAGACTGCAAAAAGGGAAAAAACAGATAGTAAACGCATGGGATTTTTTCTGGAAATATATGAAAAAATCATACCATATTTTTTACTCAATTACCTTTGAAAACTGATGGCATGTGCGGGAAACACCACTTATTCTCCCCTTAAATTTGCAGATATAAAACCCGGAAATAAAGTTGCCGTGGCAGGGCTTGGAGGTTTGGGACACATGGCTGTAAAATTTGCAGTGGCAATGGGTGCAGATGTTACGGTACTAAGTACTTCTCCTTCGAAAAAACAGAATGCCCTCGATCTTGGAGCTCATCATTTTGAATTGAGTACTGATAAAGAGGTCATGAAAAAACTCAAAAGCTATTTCAATGTGATACTGGATGCAATTAGCGCTGATCATGATTATGAAAAATTTCTTGATCTGCTGGATTTGAATGGAAAATTACTGGTAGTGGGTTTACCAAAAGAAAATCCAAAAGTAGATCCATTTGCACTGATAAAAAACCGCAGATCAATCATTGGCTCCATGATTGGGGGAACAAAAGAAACGCAGGAAATGCTTGATTTTTGTGCCGATCACAATATTATCGCTGACGTGGAGGTAATCAAAATGCAAGATATTAATGAAGCATTTGACAGGATGGTGAAAAATGACGTAAAGTACCGTTTCGTGATTGATATGTCAAGCCTGAAAAATACGTAGCATTTTCCATTCTCATTTTGAATAAAAATCCGGTTATTTGTTTGATTACTGTCTTGGTGACAGTTAACATAACTTGAAGAGAAAAAATCAGGAAACGCTTTCTCTTTGAGGATATTGATGTTGTTGTAAAAGAGAATTAAGAAGGTTCTCAGATTTGGTTTCACTACCGATCAGGTCATACAAACTCAGTTTATCTAACAACTGATCTACTGAAAACTGTACCATTTGCCAGAGCGATCGCACAGAACAATCAACAGAATTGATGCATAATTTTTTCGCCCCTGAAAAATCGTCGCAAAAGCCTTTGGCAAATAAAGAGCCGCCAAGTGTTTTCAAAACATCATTTACATTTATTTCTTTTGCAGGTTTAGCCAAAATATAACCACCCACATTTCCGGGAGTACTGTTAATAAATCCTGCCTGACGTAGGATCCTTGTCAGCTTGGCAACATAAGCAGTAGATAAACCTTCAGAAACGCTCAAAGCCTGTATGCTCATACTTTCTTCGTCATAGCATCTTGCAATTCGCAGTAAAATGCGCAAGCCGTATTCTTCCTGTGACGTGATTTTCATGATGATTTTTTTCTTAGTACTCTATTTATTCGAATTACACTAATCCTGTTTCAATTTTCGTTTAGTCGTAACCGTTACAACCTACTACTTACAAGTTAATACTTACAACTTAAAACTTCTTCCCTACATAAATCCCAATTCCAACATCGCCACTTCGCTCATCATACTTCTGTCCCATGGCGGATCCCAAACGACGGAAACATGAACATCATTCACTCCTTCTATCGCTCTTATTTTGTCTTCAACCTCTATCGGAATTTCCTGTGCTGAAGGGCAGCTTGGTGCTGTAAGCGTCATTACGATTTGAACGTTATTGATCGGCAAAATCTCCACTTCGTATATCAAACCGAGTTCATAAATATCCACAGGAATTTCAGGATCATAAATTTCATGCAATGCTGCAACCACTTTTTCTTTTAATTCTTCTGCTTCCATAATTCTGTTTAATTCGCACTTACCGCTTTGTAAGCGAGCGCATAATTTTTAATTTGTTTGATCATTGATAATAACCCATTGGAGCGGGTTTGAGCCAAATGCGTCATCATTCCAATATCTTTTATAAAATCAAGTTTCGCTTCCAGTATTTCGTCCGGTGTATTACCCGATAAAACTTTTATCAGCATGCTGATCAATCCTTTTACAATTACCGCATCGCTATCTGCCTTGTAATAAACCTTGCCATCTTTAAAATCAGAAGTTACCCAAACGGTGGATTGACAACCTTTGATAATATTTTCTTCTACTTTAAATTTATCATCCAGTGGTTCTAATTTTTTTCCAAGGTCGATGATGTATTCATACTTTTCTTCCCAGGTATCAAACAAGGAAAACTCTTCCACAATCTCTTCTTCTCTTTCTTTTATGGTTTTGTTTTCATTCATTACGTTAGCATTTTTTTCGCCTTATTGATTGCTGCAACGAGCTTGTCTACTTCTTCCTTTGTGTTATACATGGCAAATGATGCACGAACTGTTCCGGGTACTCCAAAACGTTTCATCAACGGCTGGGTGCAATGGTGACCGGTTCTGACCGCAATCCCCTGGTTATCCAATAACACACCGATATCCTGCGGATGAATACCTTTTATCACAAAAGAAATAAGGCTTACTTTATTTTTTGCAGTGCCAATAATTCTCAATCCTTCAATTCCGCTTAATTGTTCAGTAGCATATTTCAACAAATCATTTTCATGATTCCGGATAATATTTTTTTTAGTTTCTGAAACATAATCCAACGCCACTTTTAATGCAATCGTATCAGCGATATTAGGTGTACCGGCTTCGTATTTATAAGGCAGTTCATTGAAAGTTGTTTTTTCAAAAGTTACTTCTTTTATCATTTCCCCGCCGCCCATAAACACAGGCATTTCCTCCAATATTTTTTTCTTCCCATACAAAACACCTATTCCAGTCGGACCATAAACTTTGTGCCCTGAAAACGCAAAAAAATCGCAATCCATTTTTTGAACATCAATATCCAAATGAACAGTTGATTGTGCACCATCTACAAAAACTAACGCACCTTTTTTATGCGCTTCATCAATAATTTCTTTTACAGGATTTACTGTTCCTAAAGAATTAGAAACATGAACAATGGAAACTAATTTTGTTTTTTCGGAAAGCAATTTTTTATATTCATTCATATCCAACTCACCTTCATCACTTACCGGGATAATTTTTAATGTTGCTTTCTGTTCATTACAAAGAATCTGCCACGGAACAATATTAGAATGATGCTCCATACCGGAAATAATGATCTCATCTCCCTCGTTGATATTTTTTCTCCCCCATGTATAAGCCACCAAATTCACACCTTCTGTAGTGCCTCTCGTAAAAATAATTTCATCAGAAGATTTTGCATTGATAAAATCTTTTACGGTCTTTCTTGTCGCTTCGTAAGCCGCTGTTGCTTCTTCTGCCAATGTGTGAATGCCGCGATGAATATTGGCGTTGTAATTTGAATAATAATAATTGAGCGCATCAATAACGGCTTGCGGCTTTTGAGAAGTGGCGGCATTATCCAGATAAACCATTAATTTATTATTCACTTCACGCTCAAGGATAGGAAAGTCTTTCCTAATTACGTTTACATCAAATGTTGGTTTTATCGTAGTGGTTGTTTCCATGATTTACTCCTCAATATTTACTTCTGAAAGCCTTGCGCTTATCAGCTCTTCAGCATATTCGCGTAGCGGCTCTATTTTAATTTGTTCAACAATGTTGGAAGCAAAAGCCTGTAACAACATTGCCTGCGCATGCTCTTTTGAAATGCCGCGGGCTCTTAAATAAAATAAAGCATCTTCATCCAATCTCCCCACAGTGCATCCATGTGAACACTTCACATCATCTGCATAAATTTCAAGTTGCGGTTTACTGTTTACACTGGCGTTATCGCTCAATAAAATATTATTGTTGCTTTGATACGCATTGGTTTTTTGTGCGTCAGGCCTTACATAAATTTTTCCGCTGAATACGCCGGTTGCGCTATCATCAATCACACCTTTATACATTTCGTTGCTGAAACAGTTGGGCATTTTATTATCAACCAATGTGTGATTGTCCACGTGAGTTTTGCCTTTCAGCAAATACAATCCATACATGTGAGCTTCGTTTCCTTCGGCTTCCATAATAATGTTGGTATTGTTCCTTATGGTTCCTCCGTTTAACGAAAGGACCAATGTATGCGCAAAACTTTTTCCAATTTGACGAACATGTGTAGTAGCTACCTGGCTGGCAGAAACTTTATCATTTTGAATCTTATAATGTTCAAGAATAGCATCCCGGTTTACCACAATTTCAATCACCTCGTTCGTGAAACTATCCATTGAACCGATGGTTTTATAACTTTCACTGATTTGCAATTTTGAACGCTCGTCAACATACACCAAACTTCTCGGCTGCGCTAAAATGTGGTTATCTCTTGCGTCCGAAATGTGATACAGGTAAACAGGATTTTCAATTATTTGTTTCTTTACTGCAAAAATGAAAACGCCTCCATAAATAAAAGAAGTGTTGAGCGAATGAATTCCATCATTAATAAAGAGGTTGCTTTTGCCAAGATGTTCTCTCACAATTTCTTTATAACTGCTGTGTTCAGCCTCTTCCAAAGGCATAACCACCAATTGCTCTTTGGAACTGCGAATCGTAGAAAGTTCTTCAACAAACTTTCCATTTACGAATACCAATTCATTCGCATTTTCAAATCCCGGCAAACGCATTTCATCAATATCTTCCTTTGTAACATGCAATGGTTCCTTGTCTTCAGTAACCTGGTATTCCTTTTTAAATAAATTGCTTACCGGTGCACCACTGTATTTCCATTCTTCATTTTTATGAGTAGGAAGTCCTTTGGTACTGAAATTTTCAAAACCTTCTTTTCTCACCTGCTTTAAAAATGCATCAGGATCCAGGGATTGAAGCCGGTTAAATTTTTCGTCGAAATATTCTAATTTAAATTGTTCCATTTTTATTTTTTACATCAATAATTAAATTGCTGATGTTTCATTCAATTCTTCTTTAATAAAATCGTATCCTTTTTCTTCCAGCTCCAGCGCCAATTCTTTTGTCCCGTTTCTTACGATTTTACCATTAAGCAAAACGTGCACAAAATCCGGTTGCAAATAATCCAACAATCTTTGATAGTGTGTGATTACAATGATCGCGCGGTTTTCATCACGCAATTTATTTACACCACTAGCTACAATTCGAAGTGCGTCAATATCAAGACCCGAATCCGTTTCATCCAAAATAGTCAATTTAGGTTCCAGCATCGCCATTTGAAAAATTTCATTTTTCTTTTTTTCACCACCTGAAAATCCTTCGTTGATAGAACGTGTCAATAATGATTTATCAATCTCAACCAACTTAATTTTTTCCTTCATGAGTTTCATAAATGAAACGGCATCTAAAGGTTCCTGTCCACGATATTTCCTTTTTTCGTTCAGTGCGGTTTTTATAAAATTGTTGGTGCTCACACCGGGAATTTCTACCGGGTACTGAAAAGCAAGAAACAATCCTTCGCGCGCGCGGTCTTCGGGAGATAATTCCAACATATCTTTTCCATCAAATTCTACCGAACCTTCGGTTACTTTGTATTCTTCCCTTCCTGCCAAAACAGAAGCCAGCGTGCTTTTTCCTGAACCATTTGGTCCCATGATGGCGTGTACTTCACCTGCGTTTACTTCAAGATTAATTCCTTTTAATATTTCTGTTCCTTCTACAGATGCATGCAAATTTTTAATTGATAACATTTTTCGTTCTACTATTTAATTAAATAATTGTTTTTATTCACTATTCACTATCCCACGCTTCCTTCCAAACTTATCGCTAACAATTTCTGAGCTTCTACAGCAAACTCCATTGGCAACTGGTTCATGACTTCTTTTGCAAAACCGGTAACGATCAATGCCACGGCAGCTTCTGTATCTATCCCACGTTGCCTGCAATAAAAAAGCTGGTCTTCGCCAATTTTTGAAGTAGTCGCTTCGTGTTCTATGATAGCAGTATTATTTTTAGATTCGATGTAAGGAAATGTATGTGCGCCACATTTATCGCCTAGCAATAATGAATCGCACTGAGAATAATTTCTTGCATTCAATGCGTTCTTTCCCGCACGAACCAATCCGCGATAACTGTTCTGACTTTTGCCTGCAGAAATACCTTTTGAAACAATCCTGCTTCTTGTATTTTTTCCAAGATGGATCATTTTCGTTCCTGTATCTGCTTGTTGAAAATGATTGGTTAATGCAACAGAATAAAATTCACCGATTGAGTTGTCACCTTTCAAAATAACACTTGGATATTTCCATGTAATTGCAGAACCGGTCTCTACCTGTGACCATGAAATTTTGGAATATTCACCATTACAAATACCACGCTTGGTAACAAAATTGTAAATACCTCCCTTTCCTTCATCATCACCGGGATACCAGTTTTGAACGGTCGAATATTTTATTTCTGCTTTACGCATTGCGACTAATTCCACTACAGCAGCATGCAATTGATTTTCATCACGGCGGGGAGCGGTGCAACCTTCCAGATAACTAACATAAGATTCGTCTTCGGCAACAATTAAGGTACGCTCAAACTGTCCTGAATTTTCTGTATTGATGCGGAAATAAGTTGAAAGTTCCATTGGGCAACGAACGCCTTTTGGAATATAGCAGAATGAGCCATCGGTAAAAACGGCGGAGTTTAAAGCAGCAAAATAATTATCGGTCATACGGCACTACCGAGCCCAAATGTTTTTTCACCAGCTCGGGATGATTTTGAATCGCCTCGCTCATTGAGCAAAAAATAATTCCTACTTCAGACAATTGCTTTTTAAAAGACGTAGCCACTGAAACACTGTCCATAACTACATCTACAGCAACACCGGTCAATCTTTTTTGTTCGTTTATAGAAATACCGAGCTTCTCAAATGTTTTCAGCAATTCAGGATCTACTTCATCCAGGCCGTTTAAAGTTGGCTTTTTCCTGGGCGCGGCATAGTAAATAATATCCTGATAATTGATTGGTGGATAATGCACGTTTGGCCATTTCGGTTCTTCCATTTTCAGCCAGTGATGATACGCTTTCAGGCGCCAGTTAAGCATCCATTCAGGTTCATTTTTTTTGGTCGAAATGTGGCGAATCGTTTCCTCACTCAGTCCTTTTGCTACCACATCGGTATCAATTTCGGTAACAAAACCATACTTGTAATCCCCCGCGACGGTTTGTTCCAAAACATCCATTTCTTCTTTCATTCTACCGTGTTTTTTAAACTATTGATTTTTGTTAATATTATACTGCAAAGGTAATTCCTTTTGCTGTTTGTACAAAATAGTATAAATAGATTTTAGATTTCATTTGGACAAAACCTAACATTTGAAAATGAATATTCACAGTAAACAGACAAATTAAGTAATAATTTATTTTGCCTTTAAAAAGGGCCGGAAATCCAGGAAAATTTGAACTATTTGTATATCGGCTGATATTGCAAACCAACGAATAATGTTATTTTATTTAATAGCAATTTTTTGATCGCTCCTCGCCTTTTTTACATCCTCAGGTAACACTTTCGAGGCCTTGTTTCCGAAACTATTCCGCACATACGTTAAGACATCCGCGATCTCCTTATCTTTTAAAACCGAACCCAATGGTGGCATTGGGTTATTATAAGTTTCATCCTGTATATCCACATTTTTCAAGCCGTTCAAAACTATTTTTGCAAGGGCTACTTTATCCCCCAAAACATATTTAGTTTGAATCAAAGGCGGGGCCATGTGGGGAACTCCTGATCCATCTGCCTGGTGACAGGAGATGCAATATTTTTTATAAACCGCTTCGCCAGGTTTTAAAGATTGAAAATGACTTGCCGCTGGTTTTTCATTTGCAGCATTTTTAAAAATCAAAGAAAAAGGCGTCAATAAAAAACCAAGAATAATAAATTTATACATCCATCTTATTTTTTATACATGATTCTGTAAATGGTTCCTTTCGAATCGTCTGAAACGTACAAAGATCCATCCGGACCCTGGGCTAATCCGCATGGGCGATGCTCAGCGCTTCCGGGCGACATCACCTGCTTTTCTCCTGCAAAGCCATCGGCAAAAACTTCCCATTTGCCCGATGGTTTTCCATCTTTAAACGGAACAAAAACCACAAAATACCCGGCTTGTGGTTCAGGACTCCTGTTCCATGAACCATGAAAAGCGATAAAAGCACCATTCTTATATTTCGCGGGAAACTGATTGCCGGTGTAAAATAGCAAACCGACAGGTGCCATATGCCCAGGGAAAGCCATTACCGGATCCAGATAATTTTTATCGGCTGTTTTTGTTCCATTTCCACCGTATTCCGGCATAAGTATCTGTTTGTGCTGAATTTGATCGTAATAAATATAAGGCCAGCCAGCGTTATCGCCTTTATGAATTTCATACATGCACTCTGCCGGAAGAACCGTAGATTGTTTCACAGTATAATATTGCGGAAAAAGATCATGCAGTTGGTCGCGGCCATTCTGCGTTACAAAGAGCACATTGTCCTGATTGTTCCAATCCAATCCTACCACATTCCTCAATCCGGTAGCATAATGAACTCCATCGCCATAATGTTGATCCGCTTTATCAGCTTTAAATTGCCATATTCCGCCTGCAGAATCCAATATCGGGCAACCCGGAATTCCCATCGAACCCGGCACCCGGTCCTGCTGCTGGCACGAATTGGAATACGCGCCGACATTCACATAAATATTTCCATTGTTATCGAGTGTGATTGATTTAGAATTATGTTCACCGTGATCCAGTAACCCTGTGATTATTTTTTCCGGTTGATCGGGGTGTTCCACTTCATCCTGCCCATTTAGTTTATAACGATAGACATCTGTATTGGATGAAGCATATAAATAGCCGTTGTTCAAGGCCATTCCTGTTCCACCATAATCGCCAAAGCCTGTTGTTTTTTCCATTTTTCCATCATGATTCTCATCCTGTAGATAAAGGATGCCGTTCCCGTTTTTAGCGCGATTAAGTTTTACATAAATATTCCCTTCTTTGGTCACAACCAGATGCCTCGCCTGGCCGGTATTATCAGCAACGATCATCGCACTAAACCCTGAAGGTAGCGTCAGTCCTGCATTGTCAGCATCAGGCACAGGTAACTTTTGCTGAGGAGAAACATTTTTAAAAGAAAAAATGCTGATGACGATTGCAACAGCCAATAAAAACGAAAAGAGGTAATTCTTTTTCATGGAAATAAAATTTAATTTTTAAAAAAAATGTAACGGCTAAAAAACATAACAGGGCAACAAAGTTAAATACTAATTGTTTACCAACTCTTTTGTTATCATGTTGTTTACCAAGTGCTTTGTTAATCATGAAAAATTTCATACATGAGTAAACACTTTTGAAGTAAAATGGAATTCGATCAAAATGTGCGCCAATGCCAACGCGATCTATGTGGACAAGTTTATATATTTCTGTGAATGACAAGGGCAAAAACCAAAGAAAAAAATAAAGTAAAAAATGTTCCTTCTTCAAATATTGGTTCAGGAAAAGATCGGTTTTATTTATACTTCTTTGATAAAAAGAATGGCGAAGATTTTCGTTCAACCTTCGCCATCCACTTTTTAAAACAGAAATTCGTTAAATTTATTTGTTTACTATTCTTTCACAAATTTACTAACAGCAGTTTCACATCCATTATTGCAAATTGCTTTTATGAAATAACTTCCTGCAGGCAATAATGATACATCAAAATCAAGATTATTACCGCCACTCGCAACTGAGAAAGCCTGGCGTTTTACTGTTTTACCAGCCAAATCAGTAATAATTATGTTGATGTTATTATTAACGGGTGATGAAACAATCAGATTCAATTTGTCTTTTGCCGGATTAGGATAAACAGCGTTCAAAGAAAGCGTATTAACTACGTTTCCTTTTATTAAGATTACGTTTGAATAATTTGTTTTACCATCTTTATCAAGCTGCATTAACCTGTAATATACATTACCACCAATTCCTTTGGAATCTGTATATTGATAGTTTAAAACAGAACCAGCATTCTTGCTATTTTGTTTTGAGTTTACGAAGGCAAGATTTCTAAAATCTTTCCCATTAAATGAAAATTGAATTTCAAATCCCTGGTTATTAATTTCAGTAGTGGTAGACCATGAAAGTAAATTGCTGTTGCCCGCATTTTCACCTTTAAAGTTTACGAGGGAAATAGGTAAAGGAGAACCTGCAGCAGAAATTGTAAATCCACCCCGGTCACTCAGGTTGGGGCCAAAGCTGTAGACGCGGATTTTGTAATGGGTTCCGGCTAAAGCATTTAAAGTAATTGATTCACTTCCACCTTTTTGAGTGAAATCACTGCAAGCTACATTGGTTAATGAACCACAATTTCCTTTAAACACCTCAAGAACTCCGTCAAAATTACTGTTGCCGTCAAGTGTTATTACAACAGTTCCGGTTGTAAGAGCTGTAAATTGGTACCAAACATCATCGTCAGCAGAACCGGTAAAACCACCACAAGGATCTGCAGGCTGGCTTTGAGTAGCGCCAAGCGTAGTTCCGGTGTTTGTAGTTGTAAGATCTGTTGCTCCTGCACAATCGTCATTAAATGGCGCCGGAGGAGGAGGGGTTGTAATAAATGTAGTAGTATTTACACCACAGCCAATTGCTGCTCCACTTCCATTAACAGGAACAACATACCAATAGTAAATAGTGCTATAATCGGCGTTGTAAAAGTTGAGACTATCAGTTAACACAGTTCCAAGCAGTGTGGTTGGAGGTAATTTAGCATCCAAATAAACATTATAAAGAATGGCGCCGGGAACCGGATTCCATTTTAAAGTAATGTATGGAGTGGGACTTACATTAGTAGTCGCATTGGCTGGAGAAACATTAGTAGAACAACTAGGAACCTGGGCTTTAAGAGTGGTGAAAATTACAGACAGCGTAATTAAGGTAAAAATTTTTTTCATATAGTTAATTTGGTTAAAATTTTCAAATTTTACAATGTATAAAATTAATTATTAAAATTCCAATATGTAAAATAAACTCAATTGCTTTAAACGAACAAAAAGTATTCTTAATTAAAGCTATTTACTTTTCTCTTTTCTTCTAAATGCATATGAAGTGCTTAAAATGTACTCGTAAAATTCTGCGATAGTGCTATTGGATACAAAATAATAGTCAGGGCGGTAGAGTCTTTTATAAGTTTCAAGTGAATCTCCTGTCAGCCCGGTAATGCGTTTAATAGTTTTTGATGAAAACCTGTAATCAATATACCTGTCTTGCTCTTCCTCGAGAAGACGGTTTTTAAAAGCCAACCTTTCTTTGTTTTTCCTAAACTGAAACATTCCGATAAGTGCATCCAAATCTAAACCTGCAGCGCCACCGGGATCGTAAGTAGAATGAATACCCGGTTTTTCATTTCCAAATATTTTTGAATATTCCTCCCGGTTTTCTAGCGAATCGAATTTATAATTATCCGTATAAACAGTTACAGGATTTAAAAGTTTATATTTCTGTTTAACTTTTGAATGTATTGAAATATCAAACGCTGCATAATTGCTTATACTTTTTACAGGAAATTTTATTGTTGATTTACCTTCGTAAGTAAAAGTAATCGAATCATTTACAGAAACATTAAGTTGATATGAACCCGTCGAATCAGTAATATCAGTAGAACCAGAAGTACTTGTAACTTTTACATCAGGCACTGCATATAATTTTGAAACATCATAAACATTCCCGCTTACAGTTATCTGCGCCCATGTTGGTGCAGGCGAAAGCACCTGTAAAAAACCTAACAGGCAAAAAAATTTTACAATCAGTTTTCTATTCAAAATGAGTTACAATATTAGAACAATCAAGTTTCGAATTTATAAGAGCAAGATTTTTTAACTTTCATTTTATAGTCATTTGGAAACGTAAAATCAAAGTGCGTTTACTATCGAAATTTCTTATTATTTTTATTCAGTCCATTCATTACCTCTTTTTATGAAGATATAAATTTTGAAATATTGCCACGGATTTACCGAATAAATATTTATTCTCAAATCCATTTGGGAAATGTTTAATTTTATTCTTCAAATAAATTTTATTCAAACATTAAACTTTTACAACAATGAAAAAAATATTCTCAAAAGCCCTTGTTTTAACATTGGTTGGTTTATTCATGAGTTCATTGATTTTTGCCCAGCAGGATAAATCAAAAAGAGCCAGCCCTCCTGAAACTGCTACCGGAACGGTTGGCGGTTCAACAATTACCATTAATTATAGCAGCCCGGCTGTAAAAGGAAGAAAAATATGGGGCGACCTCGTTCCATATGATAAAGTGTGGAGATTAGGAGCTAACGAGGCAACTATATTTGAAACCAGCAAAGATATTATGGTAGAAGGCAAAAAATTACCTGCGGGAAAATATAGCCTCTATGCAATTCCTGGAGAAAATCAATGGACATTTATCTTCAATTCAAAGACCGGGCAATGGGGTATTAAAGGTGACGGAAGCACAACCGAAGATCCTGCAAATGACGTGTTGCGGGTAACGGCTAAACCAATGAAATCATCTACTTTTAATGAGAGGATGAAATTTGTTGTGAACCGTAGTGGTTTTACTCTTGAGTGGGAAAATCTGAAAGTGCCTGTTTCAATAAAATAATAATTGATAATGGAATTAAAAAGCCCGGTTTTGAAAAGCCTGGCTTTTTTTATCTAAACCAATGCAAGAATATTTTCGTTTAAGCATTCCTGTTATATCGTAATTACAAAATAAAAAACAAATCATTTTCTTTGTTTACTTGTAATTGCATATAAAAAAATTAACCGCCTTTATAACCTCCGATTATCGGCAAAATTTCGCCGGTGATATAACTGGAACATTGAGGCGAAGCAAGAAATACATAAGCCGGCGCAATTTCTTCCGGCTGCGCAGGCCGCTTCATCGGTGTACCTGATCCAAATTTTTCAATATACTTTTTTTGTTTGTCAGAGGGATTGAGCGGCGTCCAAACGGGACCCGGCGCTACCGCATTTACGCGTATTCCTTTATGAATTAAATTAGAACTTAAAGAACGGGTAAAGGCATGAATGCCACCTTTCGTAAGAGAATAATCAAGCAAATATTTATTACCTAAAATGCCGGTAACCGAACCTGTATTTACAATTGCGCTTCCATAATCTAAGTAAGGAACCGCCGCGCGAGCCATGTGAAAATACCCGTAGAGATTTGTCTTTAACGTAAGATCAAAATGTTCTTCCGTAAGATCTTCAAATTCTTCTACATGCAGTTGAAAGGCTGCATTATTTACAAGAACATTTAGTTTACCCAGTTTATTCACTGTTTCCTGCACCGCCATTTTACAAAATTCTTTATCCGTAACATCGCCGGGAATCAACAGGCATTTCCTTCCTTCTTTTTCCACCAGTTGTTTCGTTTCTTCCGCATCGGCATGCTCGCTCAAGTATACAACGGAAACATCAGCACCTTCACGGGCAAATAAAATCGCCACTGCTCTTCCAATTCCGGAATCTGCGCCAGTTATCAATGCAACCATATCCTGTAATTTCGCAGATCCTTTGTAGTAAGGCGCATCATACATTGGTTTTACTTCCAGGTTTTTTTCTTTACCCGGTTTTTTTAAATGTTGCTTGTCTACCGGCGGTTCAGGATATTTTCGGGCTCCTGCCTGCATTGGTTTTTCCTGTTTTTTCTTCGCGTCTTTTTTATCTTCCTGCGCTACTTCTTGCTGTAATTTTCTTTGTTTCTCTGCAAGCTTTTCTCCTTGCTGCCTGTAACTTTTTAATGTTTTCATGTGTTGTTTTTTAGGAAAATTTCCCAAAAAACATTCCAACTATATTTAATAAAACCAATAAGCCTTCTCCAAGTGCATTGTCTTTAGCTTGTGGCGAATATCCGCTGCACTTTATTTTCGTGAACTTTTCCAAGGGAGGCTAAAAAATGTGACCCCGCAGAGGCTCGAACTCTGGACCCGCAGATTAAGAGTCTGCTGCTCTACCAACTGAGCTACGGAGTCATTTTATAAAGAAAATGATACACTAAAGTATCACCTTACTGGTTACCCGACCTGGATTCGAACCAAGACAAACAGAATCAGAATCTGTCGTACTACCGTTATACTATCGGGCAATAAAAATGCAAACTTAAGGCTTAATGAGGTTATTTTTCGAATAAAAAAAAGGAAAATTTGTTTGTTTGCTGTTATGCAAAGATAAATAAATACTATTGGGCACCGTTGCATTTCACAATCACATCTACGAAATATTTGTTGCTGTCAAAAAAATACTTCATGACTTCAAAGCCACTCTGATGGGCAATTGTATCTATTTCATTGACAGAATACTTTTGTGAGATTTCCATAAAAACCGGTTCATTTTTTTCAAAATTGATTGTAGTTTTATCAATTCTTACCAACTGATTTTTCATTGAAATAAGATAACTTTTACACGAGCCGGTTGATGGATCATACATAGCATAATGTTCAAAATTTTCAACCTGGAAATTGGCGTTCAATTCATGGTTGATTCTGCTTAATAAATTCAAATTAAATTCCTTTGTGAACCCCGCTTTATCGTTATAAGCCGCCAATATTTTTTTGGGATCTTTTTTTAAATCAAAACCAATCAAAACCATATCTCCGTCAGAAAGAAGGTTTCTTAATTTCTGCAAAAACACAGGCATTTCATTAAATTTAAAATTGCCAATGTTTGCGCCCAAAAATAAAACGAGTTTTTTATTGGAAGAAACTTTGTGAGCAACCGGAAGCATTTGAAAATATTCTCCTGCAAAGCCATGAATAGTAAGATCCGGAATTTGCTTAGGCAGAGTTTTATCTAAAAGGCTGATGATATTTTGCGAAATATCGATCGGCACATAATTGCCGACCTGGTTTCTTGCTGTTAATACTTTTAATAAATGAATACTTTTTGTAGCATCGCCTGGCCCGAATTCTATCACATCTATTTTATCATTGTGATCTAAAACCGTATCAGCAATTTGTGATTGCTGTTCAGAAAAAATTTCCATTTCGGCATTCGTCAGATAATATTCATCACTATCCATTATCTTCTGAAAAAGTTGGTCACCTTTCTTGTCATAAAAATATTTCGAGTCAAGATACTTCGGCGATGATTGCAGGCCTTTCAGCACATCAGATAAAAAGTTATTCATGTTTTGTTTATTGGGCAAGACGGATACCGGTGTATTGCCAGCGTAGATTGGGTTGAAAAAAATTACGATAAGTTTTGCGGCTGTGCCCCGGAGAAGTTACGTCTGAAGCGCCTCTTAAAACTTTCTGATTAACCATAAATTTCCCATTGTATTCTCCGATAGCGCCAGGCGCTTTTGAAAAACCCGGATAAGGTAAATATGCACTTTCTGTCCACTCCCATCGTCTTCCCCAATTGAAATTTTCAGAAGCCGCTTCCCACTCAAACTCAGTAGGCAAACGCATTACCTTCCATGAAGCATAAGCCGCGGCTTCATAAAAACTTATGTGACAAACTGGTTCCTCCATTTCCAATAATTGCAAACCGGTTAAAGTGTAGTTGTACCATTTCCCATCAATTAAATGCCAATACATCGGCGCAGAAATTCGATTTTGATTTACCCAGTTCCATCCATCAGAATGCCAGTAGGTGAAATTTGTATAACCTCCGGCATTTATAAATTCTAAATATTCTTTGTTGGTAACTAAATTTTTAGAGATGCTGAACTCTTCCAAAAAAACACGATGTCTTTTCAATTCGTTGTCAAAACAAAAACCTTCTCCTTCAAATCCCATTTCATAAATGCCTTCTTTCATTTTTGCAAAATCACCAGCAGAATCAAAATCTTTCCTTTTTGTTGGTTTACTATCTGCTTCATTTATATAAGCCGGAAAAAGAGGATTATTTCCCAGAATATATTTGATGTCTGTCATCAACAATTCCTGGTGCTGTTGTTCATGATTGAATCCCAGAACAACCAATTCTTTTATTTCTTTTTCAACCGGCTTTTGCAGAAATTGTTCCATTGCTTTATCAATGTACCAGCGATAATTGTAAATTTCTTCCACCGTTGGACGGCTTAAATTCCCGCGGTCGGTGCGGATCACACGTGCTCCGGCAGTTTCATAATAACTGTTGAAAATATAATTGTAGTTCACATCAAATTCTTTATAATCTTTCATGTGTGGTTTCAAAACAAACGTTTCAAAAAACCAGGTTACATGGCCGATATGCCATTTCGGAGGGCTCACATCCACAACCGGCTGCACCACGTAATCCTCTGTCTGCAATGGTTTACAGATTTCTTCTGTGCGTTGTCGTATGGCTTTGTATGTTTCTGCTAAGTCCATTTTTAATTTTTACTAAGATAATTTTTTAAGTCGGAAATGGTTTCAATATTTAAATGCTGCGCTTCTTTTTTACGCATCATTAAAGCATACGTATTATTAAAGCCAATGGGTTTTAGCCATTTTAAATTGTACTTATTGTAAAACTGTTGCTTTACATAATTATAAATTTTTTCTTTGCTTCCATTAAATTGAGTAACAATTGAATCAGGCGTTTGCAAAATTACTAAAAGACCCGTTCCTGTATATTCCGGATACATATCAATCTGGTTATTCCTGAGTGCGTCAAATACAATTTTAGTTCCTCCCAAACCTGTTTCTGTTTTTACCTGCAAATGAGTGTTTCCTTTTATCAGGATGGAATACATTGCTGCGAGAATATACTGCTCACCAAAAATTTTAGAACCAATCCTAATTATCTCATCTTTTTCGGGCAAAGGATTTTTGTACAAACTTTGTTCCACTAAAAAATCCTTAGCCACTTTTTCCGGCGATTGTTTTAAATAATCAACACGATAGTTCAACTCGGTCATTATTGAATCGTTGATTCGTCCTGCCAATTGGTTTAATATTTCTTCCAGTTGAGGATACTTCTTCAGCAGTTCTTCTCTTATCACCGGCGCTGCATAATATGGCGGAAAAATATGTTTGTCGTCTTTCAAAACCTGCAGATTGAAAGCTTTCAAACGGCCATCTGTACTGTATCCGTCAATAACGTCCAGTTTTTTTTCGCGTGCTGCTTTGTACATTACCGCATCACTTATTACTACTGTTCTTATATTCAGTTTATACACTTTTTTCAATCCGAGATAACCATCATTTCTTCCCATAAATTCAGGGGTAAACCCCGCGAGCATTTTACTCCTGTACATATCAGGAAGTAGATAGAACGAGGAAAGGAAAACGAGACAAACAGGCATTAACCAAAAAGCAGTCCTTACTTTTTTCAAATTTATTTTTTGAATGCGCGATAAAATAAAATCAAAAAATATTGCAAGTAATGCGGCAGGAATAGATCCTGCCAAAATCATGTTAGTATTGTTTAAAGCAATTCCACCAAAAATAAATTCACCTAAACCGCCTGCACCAATATAAGAGGCTAGCGTGGCTACACCAACATTTATAACTGTTGCTGTCCTGATTCCGGCGAGTATAACAGGCATGGACAGCGGCAGTTCTACTTTCGTAAGAATTTGATTAGTCGTCATGCCCATTCCTTTTGCAGATTCCACCACGCTTCCGTCAACATTCGTAATTCCGGTGAATGTATTTCTAACGATTGGCAAAAGCGCATAAAGAAACAAAGCAATGATTGCAGGAACAGCACCGATACCCAGAAGCGGGATCATAAATCCAAGTAAAGCGATGCTTGGTATTGTTTGTAAAATTCCGGTGAAACCTAAAACCGGCGCTGCCAGTTTTCTTTGGCGCGATATTAAAATTCCTAACGGAACACCGATAATAATGGCAATCAGCAACGATATAAATGTAAGCCCGATATGCTGAAGCAACTGGTCCAGTATTTTACCGGATTGGTTTTTCATAAAATCAAAAAGGCCTGGAGCATTATTCATAAGTTTGTTGCTTTAGAGCCTCAAGGCCCGAGAATAAAGAGTTATAGCCAAAATATTTAATTTCACCCGAAACCACGTCTTTCACCTGCAAGCAGTTTATATTTTCAAATTGTAAAAATTCAATGGCTTCCCAAAGACTTTTATTTTCATCAATTAATGGCGCATTATTTTCGTAATTACCATTTTCAAGATGATTAAATATATCTTTCAAATAAACAGAATGCAATTCAAGTTGCATTTTTTGAGCAGCAAAAAAGTCGGAAACAAACTGGTTTTTTGGACGAAATAAAAGTTCAATGGATTTTCCCTGCTGAACAATTTTTCCATTATCCATCAATAAAATTCTATCGCCCAGTTCAAATGCTTCCTGTATATCGTGGGTTACCAAAACAATTGTTTTATTTTTCAATACTTCAAGACTGGAAAATTCTTTCGTGATATTATTTCGGGTAATAGCATCGAGTGCGCCGAAAGGTTCATCCATCAGAAGTACCGGTGGGTCTGCTGCAAGCGCTCTTGCCAGGCCTACTCTCTGTTGTTGTCCGCCACTTAGTTGTTGCGGATAAAGTGATATAGTATCTTGTGGTAAATGAAGTTGCTCCAGTAATTCCGAAATCCGTTTTGCAATTTTTTCTTCAGGCCATTTTAAAATATGTGGAACAATACCAATATTTTCCGCAATTGAATAGTGTGGAAAAAGTCCATTGTTTTGCAAAACATAACCGATATTTCTTCTCAATTTTTCCGGGGGTATTTCGCAAATGTTTTTTCCGCCAACTTTTATTTCTCCTGAAGAAATTTCTGTAAGGCGATTGATCATTCGCAACGTAGTTGTTTTGCCGCAGCCGCTTGTGCCCAGTAAAACAACATTTTCGCCTTCATTTACTTCGAATGATACCTCATCAACCGCTATTGTATTTCCAAATTTTTTTACGACATCTTTGACCGTTATCATTCAATTTTTTTATTCAGTTATAGAGTAGAAAACACTTTTTAATTCTACAAATACAGTACAAGTGCAGATTTTTTAAAAAATGAATTTACAAAAAAAATTGAGCAAGGTTTTTGAGAATAAACAAAGGAAAAAAATTGAATGGAAAAAAGAAAGTTAGGAAATACAGACCTTGAAATTGCTCCATTGATATTTGGGGGTAACGTTTTTGGCTGGACGCTGGATGAAAAAGAATCGTTTCAACTACTCGACCAGTTTGTTGCAAATGGTTTTAATTGTATAGATACGGCAGATTCCTATTCGCATTGGGCTGAAGGCAACAAAGGTGGTGAATCTGAAACGGTAATTGGTAACTGGATGAGATCGCGAAAAAATCGTAATAAAGTAATTATCGCGACAAAAGTAGGATCACAAATGTCACCTGAAAAAAAAGGTTTGTCTAAAGAATATATTTTATCCGAAGTTGAAACCAGTTTAAAAAGATTACAAACCGATTACATTGATCTTTATCAAACGCATAAAGATGATCCCGGAACACCGATAGAAGAAACGCTGGAAGCATATGACCAACTCGTGAAAGAAGGTAAAGTTCGTTTTATCGGCGCATCAAATTTATCAGCAGAACGACTTGAAAAAAGTTTGCAGATCAGTAAAGAAAAGAATCTGTCTGCCTACAAAACATTACAGCCAAAATACAACTTGTATGATCGTGGATTTGAATCTGAATATGCTGAAGTAGTAAAAAAATATAACCTAGGTGTGATCACTTACTATTCTATCGCCAGCGGATTTCTTTCAGGAAAATACCAGACAGAAAAAGATTTTTCAAAAAGCCCACGTGGAAAAGGAATGGATAAATATCTAAATCCAAAAGGGTTTGCCATTCTCGCTTTGCTAAAAGAACTTTCGGAAAAATATCACTGTTCATATGCTACCATTTCATTGGCTTGGCTCATTCAAAATCCATTAGTGACTGCTCCGATTGCCAGTGCAACAGATCAAAAACAGTTGTATGAACTGATGCAATCTGTGGATACTAATCTGAATGAAGAAGATATCAGGCGATTGAATAAAACCAGTTGATACCATCCCAATAACGATTATAACAGTAAGGCATATACGATTCAGTAAAACCAATCCATTTTTATTTTTACGCCTTTCTTAATTTATAACTTAAAAGAATAGCAATTATCAAAAGAATGATGAAGAAAATAATCTGAGCCGGAAGACCGAAAACCTGTGCTATTAATCCGAAAGCCGCTGCCAATAAGGTAAAGAGACCAATGAATGTATTGGCTACCGAAACATAAGTTGCTCTTTCATCAGAAGGCGCGTAATCAACCAAATAGGTTTTTCTGCTAAGCCTCGCACCACTATAAGCAATTCCATTAATAAAAAATACCGGCAAAAAAACATAGAAACTTAAATTCAAATTTCCAACCAGGTAAAAGAGTAATGCATAAACTGCTGCTCCAATTGCAATAAAACAGGAAATGCGCATAAGGTGTGTGGGAGATCTATCTGCAATTCGTCCCCAAAATGGACTACTTAGTACATTGGCAAGGCCATTCGCAATAATTAAATAACCGGGTAAACTCCAGCTTGCACTTCCAATTCTATTTGCCATCAAAACATAAAAAGGGCCTAAAAGATGAACAGACATGAGAAGTGCCCGCGTAAAGAGGAAGTTGCGGAAACTCTTGTCATTCCTGATTAATTTATAACCTGACTGGATTTCCTGAATCGGGTTTCTTCCTCCTTTTGTAGCCCCCGTTTTTTCTTTTATCAAAAAAAACAGAAAAGCTGCGATTAACCACAAAACTGAAGCAATCAAAAACATCCATCCATAAACTTGCCTGCCTTCTTTTCCTTTTATTATAAAAACAAGTAAAGCACCTGCTAGCAACGCCAATAATCCTCCAAAAGTAGCCCGGTAGCCAAGCATCTGGCCGCGGGTATTTTTCGGAATTGTTTTAGCAGTAACATCTTTAAAAGCCACTGAAGCCACTCCACTTGCAATACTGAAAATAGCCAACAACAATAAAAGCAGGTAAGGCAAAAAAGATCCCCGATAGAAAAAAATAAGTAACGCTGCTATAAGCCAGGAAACACCTTGAACAAGAGCACTGCAAACCCAGAAGTATTTGCGGACAGGATAAGCACGGATCTTCCCGGAAACGATTAATTGAGGTAATAGCGAACCCGCATCTTTAACAGGAACTATTGCCCCAAGCAGTGCCGGAGATGCGCCAAAAAACTGCATAATCCAGGCAAGTGTAAGGCCAGGGCTAATAATTTTTTCAGCAAGTTTTGTTAGAGTGCCGTTACTGACATTCAACAGAAAATTTTTAGGCAAATTTGTGCATTCTTCTTCAGGAATATTTTTGCAGGCGCGCGGTTCATCTTCCTCAATTAGAAAATCATAAAATTGTTCATCCAGGTATGCCATTAACTGCTGATTATTTTTTTAAAGTAACTGTGCAGTGGGATGAATTACAAAAACTGTGCAAGCAATAAAGTAGAAGTTGTTTAAAGAAACAAGTACAGTAAAAGAACAATTACAAGAGATTTCTGTTTTGCGTTTTTTTGGAAAACAAAAAACGGATTAAATGTTTTTCAGTTCGGCTAATAATTCCTGCAATACTTTTTTGGCATCTCCAAAAAGCATGGAAGTTTTTGGTTGATAAAAAAGTTGATTTTCAATACCGGCGTATCCTGGCTTCATACTTCTTTTATTTACAATAACGTTTTTTGCCAATTCTACCTCGAGGATAGGCATTCCGTAAATGGGAGAAGATGGATCGTTTTTGGCTGCAGGATTTACCACATCATTCGCACCCAAAATGAATGCAACATCCGTTGTTTTCATCTCTTCATTAGCGTCTTCCATTTCTAATAACTTGTCATAATTTACATCTGCTTCTGCCAATAAAACATTCATGTGGCCTGGCATTCGGCCGGCAACCGGATGAATGGCATATTTTACTTCAACGCCTTTTTCTTCAAGTGATTTTTCCAGTTCATGGCAGGAATGTTGTGCCTGAGCTACAGCTAATCCATAACCCGGAACGATCATCACTTTTTTTGCATAAGCCATAAGCATAGCCGCGTCGCTAAGTGAAATCTCTTTTATATTTCCTTCTGTTGTACCCCCTGCTGCTGCTGCTTTTGAACCACCAAACGATCCGATGAGTACATTGATAAGGCTACGATTCATAGCGCGGCACATTAAAATGGTAAGTAATGTACCTGCAGCACCCACTAAAATTCCACCGGTAAGCATTGCTTTATTATTATATAAAAATCCTCCACAAGCCGCTGCTACACCGGTAAATGAATTGAGCAAGGAAATGACAACCGGCATGTCTGCACCACCGATAGGTAAAACAAAAAAAACACCATATAAGAGTGCAAGTGCTACCGTAATAAAGAAAGGAATGTTTACAAACTGAGTGTTAGAAAAATAAGTGTAGACTGCTAAAACGAAGATGAGGATCAGCAATAAATTATTCACCAGGTGCTGACCTTTAAATGAGTAATCTTTAAATTTTCCGCTCAATTTGCCCCAGGCGATTATGCTTCCGGCAAATGAAACGCTGCCGATTATAGTTCCTGCAATAATTGCTAAATAATGCCCTGAAGTTATAACATCAGAAAAAGAAGCACTTACTGCGCGATGCTCCCTATACAAATAATCGAACTCAACAATCGAAATTAAAGCCGCACAAGCACCGCCCATTCCGTTGAAAAAGCTTACCAGTTCCGGCATGGCCGTCATCTTCACTTTTTTGGCTACCATCGTCCCGATTATGGAACCTATAATTATTGCTGAAAATATCCATGGATAATTGCCTAATTTTTTACCGTCGTCTTCGTATAAAAAAATAGTTCCCAAAATGGCAATGATCATTCCTGCCGCAGCAATTAAGTTTCCTTTCCTTGCAGTTGCGGGATTGGACAACATCTTCAATCCAAGAATGAATGTAACTGAAGCGACGATATAACAAACTGATAAAATACTGGGACCCATTTATTGGTTAATTAGGTAATTCGTTAATTGGTTTATTTGACTTTAATCTTTTCTAAAAAAGGAATTTCCTTTATTTGTTTATTCACTGGTTTTATTCATCATTTTTTCTTTTTAAACATTTCCAACATCCGGTCTGTTACCACAAAACCTCCCACCACATTTAATGTTCCCAAAACTACAGCAAGAAACCCAAGAACAAGTGCCACATAATTTCCGCTTTCTGCTTTTCCCATTACTATTATTGCTCCGATAATCACCACACCATGAATTGCATTTGCGCCACTCATTAAGGGTGTGTGAAGCACGCTTGGCACTCTTCCGATTATTTCTACTCCCAAAAATATCATCAGGATGACGATGTAAACCATCTGGATATTTTGTTGGATAAAATGAATTACCTCTTGCATTATGATTAATTATTTTATTTTTTGATTATTCAATTTTTATCAATCAATTTCGTTTAACCATTCCGCTACACCAAAATTGGCACATTGGCACATTGGCTAATCAGCTAATCAAAGTTCCTTTTACCAATTCATCATCGAGATTCAAATTCAGTTTTCCTTCTTTATCAATGACCAATCTCAGAAAATTACAGATATTTTTTCCATACATTTTACTCGCATCATAAGGCATTGTCGAAGGAAGATTTGAATTTCCTACAATGGTAACACCTTTATAATTTATCGTTTCATCATTTTTTGTAACCTCTGTATTTCCCCCTGTTGCAGCAGCAAGATCAATAATAACTGACCCGTTTTTCATTTTAGCAATCATCGGTTCAGTGAGTAAAATCGGCGCTTTCTTACCAAAAATTTGTGCAGTAGTAATTATGATATCCGATTTTTCTACACTTGCCGCTATTCTCTCTTTTTGTTTTTGCAAAAATTCCGGAGTTTGTTCTACTGCATAACCGCCGGCTTTGCTTGCATCCGCCGCGCCTTCCACTTCTACAAATTTTGCTCCGAGACTCATCACTTCTTCTTTCACTGCGGGTCTTGTATCAAAAACTTCTACAACTGCTCCCAGCCTTCTTGCTGTTGCAATTGCCTGCAAACCTGCAACGCCCGCTCCCAGTATCAAAACTTTTGCAGGAGGAATACTTCCCGCTGCCGTCATAAACATGGGGAAGTATCTGGGGAATAAATTGGCAGCTAATAAAACTGCTTTGTAACCCGCAATGTTTGCCTGGCTGCTCAATACGTCCATACTTTGTGCCCGCGTGCTTCGCGGTATCATGTCAATGCTGAAAACAGTGACATTACTTTCGTTCAATTTCTTTATAAAATCTACATTATAAAGCGGCTGAAAAATGCCTAATAGCACTTTAGATTTAAGTAAATCAACTTCAGAAGAAGAAGGAAGATGTATCGTTAAAAGAATCTCAGATTTTTCAATTATTTTTTCTCTTGAATCAATTACAGCTCCGGCTTCTGCATACTTTTCATTTGAAGCAAATGCCTTTTCGCCAGCATTATTTTCAATGAATACATCAACGTTTAACTTTTTTAAAATTCCAACATGCTCTGGTAAAAGTGAGACTCTTGTTTCGGGTAACGGTTCTTTTAAAACACCAATCGTCATAATTTGCAAATATGCTTCTAAGGTATTATAAAAATCAAAACCTTATAGGAAAATCTTGTTTTACTTTAAAATCTTTATTAAAAAAAACCAATCCTATAAAAAAAAGATCGATGGTTAAGGTAACGGAAGGATGCTGTTTTATTTCCTCCCACGCTTCTTCCATTTCAGCGCTCCAATGTATATCATCAAAAATAAAAATAGATTTGGCGGTGGCTTTTTTCAAAAAAAAATTAAAATATTGTAATGTCGGTTTTTTTCGATGATTTCCATCAATAAAAAGCAGGTCAATATTTTGGAATTCATCAAGAATGGAAGGAATTTTTTCATCAAACGCGCCTTGTAATAATTGAACATTTTTTATTTTAGCTTTTTCAAAACTTTCCTTCGCAATTTTGGCAATGTTTTTTGATCCTTCCAGTGTAATCACTCTTGCGTCATTATTTGAGGAAGCAAAATAAGAAGTAGTTATTCCAAAAGAAGTTCCTAATTCTACAATATTTGTCAAATGATAATACTTTGCAATCCGGAAAAGCAGTTGGCTATATTTTTTTTTCTTTAAAGAAGTACGGGCAATGTCTTTTACCTTCCTGTTTTTGAAAGGAATAACAGCAGAGCCGGCGCCGAAATCTTCGACTTCAATTTCTGTATCATTTTTCAAAAGTGATTTTCTAAAAGATTCTATTTTCTCATAACAAGCGTATTTTTTTCTATCATTTAAAACATGAATGATAAAGTCAAAAACAAATGGAGAATGAACGCCGTGACCTTTGCCGTTATTTGAATGAAAATAGTAATGAAAGTATTTTTTCGCGAGTTGGAATGAGGAATACATTTTTGGATTTATAAATTTTCAGTTCTTTCCCAAACCTCAAAAGTGTAAGGATAGTTATTTTTTTCATCCGCAGGATGTAATTCTTCGCTTATGAGTTTCCACTTTGTTTTATCAATTTCAGGGTAGGCAGTGTCGCCTTCAACGTTAACATGAACACGCGTCAGATAAATCCTGTCAACTAAATTTATCGTCTCTTCAAAAATCTTTCCACCGCCAATAATAAAAATTTCCTTTGCGTCGCTTTGCGTCGCTTGTTCAATTGCATCATTGATTGTGTGTGAGATAAATACATTCCGCGGATGCCAATCTGTTTTTCGCGTAACAACAATATTTATTCTTCCCGGCAAATCTTTTTTCATTGATTCAAACGTATTGCTTCCCATTATGACCGGCAAACCCCAGGTTTTATTTTTAAAATATTTAAAATCATTGGGCAAATGCCACGGCAAACCATTTTTTATTCCAATAATATTATTCTCTGAAGCCGCAACGATATGTGAAAGCATCGATTAAAATTTTTGTTCACGAATTACTTCTAATAACATTGATTTTTACACTGCCACCGGCGCTTTAATAGATGGATGTGATTCATAATTCACTAATTCAAAATCTTCATATTCAAATTCAAAAATATTCTTCACTTCCGGGTTTAATTTCATTTGTGGAGGAGGAAACGGCCTTCGGGCAAGTTGAAGTTCTGCCTGTTCAAAGTGATTCTTATACAAATGAACATCACCAAAAGAATGAATAAATTCTCCCGGTTCCATATCACAAACTTGTGCGATCATCATTGTAAGTAACGCATAAGAAGCAATGTTGAAAGGCACGCCAAGAAAAACATCAGCACTTCTTTGATACAATTGGCAAGAAAGTTTTCTTTTGCCGTTACTTTCTGATGGAGAAGTATAAAATTGAAACAAACAATGGCAAGGCATTAATTTCATTTCAGGAAGATCAGCAACATTCCAGGCACTAACTATTAACCTGCGACTGTCAGGATTCGTTTTTAATTGATGTATCAGTTCAGAAACCTGGTCAACAGTTTCTCCGTTGGGCCCCGGCCAACTTCGCCATTGTTTTCCATAAACCGGCCCCAAATTTCCGCTTTCATCTGCCCATTCATCCCAGATTCTGACTCCGTGCTCCTGCAAAAATTTTACATTCGTATCACCTTTTAAAAACCACAATAATTCATAAATAATACTTTTTAAGTGAAGTTTTTTTGTAGTTACAAGTGGGAAACCGTTCTGCAAATCAAAGCGCATCTGGTAACCAAACAAACTGCGTGTACCGGTTCCTGTCCGGTCATTTTTATCAACACCGGTATCAATTATTTTTTGTAAAAGTTCAAGATATTGCTGCATAGCCGCAAGTTAATGAATTCGCAAATCTTGACGGAATGGAATTTACCGCCTAAGTGGTTTCATAGATCGAAAACCCCGAAGTTTTTGATTTGATATTGCTGCATGCAGATTTGGCCCGAGTGGCTTTATGTATTTCCGGACAAAAAGGAAGTTACTATGAAACTTATTAAGGCGTATGGAGCTTAAAAAAAACGTCTGCTGATAAAGGATTTGAATTAGGTAAATCGCCTCAGCATTACGGAACAAACAAGTTTTGATTACGTAGCAAAAATAAAAAATTGTTGAAGATATTTTAATATCTTCACTTTAGAAAAATACCGGAACTATATGGAAGGGAGCATACAACCTCACCTACTTCTTGATCATTGTGCATTAAATTTTATCATTTAAGAATACATATTTATTTAGACAAGCCTTTATTATAGGGATATGTAAATGATAAAAACCATTAGTACCTTGATATACTGTTGTAATACAAAGGATTGAGGCAAGTAGGCGAATTGTTTGAAGATTCCGGAAATGAAATGTGTTTATTAATAAAACAGCAAATATGAATTGTAAGAGATTACTAACAGGGTTTTTATATATAATTACCATAATTACTTTTATCTCTTGTGGGAAACACAAACAAGCAATGTTTCAGCAACTCAGTTCTTCTCAAACAGGTATTAATTTCAATAACAGAATTACTGAGAACGATTCAATGAATATTATTGACAGGCAAGATATTTACAATGGAGCTGGAGTTGGTATTGGTGATTTTAACAGAGATGGTTTGCCTGACATTTATTTTGCGGGAAATATGGTCTCTGACAGGATGTATTTAAACAAAGGGGGGATGCGATTTACTGATATTACTGATGCTGCAGGAGTTAGGGGTGAAGGGAAATGGGCAAAAGCGATTTCCGTAGTAGATATTAATAACGATGGCTGGCCCGATATTTATATTTCTGAAAGTTTTTCATCGGATCCGGCTAAAAGGGAAAACATTTTATACATCAACCAGGGATTGAACAAAAACGGAATACCTGTTTTTAAGGACATGGCCAAAGAATATGGATTAAACGACAATTCATATACAACCCAGGCTGCTTTTTTTGATTATGACAATGATGGCGATCTGGATGTTTACCTGGCAGTCAATGTTTTTTCCAAGGGAGATATTCCCAATGTATTCAGAGATGTTTTTACAAACGGCGAGCACCCGAATACAGACCGGTTATATAGAAATGATTGGGATTCTGCAAAAGGTCATCCTTATTTTACTAATGTTTCAAGAGAGGCAGGTATTCTACAAGAGGGATACGCGCATGGTGTAACGATTTGTGATGTAAACCTCGATGGATGGAAAGACATATTTGTTACCAATGATTATTTGTCACAAAATATATTATACATTAATAATGGGAATGGCACATTTACCAATGAAAGCAAAGATTATTTTAAACATACCGCCTTTAATTCCATGGGATGTGATGTAGTTGATATAAACAATGATGGATTGAGCGATGTGGTAGAACTGGATATGAATTCAGAAGATAATTACAGAAAGAAAACAACCATGACTGCCGGCAGTTATCAAACTAACTTATTAAATGAACACTACAATTATCAATATCAATATATACGAAATATGTTGCAGCTGAATATGGGCAATAGTTTAGGGAAAAAGGATTCCCTGGAACATCCCGTTTTTTCTGACATTGGGTTCTATGCTGGTATTGCTGAAACAGATTGGAGTTGGGCACCATTAGTAGCGGACTTTGATAATGATGGGTTCAGAGATATCCTTGTAACAAATGGCTTCCCAAAAGATATTAGAGATCATGATTTCACAGTGTATGTAACTTCATCTTATGGAACAGATTCAAAAGAGGAATTATTATCAAAAGGTCCGGTTGTGAAAATTGCAAACTATGCATTCCGGAATAATGGAGGTATTACGTTTACAAATGTTACAAAAGATTGGGGCCTTGATCAGCCTTCATTTTCAAATGGAGCTGTGGCAGTTGATCTTGATAATGATGGAGATCTTGATATTGTAATAAATAACATGGACGATGCGGCAGGGATATATGAAAATAAACTGAATGAAAAAAAAGATATCCCTCATCATTATTTAAAAGTTGCATTACAGGGTGATTCTCCCAATAAAGATGCCTTCGGTTCCTGGGTAAAAATTTATTACAACAATAAACAACAGGTTTACGAAACCAACCCGGTAAGAGGATATCTGTCTTCAATCCCTAACATCACTTACTTTGGATTAGGGAATACTAATAAGATTGATTCTTTAATCGTGATATGGCCTGATAATAAAATGCAAAAGCTTATTGATATCAAAGCGGATCAACAAATAAATATTAAACAATCTGAAGCAAAAGAGAATTATTCCTGGAAAAAATTTCCAGTGGACACGGCTGCATGGTTTAAAGAAATAACTGATTCAGTTCAACTAAACTACCATGACCCGCAAAAAGATTTTAACGATTTTAGCCATCAACTTTTGCTCCCCCACAAATTATCACAATATGGCCCGGCAATGGCAGTGGGTGATATCAACAACGATGGGCTTGAAGACTTTATAGTTGGAGGCTCCTCTGGCAAGAGTGCTGTAATTTTCCTGCAAAAACGAAACGGGAAATTTGAAAAAAGGACTCTGCTTGATAGCGTTGATGCCTCCTTAAAACTTGCAGATGATGCGGGCATACTTCTATTTGACGCTGACGGTGATCATGATCTTGATTTGTATATAACTAGCGGAGGTTACGAACAAAAACCAGGATCGACTTCCTACCAGGATAGACTTTATATCAACGATGGAACTGGTAATTTTTCTCTTGATAGCTCCGCACTACCTGAAAACCATAATAGTAAATCCTGTGTGCGTGCCATTGATTTTGACAAGGATGGAGATCTTGACTTGTTTATAGGAGAAAGAGTGGATCCATGGAATTATCCGAAACCGGCGTCTGGTATAATATTGAGGAATGACACTAAAAATGGTGTTGTTAAGTTTTCAGACGTTACGTCACAGGTGGCTCCTTCTTTACAGAATATCGGACTTATATCAGATGCAAGTTGTGTAGACTATGACAATGACGGTTGGCCTGATTTGGTAATTTCAGGTGAGTGGATGCCAATAACTTTTTTAAAAAATATGCATGGGACTTTTGTTAATGAAACTAACAAGTCTGGTATTGGAGATAATTTCGGATGGTGGAACAGTCTTAAAGCAATTGATATAGACAAGGATGGCAAAATCGACTTTTTAGCGGGAAATCTTGGAGAAAATTCTTTTTTTACCGGGAACAAAAAATTCCCCATTCATAACTATTATAATGATTTTGATAATAATGGAACATTTGAAAGTATCACGACAAAATTTTTAAAAGATAAAAATGGTGTATATAAGGAATACCCGATTGAAAGCCGGTATGACATAGTAGCTGTGTTACCAATAATCAAAAAGGAATTTCCTACCTATAAAAGTTTTGCTGAGGCTACTATTAATCAGCTTTTTGATAAAAATCAAATTGATAATGCCATAAAATCTAAAGCGGATTATTTTACTTCCAGCTATATTCATAATCTCGGAGATGGAAAATTCGAAATGAAACCTTTACCTCCTTTAGCTCAGATAGCTCCTGTTTTTGGAATAATTGCAGATGATTTCAATAATGATGGGAAAACAGATATTCTGTTATCCGGAAATGATTATGGTGCTGAGGTCACTAATGGAAGACTGGATGCATTCAATGGATTGGTTTTACAAGGCGATGGTAAAGGTAATTTTAAACCGTTATCTATTAAGCAAAGTGGAATATACCTTCCCGGAGATGGAAGATCAATAGTAAGTGTCAAAAACAATAAGGGAGAACGTATTTATATTCTTAGTCAAAACAAAGGATTTTTGAAAGCTTATGTTCACAAGCATTAAAGTTAACTTTCACGCTTTTAAGAAAAGTATCCAAAAAATATGGAAAAATAATACGCAAACTTAAACAGTCTTGCAAAAATTCTTTGAAGAATAGAGGTCTTCTTACTGTATCAAAAAGCTGGAAAGTATTGATAAAAAAAAACACTAATAAGAGTTCCCTTGATAAAAAAACCAAAGAAGCTATCAGCTTGGGGCGAAGTCCCACAATGCTGGATTTTTAAACAACCTAAACTATTTTACAAGATTATAATCAAGACAAAAAACGCAAAGAGCGTTATATAAGAACATACTGCTGATAGACTTGCAAATCTTAAACCTCAAACATAGTTCATATATTTGCGCAACTTTAAACTCTTATTTCATGTCAGTATTAGTTAATAAAAATTCAAAAGTATTAGTACAGGGCTTTACGGGAACTGAAGGCACTTTTCATGCTACCCAAATGATAGAATATGGAACAAATGTAGTAGGTGGAGTTACTCCAAATAAAGGCGGAACGACACATCTTGACCGGCCGGTTTTTAATACCGTTGAAGAAGCAATAAAAGAAACAGGAGCTGATGTAAGCATTATTTTTGTTCCCCCCGCTTTTGCTGCTGACGCGATCATGGAAGCATCTGATGCAGGAATCGCACTTATCGTTTGTATAACAGAAGGAATTCCTGTTCAGGATATGGTTAAAGTGAAAAACTATTTACTGGATTCTAAATCAAGATTGATTGGGCCAAATTGTCCGGGAGTTATTACTGCAGATGAATGTAAAGTAGGAATTATGCCAGGCTTTATTTTCAAAAAAGGAAAGATCGGAATTGTTTCAAAATCAGGAACACTTACATATGAAGCAGCCGACCAGGTAGCAAAAGCCGGATTAGGTATTTCAACTGCGATTGGAATTGGTGGAGATCCAATTATTGGAACTACCACAAAAGAAGCAGTTGAGCTTTTTATGAACGATCCTGAAACTGAAGGAATTGTAATGATTGGTGAAATTGGTGGAAGTATGGAAGCTGATGCGGCACACTGGATAAAAGAAAATAATCGCAAACCTGTGGTTGGTTTTATTGCCGGCCAAACAGCACCAGCAGGAAGAAGAATGGGACATGCGGGAGCAATTGTGGGTGGAGCAGAAGACACGGCCGCAGCTAAAATGAAAATACTTTCAAAATGCGGAGTTCATGTGGTAGCAAGTCCTGCCGACATTGGCAAAACGATGGCAGAAGCAATGAAAAAATAAATCATTTGATCATTTTCTTAACAATAAGGATGGCCTTGCGGTCATCCTTATTTTATTAATAAAAAATAAAATTTACAGGAATTTTTTTGTTTACTCTATAAACAAAAAATCCCTTTCAAAGAAATGAAAAGGATTTGAAAAATCTGCTATCAAAAAAAATTAATAATCTTTGTTGTAACCGCCTCTGCCACCACCGCTGCTTCTGCCGCCTCCATATCCGCCGCCGCTGCTTCTGCCGCCGCCATATCCGCCGCCGCCGCTTCTGCCGCCGCCGTATCCGCCGCCGCCACTTTTCTTGTAGCCGCTGCCTTCAGGGCGTGGTTGTGATTCGTTAACAATTAATTTGCGACCCTGAACTTCGCTTTCGTTTAATGTAGCGATTGCAGTTTTAGCTGCATCTTCGTCTTCCATTTCAACAAAACCGAATCCTTTGCTGCGGCCGGTATTTTTTTCTTTGAGAATCTTTGCACTTGAAACAGTCCCGTACTGACTGAATAAGTTGCTTAAATCGTCATCAGTCATTGACCAACTGAGATTGCCTACATAAATGTTCATTGTAAAAACTTTTGTTTAATAAATTAAAATAAATATTAATGAATCAGTAGCTACAATGAACTGAAGAACCTTTGAAGAGAAACATCAGCCAAAAGAAAAACAAACTAATCCCATTAACGAAGTATAAAGATAAACTTTTATTTCAAATAACATTCTTTTCAGTAAATATTTTTTCTATGACTTTTTTATAATTCTTTAATAAAACGCTGAAATATGAAAATAATTTAAAATTATCAGGCGCTATTCAACCTGATATTAATGATTTCCACACTTTTTATTTTTTATATTTGATGAAATAATTGGTTTGAAAAAAATATTTCTGACACCTTTCTTTTATTTCCTCTGCCATGTAATATTTGCTCAATCAGAATATTTTCAACAGCAGGTAAATTATACAATCGATGTAACATTAAATGACAGCGATAATACATTGAATGGATTCGAGATTATAAATTATACTAATAACTCTCCAGACACACTCCGGTATATTTGGTTTCATCTTTGGCCAAATGCTTATAAAAACGATCGCACAGCTTTTAGTGAACAATTGTTGCAATTAAACAGAACTGATTTTTATTTTAGCGATGAAGCTAAACGTGGTTATATTAATCGCCTTGATTTTAAAGTAAATGATAAAACTGCCCAGCTTGAAGACGACTCCTTATACATAGATGTTGAAAAACTTATTTTACCTTCTCCTCTCCTACCCGGCGAAAGCATAAAAATCTCAACATCCTTTCATGAAAAAATACCGTTTAATTTTTCCCGCGGTGGTTATATAAATCGTAGTTACCAGGTTACACAATGGTATCCCAAGCCGGCTGTTTATGATAATAAAGGATGGCATCCGATGCCTTACCTTGACCAGGGAGAATTTTACAGTGAATTTGGAAATTATCATGTTCAGATAACAGTTCCTGAGAGTTATATTGTGGCGGCAACGGGGCAATTAGAAAACGGAAATGAAAAAAAATGGCTCGAACAAAAAGCTAATTCAGTTGCTTCTCAAGATGCGGTAATTTCAATTAAAAACCAGGTTATTGAGAGAACGAAAAAGACAAAAAAAGTTTATAAACCGACAATTCATCATCCTAAAAAAATCATCAAAACAAAAAACGAAAAACCTGTTTTAGAAAAAACAAAAACACTTGCTTTCGATCAAAAAAATGTTCACGATTTTGCCTGGTTCGCCAATAAGAATTTTTTAGTAAGACATGATACCTTGCAACTTCCTTCAGGAAGAATTATTGATACGTGGGCATTTTTTCTACCTTCTGATTTGGCTATCTGGAAAAATACCATTCAATTTATTAAGGATGCGGTTCGCACAAGAAGCAAATGGTTGGGCGAATATCCTTACAATACAGTTTCAATTGTGGAAGCCAAACTCGGCTTTGCCGGGGGGATGGAATATCCGACGATTACAAGCATTTCACCGATGGGAAATGAACAATCGCTGGACATGACGATTGAACACGAAGTAGGCCACAACTGGCTTTACGGCGTTTTGGCAACTAACGAAAGAGAGTACCCATGGATGGATGAAGGAATGAATACTTATTTCGATAACCGATATAAAAAATTAAAATACACGGAAAAGGCTGGAGTAAAAAAAGAAGATCTTTTGGAAAAAAGATTTCCATCCAATGATGAAGATTTGGTTTACAGAAGCCAAATTGCAGAAAAAAAAGATCAACCGATTCAAACATCGTCACAAGATTTCTCTGAAACCAATTATGATGTAATCGCTTATTACAAAACCGGTTTATGGATGAAGAAGTTGGAGAATTTTGTAGGAAAAAATGTTTTCGACAGTTGCCTCCATGAATATTATAACCGCTGGAAATTTAAACATCCATATCCCCGTGATTTTAAGAAAGTAGTGGAAGATATTAGCGGAAAAAACGTTGACAGCATATTTTCGTTGTTATCAACGAAAGGAAGACTTGAACCGCAGAAAAAGAAGAAATTCAAAGTGGCATCGTTCTTCAATTTAAGGAATACTGACAAATACAATTATTTTTTTCTTTCACCTGCTGCCGGCTATAATTATTATGATAAAATAATGCTTGGAGGATTGGTTCATAATTATACTTTGCCTGAACCAAAATTTCATTTTTTTGTTGCTCCACTGTATGCAACTGGTAGCAAAACTTTAAATGGGATTGGAAGAGTTGGTTATAATATTATGAGTTATGGCGCTGTTAGAAAAACTGAAATTTCTGTAAGCGCCGAAAAGTTTTCCATGGATGAATTCACTGATTCAACAGGTCGAAAAAATTATCTTGGGTTTTCTAAAATCGTGCCTTCAGTAAAACTTATTTTCAGAAATAAAAATGCAACAAGTTCTGTAAAAAAGTGGCTTCAATGGAAAACTTATTTTATTCAGGAAACTCAGTTATCGTTCGAAAGAGATACAATTATGCAGCAGGATATTATTAGCTATCCAAAAACAAATCGATATCTTAATCAATTGAGTTTTACTTTAGAAAACGAACGCGCGCTCTATCCTTTTTCTTCTCAGATTGTTGCTCAGCAAACAAACAATTTCTTAAGATTTTCATTTGAAGGAAAATACTTTTTCAATTACCCAAAAGGCGGAGGAATGAATGCAAGGTTTTTCGCGGGGAAATTTATATACCTTGGTGCAAATACAATTTACAAGCAATTTGAAACCGACAGGTATCATTTAAATATGACCGGGCCAAACGGTTATGAAGATTATACTTACAGCAATTATTTTATCGGTAGAAATGAATTCGAGGGCGGTGTTTCCCAGCAAATAATGATACGTGATGGAGGCTTCAAAGTAAGGTCAGATCTGCTTTCCAGTAAGATTGGTAAAACCGATAACTGGCTTACTGCTTTAAACTTAACTTCTGATTTACCAAAAGATATAAATCCAATTAGTGCTTTTACAAATCAAAGTCCCCTAAAACTTTTTTTAGATATCGGAACTTATGCAGAAGCGTGGCAAAAAAATTCCGCGGCAGGCAAATTTTTGTATGACGCAGGGGTTCAGATTTCATTGTATAAAAATC
Source organism: uncultured Chitinophagaceae bacterium (assembly GCA_963815085.1). Classification (GTDB taxonomy): domain Bacteria; phylum Bacteroidota; class Bacteroidia; order Chitinophagales; family Chitinophagaceae; genus Ginsengibacter. The sequence goes on along the minus strand of CAWFFT010000057.1, from coordinate 14,505 downwards.
TTGTCAATATTTATATACCAATTATTTACAGTAAAATTTATCGTGATTATTATAAGTCAACCATCCCCGAAAAAAGATTTTTGAAAACAATCTCTTTCAGTATTGACATACAGAATTTCCGTCTGGATAAATTTATAAATTTACCCGACCTTTAAATTTCTTCTTTTGAAAAATAAACATTTTTCTTTTTGAAAATCTCCTATCTGCCACAGGCAAATATTGATAAAACAAAATGGGACAGTTGCATTGATAATGCTGCCAATGGACTAATTTATGCGTATTCATTTTATCTTGATGCAATGAGTGAAAACTGGGATGCACTGGTTATGAATGATTATGAAATAGTAATGCCATTAACCTGGAAAAAAAAGTACACCATTTATTATTTGTACCAGCCTTTTTTTACTGCTTCTCTTGGTGTTTTTGGAAACAACATTTCTGCTCAAACAGTGAAGTCTTTTTTAGAAAATATTCCCGGAAAATTTAAGTATTGGGATTTTTATCTTAACCGCAATAATCTATTTTCAATCCCGCAATTTCCGATGTATGAAAGAAGCAATTATATTCTTCCGCTTGCAGAGAATTATGAAAGTTTGAAAAGCAAATACGCAAGCAGCCATGTGAGAAATATCAAACGGGCGATCCAATTTGGCAATATTGTAAAAAAGAATATTCCCATTGCCGATGTTATTCATCTTGCAAAAGAACAAGCGAAAGATTTTTCAACAATTGAAGATAAATCGTTTGTGCATTTTGCTGAACTTTTTGAATTTTTGAAAGAAAAAAACCTTGCAATTACTTATGGTGTTTATTCTCCACAACGAAAGCTGGTGGCTTCGTGTGCTTATTTTTTTTCTCACAAAAGGGCTTACTATATTTTAGTAGGAAATCATCCTGATAGCAAAACTTCCGGCGCTTCACATTTAATGATAGATACATTTATAAAAGAACATGCCGGAAAAAATCTGACTCTTGATTTTGAAGGAAGTAATATTCCAAGTCTCGCTTTTTTTTATAAAAGTTTTGGTTCGGTTTTAGAAAAATACCCGGGAATAAAAATGAATAAACTTTCTGCAATTGCGAAATTATTCAAGCAATAAAACCTTTGCCAATTCCAGATCGTGAGGCGTAGTGATCTTAATATTATTTTTTTCTCCTTCCACTAAATTGATCTTTAAACCAAAGGCTTCAACCACCGATGCTTCATCAGTAAACTGGTCTTTATAATCAATTTCAAAAGCGGGTAAAAGAATTTTACTATGGAAAGTTTGTGGTGTCTGAACCAATTTTACCTTATTTCTATCAACAATTTTATTTCCGCTCTTAGTTATTATTCTTATGCTGTCTGAAGAATCAATGACGGGAACTGCAGTACCAAATTCAAGTGCTGAATCGTAACATCTTTTAATAAGATCTTTTGTAACAAAGCATCTTACACCATCATGGACAAAAATAATCGCTTCGTCATTGATTAAAGAAAGGCCTTTTTGAACAGAATGAAAACGCGTTCTGCCACCTGCTAGTAATTTTAAACTTTGAGGAATCAAAATAGCCATCAATTATTTCCTGGCCTTTTGCAATATGCTCCTCAGGTAAAACTAAAATAATTTCGACATCATCATAAGCATCTAAAAAAGCTTTGATACTGTAATATAAAACCGGTTTATTTTTTAGTAGTAAAAATTGTTTTGGAATATCACTATTCATTCTTGAACCATTCCCTGCAGCAACAATTAATGCGATTTTCTTCATATCTCCTTTCAATAATTTGATCATAATTTGAGCAAAATTAAACCTTTAAAAAACACCATGAGATCTTATAAAATTCAAGAGAGACAGGAAAGAAAAAACTTATTCCTTAATTAGTTTTTTACATTCTTCAAGCAGTTTTTCTTTCTGAATGGCTACAGTTCCCACTTCTTCGCAAACAATACCACCGGCAAGATTTGAAATCTTTGCAGCAAGATCAATTTTTTTGGTAGCCGCATAAACCAAAGAAGCCACAGCAATAACTGTATCTCCGGCACCGCTTACATCTGCAATATTTCTCCGGTGAGAGGGAATAATATTTTTAAGATTTTTTTCCTTGTAAAAAACCCCTTTTTCAGAAAGTGTAATTAAGGAAATTGTATGGTTTAATTTTTCCTTTAACTGCGAATGAATTTCAGAAAGTAATTCTTCAGAAACACGTTCAGGTAATAAATTCAAAGCAGTAAAAACTTCTGCCAGATTAGGTTTGAACAACGTTGCATTCTGATAACAAAAGAAATTTTTTCTTTTTGGATCAACTGCGATTGTCATATTATTTTTATTACAATAAGAAATGGTATGTTCAATAATATTTTTTGTAAGAATTCCTTTATTATAATCTTCAAAAATTACTACATCCGGCTTTTCTGTTGTTATATATTTTTCAATCTGGTTTTGCAATTTTTCCTCATCAGTATCTTCCATATCATGTACAACTTCCGCGTCAAGGCGCATCATGTGCTGGTTGCGGCTGATGATTCGTATCTTATTGGTGGTAATTCTTTTTTTACTTTCCAGGATAAAACGAGTATCAATATTATTTTCCTGCAACAATTGTTTTAATTGTACTCCATCTTCATCATCGCCCAAAATTGAAAGCACCGCAACAGAAGCCCCAAGTGCCTGAACGTTTAACGCCACATTTCCTGCGCCACCAATTCTTTTTTCTCTTTTGCTTACAGCCACAACAGGCACCGGAGCTTCGGGGGAAATTCGTTCAACATTTCCCCACCAGTATGTGTCTAACATCAAATCACCAATAACAGCAACTTTCATTTTTGAAAATCCTGCAAACAATTGTTCAAAATCAACATCCATTCAATTCTGAATTTATTTTTTTTCGATTATGTATAGTAATGTAATAAACAGGAATTCCTGCTAAAACAATGCCTAATCCCCACAAAGTATAAAGGGGTTTAAAGATGATAAGAAAAACACAAAACACCAATCCCATTATAATATACAATGCGGGCAGAAACGGGTAACCAAAAGCTTTGTAAGGCCTCTCAATATCAGGGCGCGCTTTACGAAGAACAAAAATCCCAATAATAGTAAGCACATAAAAAATTACCACAACAAATGCGATCATGTCCAACAGGTCATTGTATCCACCACTCAGACATAATATTGAAGCAACCGTGGCCTGAGCCCAAAGTGCCCATTCGGGAACTGCTTTCTGATTAAGTGTGCCGGCCTTTTTAAAAAATAGTCCATCATTTGCCATTGTGTAATAAACTCTTGCGCCAGCCAATATTAACCCATTATTACAACCGAAAGTTGAGATCATGATCATTACAGCAATAATAATAGCTCCTGCATTTCCAAAAATTGCGTTTGACGCAGCAACAGCTACTCTATCGCCACCAGGAAAAGCAATCTGATCTAAAGGCAGAACATTTAAATACATCAGGTTAGTAACAACATAAATAATACAAACGGTAAACGTTCCTAAAAAAAGACTAAGGCCGATATTTCGTTTAGGATTTTTTATTTCTGCAGCAATAAACGTAACATTATTCCATGCATCGCTGCTGAAAAGAGAACCAACCATTGCTGCCGCAATCGCCCCAATTAAAATCGTTCCGCTAATGGGAAACCAATTGCCATGTTTGACAAAAGCACCTGCTGATTTTTCTAATTGAACGGCATGAAAACCGGTTTGCCAATTTTCATTCCAGAAACTATGTTTCACCACCAGGAAGCCAAGAATGATTAATCCAAAGAGTGATAAAAGTTTTACAGTCGTGAATGTGGTTTGAATAATTTTACCTCCTTTTATTCCTTTAGTATTTGTATAGGTAAGAAAAATTATTAAGGCAATCGCTAAAACCTGAGCGGCAGAAATATGAAAATTACCGGTCGACAAAAGAAAATTTGTTTCTCCAACTTCAGGAATAAGATAAGCGGTAAACCGACTGAAAGCCACGCCTACTGCGGCAATAGTAGCAGTTTGAATAACTGTAAATGAACTCCATCCATATAAAAAACCGAACAATGGATTATAAGCTTCTTTTAAATAAACATACTGGCCACCGGCTTTCGGAAACATACCACTCATTTCGCCATAACTTACAGCAGCCATGACGGTCATTAAACCACTTAATAATCCAAACAACAATCAGCCATCCGGCGCTTCCGACATTTCTTACAATATCAGTACTTACAATAAAAATCCCTGAGCCGATCATAGAGCCAGCTACTATCATGGTGGCATCAATGAGGCGTAAACTTGGTTTAAAAGCAGTTGAATGTTGATCCATAAGAAATCCCGTTTTAATAAACGGGATTGAAGATAATTATTTATTTGAGATTGAACCGATCAATCATTTTTTATTTGAAGAATCTAATTCATTTAAACCTGCAATTACATCAGGTGTAATATTTAGTGTGGAATCTTTATAAAACATAAAACCCGGTTCATAAGAAAATATGTAAGAATATTTACCGTCTCTGTTATAGTCTTTCAAAAAATCCTGGATACGCGTTAAAATGTCTTCCTTCATTTTTGAATTGTCATTGTAAAGTTCATTGTCAATGCTCTGTTTTTTAGCCTGTAAATCCTGTTGCATTTTATTGATTTCCTGCATCGCTGCTTCCTGCTGTTTCTGATCCATAGTAGCGGCTTTTTGTTGCAGTTGCATTGCACGCGTCTGATATTTTTTTTGTAAAGCCGTTATTTCATCGTTCGCCTTATTTTGTTTTTTTTCAAAATCGTCTTTCAACCTTTGATAGTATCCATAATTGTTTTGAAGTGAATCTAAATCAATATAAGCGACTTTCGATTTCTCATTTGAAGAAACTAATTTTGAAGAAGATTTTTGAGGATTCTTTTGATTTTTATTATCATGAAAATGCAAATAATAAAGGTACCCGACAAGAACCAGCAAAACAATATTAATAGTAAGTAGAATATTTTTCATTCGTTTCTGTTTAAGGCGGCAAGATAAAAAAAACGAGTGGTTACGTAAATAATGCAGTTTGATTTAGGAAACGATTAACAGCAAAGAGTTAAAACCTCAAGAGAGTAAACGAGGAAATTTTCAAACTTTTTATTTTAGAAGAAACCAGTAAACTACCAGATTGCTGCATAAATTTTGGAACAGAAAAAATAAATTTGGTAGTTTCTTAATCCTAGAAATACGGACAAATTTTATGAATTTTTATTTTCTCTTCTGCTTCCTGAATAAAGTTCATATTCTATTAAACGGCAATCTATTTTGCCGTTATAAAATTCTATTCTACGTTTTGGCTTAAGGCCTATTTTTTTTGCCAGATTAGAATTGCCAGTAAAAACATAGCCGGTATATCCTTTACATTTTTGTTTCATAAAATCTCCGATTTCTCCATAAGTTTTTTCTAATTCAATTTCATCTCCTAACCGTTCGCCATACTCAGGATTAAAAAAAAGCACTCCATTGTTTTCTGCAGGAATTATGGTTTCTTTAAAATCACAAACATCAAATGAAATTAGTTCATCTACGCCAGCTGCCTGAGCATTTATTCTAGAAATATTGATAGCATCTGTACTCATATCTGTTGCAATAATTTCTAATCCCGGAACTATTTTTATTTCATTAATCAGTTTTTGCTTTTCATTTTCAAAATAATCATCGTTGTATCCAAGAATATGTTTGAAACCATAATTAACTCTGAATAAACCGGGATATCTGTTTGTCGCTAGCATTGCTGCTTCGATGGCTAAAGTAGAAGAACCACACATCGGATTAATAAAAGGAGATTTTCCTTGCCACTTTGAGGCAAGTAAAGTTGCAGCCGCTAAAGATTCCAGCATTGGCGCTTTCCCGGGAATCTTTCTATAACCATGTTTGGATAAAGTTTCACCTGAAGTGTCAATAAAAATTTGCGCCTGATCGTTTTTCCAAAACAAATTGATAACGGTTTTATCTAATCCGGGACCCGAATCAGGGCGTTCATTAAATTTATTTCGAAACCGGTCAACAATCGCATCTTTCACTTTTACATTAGCGAATAAAGAATTGTTGATAGTTTCATTGTCGACATTGCTGGTAACAGAGAAATAGCCGTTTTGCGGAATAATAGACTCCCATTGAATTTGAGAAACCTGTTCATAAAGTTCATCCGAATTTTTGCATGGAAAAAGACTTTAAACTGTATAAAACCTGGCTTGCACAACGAAGATGTAAGTTCAATCGAATACAATCATGTAATGTTCCGTTTAATTCAATCCCTGTAGTAAATATTTTTTTTATTTTAAAGCCCAGGCGGCTTATTTCCATCTGAAGAAAAGGAGTTATTCTTTTGCTACAGGTAACTATTATACGGCTGGGTTGATTGAATGATAGCATAGAAATGCAAACATAAACTCAATCTTTTAACTTACCAGTTACCTTTGGTTAGTTAATAGACGCCCACCTTAATTTAAAAAAGGCATGTTGGGTATTCCTGAGCAATGACTGAGTCATTGATTTTGCCTTTGTCATATGAATTACTCTTGCTGATTCAGGAATTATATGAAGTTCATTCATTAATTTGTTTACTGCTACGTCATCATTTACCTGAGCTATCTTACATGCCCTGTAAAAATTTGTGTGCATGCCCATGGAATCGAGAATTGCAGGGCAATTTTCAACTTCAGTAAATGCAGAAAACTTTTTTACAAAATAAAAAGTCTTTCCATTGATTTCCTTTGTGTAAGCTTTGTAAATGTTTTCCATAAATTTCCTGTTTTGAGGTTATACAATCTGGCTTAAAAAAGTATTGTAATCAGTATATAATAATTGTTACAATAAAATTTGGTGCCATTTAATTAAACAGGTTAATCATAGGAATAAAATAAGCGGGTTTTTAAAGGAAATGGAAAGATAATATACATCAAATCTTCAATCGAAGAAAGTTTTAACCGGCATAATTATCTGTTGTTGAAAAAAATCTACAGATAGTACACCATAAAAATATTTACTGGAAATTCAAAGGTGAATCAGATTATAAAGAAAGACTGAAAAGAAATTGCGTGATTTCTAAAAGTCTTCTTTCGGGTTAGCAAGTGGAGGTAAAAGTATCTAGTTGAATCTTTTAATGCAAATTTTTTTTACAATAGTTATTCACATTCCAATAAATGTTTCAGAATTACGTTCATTTTTAATGATTTATGTAATTATTTGAAATGTTTGAATAGTAAAAATTAAAATTCGGCAAAGAAATTGAATATAAGTTGGCAGCACAAGAAAAAAATACTATGTCGAACTTTTATAAATTGAAGATTCGGTAACTAAAATATCAATAAAATTCTTTTGTTCAAAAATTTGGAGATGCGATTTTAAACATTTAGGTTTGCGCTCAGATACTTTCCTGTTCGACCACAGATAAGGAATCATGCACCTCATTACCCTGATCCCATTCCTAAAAAAATCTCCAATAAAAAGTTAACCAAATTTTGTCTGTTATAACCTATTATACAGAATGTAAAATTGATTTATGACCAGATTTCTATTACCTCTAATGTTAGCTTTTTTTACAGCTTTCCTTTTATCTTCATGTGCCAATACAAAGAAGATAGCTTATTTTAATAATGTAAAAGATGCCACTTTTCCGGCTACAACTGTAGAAAGACAAAATACTATTGAACCTAATGATATCTTAAGTATTACGATTAGCAGTCTTAATGCCGAAGCATCTGTTCCTTTTAATTTACAAAATAATAATATTAGCAGGGCCACCACTGTGACAGGAGGTAATACTGAGTCCGGTGGTTATTTGGTAAATACAGATGGGACTGTGGATTTACCGATACTTGGAGCAATAAAAGCTGCAGGTCTAACAAAAGAGCAATTGAAAGATAATATTACACATCTAATTCTTTCAAAAAAACTGTTGATAGATCCGATTGTGGATATAAGATATCTTAATTATGAAGTTACTGTATTAGGTGAAGTAGCGAGACCAACCGTAATTACGGTTCCCAGTGAAAAAATTACATTATTAAAAGCATTAGGGTTGGCGGGTGATTTAACCATTTATGGAAAAAGAACCAATGTATTATTAATAAGGGAAGAAAATGGTAAAAAAATTACCAGGCATATTGATTTAACTTCAAGTGATTTTTTCAATTCTCCTTACTATTATTTACAGCCAAATGATGTAATTTATGTACAGCCTAATGCAACAAAAGCTGCAACGGCAAGCAGGTCCAAGCAATTTTTACCTATAATTTTTAGTGTTCTATCCGTAGTAGCTATTGTGCTGGATAGAATATTAAGATATCCTTAATAAAAATTAATTAAGTTAGAATTTATAATAAATGCAATCCGGAAGAAATAGAATAAGTGAAGACAAGGAAGACAATTTGATGCAACAATTTGTATCCAAATACGTCCCATATTGGCCTCTGTTCCTGTTTGCAATTGCAGTTGCTATAGGAATTGCCTACACCTATATTAGGTATGCTACTCCTATCTATGAGGCCACCGCCACAGTTATCATTAAAGATGAAAAAAAGGGTAATGAAGAATCAAAATTAGTAGAATCTCTTGATCAGATTTCCTCAAAAAAAATTGTGGAAAATGAAATTGAAATTATTCAATCAAGAAAATTGATGGAAGATGTGGTAACTAACCTTGGCTTATATGCACCAATTTATCGAAAAAGGAGATGTCCATGATATTTTAGCTTATACAACTATCACCGGTTTCAATAATTGCTTTATTTCCTGATTCACTTCATTATTTTAAAAGAATCGATCTTAATTATGACAAACAGAAAAAGGAAATAATTCTTGATCATAAATATACTTATCCACTTGATAGCTTTGTAACTACTCCTTTTGGAAGACTTAAATTTTTCACTAATAAATATTTTACTTCAGACACAACTCAACAAACAACTTTATTTTTCCTTAGATCAACCAAATGACTTAGTAGCTGGATTTTTTAAGTGGGCTTAAAGCAGAGGCGGCAAGTAAATTATCTTCAATTGTGGATTTGAGCTACAGAGATCTAGATCCAATTAGGGCAGAAAACATTTTGAATCAATTAATCAAATCTTATCAGCAATCTGCAAATGAAGAAAAAGATGCATTAGCAAGAAATACACTTTCGTTTGTCAATAACAGGCTTGCTCTTGTTTCACATGATCTTGATTCGATTGAGAAAAGAGTTCAACAATTTAAATCGGGCAACCAGGCGGTTGATATAAGTGCACAAGGACAATTGTATTTACAAAATGTGAGCGCCAATGATCAAAAACTGGGAGATGTAAATACCCAGATTGCAGTATTGGACAAAGTTGAGGATTTTGTAAAATCAAATAATAACAGTAAAGAAGGTATTGTTCCTTCTACGTTAGGAATTAGTGATCCACAACTTAACCAATTGATTGATAAGTTATACAACACTGAACTGGAATATGATAATTTAAAGAAAACAGTGGGTGAAAACAACCCAAGCCTGGTAGCATTAAAGGATCAGATTAATAAAATTAAACCAAGTATTTTAAGTAATATCAATAGTCAACGGCAAAGTCTATTGCTACCCGTGCAAATATTTCTGCTACCAATAGCAGCTATAATTCTGTTTTACAGTCTGTCCCTCAAAAAGAAAGGCAATTACTTGACATCAGCAGGGAACAACAAATAAAAAGTGATCTATATTCTTTCCTCTTCAAAAAAAAGAAGAAAGTGAAATCGCCGCCGCTTCTGCAGCTTCAAATAGCAGAGTAGTTGATTATGCCCAGGCTGGTCCTAATCCTGTAAGCCCAATAAATTGCTCATCTATATTGTTTCAGTAGTGCTTTTTATTGGAATTTGTGGCGGCTTTATATTTATAAAAGAATTTTTAACAGGCAAAGTTCTTTACAGGAATGAGATAGAATCGCTTACCTTCCATTCCTATCATTGGAGAAATTGCGTTTGACAAATCAAAAGAGAAAATTGTAATTGAAAAAGGGACAAGAAGTTTTATGGCGGAAGAATTCAGAAAGCTTACGAATTTCTCTATCGTTTTTGGGGATTGATTCCGTCTCATAAGAAAATTCTTGTGACTTCAAGTATTTCGGGAGAAGGAAAAAGTTTTATTTCAGCAAACCTGGCAATAAGCCTTTCTTTAACCGGAAAAAAAGTTGTTCTGGTAGATATGGATTTAAATAATCCCACCCTTGATAAGATATTGAATGTTAACCGAGAAGAAGGAGTGACTGAATTTCTGGAAGGTGAAAAAGATCCTGAAGAAATCATAAAGCATGTGGAAGGAACATGAAAATTTGTTTTTTATTTCGGCAGGAGCGTTCTTCCTGAAAACCCATCTGAATTGTTATCGAATGGGAAAGTTAGGAGATATTCTTAATTATTTGGAAAATATTTTTGATTATGTTATCGTTGATACTTCGCCGATGGTACTTGTTACTGATGGTTATTTATTAACGGGATTATGTGATGCAACGTTGTATGTGATAAGGCATCATTATACTCCAAAGATTTTTATTAAAAGATTTGATGAAAATATTCATATTAATCCTATAAACAATCCTGCTATTATTTTTAATGGTGTGAAAATGCGAGGCTTTTTCAAAAATAATTATGGCTACGGTTATGATTATGTTTATGGGAATAAAGATCGGAAAATAGAGAAAAAAAGACAGTATAGTAAATATTAAAATCCTTATCAATGAAAAATTTTCTATCTCAATACATTAAGATGTAACTGAGAGCGGCGAAGCCATGTTCTTCTTATAGTATTTGATAATATCAATCCTTTGAATTGCTGCAAGTTTAAATTTTTAAAAAAAAATTATGCAGAAGAATTGGTATATTATTTACACGAAACCAAAATGCGAAAAAAAAGTCGCCGCTTTTTTAACAAAAAAGAAAATCGAAAATTTTTTACCTCTTCAATGGAAAGAAATAACTTATGTTCAGAAAAAGAAAAATTCAACAGGAGCCTTTATTTAAATCTTATGTTTTTGCGTATGTCGAAGAAGCTGAAATCGAAAAAATAAAAGCAATGGACGGAGTGGTAAATCTGCTTACTGGAAAGGTAAAGCCGCTATAATAAATAACGAAGAAATAGAAGTAATAAAAGAATTTACTTCTGATTACCAGAATATTCAGGTAGAAAAAACAGATAGTGAATGAAAATAAGGTGGCAGAGATAATTGACGATTCTAAATACTCTTTTACAGGAAACTTTTAATTATCAAAAATACAATGGCAAAAGTAAATTTACCTTCCTTGGGTTTTACGTTAATCGCAAAAATTGAAACAGACTAGATTCATTATTCAGAGTACTACTTTTGCAGAAAAAAATTTGCTATTGCAATCATAAAACAGTAAACAAACTTTTAAGACTAAAAATCTAATCAGACCAAAGAAATATATTGCCAATATGGCATTCTCTCATCAGGAATGAACAATCAGCTTACCAACTTTTAAGAACCACTGATCATCTCCAGTTTGTTTCTCAAATATTCATTCCAAAAATCATAGTTTTGAATAATGAAATCAGCTTTAATTACCGGTATAACCGGTCAGGACGGGGCATATCTTGCCGAACTTCTATTATCTAAAGGGTATATTGTACATGGCGTAAAAAGAAGAGCCTCTCTGATTAACACTTATCGGATTGATCATTTATATGTAGATCCACATGAAAATCATGCCAATTTTCAAGTTGCACTATGGTGATATGACGGACAGTACGAATCTTATACGGATTAGTACAGGAAACTCAACCGGATGAAATTTATAATCTTGCTGCGATGAGCCATGTAAAAGTAAGTTTTGATAATCCTGAATATACTGCAAATGCTGATGGTATTGGGACATTACGACTTTTAGAAGCCATCAGAATTTTAGGCTTGGAAAAAAAAACAAGAATCTATCAGGCATCGACTTCTGAATTATTTGGCTTAGTGCAGGAAGTACCTCAAAAAGAAACAACTCCATTTTATCCAAGAAGTCCATATGGTGTTGCAAAACTCTATGCATATTGGATTATAGTCAATTATCGTGAAGCGTATAATATGTTTGCCTGTAATGGAATTCTATTTAATCATGAAAGCCCCTTAGAGGTGAAACTTTTGTAACGCGAAAAATTACAAGGGCTGTTGCAGCTATAGCTGAAGGTTTGCAAGATACTTGTTTCTTGGAAATTTAAATGCCCAAAGAGACTGGGGACATGCAAAAGATTATGTTGATGCCATGTGGAGAATTTTACAGCAAGATGAACCAGAAGATTTCGTGATTGCAACTGGAGTAACAACTACTGTTAGAGATTTTACAAAAATGGCTTTTGAAGAAGCCGGAATTGAAATAGATTTTGAGGCGAAGGCTCAGTCTGAAAGAGGAATTATTGTTTCCTGTAGTAATGAAAAATACCAATTGCCAATTGGAAAAGAAGTTGTAGCAATTGATCCAAATTATTTCAGACCTACTGAAGTAGATCTATTAATTGGAGATGCAACGAAAGCAAGGAAAAATTAGGTTGGACACCTACATATACCCTTGCAGAAATGATAAAGGAAATGGTTGCAAGTGATTTGGAAACCTACAAGATGAGTTTGGAAAGGAAATATTTTATGTGATTATATTTAAACTAATTAAAATTAAAGTCAAAAAACCACATTTAGCTGCGTGAAGAAAAATTTTATTTATAATTTTCTATTAACCAGCTCAAATCTTCTTTTCCCTCTGTTAACCTTTCCCTACCTCTCAAGAATTCTCGGGGCAGAGGGAATTGGAATTTGCAATTTTATTATGGCGTATGGTCAAAATTATACTATAATTGCGGCGTTAGGAATGCCCGTATATGCCACCCGGGAAATTGCAAAAATTGGTGATGATAAAATTAAACGTTCTAAATTATTTTTTGAATTATTATCTGTTCAATTTCTATTTACATTATTTCTCTTAACTATTTACATCCTTTCTATTTTTTCTCTTAAGGATTTTCGGGAACTATAAAGAGCTTGGCTTATTAGGAGGTTCAATGATATTACTAACGTTTTTTCAATTGAATGGCTTTTTGTCGGAATCAATAATTTTAAATACATCACCCTCAGGAGTTTAATTGTCAGAGTCTTATCAATCATCGCAATTTTCTTATTTGTAAAAAGTAAAAATGATTTTTCAATTTATTTTGTAATATTGGTTTCAACTCTCTTTTTTACAGTTTTAATTGATGTTTATTCTGCAGGAAATTTTATAACACGAAAGGTTCCATTAACCTTCAGAGGAGCAGTAAAACACTTAAAACCGCTAATCGTTCTGGGTATTTACATGGTTCTAACAAGTATTTACTCCGTACTCCCCACTACGCTTTTAGGTTTTCTTTCTACCAAAGCTTCTGTTGGCTACTATTACGGAGCCAATAGAATCATTCGGATGGTTATTTCAGTATTTACCGCTTTAATCACTGTAATGATTCCTCAATCAAATTTAGTTTTTGAGAAAAAGGGCAGAGAAGAATATTTATCATTAATTTACAAATCCTTAAACGTGGTTATCTCTTTTGGAATACCCATTACTTTTTTCGTTTATTTAATGGCAAATCCAATAGTAATGCTTTTGGCAGGAAAAAATTTTATCAATTCCATCTATATTATCCGGGTAATGGCACCTATTATTTTAATTGTTGCATTTGCCCAGGTTTTCGTCATACTTATTTTAAGTGTAAATAGAAAAGACAACAATATGGTATTTCTTTCAGTAGTTGGAATGATAATAAGTTTATTAATAAATCTGTTTTTTATCCCACATTATGCAGAAAAGGCTACTGCATTTTCACAATTATTGGCAGAATTAACAGTAACAATACTTTCGTTTTATTTATCAAAAAAAATTCTCAAATTTAATTTCCCAACAAAATCCTTTTTTCTGAATTTAGCACTGGTAATACCCTTTTTTATTTTTAGTTTTATAGCATTTCATGTATTTAAAAATAACTTCTTAATCATCCTTTTAGCGGGAATTCTCTGCTGTTTATATTTTATAACCTATCAACTTTTTATTTTAAAAGATAAAATGCTTTTAGGAATTACAACTCCATACTTTCAAAGAATTAAAAACAGATTTCATTTATATAGTGAATAATAATTGGAATAAATCATAAATGCCAAAATTAGCCATTGTTATCCCAGCATTTTAAAGAAGTCTTCTTTCAAAAAACCTTAGAATCTATAGCTGAACAAACATCGAAAGATTTCACTTTATACATAGGGGATGATGCAAGCCCTTTTGATCTTGAGAAAGTGGTAGATTTATTTCAGGATAAAATTGCAATTGTATATAAAAGGTTTAATGAAAACCTGGGGAGTAAAAATTTAGTAGCACATTGGGAAAGATGTATTGATTTGGTAACAGATGAAGATTGGATATGGTTGTTTTCTGACGATGATGTAATGGGAAAAAAATGTGTTCAAAATTTTTATCAAATGATTTCAAATAGTTCAAATTACGATTTGTACCATTTTAATATTAACATTATTAATAATTACGGAGAAGTAATT
>CAWFFT010000056.1:0-106046 GCA_963815085.1 uncultured Chitinophagaceae bacterium | reverse complement strand
GCCAGCACGTTGACGCAATTGATTGAGGTCATCGACAAAACGCTGTGCGACGCTGTCCTGACCACGTTCCATGAACTCTCCCTAGCAGGGACCCCGCAAAGAAGTCTAAGCCTGCCGGGGCGACGGATTCCAATCCTTCCGGGATCCTCCGGACTCTTCTGAAAGTCTGACCCGCAAGGCCGGAACGAACGGTGAGATCACCTGCAATCATTATCGAGGGCGAACGTTTCCGCAGGTAGGAAACTATTTGTGAATAGTCGACCATGGTCGACTGATCGCCTCCCATAAAGAATCCCGCTGGGCATGAACACGACACAATCCCGAATGCCAGCTCGTCGGCCGACGCCGTTCCAGTCCAAGTGGCAATTGCAAAGGGAGCCGATCCTGGCCATTCCCTCCCCTCAGCCGAAATGTATTTGGCAGGCGATAGCTCCGATTCCGCCGCGGCCGCGGCACGAGGCGAAGACTTCTTGAACACGAGAAGTGAAGCGAAAGTCATCAACATAACAATTATGAAGAGGATAACAACCGTGACATGGATGCCATGCTCCTGAACCAGGTAACCACCGCAAACAGGCCCGAGCGCACATGCGCCAATCGTCATTGTATAACTGACGCCAGATACCTTGCCCATCATGTCATCGGCAATATTTTCCGTCAGGTAGGTCCTGCATTCGACATTTCCGATCGCCCCGGTAACGCTCATGAAAAACATGGCGGCCGCACTCAACGAAGCCGAGTGACCGCGGCTTACGGCGAGAACGAGAAAGACGATGAACCATGCCCCCATCTGGACCGGGAGCCAGCGTCCCCCAATAAAGCTCAACACGAATTTGGAACAGAAGGAGCCTACCGCTCCGCCTACCCCTGACGCGCCCAGCACGATACCTATCTCGAGAGTCGAGAGCTTGCCTGAATTCGCCTCGACGAGAAATATCAGGATGAGAGCCTGAGACACTACGCTCGTCATAGACATCAGTGAGGAGGGCAGCCAGATACGCCGGTCGCTCTTAACCTTAGCTACCCCTTGGCCAATTCCACTGGTCAACTCCCGCAGTGTCGGCCATCTCGTTTCCCACGACTCCTGGGTCGGTCCCGGCCATAAGCAGGCTGGCCACCGACGCTACGAACGAAATCACATCCGCCAGGAACGGTGAGAAAGGCGCTGAACGCAAATAGCAGCGGCCCTATGGGACGCCCGACAAGAGCCGCAGCATGCGTCCTGGCCTCGACAGATGCTTGTTGCGAACCTATTTTGTCCCGTTCTATAAGCCTGTTCAGATACCGACGGTCGGCCAGCGTGGAAAAGATTTCAAGTACTTCCTCCGCTTAGCATTGCAAACATCAGGAAAGCAATATTTATATTTCGCCCGAATAGGAGAAGGGCAACAACTACGAGGATGGCAACAATCCCGCGGGAGATTTCACTCCACGAGCATTATCCGACGCGGATCCCGCCGGTCAACTATGGCTCCCTGAGGCATATAAAGCGATACCTAGGTACGATCGCCGCAAACGCGACAAACCCAGCCATAAGCGGCGAATTCTTTATCCCGAGGACAGCATAGGGAAGGAAAGCGTCGATACTCTGGTTCCCAGCATTGAGATCGACGACCGAAAGATCAGGATCCGGAAAGCCTGGGGAGTCGACGGCGAGGCGCGCGTGGCCCGGGCCCACGGACCACGAGGCACCCGGCGGGCACGCGGAAAGGGAATGGCCGTCAGTGGCCAGGACCTGCAGTGCCGTGATGCTCCGCAGGCTTCTCAACGGACGTCTCACTCAAAGTAGCCAATATCCCCTTCGCGGAGCTCCGATATCGTAGGCAACGCAGGCTGGCGCGCATCGCACGACGGCGCGGTCGCATCAGGGGACAACTTACCAACTTAGACGATCGCCGCAGGCCTATCCCCTTACCGGTCGCGGCAGTTCGCTTCCACGCCCCGTAGAAAAGACTACTGCATAAAGAAAACGGCCGAACAGCCGAGCCGCCAAGGCTCGCCTGAGAACCCGCGGCCTCGTCCGGCACCATAGGAACGTAAATTGAATTTCCTTTTAGCTTCAAAACCGAGAAGCACATGATGCAGTTGCGCCCCAATACATAACTCGAATGGGCACTCGCGGCTATAGCGGTGAAACTGGTGTGACTGAAGAAATCGCTGAAAACATGCGGAAGCAGCGCAGGATTGCCGCAAGGTGCCCCGTATGTCACAATCATTTTCATGGTGAACTCGCGTCTCGCCTGGCCGCGAGCCTTGACGTGCCCGCGCTCCTCGGGGAAGGCTGCGCCCGCACCCTTTCGGGTTCATCGTCAAGGGTGCACAGCCGCTGCGATCTGTCATGTGATTACTGCTACTGTACGAAATGGCACCAATTCTGGCGTGACGAGCCGCGCGTTATGTCTGAGCAGACCGCCGACATGACCGCCAGCGGGATCGGGGAGCACGCCGGGCGCACGAGCTGACGGAGATCACGCTGATCTTGGACTGCGGCGAGCCGCTGCTGGCCGGGCGTGAGCTGATCTCCGGCTGGTGACGTCGACCCGCCGCAGCGCGGACCCGGCATCACGGTGCTGGCGGCCATGCAGACTAACGGCGTCGGACTGAGCGATGCTTACCTGGACCTGTTCGACGAGCTCGATGTCCGCGTCGGCGTCAGCGTCTACGGTTACGCCGATGCCCACGACCGGCACCTGCGGTACCCGAGCGGCTGGGGAAGCTACCGGGCCGTGGCCGCCGCGTTTCAGCGGCTCCGCCGGTTCCCGCACCTGTACGCGGGCTGCTGTGCACCGTCGACCTGCGCAACGACCCGATCCGGACATACCGGGCACTCGCCGACTTCGGACCGCCGAAGATCGATTTCCTGCTGCCGCACGGGACATGGCTGAACCCGCCGCCCGGGCGGACCTGGTCGGCTGCACCCCGTACGCGGACTGGCTGACCGAGATCTTCGACTACTGGTACCCCAAACCGCAGACCGGTATCCGGTTGTTCGAGGAGATCATGCACCTCTGCTCGGCGGGACGTGCGGTTCCGAGATCGTGGGGATCGTGCCTGCCCAATGGTGGTCATCAAACCGACGGTCCATCGAGCAGGAAACGCTCAAGGCCGCCTACGCCGCGCGGCCGCGACTGCGCTGCACGTGGACCGGAACCCCGGACGCCGCCCTCGAGCTGCCGGGGGTCGCCGCCCGCCAGATCGGGGTCCGGGCGCTGGCCGCGCAGTGCCGCGCCTGTCCGGTCCGCTCGGTGTGCGGGGGCGGCCTGTATGCCACGTTACGACGAGGACACGGGCTTCCTCAACCCCTCGGTGTACTGCCCGGACCTCTTCGCCCTGATCCGCCACGTCAGGGGCCGTATGCTGGAAGACCTGAACGCGCCGGGCCAGGAACGTAGCCTGATGCCTCCGCAGTCGGATACGCCTGCCAAGGCGCGGTGGCATCACTCGCTGACCGCGGAGCAGTTCGCGGCGCTCGCCCGGGGCGGTGGCGGCCAGGACGCCATTGGGCAACTCATCGCGGCCCAGCGAAGCAAGCACCTGATCTTGCTGGGCAAGGTCGCGGAGCTGGCCCGTCGCGGCGATCACCCGGACGACGCACTGGGGGTGGCCGGGTACCAGTTGCTCGCCCAGGTGCAACGACGGGACCCGACGGCCGCGGCCGCGGTGATTGGATACCCGTCGGTGGGGGCGTGGGCGCTCCATGTCATCCGGTCCAGCGCCGCACCAACAGAGAACGCCGCGCCAGATGACACCGCATCAGTCGCCAGCGCGGGACTGCCGGGCGTCCGGCCGAGCGGACTGGCTGCCATCGCGGCCGCGGCCGCCATCAGGGCCGGGTTGGACGCCGAGATCGAGGTGCCGGTGCTCGGTGCTGGCGTCCTGCTACCGTCCCTCGGCACCGCCGAAGCCGTCGGCGCCACCGCTGTCGTCGCCGCGAAGGAGGCCGAGGTCCGTTCCGGGAGTCTGCGGGTGCGGGTGCGGCCGGGTGAACCTGGCTGGCGGGAGCTCAGGCGGGCCACGGCCTGCCCGCTAAGCGTTCTCATCGACGACCTCGACCCGTTCCGGATGCCCACGTCGGATGGCGGGGCAGCCGGCTCACGCCCTCGCAGGTCGCAGAGTTCCGTGCCACGCTGCGGGCCGGCTGGCCGGTGCTTTCCCCGGGCCGCGCAGCGGAGATCGCGGCGATAGTCCAGGTGATCGTGCCCTACCAGGCGCCTGCGTCCGGGCATGTCAGCAACAGCTCACCGCAGGTATTTGGCACGGTAGCAATGTCCAGACAGGCCGACGAGTACACCTTCGCGGAGACGCTCGTCCACGAAACGCAGCACCTAAAGCTGTGCGCGCTGCTCGATCTCGTAACGCTCGCGCAGCCGGACGACGGCCAGCGTTACTACGCGCCGTGGCGTCCCGATCCACGTCCGCTCGACGGCCTTCTCCAGGGGGCCTACGCATTTTTCGGCGTCAGCGGCTTCTGGCGTGGGCAGCGAGATACCGCAGCGGAACCTGAGGTCCGGCAGCGAGCCCACGCTGAGTTCGCCCGCTGGCGCGACGGCGTTGCGTTCGTGGCCGCGACCCTGCTGCGCAGCGGACAGCTCACCAGTCCCGGCGAGACCTTCGTCGCGACGATGGCCAGCGTGCTTGACGAGTGGCTGCGCGAGCCAGTACCCGCCGACGCGCTCGCAGTCGCCCAGGGCAAGTCCGAGCGCCATCTGGTTCAGTGGCAGGCAGACAACGGACAAGCGGCCACTAGGTGAGACGGCGGGTGTAATCAGATCGCGGGCGGATCGAAGTCCGGGTCGAGCCGGTCACCGTTTGCGGCCGCCTCGTAGTCAGGTGAGTTCTCCCTATACGTTTCCGCCAGCAGACGCAACGTCTTACCCTGGAGCTCTTTCCCACGTTCCTCTTACCCGCTGCGATGAGATCCAAGGCGAGGTTCTCAGCACAGCCGAGGGTGTGCGAGTGGGTGCGACCGAGCAGCGTAGTCAGCCTCTGCAGCGTATCCTCACCGAGAGAAACTGCCTCCGTCAGTTGGCCCAGCGCCGCGAGATCGCTGGCGAGGTTCATCGCCGCGGTCAGCGTGTAGTGGTGATTGTTCCCGAGTCCAGCCGTCAGCCCGTCCAAGGCCTGCTGATCAAGCTGGCGGGCCCCGGCCGGGTCTTTGGTGGCCCGCTTCAGCAGCGCAACGTTGGTCATGCACCCGTAGTAGTACGGATGCCTGGCACCATAGACGGCAGAAATTCGCTCCGCCGTAACCTCCGCCAGTTCCAGCGCCCTCTGGTGAAAAGAATTGTTGGTGCTGCGCATTAGGTTGCTCCGCCCGACCGCGATCGCCAGGGTTTCCGGGTTACTTTCCCCGTGGCGGCGAGTCGCCAGCTCATACACCTCGGCGCTCTCTTCGAGGGCCTCCGGTCGTCTGTCCGGCAGGCGACGGCACGTGATCAAATACGCGTTCACGGCGCGCAAGGTAGACAGGTGCTCCGGGCCGAGGCCGGACGAATTCTGACCGTAATCCCGCGCGTCTTCGGCGACGGCCAGGGCATCGTCGAGTTTGCCCTGTAGCCGGAGCGACCAGCTAATGCCGACCCAGGCGCTGATAACGTCAAGCGGGGTCGCGCCCGAGTTCGCGGGATTCATGTCGGCGAAGGCGAGCTCAAACAGCTCTTGGGCCGTGCTGTATTCACTCATGAGGACGTGGTTGGTGGCCAGACTGGACAGCAGTCGCAGCGTCCGGGGGTCCTTGGGCTTGTAGTTGCCCTCGAGCAGAATCCGACTTTCCGTGTCCAGTTCGCGCGCGGCCGCGAAGCTGCCAGTCGCCCGAAGGTCGGCCCCGAAGCCCGTGCGCAGCGACAGCGTTGTCGGATCGTTCTTGCGGAGCGTGAGCTGGGCCTTGCCAAGCGACTCGTCCGTCACCTTATAGGCCTCGGCGAGCGGCCCATCAGCCGCAGGATGTTACCCAGGTGACGCTGGGCCCGCAGGACGTTCTCGTCGTCGGACCCGGAGTCCCTGGTCCACTGCTCGATAAACCGCTCGGTCAGCGCCAGCGCGGACGTGTAGTCGCCGGAAAGTAGAGCCACCGGATGATACCGCGCGCGAGGCTCCTGACTTCGAAGTCACGGGACAGGTGCAGCTCCGTGGCTTCCGCGTTAACGTGCGGCAACAGGCCCTGGAAGCGCGGCCAGGTCGTGCCGTCATCCGGGTTTTCTGGTACGGCGTTCGCCATGATGAGGTGCGCCTCATGCCGGTATGCAGCCTGCTGTCCCGCGGTCAGGTCGTCACGAAGCAGCGCCTGAATCAGGCGGTGAACCTTGACCGCGTTCCCATCGAGGGTGATAAGGGCATATCTCGCCAATTCGCGCATGACGCTCGCCGTGTCGATCGGGTTCGACAGCACCTTCGCCACCGCAGTACCGGTCCCCCGGCACCGCGCCGGAATACATCGCGCGGGATCGGCTCCGGGCCGAAGAACGCGCAGCAGCGCAGCACCTTCAGCGCCTCCGAACGGCTCCGCTTCACGGCGTCGACGGATAGTTTCCAGGCCGCGGTCATGGAGCGCGGATAATCCGAGGGCAGGCCCTCGTTCATGATCTCAGCGGCGTGCTCCTTGAGCAGCCGCAAGTACTCATCAGCCTGGGCATTCGGTCTCCGCCAGCATGGCCCCCGCCTGCTCAAGCGCGAGCGGCAAGTGACCCAGTTCCTTGGCCAGCCGTTCCGCGTCGACCTCGGCCAGGCCTCGGCGAACCCGCTTGAGCAGGAAGTCCCTGCTCTCTCCGGGCCGGAACACATCCATGGGAACCGTGTTGATGACGGCCTCCCAGCGATGGTTACGCGACGTAATCAGGACGTCCCCGGGCCCGGTTGGGATCAGGTCCTTGATCTCCTCCGGCTCATCGGCGTTGTCGAAGACGATCAGCCAGCGACTATAGGGCTCGCCGCGTCGCAATGCGTCGCGCACGGCCGAGATGAGGCCGTCGACTCCCGCCGTGGGCGAGGCTTCCAGACCGAGCCGCTGGGCCAGTTCCGCGAGCGAGCCCCGCACTGATGGCAGCCGGTCGCCGCGATCCACCACACGAGGTCGTACTCGGATCGGAAACGGTAGGTGTACTCAATCGCGATAGCAGTCTTGCCGACGCCACCCAGACCGTTACGCCTTGCGGTATCGGGTTGCCCGGATCGCTCTCTGAGCTGCGCGGCCCGCTTTCCGGCAATACCGCCGTGACGCGGCTCGACGCGCCTTCCCGCAGCCGGTCGAGGATGTCCTCCCGACCAGTGAAGTTCTTATTCCGGGTCGGGACGCCACCCCAGATCACAGGGACGCCCCGTGGCGGCTCGCCTCGGGCACCGTCATATGTACTTCCTGCCTATAAGCTCGTAATTTCGAAATGAGTCGACTACGGTCGGCCACGCCGGGAACAGGAGGTATTGCGATCATGAAACCATGCCCCCTGGATTTCGCCAGAAGGCCCTCGACAGCTTCCGCGAAACAATGTAATTCTAACAATATAGGCGCCGGAACGGCGCCCGCACAGACGACACGGGGGTCAGTGCCTGCACGGCGACCCGTGACGAGGAGGATCATGAACGACGTTGCCGACGGCCTGCTGCTGGACGTCCGGGAGATCAGCATTACCGACCTGGAGTTCACCGACGCCGAATCCGCGCTCAGCCGGGCCCTTGAGCGGATCCTCGCGTCCAAGCCCGAGCGCAGCTTTGCCGGTTTCAAGAACTTCATCAGCTGACCCAGCGGGCATTTTAAGCTCAGAAACATCCAGGGAATCCCGTAATGTCCCCGGCAGCGCGCTGGCAGCCATGAGCTAGCGCCTTGCCGGGGCGTCACGTACTGTCTGACTGTAGGTCAGGCATACGGTGCCCGCTGCCACATTGGGGAGGATTGGCTTCGGTGCGCACGATCGCGGACAACCCGTATCCCGGCTCACGTGCCTTTACACAGGTTGATAAGGAGTTCTTCTTCGGGCGGGATAAGGACATCATCCCGATCGTCGACCACTGGATGGCGAGCCGACTTACCGTCGTCAGCGGCCCGCCGGGATGCGGGAAGACCTCCTTGCTGCACGCCCGCGTCCGCCCGTTGCTGCGGGAGAGGACGGCCCGTACCAGCCGCTCGTCTTCTCGCCTGGGGACTTGTCGCGCGGCATGTCGTTTCCGTTCCCGGCCCTCACGGAGCACAACCCGTTCACGTTCGCGCTGCTGCGATCCTGGGCGCCCGAGGATGTGCCCACCCGGCTCGCCGGGCTGAGCGTCAGCGCCTTCGTGCGCGAGCAGACGCGGGGGCATAATGGCGTCACTTATGCAGCCGTCGACGCCCTGGATGACCTCGCCCTCGACCCGGAGTCCGGCGCCTTGGAGAAGTGGCGCAAGGAGTTTCTCGCCCAACTCGCCGAGGCAATGTCGGATCACCGTTCGCTGCACCTGCTACTGATGACCAGGATCACCGGCCTCAGCCTCCTCACCAACTCCGTCGGCTTCGGCGCCCGGCACACGATCACCGGGCTGACCCCGCTGGACGCGATCGCGGCGATCAGGGAGCCTGCCGTGGCTGCGGGCCGGACGTTCGCGGACACGGCCGCGCACGGCATCGTCACAGACTTGCTGAGGATCTCGCAAGAAGCCAAGCTGCCGTCCGACCGCTGCGTCGAGCCAACCCTGCTACAGGCTGTGTGCGCCCGGTTGTGGAAGAAATCCCGTCGGACGTCACCGACATCTCCGACCAGGTGACCCGGGAATTCGGCGACGCCGAGCTCGCCCTGACCCACTACTGCGGGCAGGTCATCACCGAGACAGCAGCGCTGCACCGAATCCCGCCCCGGATGCTTCACGCGTGGCTGGTGACGGGTCTCATCATCAACAGACGCACCTGCGGCGGACTGCACGAGGGCACGACCACTACCGACAAGATTTCGAATCCCGTCCTCCGAGACCTCCTTGACCGTCATCTCCTGACCGGCGAGATCGAGAAGTCCGAGCCGTGCTACCGGCTTGACCACCGGCTGATCGATCCGCTGCGGATGGCCAGCGGCCCGCCGTGGCCGCGGCGACGGCCGCCGCCCTCCTCCGCGCGGCCGAGTTGGCCCTGGCGCGGGGGGACGGATCTTGCCCGGGAATACGCTGAACGTGCTTGCGGGGCCCTCCCCGAGCAGGAACTCCGAGACGCGTCGGGTTTCCGGGAGCGAGCGGAGGCCGAATCGCTGCTCGGGAACGTGGCCTACCGGTGCGGCGAGCCAACTGAGGCGCTGCCGCACTACCGGATGGCGTCCGAGCTGATGCAAGCCGCGGGCGACTCCCACGCCGCGGCCTACCAGCTCGCCGCGGCCGGCGAGTTCCTGCTGGCCGGGGAAGATCCGGCCGACGCTATCCCCGAGCTGATCGCGGCGGCCGACCGGGAACGAGGCGATCTCGGGCTGCAGATCCAGCTGGCCTTCGCCCTCTGGCAAACCGGTGATGGCCGGGGAGCAGTCATGATCCTCAACTCGGTGATCGACCGGGACGGCGGGCTGGTTGAGGCCCGGCGGATGCGCGGTGAGGTTCTCGCGGATCTCGGGGAGGGCGACCGGGCCATCTCCGATCTCGACCATGCGGCTCCTGATGTCCCGTCCAGCCAGGCGGCCCGCGGGTTGGCGTTGGCCAGAGACCGGTGACCATACAGCCGCGGCCGCGGAGATCAACGGCGCGCTGGCCAGCGCCAGGCGCAGCGGTCTGGTCCCGCTCTACGCGGCTCGCGTCTCCGATCTGGCCGGGGACAACGTCGCCAAGGAACGGGCCCGGGAAGCCATCGACGCCGACGATCCTCCGCTTTCTCCGCCGCACAAACAGGTTGCCCTGGCGCTGGCCGGATTGAGAGAAACTCAGCGGCCCCCATCCGGCACGTTCCTGAGGCTCTTCGAGCGCCAACCGCGCGGAGTTCTTGAGCGCCTCGGTGGCAATGTCGGCACCGACCGGCGGACCTGCTCGACGTTCGGGTCCAGGACCGGCCCGCAAGCTCAGCAGCAGCCTAGCGATGAACGACGGCCGGGCAGGCCGCACGGCGATTAACCTGTGAGGGGCCCAGCCGCCGGGTGTCCCTTTCGTCATGTACCGCACGCTACGCCCGGATCGTTCCGGGAGCGTTACCGCACCACCCGGCCCCTAGGCGCCGCGGATCGTGATCCGGGGCAGGCGGACCGAGACGGGCTTGGCGGAGGCGTCGGGGGCCCAGGCGATCAGGGACAGCTCGTGGTCGCCCGCGGGGACCTGGGACAGGTCGCACTCGGCCTGGCCGGAAGCCGATGGGACCACCGGGGCCTGGGGTTCCAGCCGGGAGCGTCCGGGTGCTGGATGCGGGCGACCGCCTGCAGCGCGTTCCGGGCCGGGCCCCGCTGACGGTGAGAACCACGCGGACTGGTGCGGTGAGCTCGGTGCGCGGGTCCGAAGCGGGCTGGCCGCCTTCACCACGCCGGTGGAGCCAGCCGCGTCGATGAGCGTGGCGCTGTCGATGCGCAGCCGGGGCCGGGCCGCGGCGCTGAAGGGCCCGGGGGCGTCCGGGCATTATCGGATGTCGAGGTCTCGGCGGGCGGCTGGCCTCCGTTGGCCGCCGGCCCCGGCGATGGCGGGTTGGCAGACTGAGGACTCGCGGGACAGAGACCCGGCGACTGAGGCTCACTGGTGAGGCTCTGACTGGCGGCTGGCTGGCCAGCTGGCCGGTCATCCAGGCGCGGACCGGGGCGAAGTCCCAGCCTGGCCATACCTGGGGGTTACGTTCCGGCTCGACCTCGGTTCGCTCTGCCTCGACGCGACGCTGCCAGGCGCCTTCCCGCTGGCGCTGGCTGAAGATGACCACGAACGAGGCCGCCGTGTGCCAGTCCGAGGCGTCGGTGACGGCTTCGGCCAGCTTGCTCCGGGCATCGTCCTGCCAGCGCGAGATCAGCTCGAGGGCCGGGCGCGGCCGCAGGTTCGCCATCGCCCGGTGGATCACGCGGCGGTCCGCCTGGACCAGGCCGCGGATATCGGTGATGTGGTGCCGGGCGAGGACCCGCCGGTGTTTGTCCGCCAGGCCCTCGATCGAGCTCAGGTCGTCGGGCACGGTGAGCTCCTCTCTGCCGGCCTCTTTTGCTCGGGGGGACCCGGGCCCGCGGCCGTGCGGCGCGGGCCCGGGCCCGGCCTACACGAACATGTACTCGCCCTGAGGCTCGTGACCAGCGACGGCCACCTCGCCCCGCTCGTTGCCGTAGTCGCCGCAGCAGCGCAGCTCGAACTTCGCCCCCACCTGGTAGAGCGTCCCGCAGCTCTCGGCCGGGACCGTGCATGGCGGCACGGTGACGCACAGGTCGATGTAGCGCGTCCGGCAGCCGTTCCAGTCGGCGATCTGCAGCTCGTCGGGGTTGGGCAGGACATGGGACAGGTTGAAGTCCGGGCCGTCGCCGATGGCGGTGAAGCAGACGTCGAAGCACCAGCGGCCGCCGATGCAGTTCCACAGCCGCCCCTTGAGGTAGACACGGAAGCGGACCTCGAAGGTGTCGGAGCGCTCGATGATGGTGTCGTGGACATTCTTGTCATCGATGTCGAGGATGTCGGCGTCCCAGTACGCCCGCAGGTGCCTCCTGGTCGGCAGCAGGACCTCCGTGGAGCCGTCGAGCCAGTCGGGCAGTTCCGGCGTAGCCGGTGCCGCCGTGGTAGCCGGTGCCTCCGTCGTGGTTGCGGTGGACATGAAGCGTCTCCCTTGCGCTGGTCATGTGGCTGAGCGTGGCCCGAAGAGGCCATCGTCTCAGGATCCGGGCCGGCGCTGAGGTGGCGCTAAAGGCGGCGGATAGCCGCCGGTTAGTTTCCGCGAAACTTCGCGCCTAGGCGCTTATTTAGTGATGAAGATGCGCTCAGATGAGCTCGTGGAAGAGCCTGGTCGTCTCGTCCGAGGGGCAGACGCCGAGCTCATCGCGCAGGGCGTCGACGCAGATCCGGTACTGGCGGCTGACGAGCTGCTGCTGATGCTGTGCCGCGTAACAGCGCATGAGCAGCCGATGGGTGGACTCGGAACACGGATCGTGGCCGAGGGCGCGCTGACCGAACTCCTGGGCCTCGGCCAGCTCGCCGAGCCGGAAGTTGATCGCCGCGATGTCCTCCAGGGCCTGCCCGTAGAGGTCCTGCAGGCGGCGCTGCTCGGGCAGGTACCACTCGCCGTCGCCGTCGTCTTCGAACAGCGGGCCGCGGTAGAGACTGATGGCCTTGCGGTAGGCGCCGATGACCCGCTCGGGCCGGTCTTCCCGGTGCGCCCGGCGGGCGTCGCCGAAGGCCGACAGGAACTCGTTACGGTCGATCCACCAGGTCAGCTCGGGATTGAGGATGTAGCAGCCGTCCCGGTACACGACGGGCTGGGCGCCCTGGCCTAGGCCTTCCAGGGTGTTGCGCAGGCTGTAGAGCGCCACGTTGAGGTTGTTACGGGCCGAGTTATGGCTGTGGTCAGGCCACTGCAGCGACATCAGGACGTCGCGCCGGATGGGTCGGTCCTGGTGAACCAGCAGGTACTGGAACACCGACCGGGCCTTCAGGCTGGTCCATCTCGGCACGCGCCGCCCGGCGACATGCACCTCGAGCGGCCCGAGCGCCGACGCCGCGATGTCGGCGTCCGGGGCGGCGATGCCCGGCGCCGGGGTGGCGGCGCCGGCTGGCGCGGGGCGGCGATGGCCCGGGCCAGGAATCGGCGCGGACGGAGGCGAAGGCCCAGCTGGGCTCGGGCCGGGGGCCACCCGGGTAGGTTCCTGCCTTCGCGCTGTATTTCGCGCGGCGGACCGGGTTCGGCGGAAAATGTCACGGAACTGGCCGGCGAGGCCTTTACTATTTTGTGAAACAATCGCGTCGGCGTGCTGGTTGATTTCCCGCTCGACGAGGCGGCAGCAGCGGGCGGCTGCCTCGAGGTCGAGGGCGGCGCGCTGATACTCGGCGCTGCGCTGCCGGAGCTGGCGCACGGCATCCAGACCGGACCCGGCGGGCCCGGTCTCGATGCCCTGGCCGAGAGCGAGCAGTGCGCGTTCCACCTCAGCGAAGAGCGGCTCCCTGGCCAGCTGGCGTAGCTCGGCCAGCGCCCCCGGCACCACTGGCCCGCGGCGCCACTGCCCCCGGCGCCGTCTCAGGCGGTTCCCCCCGTATGACCCCATGGCCGACCCCCCAGTGATCAATTGTGCATCAGGGCCGACTTTTTCGCTTATGTAGTAATTCCATTCAACGGGTCTGGTGCACCCAGCGTCAAGTTATATATGGGCTCGCCGGTCGTGAGCGCTGGGCAGCAATTTAGCTTTTGTTACTGGAGAAAGAGCAGCTGGCCTTTTGATCGTGACCCGGCGCCGCCTGACCGCACAGGGTAACGGCCAGGCGGCGCTGGACCACAAGGGAACGCGGCGGCCCGCCTACTCCAGGAGATCTGGTTCCTCCAGGAGTTCCTCCGGCAGCTCCTGCCGCCCGGGACGATCGGGCGGCTGGATCCGGAGCTCCCGGTGGTCGAACGGCCGGGTGGGTCGGAACGGCCGGCGCTAGCGCCTAGCCCCGGTGCCCGCCGCGTCAGAGCCAATAGCCCCAGCTTGGATAGCAGCGCGCCGGGCTGCCTTGGCCCGGGAGGACGGCTTGAAGCTGAGACGGCCGTTCTTCATCACGCCGATACGCTGAGCCCGGCGGGCCACGGTGCTGTCGTGCGTCACCAGCACCATGGTCAGGCCACGTTCCCGCCACATGGTCTCAAGCAAGCCGATGATCTCGTCTCTGGTGTCCTCGTCGAGGTTGCCGGTCGGCTCGTCGGCCAGCAGTACCTTGGGCTCCTTGACCAAGGCCCGGGCGATGGCGACCCGCTGCTGCTGGCCGCCGGACAGCTCGCCGGGCACATGCCGCAGCCGGTCCCCGAGGCCGACGGTCTCCAGGGCGACCGCGGCCCGCTGCCGCCGCGCGGCCGCCGAGACGTGCAGCGGGACCAGGGCGGCCTCCACGTTCTCCTGCGCGGAAAGCGTGGGTATCAGGTTGAAGGTCTGGAACACGAAACCGATGGAGGTGGCCCGGACCCGGGTCACCTCGGCCTCGCGCAGCTGTGCGAGGTCACGGCCGTCGAAGTCGACGATCCCGCCGGACGGCCGGTCCAGGCCGCCGAGGACCTGCAGCAGCGTCGACTTGCCGTGCCCGGTCGGCCCCTGGATGGCGAGCCACTCGCCGTCCTCGATCACCAGGTCGACCCCGCGCAGCGCGGCCACGGTCTCGCGGCCCTTGGCGTAGTTCTTCGTCACTCCGGAGAGCTTGTACATGGTCGATGCCTCCTTAACCTCAAGCGACCTTGGCCAGGGCGGCGGCGGGACGCAGCCG
Source organism: uncultured Chitinophagaceae bacterium (assembly GCA_963815085.1). Taxonomy (GTDB): domain Bacteria; phylum Bacteroidota; class Bacteroidia; order Chitinophagales; family Chitinophagaceae; genus Ginsengibacter. The sequence continues at coordinate 91,724 of CAWFFT010000056.1, read as the reverse complement.
CGCCGCCCGCCAGCCGCCGAAGATCCCGGCGATGATGCCGCCCGCTATCGCCAGCACGACCGCGAGCACGATCATGCCCGCGCTCACCGAAGCGGACAGGTGGACGGCGACCGTGTGGCTGGCCGAGTTCGCCGCGCGGTTGAAGGAACCGCCGCCGGGACCCGCGCGGTACCCGCGCCCCCGCCGGGGAAGCCGAACTGGCGGGCGCCGCCCGGGGTCGCCGAGCCGGTGGTCTGGCCGACCACGGCGGACAGCTTGGGCGACAGCTTGGAGACCAGCTCGGCGCCGGCCAAGCCGAGCCCGATGCCGATCACCCCGCCGAGGATGCCCAGCGTGATCGCCTCGCCCATCACCTGGCCGATGATGCGGCGGCTCTTCCAGCCGAGCGCCTTCAGCGTGCCGAACTCGCGCACCCGCCGCGAGACCGCCGCCATCGTCAGCAGGCTGGCCAGGCCGAACGCGGCGACCAGGACGGCCAGCGCGAGCCACTTGCCCAGGTTGTTGGCCAGGCTGGAGGCGCTGGACAGCGAGCCGGTGACCTCGCTGGCCAGGTCGGCCGAGGTGGTCACGGTCTCGGACGGCAAGGCCTTCTTGATCTCGGATTGCACTGAGCCGATGGCCGCGGCGCTGCTGGCCGCGACGTAGATGGTGTTGACCTCGTTCTTCATGCCGGCCAGGTTCTGCGCCACGGCCAGCGGGATGTAGACGTCCGAGGGGTTGTTCCCGGCGGGCTCGCTGACGATCCCGATCACCTTGAAGTTCGTCGAGGTGCCCTTGCTGTTGCCGATGGCGATGGTGGATCCGGCCTTCAGCTTGTGCTGCGTGGCGTACGAGGCGTCCACCATGGCGACGTCCGACGAGGCGTCCGACGCGGTGAAGGTCCGGCCCGAGCTGAGCTTGCCCGAGCTGAGCGGGCCGAGCTCGCCGGTCCCGATGTCCACGCCCTCCACGCCGAAGCTGCTGGTGCTGAAGTTGGCCCGGAAGCTCTGGCCGCCGCCTGCCGCCGGAACCGGCACCGCCGCTGGCGGGAGCGCCGCCCCCGGCACCGCCGTTGAAGTTGATGGCGGGCACGGTACCGCTGAGCGTGCGGTTGTCCAGGGTCAGGCCGCCGGCCGCCGCCGCCACGTTGTCCAGCTTGGCCACGGTCGAGACCGAGGACGAGCTGATTGAGGCGAGCGTCGGGCTCGACGACAGCGTGTTCGTGTTGATCTTGGTCCCGGCGGCCGGCCGGTCCCCGGTCCCGGCGCGGAAGCCGAAGCCGAACGATCCCGGGTTGAACGAGCCCGCCTTCGGCGTCTTCGTCACGGTGAGGCTGGTGCCGACGCCGTACAGCGCGTGCAGCACGGTGCCCTGGGCGTTCTTGACGCCGGACGAGGCCGCCGTCACGGTGATCACCAGGCCCACGCCCAGGGCCAGGCCAAGCGCGATGAACACCGCCTGGCGCATGCGGCGCCGCAGTTCACGCCGCAGATAGGTGAAGAACATCCCGACTCCTTTGAAGGGGCAGCGCGATAAACCGGGTGCCTGGCGAAAGATGGCGGCGCGGTGACTCGCCCCGGGAGCGAAACGCCGCGCCAGGACCAGAGCCTGGCCCGTGCTACCTGAACGAGCCCTGAGCGCAACCTCCGGGAATAGTCCGGGAATAAAACACGCGGGTCCCCGGCCGGGCCGGGGACCCGCGTATCAGCGCTTGGCCGGGATTAGCTGCGCATCGCCCTGATCGACTCGCGCAGCGAGCTGGTCGTGGCCAGCACGGCCGAGGGCTCGTAGCCGCAGTGCGCCATGCAGTTGGCGCAGCGCGGGTCCTTGCCCCGCCCGTAGGAGTCCCAGTCGGTCGTCTCGATGAGCTCCTTGTACGTCTTCACGTACCCGTCGTTCATCAGGTAGCAGGGCTTCTGCCAGCCGAGCAGCGAGTAGGACGGAATGCCCCACGCGGTGCAGCCGAAATCGGTCTTGCCCTCGAGGAAGTCCAGGAACAGCGGCGTGTGGTTCAGCCGCCACTTCTTCCGCCGGCCGTCGCCGAACGCCTTGCGGAACAGTTCCCGCGTTTCCTCCACGCCGAGGAAATGCTCCTGGTCGGGCGCCTTCTCGTAGGCGTAGGCGGGCGAGATCTGCATCTGGTCGACGCCGAGGTCGTCGTTGAGGTAGGTGAGCACGTCGATGATCGTCTGCGGGGTGTCGGTGTTGAAGAACGTGGTGTTCGTGTTCACCGTGAAGCCGCGCGACTTGGCCAGCTTGATCGCGGCCACCGCCTCGTCGAACACGCCTTCCTTGCAGACCGACTCGTCGTGCCGCTCCTTCAGGCCGTCGATGTGCACGACCCAGGAGAAGTAGGGCGACGGCTTGAACTTGTCCAGCTTCTTGGGCAGCAGCAGCGCGTTGGTGCAGAGGAAGACGAACTTCTTCCGCTTGATCAGCTCGGCGACGATCACGTCGATCTGCGGGTGCATCAGCGGCTCGCCGCCGGCGATGGAGACCATCGGGGCGCCGCTCTCCTCGACGGCGCCGATCGCCTGCTCGACCGGCATCCGCTGCTTGAGGATGGTGTGCGGCTGCTGGATCTTGCCGCAGCCGGCGCACTTCAGGTTGCAGGCGAACAGCGGCTCGAGCTCGACCAGGAGCGGGAACTTCTTATTGCGAGTCAGCTTCTGGCGCATCAGGTAGGACCCGACGCGCAGGGACTGACGTAGTGGCATGGGCATTATTGCCGTACCTCCTTGGGCAGGCCGAACCGGATTGATTCCGTGGTCGTCACTCGCTCGGAAACCGACAGGGGGCCTAGCCCTGAAAGCGCCGAAATGATCTCCTCCACCACGGCGGGAGGGGCGGAGGCTCCGGCGGTCAGGCCGATCGTAGATACCCCCGTGAGCCAGCTGAGCTGGATGTCCTCCGCGCTGTCGATCAGGTGCGCGGGAGTGCCGTCCCGTTCGCAGGCCTCCACCAGCCGGACCGAGTTGGAGGAGTTCGCCGAGCCCGCCACCAGCACCAGGTCGGATTCGGCGGCGACAGCCCGCACCGCGGCCTGCCGGTTGGTGGTCGCGTAGCAGATGTCGTCGCTGCCGGGCGTGCGGACCGCGGGGAACCGGTCGCGCAGCGCGCCGGACACCTCCGCGGCCTCGTCGACCGACAGCGTGGTCTGCATCAGGTACGCGACCCTTTCCCCGTCCCGGGGCCGCAGCTTCGCCACGTCCTGCGGGGTCTGCACCAGGACCATCGAGTCGGGCGCCTCGCCCAGCGTGCCCTCGACCTCTTCGTGGCCCTCGTGTCCGATCAGCGCGACCGTGTACCCGTCGGCGGCGAACCGCCGGGCCTCCGCGTGCACCTTGGAGACCAGCGGGCAGGTCGCGTCGATGACCGCGAGCCCGCGCCGGGAGGCCTCGGTCCGGACCATGGGCGACACCCCGTGCGCGGAGAACACCACGGTGGCGCCGTCCGGCACCTCGTCGAGTTCGTCCACGAACACCGCCCCGCGGCCCTCCAGGTCGCCCACCACGCGGGTGTTGTGCACGATCTGCTTGCGCACGTAGACCGGCTCGCCCTGGAGTTCCAGGGCCCGCTCGACGATCTCGATGGCCCGTTCCACGCCGGCGCAGAACGACCGCGGCCCGGCCAGCAGCACCTGGCGCGGGCCGCAGGCCGCGGCCCACCGCTCGACGGCCGGGGCGGCGGCGCGCAGCGCGCGCAGCGCGGCCAGGCCGCCGGGGACGATGCCCGCCACCGGGTGGACCGGGGTGTCGGAGACGGCCCTGATCACCGCGACCGGCCGGTCGCCCGGCCGCGGCGGCCAGCGGCGCCGACTCCATGTCGGCCAGCAGCGAGCCGTCGGCGGCCAGGCCGGCCCGCTCGGCCCGGCGGACCAGGTGGTCCACCGTGGTGACCCGGCCGGTCCGGACGGTCAGCCCGGCCCGGCGCAGCTCGCCGGCCAGCAGCGGCGCGGACAGGCAGGTCGCCAGCGCCCGCCTCGGTCGCGACGACCAGGTCGCCCGGGCTGAGGTCGGCGGTCAGCCCGGCGCCGACCCCCATGACGGCCAGCTGGCCGAACGAGTCGGCTTTCAGCTCTCCGGCCCGGTCCGCCGCCCGGCGGGTGCCGTAGCCCGTGCGCAGTACCCGTGGCGGATCGAGCGCTGGCCCGCAGTCCCTGGCGGATCGCGCGGGCCTCCACTCGCATCGGGGCACAGATGGTCATTGCGGTCATCGTGACCTCCATTGACGTACCTGCCGAGGGCACTGACCGGGAAGGCCAGCCGGTACAGGTGGTAGTTGATGTAGAAGTCGCCGGGGAAGCCGGTGCCGGTGAACCAGGGCTCGTCCCAGGTGCCGTCCGGCCGCTGCGTCTGCCGCCAGCCAGCGGATGCCGCGCTCGGTGGCGGGGTGCTCCCGCTCCCCCGCCGCGAGCAGGGCGAGCAGCGCCCAGGCGGTCTGCGACGCGGTGGAGGCGCCCTGCGCCGGCCAGCCCCTGGTCGTCGTAGGAGCGCAGGTCCTCGCCCCAGCCGCCGTCCGCGTTCTGGTGCCGCTCCAGCCAGGCCACGGCCCGCCGGATGTGCCGGCTTGGACGGCTTCACCCCGGCCGCGATCAGCGCGGGCACCACGGCGCCGGTGCCGTAGAGGTAGTTGGCGCCCCAGCGGCCGAACCAGGAACCGTCCGGCTCCTGGTTCCGCAGCAGCCAGACCACGCCGCGCCGGCACGGCCGGCTCGGCCGGCCCGGCCCTCGGCGGCGAACGCCTCCACGATGTGCGCGGTGACGTCGGCCCAGGGCGGGTCGATGACCGCGCCGAAGTCGCAGAACGGCAGCTTGTTGACCAGCTCGCGGGTGTTGTCCGCGTCGAACGCGCCCCAGCCGCCGTCCTTGCACTGCATGCCCGGCCAGCCAGGCCATGCCCGCGGTCGATGCGCCGCGGCTACCGGCCTGGCGCCCGAGGCCGACCCGGCGCAGCGCGAGCACGACCTCGGCCGTGTCGTCGGTGTCGGGGTAGTTGTCGTTCTCGAACTCGAACGCCCAGCCGCCAGGCGCGGTGCCGCGGCCGGCGCACCGCCAGTCGCCCGGGCCGCTGATCTCCTCGTCCGAGCACCCATCGGGCGGCCCGGGTCAGCGCCGGGTCGTCAGGGGCCAAGCCCGCGTCGGCCAGCGCGATCATGGCCAGCACGGTGTCCCACACCGGCGACTGGCACGCCTCGAGGCGGCGCACCGGGCCCTGCGGTCCGTTCCTCGGTGATGGTGAACCCTCGAGCCCGGCGAGTGCCCTTGGCCATGACCGGGTGGTCGAGCTCGTAGCCGAGCAGGTGCAGCGCCATCATCGAGTACACCCACGGCGGCTGGATGCCGCCCCAGCAGCCGTCCTCCTCCTGCCGGGCGATGATCCACTCGGCGCAGCGGCGCAGCGCGGCCCGCCGGACCGCTTCACCGGGCGGTAGTGGTGCAGGGCGGTGTCCAGGACGTTGAAGCAGCGGGCCCAGGGTCCGCGGCGCTGGTCGTGCCGCCGACGGGACGCGCGTCGAGGTCGCGGCGCGGGCGGGGCGCCCGGCCGTGCGGGCCGCCGGTGTTCAGCTCGTCGATGGACAGGCCGATCGGGCGGGACGGGCGGAACGCTGGACCACGGCGAGGGCCACGATCGTCTGCCGGGCCCAGCAGCCCCAGTCGTAGATGTTGAGCGGGAACCAGGACGGCAGGTAGATCAGCTCGGGCGGGATGACCGGCAGGTCGTCCCAGGACCACAGGCCGGACAGGGCCAGCCAGATCCGGGTGAACACCCGGGTCGCCTCGACCCCGCCCTGCTCCGTGATCCAGTCCCGGGCCGGCTTCATGTGCCGGCTCGCCCGGGTCGTCGCCGGCCAGCCGCAGCGCGAGGTAGGCCTCGACCGTGGTGGACAGGTCGGCCGGGCCGCCGTAGAAGTTGGCCCAGGTGCCGTCCTCCCGCTGCTGCGTACCGGATCCAGCGCGGCCGCCGAGGCGATCACCCGTCGTCGTGCAGGCCGAGGAACTCGCGCAGCAGCAGGTCCTCGGCGTCCATGGTCACGTTGGTCTCGAGCTCGCCCTGCCACCACCCGCTCGGCGTGCTGCAGGCCGAGCAGGTGGTCACGGGCACGGTCGAGCGCGTCCTCGGCGAGGCGACGGCGCCTAGGCCTCTCGCCGGATCACGGCGGCGCTTCCGCCGTGCCACGCGTGGAGCCCTTGAGCTACCATGTGCGCGCCGTGATGAACTCGGCGATGGCGGTCAGCTCGTCGCCGCACGTCGGCGGCCAGGTCGATGCTGGCCAGGCTCGCGTTGGCCTTGGCCAGCTGGGCGTCGGCCTCGGCCTCGGCCCAGTCCTTGCCGCCCGCCGCCACGATCAGGCCGGCCGCGCGGACCAGGTCGCCCTCGGTCAGCGGCTCCGCGCTGGTGAGCAGCGCGCGCAGCGTCGGCCGCCTCCGGCTGGCCGCTGGTCAGCGCGGCCACCACCGGCAGCGACTTCTTGCGGGCGCGCAGGTCGGCGCGGACCGGCTTGCCGGTGACCTCGGGCGCGCCCCAGATGCCGAGCAGGTCGTCGGTGAGCTGGAAGGCCAGCCCGACGTGCCCGCCGAACCCGGCCAGGCGCCATGGCCAGCGTGCGGCGGCGCGCCCAGGTGCACCGCGCCGATGCTGCAGGCGCAGGCCATCAGGGCCGCGGTCTTGTTCCCCGCCATGTCCAGGCACTCGGCCAGGGTCACGTCGTCGCGCTTCTCGAAGGCCAGGTCCTCGCCCTGCCCGTCGATCAGCCGCAGCACCGCGGCGGACAGGCAGCGGGACGCCCACAGCGCCCCGGAGCGTGTCGTCCTCGAGCAGCAGGTCCTGGGCCAGGGCGAGCAGCGCGTCGCCGGCCAGGATGGCCGCGCCGACGCCGAACACGGTCCAGGCGGTCGGGCCGGTGCCTGCGCTCGGTGTCGTTGTCCATGATGTCGTCGTGCAGCAGCGAGAAGTTGTGCACCAGCTCGACCGCCACCGCGGCGGTGCACGCCGCGCTCGGGCGGCGCGCCCGCGGCGCGCGCGGACAGCAGGGCGAGCGCGGGCCGCAGCGCCTTGCCGCTGCCCCCTCCGGGCCAGCTCGCGCATCGGGTTCCCCGCGGCGTCGGCGAAGCCGAAGTGATAGGCCGCCACGGCGCGCACGGCCGGGGTCAGCCGGGCGATCGCGGCCTCCATCGCGGGGCCAACCAGGTCACGGGCCAGGGCCACGCCCTCAGGCATAACAGCAGTCACTGACGCTCCCCAATCGGTGAGGTGGGTTTCAGGACGGTCCGGCGCAGTTCGACCGCCGCGGCCAGGCCGCTGCGCACCGCGCCCTCCATCGTGTCCGGCCAGCCGGTATCGGTCCACGCGCCGGCCAGCACCAGGCCGGGCCGCCGCGTGGCGGCCTTGGGCCGCAGCGCGCCGCTGCCCGGCGCCTGGCGAAACGTCGCCCGCCGTTCGCGGGTGACGAAGAACTCGGCGACCGTCGGCGTCGCGCGCGGCCGGGAACAGCTCGGCCAGCGCGGGGACGAACTGCTCCTGCAGCTCGGGCCACCGGGGTGTCCGCGTACTCGTCCGCGGCCGACAGCGAGATGGCCAGGTACTGGCGTCCGGGCCGCCCGCGCTCAGAAGCAGAGATGCCCGGAGATGCGGGTGCGGTCGAAGACCCACTGCACCGGGGAGTCGACGGCGGCCACGAACGGCAGGTCCATCACCGGCCGGTCGTAGATCACGTGCACGTTGACGATGGGCGAGGCGCCCAGCCCGCCGTCCCAGGCCGCGACGGTCTGCTCGGGCAGGGCGCCCGGCGGCATCAGCGGCGCGGCCTTCTCGTGCGGGACGGCCAGGACCACCGCGCCCGCGAGACCGGCCACCGTCCTCGGCGCGCCAGGGCCGGACCAGGTACCAGCGCCGCCGCCCGGGGGACCCGCCATCGTCGGCGGGCTCGATCGCGGTGACCTTGCGCCCAGGCTGACCGGGCGCGCCGAGCTTGCCGAGCAGCGTCGCGCGGCCGCGTCGCCGTGCAGTTCGCCCAGCGACAGGGCGGGGACGCCGATGTCGGCCGCGTTGTCTCGCCGAGCAGGCCGGTCTTGACCACCACGGCGGCCAGCGCCAGGCGAGGCGTCGTCGCCCGCGATGTTCAGGGACGAGACGGAGAACAGGTCCCAGAGCACGCGGCGGGAACGTTCGGTCTGGCCGTGGGCGGCGAGCCAGTCGCCGAAGCGCTGCCGGTCTTGGCGGGTTCGGCGGGATCCACACGGCGCATCGCGAGAGCCGGGCGGGATAACCGACATCCGTTCGGTCAAAGAAAGGAACGGTAGCGGCCGAGAGCCGGCAGCATATGCAGGGGGCCGGGCAGCGCATTCCTGCGGAGCCTGGCCGCCTGGGCTGGCCGTCGGCCCCGGGGGCGAGCACGGTCACGTCGAAACGGTCCTGCATGGGCGCGTGCCCGGCCATGCCGAGCTTGTCCAGCAGGCCGCGGTAGGCCGAGCAGCAGCCGAGGAAGATGTGCTGGCCGGTGTCGACGATCAGGCCGTCCCGGCTGAAGGAGCAGGTGGCCCCGCCGAGCCGCGGCCTGGCCTCGAGCAGCGTGACGTGGCGCCCGCCTCGGCGAGCGCGATCGCGGCGGTGATGCCGGCCAGGCCGCCGCCGATCACCACGGCCCTCGGACGGCCGCGCTCCGGTGATCTCGGCGCCCGTTGCAGGTACTTCCATCGTGACCCTCCCGGCCAGGGCCTTGACGGCGACCATGGCCTTTTCCCCCGTGGACAGGGACACCCGGCCGCTCCAGCACCGCGGCGGGTTGCGCCGCGATCCGCTCGAGCAGCCGCCGGTAGATGCCGGCCATCGCGCCGGTGCAGGCAGCGCTGCGCCGGTCGAGCAGTGGCAGCAGCCGCAGCCGCTGGCGTACCAGTCGCGAGCCCGTTCGGCCTCGAACTCGACCAGGCGGGTGAACTGCATCGCGGTGCCGGGCGGCTCCGGTCCGAGGTCCACGTCGAACTTGGCCAGGTCCTCGGCGGGCAGGTAGACCCGGCCGTTGCGGATGATCCTCGCGGATGTCGCGCAGGATGTTGGTGAGCTGCAGGGCGACGCCGAGCGTCGTCGGCCAGTTTGTTGCCTGTTCTCCGGGTCGCCTCGGGTGCCGAAGATGCCGAGCGACAGCCGCCCGATGCTGCCCGCCACGCAGCGGCAGTAGCAGTGCAGGTCGTCGAACGTCTTGTAGCGGGTGCCCCGGACGTCGGCCACGCAGCCGTCGATGAGCTCGCCGAAGGCGGCGAGCGGGACCGGGAAGCTGCGCGCGGTGTCGGCCAGCGCGACGCAGGACGGGGTCGTCGTCGGCGCGCGCGTTCCTGGTCGAGGTTAGGACGCCTGCGGGCCTGCTCCAGCGCGGCGATCTTCTCCTCGGCGGGCATGTCTTTCTCCTGGCCCGGGCAGGGTGCCGTCGCCGATGTCGTCGATGCGCCGGGCGAACGCGTAGATGACGGCGAGCCCGCGGCGCTTGGCTGGCGGCAGCAGCCTGATGCCGTAGGCGAAGTTCCTCGCCTGCGTCCAGGTGATCCGCTCGCACTCGCGGTACGCCTCGGTCAGGTCGTTCACGCTTCACCTCCCCTTCACGTACGCCTTGGCCAGCTCTTGGGCCAGCCTCCGCCTTGCGCGGCCGCGGGGTGGCGCGCAGCACGTCGTAGCCCTGCTCCCGGATCGCGGCCAGCGCCGCCCGGCCGCCGGCCAGGTAGCCCGCGACCGCCAGCCGGGCCGCCCCGTGCAGCGTGTGCCGACCAGCGGCGCGCCCGAGTCAAGCAGTCGCGGCGCGCGGTCCGTCTCGAAGATCATCAGCTCCTGACGTTCCGGCCCGCGCGATCGGCGCGCGCCAGGTCGGCCTCCGTGACGCCGAACCGCTCCATGTCCTCACCTGGCAGGTAGATCCGCCCGTTGGCCAGGTCCTCGGCCACGTCCTGCCAGTGCTCGGCCAGCTGGAGGGCCGTGCAGATGTTGTCCGAGAAGGCGATGCGCCTCGGGGTGGCAGCGCCGAAGATGTAGAGCACGATCTGGCCGACCGGGTTGGCGGAGAGCTCGCAGTACTGCTCGAGCTCCGGGTAGGTGCTCGTAGCGGGTGACCAGCTGGTCCTGCCGGTTGGCCTGGATCAGGTCGAGCAGCGGCTTGGCCGGGGACGCCGCACTCGCGGACCGTTTCGCCCATCGCCTTCATGACCGGCGACTGCGGCGTCTTGCCCGAGTAGATGCGGTCGACGTCGGCGGCCAGCTCGTCCAGCAGGCGGAGCCGGTAGCTCGGTGCGACGCTTTCTCCGGGCTCGCTGGGGCCGGGCCGGTGGTCGCGAGCTGGGCTGCGCCTCACGGGCCTCGTCGCCGAGGTCGTCGGTCAGGCGGGCGAAGAAGTACAGGTTGGTCAGGTGCCGCCGGTGCCGGGCGGGCAGCATGCGCAGCGCGACCGGGAAGTTCTCCCCGGACGCGTTGGCCACCACGTCTTCGGCACGCGTCACCGACGGGCGGACGTGCTCTCGCACGCTCGTCCGTCCGGTACGGCTCATACTTCGGCTGCCCCCAGTCACGGAGTTATTTTCCAGGGAATGCACAAACAATTGATCAATAAAGGTTTTCATCTGCGCCTGTCCTGCAAAAAAAAGAGAAACAAAAACGGCGGTTAGTTTAATTTTTTTCATACAAATAAGTTTAAGCTTTTAAAATACTTTCATTTAGATAATCAATACTAAGACGGTCGTTCTTTTAAAATTCCGTTAAGAATGTGTTATTTAAAAATTAAAAGAATTTGTTTGTTTACTGCAAAAGAAGGATTAAACAATCTTCACATCAAAAACATTTTCAAAATTTCGTTTTACTTTTTCTTTCGCATCTTCAAAATCCACTTTATACCCAAGCTCTTTTTCTATAGAAGTAACTTGTTTGTTTACAATACCACAAGGAATGATGTTGTTGAAATAACTGAGATCGGTATTTACATTCAATGCAAATCCGTGCATCGTTATCCAGCGGCTGCAACGGATTCCCATCGCGCAAATTTTTCTTTCTCTTCCCGCAATACCCGGATCAATCCATACACCTGTTTCACCTTTGCTTCTGTCGCCTTTTATTCCATATTCCCTAATAGCAAGAATGATCACTTCTTCAAGGCTTCGCATGTACCTGCCAATATCTGTAAAAAAATTTTCAAGGTCAAGAATAGGATAACCAACGATTTGCTGCAAGCCATGAAAAGTGATGTCGCCGCCGCGATTGGTTTTGAAAAATTCAATTTCTTTTTCTTCCATTTCGTTTTCACTCAACAATACATTTTCCATATGGCCACTTTTGCCTAAAGTATAAACAGACGGATGTTCACAAAAAAGAAGATAGTTGGTAGTTTTTAGTTTGTTGTTCGTTGTTTCATTGAGAGTTGTCAGCTGGCCGTTAGCTGATTTTCTCCTCGCTTCTGACTTAATTTCCAGGTTTTTCCTGACCAGATCTTCCTGGTAATCCCATGCGGTTTTATAATTCATTACATCAAGGTCTTCAAAAATGATCTGCTGTTTTTCCAATGCAAAGATTTTAATTTGCAAAGATAAGATGAATGCTGAATGCCCAATTATGAATGAAGAAGAATTACATGACGAACCCGAAGAACTTTTTGAACGTGAAACAATTATTTGCGCCAAAGGGCAGGAACCATTAAGGATTGATAAATTTTTGATGGGCCGGATCGAAGGCGCTACAAGAAACAAAATTCAACAGGCGATTGAAGCAGAAAGAGTTTTATTAAATGATCATCCTGTAAAATCGAATTACAAAGTTCGTCCATTAGATAAAATCATTATTTACCAGGATTATTCCCCGGAAAGCAATGAAATAATTCCTGAAAATATTCCTTTCAAAATTGTGTATGAAGATGATGATGTGATGGTAATTGATAAAGAACCGGGAATGGTAGTACACCCCGGAAGTGGCAATCCCGGAGGCACTTTGGTAAACGCGGTTGCCTGGTATTTAAAACAACAAAATCCGGATATTGATGAAAGTGAACTGGCAAGATTTGGTTTGGTTCACAGAATTGATAAAAATACTTCCGGTCTTTTGGTAATGGCAAAAACGCCAAAAGCGATGACAAACCTGGCAAAACAATTTTTCGATCATACGGTTCACAGGAGATATGTTGCACTTGTTTGGGGAGATTTTGAAGAAGACGAAGGGACAATCGTTGCACATGTGGGAAGGCATCAACGATTCAGAAAATTATTTACCGCTTACCCTGAAGGCGAACATGGAAAAGAAGCCATCACGCATTATAAAGTTTTGGAAAAATTCAATTATGTAACGCTTGTGGAATGTCGTTTGGAAACCGGCCGGACGCACCAGATACGCGTTCACATGCAACACATCGGGCATCCGCTTTTTAACGATGAAACTTATGGTGGCGACAAAATTGTAAAAGGAACCGTTTTTACCAAATACAAACAGTTTGTCGATAACTGTTTTGAACTTTGCCCAAGACATGCGTTGCATGCGCAACAGTTAGGTTTTGTTCACCCTGTTACGAAAGAAAAAATGAATTTTGAAAGTCCTTTACCAACTGATATGAGTGCCGTTATTGAAAAGTGGCGAAATTATAGCGCTTCAAGAAAATTGTGATTGAAAGAAACCTCCTCTGTCGAACGCCGAAAAATTACTTATTACTTATTACTTATTACTTACAACTACAACAACTTGCCCTCCTCAATCTTCCATCTCCTTTCTTATTTCATTAGAAATTTTCACAAGCACTTTGTCAATCCTTTGCCCATCCATATCAACAATTTCAAAATCAAAACCACGCCATTCAAATCTATCGCCGGTAACAGGAATGCGTTTTAATTCATGCAGAATAAATCCGGCAAGGGTGTCAAATTCATTTTCTCCTTCGTTTATCCACACCGTTTTATCAAACCTGGTGAGGAAATCATAAAATTGAATCTGGCCATCGATCAGGAAAGTGCCGTCCTTTCTTTCTGTGATTACATATTCATCATCTTCTTCTTCCGGCATCTCTCCTACTATAGCTTTCAGAATATCTTTCACCGTGATCATTCCCAAAAGGCTTCCATATTCATCCACGACAAAAGCATAAGGAATTTTCGTAATTTTTATTTTTTCGAGAACCTGGTAAGCAGAATTATTTTCCGGTATAAACAGCGCTTTGCGGACAAGACCTTTTAAAGGCGCATCAGGATTGAGGTACATGTCTTTTACATAAATAATCCCTTCAATATCATCAATCGTTTCATTGCAAATAGGATAAACGGAATGTTGAAACTCTTTGATCTTTTGCTTCACTGACGATCGTTCCTCATTAATGTCAAACCAGATGATATCCGTTCGGTGCGTCATTATTGAAGTAATATTCCTGTCGCCCAAATGAAAAACTCTTTCAATAATATCTTTTTCTTCTTCTTCTATCGCTCCCAGTTCGCTGCCTTCATTAATGATCGCTTTGATCTCTTCTTCCGTTACCTGGCTGTCGGAACTTTTTTTAATATTAAAAATTTTGAAAAAACCAGAGCTCATGCGGCTTAACAACCAAACAAGCGGATAAGAAATATCGCTTAAAGTTTTTATTGGAACAGAAACTACTTTAGCAATCTTTTCCGGATTCATTAAGGCAATTCTTTTAGGAATCAGTTCGCCAAGCAGGATAGAAAGAAAAGTAACAATAATTACAATAAGAGTGGTAGAAACAGTAGCGGAATAAGCTTTAAGAAAATCAATTTTTTCAATATAAGGTTGCAAATAAATACTGAACCGCTCGCCTGAATACACACCTGTCAGGATAGATATAAGTGTAATATAAATCTGTGTGGTTGATAAGAATATTTCAGGATTTTCTTTTAGCTTTAAAACGATCTGTGCTTTTTTGTCTCCCTTGTTAGCACTGCTTTCCAGGCGGCTTTTTTTTGCCGAGACCAATGCCATCTCACACATTACGATGAATGCATTTAAAAGGATCAGGAAAAATAAAATGATCAGTTCCATATATTATTTTTTCATTTAGGCAACTTCAATCCAAATTTTTGATTGAAGATCTTTGCCGGAATGTATCCAAGAATCAGGCCCACAATCGTTCCGCAAAATACGTCAAAAGGGAAATGAACACCTACGTATACTTGTGCGTAAGAAATAGCCGCCGCCCATAAAAAAAGCAAAGCCCACGCGGGGCTTATTGTTTTCCTGAACGTTGTAAATATAAACATTGCTGCGGCAAAATGGTTTACAGCATGCGACGACGTAAAACTGGAACTTACAGGACAATAGGAAACGAGGAATCTAATATGCCCAAAAAGTGCCGGATCGTGGCAGGGCCGCAACCTGATAAAATTTTCTTTGATGAGACGGCTGCTTACAGTATCACTGAGAACCACATTCAATAGAAAAAATAAAACCCATATCCAACCTTTCGTTTTAAAATTAAGAACAACAAAAAGGACCAGGAAAAAATACAGCGGAATCCACACTTCCGGTTCACGGATAAAAGGAAAAAAAACATCAAAAAAAGAGTTATGCCACTGCCCGTTCATCTTGGCAAACAAGCTATAATCAATTTGTTTTATTGCCTGCGGAAGAAACGATGCGTTTTGTATTTCCATCAGATTCATTATTGCAAAAATAACTATTGCGCAAAAACAGTAGTTAAATATTTACATTTGCCAATACAACCTTCCAAACCGGATGGCAATATTTATTACAAGTAAATTTCTCTGATGAACACAAGATCCAATTTTCCCCGATTGGTAAAATGGATATTTTTAACCGGAATCGCATTTTTGATTTTCATGACTATAATGCGGTTCATTTTTTTCTATCATTTCGCACCGCTCAATTATTCTTTTTCAAAATGTTTCAAGGCATTTCTTCTCGGATTGAATTTTGATGAAAGAATCGTTTGTGGCCTGATAATTTTTCCATTCGTAACAGGCAACCTGCATTTAACCTATAATGATAAAAAACGACTCACTGTCGGGAGTATTGTTGAATTATTTTTTACGATAGTTATTATGCTACTGCTCCTTTTTTTTATGAAAAAAGGACATGCAACACCGGTGACTTTGATCGGAACCGGCATCCTTTTTATTCTGATTCTCCTCTGGCTTTTTGTAACAAAGAATTGTAACCCGTTCGAAAATTCTTTTTCCAGATACGTCTTTAAATACTACTTTTTTATCGTTACAGTAGCGCTTGTATTCCTTTATGCCATTGACTTTGAAAATTATGATTACCTGCATGAAAGGTTAAATGCCTCTATACTTAACTATCTGGGTAATGCAAAAATTTCAATGAACATGGTGTGGCAATCCTACCCGGTTTTCACGCTTATCTTATTAATCATCGTATCCTCATCCGTTTTATTTTGGTTGATCAACCGGTGGTATAATAAAACAAAAAAATCAGTTTATACCGGGAAACCGGTTGTAAGAATTATTATTGGTGTTGCATTTGCCTTGCTATTGGGCTTAGGTGTTTTTGGGAGATTCAATCAATTTCCGTTAAGATGGAGTGACGCATTTGTCTTTGACGATAATTTTAAATCCAACCTTTCTTTAAATCCTGTTCAAAGTTTTTTAAGCACCTTAAAATTTAAAAATTCTACTTACGACCTTAAAAAAGTAAAGCAATATTATCCTTTAATGACACAATATCTGGGAGTTGCAAACCCTGATAGTGTTCATTTGAATTACAAAAGAATTCACGTCGCCATACCTGCAGCGAACAAGCCAAATGTGGTCGTAGTGATCTGTGAAAGTTTTTCAGCTTACAAAAGCAGTATGTGGGGAAATCCATTGAACACTACTCCCTATTTTAACCAAATGTGCAATAACGGCATTTTCTTCGATAGATGTTTTACACCCGCTTATGGAACTGCACGTGGCGTTTGGGCGGTTGTGACAGGAATTCCTGATGTAGAATTTCCGAACACAGCGAGCCGTAATCCGGCCTACGTGGACGAACATTCGATCATTAATGATTATAAAGGATATCAAAAATTTTACTTTATTGGCGGCAGTTCAAGCTGGGCCAATATTCGTGGACTTTTAACCAACAATATTGACAGCCTTCATCTTTACGAACAGGAAGATTATTCCGTAAAACCAATTGACGTTTGGGGTATCAGTGATAAGAATTTATTCCTGCAAGCCAATAAAGTTTTAAAGCAACAAAAGGCTCCTTTTTTTGCAGTGATTCAAACGGCAGATAATCACCGTCCTTATACTATTCCGGAAGAAGACCGCAAATCTTTTCCTCTTGAAAATTACCCAACTGATACTTTAAAAAAATATGGTTTTGAAAGCAATGCAGAGCTAAATGCTTTTAGGTATACAGACTTTAGTTATAAAACATTTATTGAAACCGCTAAGAAAGAGCCTTACTTTAAAAACACCATTTTTGTTTTTGTGGGAGATCATGGTATTCGTGGAGATGCAGGCGACATGTTTCCAAAAGCATGGGAAGAAGATGGGTTAACGACTCAACATGTGCCTTTGCTTTTTTACGCGCCTTCTTTGCTTTCGCCCAAAAGGATAGACAGAACGTGCTCACAAATTGACATCCTTCCCTCTGTTTCTGCTTTGGCAAACATTTCTTACACCAATACTACTTTGGGAAAAAACTTATTTGATAGCACTCAAAACAGTGAGGTGCAATTTAAAAATCTTGCTTTTTTGTTTGATCCGATGGTAAAACAAATTGGAATAGTTACCGACCAATATGTTTATGTTCACGATCTTTCAACCGGGAAAATTGATTTCAGGTCATCGGCAAATAATAATGTATTGGCGCCAACGCCGGAAATCATGGCAGATAAAAAAGCGCTTAATCAATTATCAGAGGCCTATTACCAGACTGCAAAATATATGTTGCTGAATAATAAAAAGCAGTAAACAAACAAATAAAGAAGAAAATGAATTTCACTCTTCAATCATGATGCTGAAAGCAAAAATCCCCGGCTCTGTTCCGTTAACGATAAAATGGATCGCAATGCTGTGGCTGATTTACTTGCTTATTTTTACAATTCTCAGGGTAGCAACGGTTGTATTGTTTATCCCTTCAAATACGAATGTTCTTTCATTGCTTCCTTCATTCACCCTGGGTTTCAGGTATGATGCCAAATGGATTTCTATCATCCTGTTGCCTATTGCTGTTTTATCAGTTTATCCGAAATTTTCACCCTTTCATTCCGGGAAAAATAAAAGATGGTGGTCTTATTATCTTGCATTTGCTACACTTTTTATTTTGTTTTTTTTCGGCGCAGATTTTGGAAATTTCAGTTACAACCATACGCGCATCAACGCAAGTGCGCTCAATTTTGCTGAAGATCCATCTATTTCTTTGAAAATGCTTTGGCAAAGCTATCCTGTTGTTTGGCTGTTGACCGCTTTGGTTATTGCTGTTTTTTTATTGTCAAAACTTTTTAAACATACCCATGTTATTACCAAAAGAAAAGAGCAGGAAAATATTATTTACCAAAAAAGATGGCATGCAGGTACAGTCGTTTTTTTATTGTGGTGCCTGTATGGAATTTTTTCAATTCATTCTTTAAAATGGAAAGACGCCTTTGAACTGAACGACAATTTTAAATCGTATGTGGCGCTAAACCCAATGCAGAATTTTTTTACGACTTTGAAATTCAGAAAGCCTTCTTTTGATGATGACAAAGCAAAAAGTTATTTCCCTTTAATTGCTGATTTTTTACAACTCGATCAAAAGAATATTAACGACAAAAGTTATTCAAGAGAAATTCTCCCTAACAGCAAAACGCTGGAAAGCAGGCCCAATATAGTGTTGGTAATTTGCGAAAGTTTTAGCATGTACAAAAGCAGCATGAGTGGCAATCCTTTGAATACAACACCTTATTTTAAACAACTGTGCGACAGCGGTATTTTTTTTGATCGTTGCTTCACTCCCACTTTTGGAACGGCACGTGGTGTTTTTGCAATTGTTAGCGGCATTCCCGATGTGCAGCTTTCAGAATTTTCTACGCGCAATCCCGCCGCCGTGCGCCAACATACAATAATTAACTCGTTTGAAGATTATAATAAATTTTATTTCATTGGAGGCAACAGTGACTTTAATAATTTCGACGGATTGATAAAGAATATAAAAGGAGTAAAAATTTTCCAGGAAGGATCTTTTAAAGCCAGGCCTTTAAATGTTTGGGGGATCAGTGATAAGAATCTTTTCCTGGAAGCCGAAAAAGTTTTTTCACAACAAAAAAAACCTTTCTTTGCCATCCTTCAAACTGCGGATAATCATCGTCCTTATGGCATTCCGCCGGAAGATTCCGATTTTGTAAAACGAAACGTGAACGAAGATACTTTGCATAAATACGGGTTTGAGTCCCGGGAGGAATTTCAATCTTTTTGCTACACGGATTATTGTTTTAAAACATTAATTGAAAATGCAAAAAAAAACTCCTGGTTCAACAATACCATTTTTGTTTTTGTTGGAGATCATGGTGTGGAAGGAGAAACTTCAGCCATTTATCCAAATGCATGGGAGAAAGGAAGTTTGAGCGATGAGCATGTTCCGCTTTTATTTTATGCGCCTGAACTCTTAACAGCCAGGACAAGACATGAAGTGGTTTCACAAATCGATCTACTTCCTACTTTGGCCGGAATGGTGCATCAATCCTACATAAATACAACATTGGGCAGAGATCTTTTAAATGCAAAAAATAAAATGAATGCTGCATTTATAATCCACCACGATGAAGGAAATATTGGTGTGGTTACCGATGATTATTATTTTGTAAAGAACTTACGAATTAGTAAAGAAAACCTGATGCCGTTAAAATCAAATGTACTTTCGCTTGACAGGAAACAAAAAGATTCAGTCATGAAAAATCTTTCTGAACTTACTTCTGCTATGTATGAAACGTCTAAATGGATGCTGGTGAATAACCATGGCAATTAGCTAATTCGCTGATTAGCCAATGAGCTAATTAAGAAACCTCAAACCAAATCTTTTTTGAATCATTCCAATCGCCGTTATAATTAATCGTCAATTCTTCGCCCGCACTAATTTTACGCACTGTTTTAACCTGGATAGTTTCTTCCTCAAAATCCATAAAATATTCACAGTTGCTGGTATAACTGTGGTTGTAAAGTGGCACGAAACCTAATGCCATGCAGCATTTATCTTTTTTTTCGCCCCATGCAAAAATATAATCATGAAGCAATGTTTTATCAATATTGATGCGATCTTCAGCACGCATAACGATCACAGGCGCTTCCTCAATTAGCGTATTTTGTTTGATAGCTTCTCTGGTAAAAACACCTCTTCCTTTTGATGCAGTTTTTTTTATAAACAAATAACCTTTTATCATCACAGTAATTAATTAAAATTTGATAGTAAACGAACTTATTTTGATAATTCCTATTTCTCATTGGCACGTCAGCTAATTGGCTAATCAGCTAATTAAACGTTTTACTAAAGATAAAAATAAATTAATTTTGCGCCCTCATGGCTTAAAACGATTCTCATGGCCGAAGAAGAAATTTTGGTTCAGGAGCAATTTCAGGATGTTCTCGCAACGGGAAATAAAGAAGCGATCAGTGAGTTTTTAAACGAACAAAACATCAGTGATGTTGCTGAACTTATTGAAGAAAATGAAGACAGGGAAATTGATATTTTCCTGTATCTCTCCATGCATCGTGCCCTGGCTCTTTTTAAAATCCTGGATCATCCAACGCAGAAAAGAATAATCAAAGATCTTCCTCCAAGTAAGAGTGCTGAATTGCTGAATAAAATGGAACCAGATGACCGCACATCATTTTTTGAAGATCTTCCAAATGAAGTTGTTCGCGAACTGGTAAAAACGCTTGTGCCTGAAGAAAGAAAAATCACACTTTCACTTTTGGGTTATCCTGAAAACAGCGTAGGGCGGTTAATGACGCCTGATTATGTATATGTTTATGAATACAATACCGTTGCTGAAGTTTTAAATATCATCCGCAACGTCGGAAAAAATACCGAAACGATTGATGTCGTATATGTGATCAACAAACACGGCGAATTACTGGATGATCTCCGAATCAGGGAATTTATCCTGGCTTCGCCGGATACTAAAGTGAGCGAAATGATGGACGGTCGCTTCATTGAACTAAATGTAAACGACGACCAGGAAACGGCTAATGAAGTTTTTAAAATGAATAATCGTGTAGCCCTGCCCGTTGTAGACGATTATAATGTATTACTCGGCATTGTTACCATCGATGACGTTTTGTGGGTTACGAATGAAGAGTTCAGTGAAGACATCCAAAAGATAGGTGGTGCGGAAGCACTTGATACTCCTTACCTCGAAACACCGATTTTTACTTTGGTGAGAAAAAGAGTCGGCTGGCTTATCATTCTTTTTTTAAGTGAAATGTTTACTGCTACTGCAATGGCTTTTTACAACGATGAACTTTCACGGATGATCGTGCTAACCAATTTTATTCCACTTATCATGAGCAGTGGCGGAAACAGCGGTTCACAGGCTTCCACTTTAATTATCCAGGCAATGGCGCTCGGAGAAGTGGCAATTGCAGATTGGTGGCATGTGATGCGCCGCGAAATTTTATCAGGTCTTTTATTAGGAGTAATTCTTGGCATAATCGGCTTCTTCAGAATTTTTGTATGGAGCTTGCTGATGCATCATGGTTTTATGGCTGATATATATGGCCTTCATTGGGTTCTTATCGCGTTCAGTATCAGTTTTTCATTAGTAGGCGTTGTTCTTTGGGGATCACTTACTGGAAGTATGTTACCGATACTTCTAAAAAAATTAGGCGCAGACCCTGCTTCTTCTTCCGCACCTTTTGTAGCAACGTTGGTGGATGTTACAGGTTTGGTGATCTTCTTTAATGTGGCACTTTATTTCCTAAAAGGAAACGGGCTATGATTTTTGTAAAGAAAAGATTTTACCTGTTACAATCCTCAATTCATCCTTTTAAAAAGTTTATCTACCGAAAAGCCATCAGTTAATAAAAAAATTTTCGGTTTACTTTGTATTCAAAATTTAAAATTTTACAGATTATATTTTTCTTATTGAAAAAACGGGGAATGAAGTCACAGAAAAAAAAGCCAAAACAAAAAAAGCCTAACATTTTTAAGATACTGAAACCTTATTCAGGAATGATCAGTCTGTTATTGCTATTTGCTTTATTGAGCAACGGCCTTAATCTTGTCATTCCTAAAATCATCCAGTTTGGTATTGATGATTTTTCAAAAGGAACTTTCAGCATGAAAAAGATAGTAACCTGGTTTTCTATCGCTGCTATTCTTATTTTTATTTTCACTTATGTTCAAAGCATCATTCAAACATTTGCCTCAGAAAGAGTGGCAAGAGATATGCGAAAAAAGCTCGCTTCAAAAATTTCTCAACAGGATTACGTGTACATTCAGGATGTTACGCCAGGCAAGCTTCTTACCAATCTTACTTCTGATGTGGATGCTATAAAACTATTTGTTTCACAGGCAATTGTTTCCATCGTTTCTTCATTGATATTAATTATCGGTGCAAGTATTTTATTGTTGAATATCAACTGGAGGTTAGGACTGTTTGTACTTCTGATCATCCCAATTATTGCAACTACTTTCTTTTTAATTTTTAAAAAAGTAAGAACACTATTTAAAAAATCGCAGGAAGTTATTGACTGGCTTAATAAAGTCATAAATGAAAGTATTCTTGGCGCTGCGCTTATTCGTGTTCTTAATGCGCAATTTACCGAGTACAACAAATTCATGGATGCCAATACGGAAGCCAAAAACCTTGGCTTGTCCATTTTGCGTTTGTTCGCTACGCTCATCCCCATAATTATTTTAACTTCTAATCTCGCACGCCTTACTGTTTTGGCTTTAGGCGGTCATTACGTAATTAACAGTACAATGACGTTGGGAGAATTTGCAGCCTTTAACAGTTACATCGCCATTTTAATTTTCCCCATTATTATGATCGGTTTTATGAGCAATGTAATTGCACGGGCTTCAGCCTCTTATCAGCGAATTCACAATACACTTGAAACTCCTGATTTTGTTGACAAAGGAACAGTAAACAAACAATTAAACGGGAATATTAATTTGGAAAATATAAGTATTTTTTATGGAGAAAATCCTGCATTAAAAAATGTTTCATTTTCGATAGAGGGAGGAACAAGAACCGCTATTATTGGCCCAACTGCTGCGGGAAAAACACAACTACTTTATTTATTAACTACATTAATAAAACCGAATAAAGGCCATATTTTTTACGATGGAATCAATATAAATGAATACAACAGGGATTCGTTGCTTAGCCAGATAGGCCTGGTTTTCCAGGACAGTATCATTTTTAATTTAAGCCTTCGTGAAAACATTGCTTTTAATACTGAAGTGACTGAAGAAGATCTGCAAAAAGCGATTGAAACTGCAGAGTTAAATGATTTCATTCATACACTTCCACAAGGATTAGATACAATTGTTTCTGAACGCGGATCCAGTCTTTCCGGCGGACAAAAACAGCGTATCATGCTTGCAAGAGCTTTAGCGATCAATCCTGAAATCTTATTACTTGATGATTTTACAGCAAGAGTTGACACACTCACGGAAGAAAAAATTGCAAGAAATGTAAAAGAGAATTATCCGGAAATAACATTGGTTTCAGTAACACAAAAAATTGATCCTGTAAAAGATTATGACCAAATCATCGTGTTGATGGAAGGTGAATTAGTTGCAAAAGGAAAACATGAATACCTCATGCAACATTCGCCGGAGTATGTTCAGATTTACCAGTCACAAAAAAGTACAACTGATTTAACGGTTTAAAAAATGAATTACAATCTTAATATAGAACACAAAACTTCTACAAAAGCAGCACTGAAAAAAATGTTGCAATTCATGAAGGAAGAGAAGCGAAACCTTTACATTGCTTTTATTGTGATGGCGTTGAATTCAGGGATTGCGATGCTGACTCCTTACCTGATTGGTTACACGATTGATCATTATATACAGACAAAACTGTACCGCGGATTAATGATATTTTCAGGAATATTATTAGGCCTTTTTATAATCTCCGCAGTTACAGATTATTTACAGACAAAGATAATGGGCAGCATCGGCCAAAGAATGTTGTATAGCTTACGCAATGCAGTTTTTAATAAAATACAAAGTCTGCCAATCGCTTTTTTTAACCAAAACAAAGCCGGTGATCTTATCTCAAGAATCAACAACGATACGGATAGGGTAAACCAGTTTTTTTCCCAATCGCTTCTGCAATTTGTAGACAGCATCTTTACCATGACAGGAGCGGCTATTTTCCTCCTCGCTATTCATGTAGAACTTGGCGCTTCTGCATTAATCCCCGGAGTTTTTATTCTAATTTTTGTAAAACTTATTTCACCACTCGTAAAGAAAAGAAATGCGGCAAGCCTGAAAAGCACTGGCGGCCTTAGCGCTGAGATACAGGAAGGTTTGGGAAATTTTAAAACCATTGTGGCTTTTAACCGAAGAGATTATTTCAGGAAGAAGTTCAATGGAGCGAATTTAATTAACTACAAAACCGCCGTAGCTGCTGGTTTGGTAAATACTGTTTTTGTACCGGTGTTCACGCTTTTCTCCAACATCGCGCAGTTGATCGTTTTGGCGTTTGGAATTTACCTGATTTCTACCGGCAATTTCACCATTGGTTTGTTGATTAGTTTTATTGCTTATGTACAATATTTTTACCAGCCACTGCGCCAGCTTGCAACACTTTGGGCAAGCTTTCAAACAGCGATGGCTGCATGGGACAGAATTTCAATTATCTTAAATTTAGAGTCAGATCTTTCACACAAAACAGAAACGTCGTCAGTTGAAATTTCGAATGCACCTTTGCTGGTTTTTAAAAATGTTTCCTTCAAATATTCTAATGGCAAAGAAGTTTTGCACGACATCAATTTTAAATTAGAACAAGGAAAGAGATATGCTTTTGTCGGTCCGACTGGAGGAGGGAAAACGACAACCGCGTCTTTGATTTCAAGATTGTATGATCCTACAGAAGGCGAAGTTTTTTTAAACGGTAAAGATTTGAAAAGTTATTCTTCAGAAGAATTAAGTAAAAAGATCGGCTTCATTTTGCAGGAACCTTTTTTGTTCAATGGTACTGTTCGTGATAATATTTTATATGGAAATGAAGCTTACAAACTTTTTGACAAACAACAATTGAATGATGTTTTAAAAGAAGAAGGGCTTGGAAGTTTGGTTGAAAGATTTGAAGATGGTTTGGATACTAAGATCGTTTCCGGCGGGGATTCGATGAGCCTTGGCGAAAAACAATTGATCGCTTTTATAAGAGCCGTTTTGCGCAAACCCGAATTGCTGATCTTAGATGAAGCCACTGCCAATATTGATACAATCACCGAAAAATTATTGGAAGATATTCTGCAGAAATTACCTTCATCAACAACTGAAGTTATTATTGCACACAGGCTAAATACCATTGAAAATGCGGATGAGATTTTCTTCGTCAATTCCGGTGAAGTAACTGCTGCCGGAGACTTTGACCATGCTTTGAAACTGTTGCTGGAGGGGAAGAGGGAGAGTTAATTCGTTTATTGGTTATTAAACAGTAAACACACAAATAAAAAGCATTTATATTTTACATTTAAATCGTTAGAAATAAAAATACCCGGAAGAATTTTCCGGGTATTTCTTTTATTAAAAAATTATTTTACTGGTTATTTTGCGGCGGTGCCGGTGGGGGAGGTGGCATTGGCGGACGGTTTTCATTCATCCCCTTTGGTGGTTTATTTTTCGGGTGTGCATCACCGTGATGGCAGGTATAACACGTAACGTATTTGAGCATGTAAGAAACGGCTGAGGTATCAGTTGAAGCAGGCTTATCATCGTCATCGTCTTTCATCATTTCTGCTAACTGCTGAAAATGATTTTTATTAATATCAATTGTCATGAGCATCATTTTGCGTGCGATTAGCTTTTCAGGTTTTTCATCACTTGCAAAATCCATTTTATGCTCTGCCGGATTTCCGGTATGGCAATAATTACACCTTACACCCAGTGAACTGGTAAAATGATGCATTACACTATCAAGGCCATCTTTAGAAATGTCCTGGGGTAATATTTTCAAATTTTGCCAGTCTGGTGGTTGGTTGTGACTTGTAAAGGCCTGGAAGGAGAAAACACATACTAAACATGCGAAAACAACAAGGATACTTTTTTTCATAATTTATAATTTGTTTCCGAAAGTATTAAAAAAAAATTATCCGTTGGTCTTTTTTTTAAAATAATAAAAGAAGTTTTTAACATTTTTATTCTAATGTGAATAAGTAAATTAGTATAGAAAGATTTGAGTTTTTTATATTTGATTACAAAAAATCTTATTTCTTAACCTATTAAAATAACCCTATTGACTGAAACAATAATAAACCTCGAAACCGTTAGCCCTATCGAATTCTTCGGTGTAAATAACGGTAAACTTGATATACTAAAAAAGAAATTTCCGCGCCTTAAAATCCTTAGCCGTGGCACCCAGATAAAGCTCAGCGGCGCTCCCGAACAGATAGAAAATGCAAGAGATAAAATAAACCTGGCCGTTCAATACCTCGAAAGAAATGGTAACATGAGCGAAAACTATCTAGAACAAATCCTCGGTGGCGATGATGAAAAAGTAATCGATTATTTTATGGAAAAAAACCAAACTGACGTTTTGGTTTTTGGGCCGCATGGCAAAAGTGTCAGAGCACGCACTTCCAACCAGAAAAAAATGGTGCAGGCGATTGATAAAAATGATATCGTTTTTGCTATAGGTCCTGCCGGTACCGGTAAAACCTATACGGCTGTTGCACTCGCCGTAAGGGCCTTAAAAAACAAACAGGTAAAAAAAATCATTCTCACCCGGCCGGCAGTTGAAGCAGGTGAAAGCCTTGGTTTTTTACCAGGTGATCTGAAAGAAAAGATTGATCCTTATTTAAGGCCACTTTACGATGCACTTGATGATATGATTCCCGCAGATAAATTGGGCTATTACATGACAACACGCGCCATCGAAATTGCTCCATTAGCGTATATGCGTGGCCGTACGCTGGATAACGCTTTTATTATTTTGGACGAAGCGCAAAATGCTACAGACCTCCAGTTGAAAATGTTCCTGACAAGGATCGGCGCCAGCGCAAAAGCAATCATTACGGGCGATGTCACTCAAATTGATCTTCCTCCAAAAGTGAAAAGTGGGCTTGAAAAATCGGTACGCATCCTGGCTAATATTGATGGAATCGGTCATGTGGTGCTTGATGAAGAAGATGTAGTAAGGCATAAATTGGTTAAAGCGATCATTAAAGCCTACGACAAAGAAAAATTAAAAGAATTGCAGGATTTGAAATAACAGTTACACAAGTTTTTTGCAGGCGGCACAAATGCCGCCTTTTTTATTTTACCCGGAAGAGTACTTTTAAAAATAAAATTTACTTTTGCTGCATTCATTAAAATTAAAATTCCATGAAGAAGATAGTAGTATTAGCTGTTACGGCGTTTGTGTTTATTCTTTCAGGTTGTAAATCTGCTAAAAAAGGCGATCCTAAAGAAGTACTTCAGGGTTTTTTGACAGCACTTTCAAAAAAAGATTTTGCAAAAGCGAAAACCTATGCTACGGAAGATAGTGATGGTATGATAAGCCTCATGGAAATGGGAATGCAAAGCATGCAAAATGCAAACCAGGAAGGCCATGCCGATAAAATGATGGATATGATTAATAATATGAAAATGGGTTCCGCAAAAATTGAAGGCGATCAGGCAACTGTTCCAGTCATCGATTCAAAATCAAATGAATCAACGGATTTTCTGTTGAAAAAAGAAAAAGGAGATTGGAAAGTGGCTTTTGACATGTCGACATTAATGGAAATGGCCAATAAAAAAATGAAGGAGCATGGCATGAATGGACCCGGAAATATGGATAGCGCGCAAATGAGACAAGGCATGGACAGCGCCATGAGCCAAATGCAGAAAATGCAACAGAACGGAAGTATGAACGACAGCAATAAATAAGCAAGAAAAAAAATATTCGAATTTATAAAAAGAACACCTTTGCAAAGAGGTGTTCTTTATTTTAAACTTAAAGATATTTACCTTCATCATAAAATAAGAAATGAAACCGGCTTTTATTCTACTTTCTGTAATTGTATTTTTTACTTCAGGCTGCAGCAACGATGCGCCGGTTGATAAAAGCGATCCCCTTACTTCCGGCAGAGGATTTATAGAAGCTTCACTTAAAGGAGATTATAAAGTTGCGGAAAAATATTTATTGAAGGATAGTACCAATAACGAATACTTCCAGGGACTTAAAGATTTCAATTCGAAACTGGATGCAGAAACAAGGCGTGGCTATAGCGAGGCAAATATTATCATAGATTCTCTCATAGCTAAATCTGATTCAGTAGAGATTCTTTATTATACCAATAGTTTTAAAAATAAACCTTCAAAAATTAAATTGGTAAAACAAAATAAAGATTGGCTTGTTGATTTTAAATATACCTTTCATGACAATTAAATTCCGATATTTTAAAAATAAATGGTAAAAATGAAAATTATATTGGCCATCGGATTGGGAAGTTTTATTGGAGGTATTTCACGCTATCTCATCAGCTTATTTATTCAAAATAAATTTCTTTCAACTTTCCCTTATGGCACGTTATTAGTTAACATTTTAGGTTGTTTTTTGATTGGCGTTATTTATGGTTTAAGCGACAGGGGAAATGTTTCCCCCGCATGGCGGCTTTTCCTGGCAACAGGAATTATGGGCGGTTTTACTACATTCTCTTCCTTTTCAAATGAAACAGTAAGTATGCTCCGCGATGCGGAATATGTACCTGCCTTTTCTTATGTTGCTTTCAGTATTATGTTTGGGCTTGCAGCAACTTTTGGCGGAATATCTATAATAAAATATTTATAAAATGACCAATGATCCCAATGCGAAACTTCTTCGCATCTTTCTTGGAGAATCAGATAAATATCATCAGCAGCCGCTTTATGAAACAATAGTTTTTGAAGCTAAAAAACAATCACTTTCAGGCGCAACAGTTACACGGGGAATCATGGGCTTTGGTGCCAACAGTAAAATTCATACAGCCAAACTATTTGATATATCTTCCGACCTTCCTGTTGTTGTTGAAATAGTTGATACGCTCGAAAAAATAAATGATTTTATTAAAACCGTTGAACATCTTTTTGAAGAATCAAAATCAGGAGGTTTGATCACGATTGAAAAAGCTGAGGTAATCCGTTATAAGTCAGGAAAAGGATAGCGAATTGTGAATGGTGAATTTTGTAAAAACTTAAAACTTATTACTTTTAACTTATAACCTATAACTTCAAAGACAAATAATAAAACACAAAGTATGTACGTTCTTCATCCGTGGCATGGCGCCTTTTATGGCGATGAAGCGCCAAAAATTGTAAATGCGCTTATTGAAATTCCGCAAGGTTCAAAATCAAAATATGAAATAGATAAAAAAACCGGTTTACTGAAATTAGACCGCATTATTTATTCTTCATTTCATTACCCGGTTAACTATGGATTTATTCCGCAAACACTTGGGAAAGATGGCGATCCGTTGGATATTTTGGTGATGTGTTCAGAGCCCATACAGCCTTTATGCCTGGTAGAAGCTCTTGTGATTGGCAACATGCAAATGATAGATTCTGACCTGATAGATGATAAAATAATAGCAATTGCAGTAAACGATCCAACAGTAAATTATATAAAAAGCCTCGAGGAAGTGCCACCGCATATTTTTAGAGTTTTGAAAAATTATTTTGAACAATATAAAGTGCTTGAACACAAAAAAGTTGAGATAAATGATTTCCAGGAAAAAGAAATTGCTTTTAAAATTATTAACGAATCAATTGAATTCTATAAACAGACTTATCCAAAATGATTTTGAATGAAAAAACTACTGCTTGCACTTATTTTCCTTTCCGGATTAGGATGCAGGAAAACAAAATCGATTGCTGATAAACCAGCAGAGCCGCCACAAATGAGATGTGGTACTATCTTGGTAACACCAACTTTAGATAGTTTTGTTTACCCCACTTTTTATGTTTCTACAGTGGTCGCTTTCCCGGACGGAAATGAGATGGTGCATTTTCATGGCGACGTAACCGGCGATCATGATGGTTCATGGTATTTGCCCAAATATGATAAAGACAGCAGTTTTTGTATAACCGTTCCATAGTAAACGAAGGAATTAAATCAATTTTTATTTTACTTCAAACCCAGGCCAGGCACAAGTTTTCAAAAAATTTAAATTCTATTTGAAGATCAGTTCTCTCCTCTTTTTCAAAATGAGCTTTTATTAATCCCGCTTTTTCCTGATAAAATAAATCATCAATCAATATATTATTTTTAAAATCAACTTTGCCCTTTCCATACCATTTATAAATCGCTTCCTTGGCACACCAGCAAAGTGTAAGGAATTTTGTATTGCACAGCGGCAGGAGTTGAATCTCGTTTTCATTTAAAAATTTATTTTTGATCACGCCCAACTCTTGGCGTAATTAATTCCACATCAATTCCTACCAAATTAATTTCACTTACTATCGCTGCCGCATAATCCCCACAATGTGAAACAGAAAAATGAAACTCATCATTGCTCAATAAAGGCTTTTTTGAATCGGCGATTTCAATCCGGTGAAAGGGAAAGCCGGGTTGCAATATTTCTAAAAGATATCGTGCGGCAAGATGTTGCAAACGTTTATGTGGATGAGCCACTTCTGTTTGCAACGGCACTTTTTCTAAAAAAAAACTTTCATTTTCTGTAATGTGCCAAACAGCCAGTTTTGTATGTTCGTTGATATTATGTTGATAAAACAAAGGCATGAAAAAAAAATTATGTGTCTTTTTGCAATGTGATGAATTATTTTGCAACCATAAAAATAACTTCAAATAAATGATTTTATCTGACAAGCGAATTCTGGAAGAAATTGAGAAGAAAACAATCATCATCAAACCCTACAATCGTGAAAAATTAGGTAGCAACAGTTACGATGTCCATTTGGGGAAAAATCTGGCAGTTTATAAAGACAAAGAACTTGACGCCAAAAAGCACAATGAAATTCGTCATTTCGAAATACCGGAAGAAGGATACGTTTTACAACCGAATCAATTGTATCTGGGTGTTACTGATGAATATACTGAAACGCATGCACATGTTCCTTTCTTAGAAGGAAAATCATCTACAGGCCGTCTTGGCATTGACATTCACGCGACGGCAGGAAAAGGCGACGTTGGTTTTTGCGGCCATTGGACCTTGGAAATTTCATGCAAAATACCAGTAAGGATTTACGCCGGAATGCCTATCGGCCAATTGATTTATTTTCCTGTTGAAGGAGAAGTTGAAGTTTCTTATGATACAAAAAAGAACGCGAAATACAGTCACCAGCCCGATAAGCCCGTGGAAAGCATGATGTGGAAAAATAAGTTTTGAGTTTCAGGTTTCAGGTATGAGGTACGAGGTATGAGGTATCAGGTTGAAACTGTTAATTCGATAACTGTAATTTCCGGTAATATTCCCACTCTCCCGGGATACCCGATAAAACCAAAGCCTGGATTTACGTATAGTTTCTGTTTACCTTCTTCATACAAACCGTCCCATTCTTTATAAAAATACTGAACAGGACTCCATTTAAATCCCGGGATTTCAACACCAAATTGCATTCCGTGAGTATGGCCACTTAACGTCAGATCCACATCAGGATAATCAGGGCGCACCTGCGCATCCCAATGACTTGGGTCATGGCTAATCAAAATTTTAAAAGGATATTTTTCTGTACCTACATGGGCCTTTTTCATATTTCCATATTTTGGAAAACGGGCCTTGGCACTCCAGTTTTCAATGCCCAATAAAGCTATTTCATCTCCATCTTTCTTAAGAACGACGTGTTCATTCATCATCAGTTTCCATCCGAGTTGCTTGTGGACTTCTGCCAAATGAACTAAATTTTGTTCTTTGGTTACTCCTTCATACGGCCACTTCACATAATCGCCGTAATCATGATTTCCAAAAGTGGAATATACGCCCATCGGCGCTTTAATTTTATTAAAAACATTCATATAATTCTTCATTTCAGTTGCCCTGTCATTCACAAGATCTCCACTGAAAATAACTATATCTCCATTTTCATCAATAATCTTTTGAACACCATCTTCTACCGCTTTTTTATTCATAAAACTTCCTGAATGCACGTCACTAAAATGAACAATTTTCAACCCGTTAAAAGCTTCAGGTAAATTATCAAAAGCAAGTTTGACACGCTTTACACGATAATTGTATTTATTAGTAAACCCATACAAAAGACTTCCAAATAAAGTAGTGCCAGCCGCCAACCCAATCCAATTGAGGAATACAGACCTTGGGATATTTTCTCCTTCCGCATTCGCAATATTTTTATTTCCTGTCGATGTTTTTTGAACAATCCATTGTATTGCACGGCGCACATCATCAACCAGGAAAAATACGCTTGAAAGAATTTGGGCAAATACAAAACCAAGAATCGTAGCAAAAAGGTAAGTTCTTACTTTTTTTGACATAAAAGTGGTGTCTGTAAAAACAAACACAATCAACCCGATTACTGCCAAAGCCGCGACAAGCCAATAAAGAATATAAATAATGTTTTTAGTCTTTTCAGAAGCAGACGCGGTAACAGACTGCAAAGCAGAAAACACATAAAAGTCCAGGAGAATCATAATTGAGACTATGATGGTTGCTCCAACAGGTGTACGCATAATTTTAAAAAGTTTTCGTAAAGATTAATAGTGAATAAATTCATCGAGTTGGTTATTGATAGCGGCCAACGTTTCTTCATTAAAATGACCCTCGTTGTCCATCACTTTATCAACAACAGAGATAGGAAGTTTATTATAAAAAACATGCATTTTCATGTAATGTAATGTATCGGCCAAATGATCCATTCCTCGCAAATTTCCGGCTCTTCCTGTAGCCACTCCGGTCAATAGCGCCTTTTTATAATTCCACACCTTTTTGATATCACTGTTATCAATAAGCGCTTTTAAAACGCCGGGGTAAGAACCATTGTATTCAGGAATAATAAAAATGAATTTTTGAGTTGGGATCAATATTTCATGTTCTGCCTTTTCAATTGTTTCGTTTCTTTTCAGAACGTTAAGTCCTTTCAAAGAAAAAAGCGAGGCTTCTATATTTTTATTTTTCAGTATCTGTTGATATTCATACGCTACTTTTTCCGTATGGCTTCCACTGCGGTTGGTACCACTTATAATCGTGTACATAGTATAAAATTAACAGCTTTTACCCTTAACCGGCTACATACCTAACAAATTGTTAGTAGTTAGGGGATTAATTAATGCTTTTTCAGCGGCATAATATGCGGGAATATTATGCCTAATAATTAAATTTGCCAATATGGCTTATAATTCTGAAATTAAATAAGTTTTTTTGCCAAAAAACGAAAAAATTAATCATTGCTGTCATTGTTTTAAATTCTAAAACAGTAAACCAACAAACAGGCAGAATTTTTATTTCAGGTGTAAGTAAAGGAATGTTAACCGAAAAGGAATTATGGGAAAAATTATAGGAATTGCAAATCAAAAAGGTGGCGTGGGCAAAACCACGACTGCTATTAATCTTGCCGCAAGCCTTGCCGTACTTGAATATAAAACATTGCTTGTAGATGCCGATCCACAGGCAAATACCACTACCGGTGTCGGCTTTGATCTGCATAATGTAACTACAGGATTGTATGATTGCATGGTAAATGAAACTCCGGCAAAGGATGTGATCTTAAAAACTGAAATTCCCTTCCTCGACCTGATGCCTTCGCACATCGATCTTGTGGGCGCAGAAATTGAGATGATCAATTATCCCGACCGGGAAAGTGTTTTAAAAAATGTATTGAACCCGCTTCGCAATCAATATGATTTTATTATTATTGATTGCTCTCCCTCGCTTGGTTTGATAACTGTAAATGCTTTGGTCGCCGCAGACAGCGTGGTAGTACCGGTTCAGGCCGAATTTTTTGCGTTAGAAGGTCTGGGTAAACTATTGAATACCATTAAAATTGTACAAAGCAGACTTAACATGCAATTGCAAATTGAAGGACTTTTAATGACCATGTACGATGGAAGGTTGCGTTTGTGCAACCAGGTAGTAAATGAAGTAAGGCATCACTTTGATGAACTGGTTTTTAACAGCGTTATACATCGTAATACCAGATTGAGCGAAGCGCCGAGTTTTGGCAAGCCGGCAATTTTATATGATGCAGACAGTAAAGGCGCTATCAATTATTTAAATCTCGCAAAAGAAGTGTTGCAAAAAAATAATATGACCAGGATCAGCCAGTCTGACAAAGTATTGGAACATCCTTAAAATTTTAAAACAATTTTTTTATACTAAATAAATGAAAAGTACACCCAACAGAAAAGAGGCATTAGGAAAAGGGATCCGGTCACTTTTACAAAATATTGATACAGATCTGTCGGTAACGGAAAAGAGCCTGATAAAAGATTCTTCAGATAAAAGCAATGTTGCCAAAACCAGGATTTCCTTGAACCAGATTGAAGCAAATCCTGAACAGCCGCGACATGATTTTGATGAAAACTCATTAAGCGAACTGGCCGCTTCTGTAAAGATGCATGATATTATTCAACCTATTACTGTTACAAAATCGGCTTCAGGCAAATACAGAATCATCGCGGGCGAAAGAAGATTTCGCGCGGCTAAAATTGCCGGTCTTGAAGATATTCCGGTTTATATCAGGGATGTAAAAGATTCAAAAATTCTTGAACTGGCTTTGCTAGAAAATCTGCAACGTGAAGATTTAAATGCCATTGAAATTGCACTTAGTTATAAGCAATTGATGGAAGAACTGGATTATACGCAGGACCAACTTGCAGAAAGAATGGGTAAAGAAAGGAGCACAGTTACCAATTATATCAGGCTTTTAAAATTACCTCCGGATATCCAGGCGGCAGTACGAAACGGAAGCATCAGCATGGGACATGCAAGGGCACTGATCAATGTAGATGTAGTGGATAAACAACTTTATATTTTTAATGAAATAAAGACTAAAGAACTTTCCGTGAGGCAAACAGAAGAATTGGTAAGAAGACTTTATACTCCAAAGACCGCTGTTAATAATTCGGTAAAAAGCACGCTGCCACCTTCTTTAAAAAAAATTGAAGATAATTTAGCATCACACTTTAGTACAAAAGTGAAAATGACACACAGTAAAAAGGGAACCGGCAGCATCACTTTTGATTATTTTTCGATTGAAGAACTAAGTTCACTATTAGATAAGATGCAGGTTTCGGTTGATTAATTATGGTACGTTCAGGCATTTTTATCATTTTCATTTTATTCCTTCTATTGTCGGGAACATCCCTTTTTGCGCAGCAATATGAAGATACGACTCATGTAAACACTCCTGATACTTTAACTGCTTTGTCGGACACTTTTCATTTAAAAAAACAACTTCAAAAAAGCGATACCCTGGTTGTTACCAGCCCGGCAAAAGGTTCATCAAAAAAAGATGTGCTCGCTTTGGACACGGCGGTAAAATTCAATCCAAAAGTGGCAATGCTTCGTTCTGCTATTTTGCCGGGATGGGGGCAATGGTACAATAAAAAATACTGGAAAATTCCAATCATTTATGGAGCTCTGGGCATTAGCGCGGGTGTGTTTTTTTATAATTTAAAAACTTATAGATTACTTCGACAGGCAGTAATTTTGCGAGCTTCAGGAACACATGCGGACAGCATATTAGTTGCACCGGAATTTCAGCCATTACCCACAGAATTTCTTCGTGTAAACAGAAACGCCTTCAGGCAAAATATTGATTACTCCGTTTTGGCATTCCTTATTTTATGGGGATTGAATGTGGTAGATGCTACTGTCGACGCACACTTAAAAGCTTTTGACGTTTCTCCGGATATTGGTATGAAATTAAAACCAAATCTTTCTACAAATAATGCGGGACTATCACTGGTTTTCTTTTTTAAAGATAAAAGTTCAAAACCTTTACTACCGCTTCCTTAACTCTTAATTCTTACTTTTGAACTCTTAATTTTTTTTTTGATGAAAATAGCTTTACTCGGATACGGAAAAATGGGCCATGCGCTTGAAGAAATTGCGGTAAAAAGAGGCCATGAGATTGTTTTAAAAATTAACGATCAAAACCTGGAAGATCTTACAAAAGAAAATATTCAAAAAGCTGATGTGGCGATTGAATTTACTAATCCCGACAGCGCAATGCAGAATATTTTATTGTGTTTGAATGAAAAAGTACCAGTTGTTTGCGGAACCACCGGCTGGCTAAATAATTTGAAAACTATCGAGGATAAATGTAAAGAATTGAACGGAAGTTTTTTGTATGCAAGTAATTTTAGTGTGGGCGTAAATATATTTTTTGAATTGAATAAAAAATTAGCAACGCTTTTAAACCCGCATCCCGCTTATGAGGTAACGCTTGAAGAAATTCATCACACTCAAAAAAAAGATGCGCCAAGTGGAACCGCTATAACCCTTGCTGAACAAATAATCGGGATTTCGGACAAAAAAGATAAATGGGTGAACAGCGAAAGCGCAAAAGAAAATGAACTTTCTATTATTAGTAAAAGAATTGATGAAGTGGCAGGAACTCATTCTGTAAAATATTCTTCTGCCATTGATGATATTGAAATTATCCATACCGCTCACAACCGTAAAGGGTTTGCTGAAGGCGCCGTTTTAGCCGCTGAATATATTGTTGAAAAAAAAGGAATTTTTTCAATGAAAGATGTTTTGAATTTTTAGGCCGAATAAAAATTGAACGTTTTTATTGCTTTACTGCTTTTGTTATCAAAAAGAATTGATATTAATCAGTTAGCTGCCTAATAGATTACTTGTTCGCTATACTAAAACTCATATTGACTAAATAAATTTTATTTGTTAAATGGTACAAGAAAAAAAAGCCCGATGCCGATAGATAAACACGGAATTTTTTTTCCACCGGGAACAGTAAAACATCAGGATGTCGCAGAAAGCATAAGCTATTACAGCGGCTAGCACTGGTATTCCTCAACATATTGACGGTAACAAAATATTCCTGAGCCATAGATGTTTACATTATTGCAGAAATCCCAAATACCAATTTATCTTTTTAAGCCTTCGTCAGTTTTTGTTGTTGGCATGTTTGATTTGGTTTTGAATGTCAAAAAATATGAATCATTTGGTCTTTTATTGACTGTAATTGCTTCATTTCAAACAATCCTTTTTTCATTTTGTAAATGATTTCTCTTTTGTTATCCCCCTTGCATTTTGAAATTCAAAGTTTGCTCAGTTTCGTAGCGACTCACCCAAAGGAAATTTTTCTTACCACATGCAATTATTTCGTCTTTCGCTTCTATGTCGGTCTATCAATTGACCGGGAACTGAATCTTTTACATCCCGCCGGTCCTGTTGGAAATTGTTTTTTATAAATACTAGTTCTGTCGCCCAACACTTTTTCCATTGCAGCCATATCTGTTGTAAAAATATTTTCAGCATATACATCATCGAAAGTGTATCCATAATGTTTCAGGATTTTATCTAAATCGCTGTAACAGTTTTTCATCTGTTGCTCCATATTGTTGGGGGCTACTATTTTTCCTGAATCGTCCATACTTACTGCACCTGAAATCTTAAGTTCATCGCCGATTTTTACAGGTTTGTTTATATGTTCATTTTTAACTGCAGGCCGCAGATTAAAATATTCCGGGTATCAGTGTTACCGTTTTCTTATTTCGCTGTTTTTGAAGTATTATTATTGCTGCACGCAAGTAATAACACCGCAAAAGTACTGTCGCCAATGAAAATTTATCATTAATTTTCATTTTAGTGATTACTAATTTATTTTTTATCCGAATTCCGGATAACCATAAATGGACGTCCGTTTTGTTGTTAAGGTTTCTTTTTGTTTAATTGAATATTTGTTTGTTTACTATTTAGGGTTCGCCATTTACGTCCATTTTATTTATATATCTCCTGTTTATAATGCGAATGATGGAATCACGGCAAGGCCGTCAGGCGCCACTTCGCTATCATACTCACCTGAAAGCGCGTATTTTCCAAACATTATTAAACCTATCGAAGCAACCGGCGTAATAATGAGCATCATAATTAATCCAAAAATTAAATCATCCTGTTTGCCAGTTATGGTGTTGGGAAGCCCTAATTTAAAAACACCGAAATAACCCGTAACTAATCCCTGTATTATCCACACGAGCCCAGCCTTCTTTTTAGTAGATTGATCCTTCAAGAAAAATCAGACATGACCAAAGGCATATGCTTTTTGTTTTCTTTAAGGTATAATAAGCCAATACAAAGGGATACAGTCATCACTACGATAGGATACGTAAGGCCGGCCAAATAGTAATTTGAAATGTGATGAACACTCTGCTTTTTCAATAAGATAGGTGGCGATAAGCGGCGCCATGCCACCGAATATACCAAAGCCGATATGATAAGGCAACGACAAAGATGAATAGCGAATTTTTAATGGAAACATTTCTACCAGGTAAGCGGCGAGCGGCCCATACGACAATACGGAAATAGTTGCCAGTACAAACACCATTAATATCAATTTCCATTTATCGGAACCATTGATCACAGATAGTTTTTGCCAGGTCGCTATTTACTATTTTGCCAGCCGATGCTGTTTCGTTCGTTACTTCCAGCATGGTTGTACCATCTGTGTAAGTGTGTTTGGTGGTGATATTGGTAAGCAATTGATTGCCGTGTAACATTTGTTTTTTTATTTCAACCTGGCGTTCACTTACCTTTTCTGTTTTATGCTGAAGATTTGTAACCTGGTACATGCGTTCGAAAACCGGGCGAAAACATATTATACCCAGCAACATGCTTAGCAGCAACAAATATTTTCGTCCAATCTTGTCTGATAGCCAACCAAAGAATACACAAAAAGGAAGTCCCAATATGGTTCCCATTACAACTATAGAATTTGACTGATCGTAATCAACCGACATGATCCTGATTAGAAAACTCTGGGCATAAAAAATGGATCCCCAACTGATAACACCTACACCAATCGTTAATCCAAAAATTGCCAATAACACAACTTTTAAATTTGCCTTATTTCCAAATGATTCTTTAAGGGGATTAGTAGAAGTTTTGCCTTCCGCTTTGGCTCTTGAATACAATGGTGACTCTGACATGTTTCGCCTGATATAAACCGATATCACCACTAATAATGCAGAAACTAAAAATGGAATACGCCAACCCCAGCTTTCCCATGCAGCAGTTTGCATAAAACTTTTGGTAAGTAGAATAGCTCCCAAAGAAAATATAAAAGCTATTCCGGCAGAAGTTTGAATCCACGACGTCCAGAATCCACGTTTTGATGTTCGGTGAATGTTCGGCCACAAAGGTAGCGGCACCACCATATTCACCGCCTATTGCTAATCCCTGCAGGATTCTTAAAACAAGGATGATAATAGGCGCAGCAAAACCAATGGTCTCATAATTAGGTATTAACCCGATAGCAAACGTTGAACCACCCATCAATATTAATGTAACCATGAAGGTGTATTTCCTTCCAATTAAATTGCCCAGTCTGACCAAAGAATAATGCACCAAACGGCCGTACAACGAGTCATGCGGCAAAAGTGGCAAGGGTAGCAAGAAAGGCAGCAGTAGGATTTCCTTTTGGAAAAAATTCCGTAGAAATGATGGTAGCTAATGTTCCGAAAATATAAAAATCGTACCACTCAATGAGTGTTCCTACAGAGGATGCTGCAATGATAGGAACAAGGCCACTCGTTTTTGTATTTTGCATAATTGTGATTTCAGATAATTGAATCCGTTCACCCCAATTCAAAAAGATTACATTTCAGCCATGTTCCCTGTTGAACTCAGACGAAAGAATTAGTCTACACTTTGTTAAGCACACTTGCTACAGGAGCGCTAATAACGCCGCCTTCTTTCATTGCTTCCTGAAGGTGTGGGTCGCTCATAAAAGCATCCAAAACTTCAGCGCCGGCCGCTTCAAAAATCATGGTTACATCATTGGGATTTTTAACTGATGTGTAAAGCCCCAATAGCTTTACGCCTGCTTTGGCGCGATTCGGTTCATCTGCATCAAATACTGGTTTCCATTGTGCGAAGTCTTTCACTTCGTGTTGTACAATTACTGTTACCATTTCTTATGTATTTTAGTTTTCCTACTCTTAAGGCTTTTCGGAATTTGCCTCGTTTTTTATAGTGGTTGCTGAACTCCACAATAATTTTTGCTTTAGCTGGTTCGTTCCAAAATCCATTAAATCCCGGTTTTTCGTTTCGTGTAATACAAATCCTATGCGCAAAGATTTACCAGTAAACGAACGAAAAAACGGATTTTTCTTTTTGCTTTTTTGAGATAACCCTGGCAGGATTTAAAATCCTTTGGAGGCGTTCTAACCAATAATAAATGCTGCAGAGAAGAAATAATAACGCTATCTATTTTTGCCCCGGCGCACGGTAAGTGACAGATTTTTTACACGCAGCATCCATGTCCTTTACAGAAAGCAAAGGTGATGATGTTATTTTGACAAGACCAGTAGCATTCACGGCTAATGAAGCAGCTGCACCTGAAACATCATCAGGAAGTTCTACAATTACATAGACATCATCTTCACCTGTTGAATAGTAAAATGATTCAACTTTACCGCCAAGACTTGACATCATATTGTCAATTGCAACTTTACGTTTGGAACCGCCTTCCTGCATCAATGCTTTTGTTCCGGCTGCAGTATAGGTTCCTTTGATTAAATACTTTTTCATTTTATTTAAATTTTGTTTTCCTACTCTTAAGGCTTTTCGGAAATTCGCCTCGTTTTTTTAAGTGGTTTCTGAACTCCACGATGATTTTTAATGTGTTTCATGCTTTCGCCATCGAGTTGCATCATCCACATCCAAAAGGAAGAACTGTAAGCAGCAAATTTTCTTCTTTGGCAAGCTCACCCTATGCAGGCGATTTTTGCAGATTACCCATTATAGCGAAACCGTTGTAACCATTACCTGCTAATTTTTCTGCTATAGGGTATCCAATCCGGTACTGCATCCGGTGATGAGCACATTTTTTGTCTTGTTTGTTTCCATTTTTATTTTTTTAATGCGCTTTGCCTGTTGGTGGATGTTCCTTTTCAAAAGAATGTCAACCATCAATACCTACTATACCGAATAGCCTGCTATATGAATGTCCTGAGTAGCCAAATCAACTGTGCCGATGCCCCAGACCTGTATTGGATTTACCCACATATAATCTTTTGAAGAACTGAATAATGTTACGTTCTCCCTCAAATCGGAAATGCTACTGTCTTGCCTTGGAAGTGCAACGCCATCAGCTTTCAATGAAATTTTTTGACCGTCTGCAGCGGTAATCTCAGCATGAACATCCAATTGGAAACGTCCGTCCGCACGGATGTGTAAATAATCTACGCCGGAAACTTTTCCGCTGAGTTTTGTGCCGGTTGCTTCGCCGGCAAAGGCTACATCAAACCTGGCGCCTTCGGGCGGCGGTGGAATTTTTCGTGAGGCCAAATCCTGGAGGCTTACTCCATATTCTGTAAGGCCGGTAATTTTAAGGTTGTATTCGTAAAGGGGTTCACCCAAGTCTATGTTGCTCATATCTTTTTGTTTTTATTGCCTACTCTAAGCGGTTTTCAGCTCACCCGTTTTTTGTTTCCAATCTCTAAACCTCCACTTGCATTGAAATAGTAACAGGTTCTATTACTGTATGCTTGT
This sequence comes from uncultured Chitinophagaceae bacterium, assembly GCA_963815085.1. Taxonomy (GTDB): domain Bacteria; phylum Bacteroidota; class Bacteroidia; order Chitinophagales; family Chitinophagaceae; genus Ginsengibacter. The sequence continues at coordinate 50,991 of CAWFFT010000056.1, read as the reverse complement.
CTTTAAACGGTTGAATAGCCGGATCATTCATTATCGCTCCGAATTTTTCCATGTCAGTAACTTCCATTACTAACGCAATTGAATTAGGATCGTCGGCATCCTGGAAAGTCTTAAAGCCGGAAACGGCAGGTGCAAAAATTTTGACCCTGTCTTCATGGCCTTCGAGCCATGTTTTAAAATCGCCTACTTTGTGGCGTCCTACTACTGTTGGCATTGTATCATAATTTATTTGTTGTTGCCTACTCTAAAAGGTTTTCGGCTTACCCGTTTTTTTATCGTGCCTTATTCAACAAGCTTCCGGATTTGCCGGCCGTAAAGCACTGTTAATTTGATCATCGTTTTAAGTTTAAATGTGTATATATCCGAAAAGGGTTGCCAACCTTCGAAGGTTGTCAACCCAACATTCTTTAGTTTTTACATGTTTTCTTCCTGGTTTACTTTCGAAAAATCTCCATAGATATATTCCCGGACAATTTTGCCATCGTTATCAAATTCATCGAACATCACCATAGGTACTTTTATAACTTCACCTGTTTTCTTTGACTTGCCAGACCAGTTCCACCATGATTGCACAATTTTCGCGTCTTCTTTTTTGTAGTGCAGGTAATCAGGGTAACCGACCATTTCCTGGGAAACGTTGTCGAAATATTTGAAATCGTTTTGCCACATTTTTATAGCATCTGCTATCGGAATAAATTTTTCCATCCCTGAGATCCACCATTTAGCAGTGTCGGAATAATAATCTTTCGCTGTAGTCATATCATTAGCCGTATAATCTTTGTTGGCCTGATTTACTACATCAATGTATGGGTGCTTAATGAAGATGGTGCCATTTTCTTCCTGCTGGCAAAAGGCGGTTAATCCTAAAAGGAATAACCCTGCGGTAATCATAATTTTTTTCATAATTTTTATTTTTTTAATTGCTTACTCGTTTGGCTTTTCAGTAACGCCCCTGCAAAAATGCCTGTGCAGGACAGGCCCGTTTTTTTGAGTGATTGCTGGCTTCACTTGTATTTTTATTGCTTCAAAGCATTCATCATTCCACCCGCATCATAATAATCAGCGCCGTATATTATTTTGTGATCCTTGTTGAAATCGTAGGTTCCGTAAAACTTTAAGCTTACGGGTTTGCCGGAAGAATAGGTACCGGTCCATGTGCCATAATATCTTACACTTCCATCCGGCTGATGAGTAGCTGAATCGACACCTGGTAAAAATTGAGCCTGTGTTAAATGCAAATTGCTGAAGTTGTCAAAATCGTATTTGGTTGATGCCACCCAATGAGCTTTGGTGGTTATTGTATCTCCATATAAAGGTGACGACCAAACAGCAGAATCCGCAACCGTTGCCGCCCACGCGTCCAAATCTTCTTTTTCAAAAGCAGCTACCTGGGCTTTATAGGTCGCAAGGTTTGCTTCATAAGCACTTTGCATCGCTGTATCGCTGGCGGATGCGGTTTCATCTTTTGGTGTTGTTTCACTTTGTTGTGTTGACTGGTTACAAGCGACAGCCATCAGCGCGACGGTCAGAACGATAATTGCTTTTTTCATGTTTTGATTTTTTGATAAAGTTTTGTGAGATTGAGGACTATAAAGACAGTTATTTTATTGTAAGGGTAAAAAAATGGACCCATGCGACACCTTTTTGAAGGTCATTGTTCCTCATCACTTTCATAGTCAGTTCCTGCAAACGCTATGGCTTTGCTGCCCCTCCATGCATGAAGAGAAACAGCAGGGATTGAAAAACACACACAGATAAATGTCAGCTAATTCTTAAAAATTCTTTTTTTACTCTCTCACAGTAGCCTTATGAAAGCACAAAGCATACTTCTATCGATTGGTTTTTGCAACCTGATTTACTTGTTTTTTCAGTTTTTTCCGGGAAAGCGCTGCAACATCAAAAGTGGTGTCTGCTTTCATACAATTCTGTGAAAGCTATGATGTTACAAAGCACTAAGATAAAGGCTTCTGCGCGAATAAGACTGTACAAACGCGACAAAATGAAAAGGAAGTAATTAAGTTTCCTGCAACAGGTAGTTGATAAAATCTGTATCGGGATAAACGATTTCGGTGGGTTTAATATTTAAATAACGTGTAAAATAACGTGTAAGATGTGATTGGTCGTAATAGCCGTTTTGTTCGCAAAGCGTGTGCCATGTAACGCCGGGGTTTTGGTGAATAAAATTAATGAGGCATTTGAACCGAAAGATCTTGGCATATTCTTTTGGACTTAAACCCACAAAAGTTTTAAAATGCCTTTCAAGGCTGCGTGAAGTAATGAAGCAATTGGCTTCAATATCTTTCACTGAAACATTTCCTTTGTTTTTATGAATGTAATCAAGGGCGAGCACAATTTTTGCCGGTATTTCAATTGCCGGCAGACTGCGATAAAAAAAATTCATTCAGCACCTTTATCATATCTTCATTTTCCGTATTCTCATCGAATTTTGCAATTAACTCGTTGCACTTTTCTTCGCCTATTAGTTCATTCAGAGCCATTGAAGTATCAGTCAGTAAAGACATATCAAGACCAAACAATTGATGCATGCCGAACGGATGCATAAAAACCATCAATATTCGATTTTTGCCAGATACATCACCAATCATGGGCGCAGTCACTTGTCCCGTGGCACAATATTTATCTTTCATAAACAGCTTTCCGTTCAATTTTGCATTGATAGGATGATCCAGGCAAATAATGAAACCGGAAAGGCCAAGAGGTGGGGAAACATAAGGTTCGTTAAAACCTTCATCAAGATTCCAAATGCCGTAAAAAGCAATGTAAGGAGCCAAAATTTCAGGTGGAGGAAAATGTAAAGGTTGCATATCTATTTTAAACAAAGGTGTAAAGCATCCCCCTTACCTTTTTTGCAGTTTTGACGGTAATCCGCACCTATTTTTTTGCCAGATATTTTTGGGGATCAGTTAAAAATGAATCCTTGCACTCGGTAGAACAAAAACCATATATTTTTCCATTGTAATGTGCGGTATCTTCAACGCCTGCTGATAAAGGCATACCACAGGACAGGTCTTTTTTTGATGCGAATTCAACTCCCGAAAACTTGTTTGCAGGCTTTGTCATTTGTTCTTCTGTTTTAACTTTTGAAACCGCTTTCTCGTTATTTGAATGGTGAGTACAAGCGGTAAAAAAAATGGAAATCAGGAGAATTTTTTTCATAAAAATATATTTTGTTGTCCCGGCATAACTGCAAGTCCAAAAGTTAAAAATCAATTTTCATTTGGATAAAGAAAACGAAAAGAATATGAACGTTTCATTAAAAATGCTGTATTCAAATCTTTTGCAAAATTATGGGATAATAATTTAAGCTAGATAAGTAATAAAAATTGCGATTATTTACCGGTTCACTGTTCGTAAAAGAGGAATGCTTTCTCCTTTCGTTTTTATAATTTTCTTTACCTTTAAGTGAAGTAAGGGCTGAAGAATTTGATAACCCGGTCAAACTTATTTACATGAAACTTTACGAATTTAAACAAACCTTATCGGGAAATGAACCTCCACATGATGTAGCCGTGTATCTCCAGGCATTATGGTTTGATGCCAAAGGCAATTGGGACAAAGCTCACGAAATTGTCCAGGAGATGAATGATGAAAACGCATCGTGGGTCCATGCTTATCTTCATCGTAAAGAAGGCGATGTCTTTAATTCAGAGTATTGGTACAACCGCGCAGGCAAAAGAAGGGCAAAAGGATCTTTAGAATACGAATGGGAAGAAATTGTGCAAACAATGCTTTGATTATACAAGCAAAAAACTATTGCATCTACAATCGAATTTTCAACAAAGGATTTAGCGATGCCTCTCCAGGTATCCCCCATTTTTCGCAACTACAGTGGACGAAGAAATTACAAGTATTTTTATTTTAATTGTTGCGGAAAATATTTATTCACTTTTACAAGATCAACAAATGAGTACGAGTTTTCAATCTTCCCGATATTTTTGAGGAAGAAATAAATCTTGGATACGGCTGGACTTTCTTTATTAAAAGTTTTGTCGCCCCAAGTCCTGGGAGAAGAGAAAGAAGGTAATAAAACAGGCCATTATTTGAAAAAATTTTCTCTTTTTTTCGTTCATCCAAATACAACAACCCACACTTAAATTGTTATATTTGGGCTTTACCTTTTAGCCCATTATTTCTCTACATCTCTTTTCTATAAAATGAAAGCGCTTCAGACCATTACTTTATTCCTCCTCACCTTTTTCATAATTTCCTGTGGTTCAGGTAACGGGAGTAATAGCGATATTGATTCGTCCCTGGTTTTAAAAAAACCGGTGAATAATACTTTTCAAAAAGCAAAGATCATAAACCCGGTCTTTTGCAGCGATGATCCCACAAAATCTTACGCGCTTTATATTCCTGAAGACAGCAGCCACAAGCCTTTGCCAATAGTTTATTTTTTTGATCCGCATGGTGATGGTCTGCTTCCTGTAAAAAAATATAAGGCACTTGCAGATAGCTTTCATTTTATTTTTGCCGGAAGCAATGATTCAAAAAACGGCAACGACTGGAATGATGCAGAAAGCATCTGGAATACGTTGAATGATGATGTGCAAAAACGTGTGGAAATTGATCCGGATAGAATTTATACATGTGGATTTTCAGGCGGAGCGAAAGCCGCTACTTTTATAGCTTTACATCATCACATTTCCGGAATAATTGCCAACGGCGCCGGCCTGCAGGAAATTACCACTGCAGGAAACCTAAGTTTCAGTTTTACTGCCATTACGGGAAACGGGGATATGAACATGACCGACCTGGTTTCTATTGATAAAATTTTGGATAAATCACTAACACGTCATCGCATTATTTTTTTTAAAGGCATACACGAATGGGCGCCTGAAAGTGTCATGAATACTGCTTTTGAGGGATTACAATTTGACGCCATGCGAAAGAACCAGATTCCTTATGACATTACATTCGCAAACAATTTTATTACCCGCAACCAAAAGGAAATTGAAAAAGAATTACAAGAAAATGATTTTATAAAAGCGGAAGAGACCTGCAGCCTCGCATCAGGCATGTTGGATGATGTGACGGATAAATCTGTGTGGTTTCATAATAAAGAAGAATCGATTATTCATACAACTGCTTATCAAAAGCAAGAGCAGGAACGACAAACTCTTTTACAAAAAGAAGAAAATATAAAAGCAGTATTCCAACAGCATTTTCAAAGTGAAGATTCACAATATTGGAATAAAACTATTGCCGACGTGAAATCAAAATCAAAAGGAGAATCTCCTGACGAAGCCATGTACCAGCGTTTGGACGCTTATCTTTCTTTAGCTTTTTATTCTTTCAGTAATCAATTGATTAATCAAAATCAGAATCAAGGAGCGGAATATTTTGTAACTCTTTATAAAAAAGCAGATCCGGACAATAGTGAAGCTTGGTATTTCTCGGCCATTCTTGATGCACGAAATAATGAGGCTGAAAAGGCAAAACTAGATTTGCAAAAAGCCGTAGCCTTAGGGTTTGATGATAAAAAACGGCTGGAACAACAACCGGAGTTTACCCACAGCAAAATGAACATTAATCTTGATGAAATTGAAAGTAAAATGAAGTGATTTAAATTGCCGCTTAAGTCGTGTTATTTTTACTGACAATCTAAAAACTTACACCACCACATTCACCATTTTATTTTTAATAAAAATGATTTTCTTCACAGGTTTGCCATCAATCCATTTTTGAACTACTTCATTACCCAAAACAATTTTCTCCACTTCCTGTTGTGAAGCGTCCAGAGAAATAGTAATTGTTGTCCTTAATTTTCCATTAATGGAAATTGGATATTCTTTTTCTTCCTCAACTAAATATTTATTTTCCAGTCCAGGATATTGAGCATCGAGAATTGAATCTGTATTTCCGAGAACGTGATACAATTCTTCTGCAATATGCGGCGCATAAGGAGTGAGCAAGACCAACATCGGTTGCAGAATTTCTTTCTTATGACATTTAAGATCGGTAAGTTCATTTACACAAACCATAAATGCACTGACTGCTGTATTGAAAGAAAAGCGTTCGGTATCTTCTTCAATCTTTTTGATGGTTTTATGAAGCGTTTTTAATTCAGCATTGTTCGCTTTTTCTTCGTTCCAAACCTTTGCCTTTTTGTTCGTCATAAAATAAACGCCACAACTTTTTCAAAAATCGATGAACGCCTTCAATTCCTTTTGTATCCCAAGGTTTACTCTGCTCAACCGGACCCAGAAACATTTCATACATGCGGAAAGTGTCAGCGCCATATTTGTCAACGATTTCATTTGGATTTACGGTATTATACTTTGATTTGGACATTTTTTCTGTCTCCACTCCGCAGATGTATTTGCCATCTTCAAGAATGAATTCTGCATTAGCATATTCCGGCTTTGATTTCTTAAAAGCTTCAATATCTAATTCAACTCCATCAACAAGATTGACATCAACATGAATTTGTGACACTATTGTTTGAGAACCTGAAGGTTTATAATCTTCTTCTATTCCTACTGCTTTATTTAATAACGAAAGATCCGCATGAGAAAGATTGCTGCCCTTATTGTCAAAATAAATTCTGTCCCGAATGCTCTTCGAAATCAAGATTTGCTTTCCCTCTGCCTGATTAGCGGCTTGTACAGTATAGTTCTCTAATCTGTAAACAAACCTGCTGCTTCCTTGTATCATCCCCTGGTTAACCAACTTTTTATAAGGCTCATCAAAACTAATATAACCAAGATCATAAAGAATTTTTGTCCACAAACGGCTGTATAATAAATGCCCAACAGCATGTTCGGTGCCGCCAATATAAACATCAACCTGCTTCCAGTAATCAGTTGCATTTTTATCAGCAAAAGTTTGGTTGTTGTGCGGATCCATGTAACGCAAAAAATACCAGCTACTGCCTGCATAGCCCGGCATTGTTGAGGTTTCCCTCACCCCCATCCCCTCTCCATGAATGGCGAGGGGGGAAGTAGATTCAGCTTCCGCTACATTTTCCGCAGCGTCTTTTATTAATTTAGCAGCAAGAACTTCTTTTATTTTTTTAAGTACTTCAAATACATTTTGCAGAACCTCTTCATTGCTAAAACGAATGACTCGAAAACCTATTTCATTTAATCCTTTTGTTCTTTCTTCATCATAAGCTTTCTGTTCTTCGTTCTGATGATATCCCCCATCTACTTCTACAATTAAATTATCCTGAAGAGAAATAAAATCAACAATATAGGAATCAATTGGATGCTGTCTTCTGAATTTAACTCCTAATTTATTATTGCGCAAATTTTGCCAAAGCTTATTTTCTGCTTTTGTATGATCCTTGCGCATTCCTTTCGCTAACTCATATTGAACCGGAGATGAAACTTTATATTTTGGTACAAGTGCTGCCCCCCTCTTCACCTGTGGAGAGGGGACGGGGGCGAGGACCCAATCAATTAAATTGGACAATGGGCCTTCGCCGTTTTTTCCGGGACCATATTTTTCAACAAAGGGCAATTCCAAAGGCAATTCTTTTTCTGCCAATGGAACTGCAACGCCATCGCTCCAGATTATTGGAAAAGGTTCGCCCCAATAACGCTGACGACTAAAACCCGCATCACGCATTCTGTAATTGACTTTTCTTTTTCCAATTCCCATTTCTTCTATCTTATCAATCGCAACGCCAATTGCATCTTTCATCAACATTCCATTAAGGAATCCTGAATTTTGCAAAACCGCGTCTTTAGTAGGATTCGCTTCCTTGCCGTTGAAATGGTCGCCAATAATATTCGTAATAGGAATATTAAAATGAGTAGCAAAATCAAAGTCGCGCTGGTCGCCGCAAGGCACAGCCATAATCGCACCGGTTCCATACCCGGCCAAAACATATTCTGCAATCCAGATCGGGACTTTTTTGCCATTAAAAGAATTGATAGCATAAGAACCCGTGAAGCAGCCGGTGATTTGTTTTACTTCCGCCATTCTTTCCCTGTCGCTCCTGCTCTTTACATAATTCAAATATTCGTCTATGGATGACCGTTGCTCGCCAGTGGTGATTTCATTTACTAATTCATGTTCGGGTGCGAGCACTAAAAAATCTACTCCGAAAATGGTATCCGGACGGGTTGTATAAACGTCGATGGTCATTGGTGAATTGTCAACTGCAAATTGCATCTCCGCTCCTTCACTCCTGCCGATCCAATTACGTTGCATTTCTTTCATGGCATCACTGAACTCCACAGTTTCCAGGCCTTTCAGCAGTCTATCCGCATAATCGGTTATCCGTAAATACCATTGCCGCATTTTCTTTTTCTCCACAGGATAACCGCCGCGTTCACTTACGCCATTTACTACTTCGTCATTTGCCAAAACAGTTCCCAGGGCTTCGCACCAATTCACTTCGCCATAAGAGGAAAAAGCCAGCCTGAAATCCATTAAAATTTCCTGCTTCGATTTTTCATCAAAGTTTTTCCACGTATCAGCAGTAAACGAAGTTTTTTCATCTTTTTTAAAAGAACCGCGAGTCTCAAAAATATTTATAAGTGTTTCAATAGGTTCAGCTTTGTTGGTTTCAGGATTGAACCAACTATTGAAAATTTGTAAAAAAATCCATTGCGTCCAACGGTAATATTCGGGATCGCTGGTTTTAATTTCACGGCTCCAGTCAAAACAAAAACCAATTTTATCCAACTGATCTTTGAAGGTTGCAATATTTTTTTCGGTGGTGATTACCGGATGTTGGCCGGTTTCGATTGCATATTGTTCTGCCGGCAAACCAAAACTGTCAAATCCCATAGGATGCAGCACATTAAAGCCTTTCAGTCTTTTGTACCGTGCATAAATATCACTTGCAATGTAACCTAAAGGATGTCCCACATGAAGCCCGGCACCGCTCGGATAAGGAAACATATCCAGCACATAATATTTGGGTTTATCAGATGAATTGCTCACATGATATATACCACTTTCCTTCCAGGCTCTTTGCCATTTGTTTTCTATTTCCCTGAAATTATATTCCATTCATTTTTATTAAATATCCACACAAATATTTTCTGAAAATTGATTTACACAAATCATCCTTAAAATCCTCTTGTAAAAACGATTCAGTTTACTCCGTTTCAAATTTTTGTGAAAGAAATGTTATTGATTTATTTTGATTCTTTTCAATCACTGATGTAAATTACATTAGCTGACCAATTGCGAAGGCGCAAAAATACTAAACCTGTTTAAAATCATTTATTTTTGCCGCAATAGAAAAAAGAGGTAAAAATAAATTCATCTTTATCATTATGGCCCAATTCGGTAAAGCTTCTACCAAGCGCGGAAAACCTTCTTATGTTTATGCAATCATTGGTGTTTCTTTGGTTTTATTTCTTTTTGGAATAGTTGCGTGGATTTTCCTTAACATCAAAAAAACAGGGGATTATTTTAAAGAAAACATCCAGTTACACGCCTACATATACAGAACCGCCAGTGACGACCAAATTGATTCATTAAAAAATTATATTGATTCACTTCCTTATGCGGTAAAGGTCGAATATATTACGCGTGAAAAAGCCATTGAAAAATACAACCAGGAAAATGACACACTTTGGAAAAAGCTCGCTATTAGCAATCCTTTGCCTGAAAGTATTGACTTTTATGTAAAAGCAAATTATGTTAATAAGGACAGCCTGGCTAATCTCGAAGATTCACTGATTAGTAATTTTCCGCATACAGTCTCAGAGTTTCAAACGCCCAAGGCTACTGTTGCAAGCGTTAGCCAGTTTGTAAAAACTACAACAATCGTTATCCTGATCGTCGCTATCATATTGTCGCTACTGGTAATCGTTTCTATTGATAATACCATCAGGCTTGCGATGTATAGTAACCGTTTCCTGATAAAAACGATGCAAATGGTAGGCGCGACGCGATGGTTTATTACCCGTCCACTTGATGGCCGCGCGATTATAAATGGAATAATTGCCTCCGCGATCGCGATTGCTCTCATGTTTGGATTCATCACTATTTCAGAAAAATTTGTTCCTTATTTACAAGTATTACACGACACAAGAAATATGCTTTTGATCTTTGCCGGCATTGTTATTCTTGGAATTTGTATTACGCTTTTAAGTACACACCGGTCGGCCCTGAAATACCTGAGAATGAAACTGGACGAGTTGTACTGATTTTAAAAATGAATCTTTAATTACTTATTTTGCAAATAAAATTAAAAATATGAGTACTGCTAAAAAAATTACTCCGGCTAATTCAAGAAAAGAAGTGATCCATCCTGTGGCTGAAGAAACCCATTTATTTACGAAAGAAAATTATAAATGGATGCTGATAGGCCTCGTAGTTATGGCAATAGGATTTTTTTTAATGGCAGGCGGAAAAAGCACTGATCCAAATGTTTTTAATGACAACCAGATATATAGTTTCAGAAGGATAACGCTTGCGCCGATTTTAATTGTCGGAGGTTTGGTTATTGAAATCTTTGCTATCATAAAAAAGCCGAAATAGTTTTAAAGAAAATTGCAGGCGGTGAATTTTTCATCGCTTTTTTTATATTACCTCTTACCTGCACAACACAAAGAAATGGACGTCGTACAATCAATAATAATCGGCATCGTAGAAGGAATTACTGAATTCATTCCCATCTCTTCAACCGGCCACATGATCATTGCTGAAAAGTTATTAGGCATTCCCGAAAATGAATTTACCGAAATGTTTACCGTCGCCATTCAACTTGGCGCTATCCTGGCAGTGGTAGTTTTGTATTGGAAAAAATTCTTTGATTTTAAAAACCTTCATTTCTATTTTAAATTAATTATCGGCGTCATTCCCGCCATTATTTTAGGCTTGTTGTTTTCAAAAAAAATTGATGAGATGATGCAAAGCACTACTGTTGTTGCATTGGCTATTCTTCTTGGTGGTATTGTTTTGATATTCGTTGATAAACTTTTTAAGCATCCAACCATAGATTCCGAGAAACAGGTTTCTTACGGAAATTCATTTGCAATTGGTATCTGGCAATGCCTTGCAATGATTCCCGGGATGAGCCGGAGCGCTTCTTCGATTATTGGTGGCATGCAACAAAAACTTACAAGAAGCGCTGCTGCCGAATTTTCTTTTTTTCTTGCTGTTCCTACCATGATTGCTGCTACAGGCTATAAATTATTTAAACATTATAAAACAGCCGGCGGTTTCACTTCTCCTGAAGTAAAACTACTTTTAATTGGAAACGCGGTGGCTTTTATAGTGGCGTTATTAGCCATCAAATTTTTCATTGAATTTTTAAAGAAGCACGGCTTCAAGCTTTGGGGAATTTACAGAACAATCGTTGGCGTAATTTTATTGATCCTGATTTATACCGGTTATATTCAGAAATAAAAACTCATCCATTTTTTGGATGAGTAAATCAACATTTAATGGATATTTTTATTTTATAAAAGATATGACGTTATAAAATATTTTTCATTATTTTGAACTTCTATTCCTTTTAAATGCAAACTGCTTCCAAAAAAGTCATTAACGGTTGGGCCATGTACGATTGGGCCAATTCTGTTTACAGTCTGGTAATTACTTCTACTATTTTCCCAGCCTATTATGAAAGCGTAACAAAAAACAATGCCAACAGCCAGGTAATTTTCCTGGGAAGAAAATTTGTCAACTCAGCGTTGTATAATTACGCGCTGGGTATAGGTTTTCTGATTGTGGCTATCATGTCGCCAATGTTATCTTCCATCGCCGATTACAAAGGAAATAAAAAAAGTTTTCTTCGTTTTTTTTGTTTCCTCGGTAGCTTGTCATGTAGCCTGCTTTTCTTTTTTAAAGGCACCGATACACTTTGGATCGCTATTCTGTTTACCATTCTTGGCTGTATTGGCTTTTGGAGCAGTATCGTTTTTTACAATTCGTATTTACCCGAAATAGCCGCGCCCGCCGACAGAGACAAGGTAAGCGCCAAAGGATTTTCAATGGGTTACATTGGCAGCGTTATTTTACAATTGATTTGCTTCATATTTGTTTTTAAACCAGAATGGTTTGGTATGCAAAATGACGCAACTCTTCCGGCAAGATTTTCATTTTTATTGGTAGGAATCTGGTGGTTTGGTTTCGCTCAATTTACTTTAACAAGAATGCCGAAAGGAACACCGGCAGCGAGCCGCCCGGAAAAAAATTTATTTGTAAATGGGTTTATAGAATTAAAAAAGGTTTTCGGGCAATTAAAACATCTTCCTGTTTTAAAAAGATTTTTAATCTCATTTTTCTTTTATAACATGGGCGTACAAACGATCATGCTGGTAGCGGCGCTTTTCGGAAGTAAAGAACTAAAATTGCCAACAGAAAAATTGATCATTACGATTTTGATTATCCAGATCGTAGCAATTTTTGGTGCAAATATTATGGCGAAACTATCTGAAAAATTTGGCAATTTTCAAACCTTATTATCTGTAGTAATTATCTGGATCTTAGTGTGTATAGGCGCTTACCAGATTTCTGTTCTGAGTGAACAAGGAATAAACGCAGAAATTTATTTTTACATTTTGGCCGCCATTGTTGGGTTGGTAATGGGCGGCATTCAATCTTTGAGCCGTTCAACTTATTCCAAACTGATGCCGGTTACAAAAGATACCACTTCCTTTTTTAGTTTTTATGACGTTACAGAAAAAATCGGCATTGTTATCGGTATGTTTAGTTTCGGGCTGATTGAAGAATTAACCGGAAGCATGAAGAACTCAGTGTTGGTAGTAATGTGCTTTTTTATTATTGGATTCGTTATCCTTTTTCTTACCTTAAAAAAAGAATCTGAACTACTGATTAAAGATAAATCCAAACCTCAGGTTGAAGGGATTTACTGATTATTACTGAACTTTCTACTCCAGGCAATCAGTTCTACATTATGTATTTTTTGCATAAAAAATATTTTCTTAAATTTGAAAATAGCTACAGGCAATTTATCACTTACATATGCTGATCTTTTCAACATTTTTATCGGAAATCGGCTATAAATTGCCCAACTGCGCTAATTATTACGAAGAAATAGCTTTCTATTATAGTCAATAAAAGATTTTATAAATCGCGCAAGTTTATTAAAATTCTATTACAATGTTTTTAGGTCACTTCGGTGTCGGGCTTGGGGCTAAGAAGACGGCACCTCGTGTGTCATTAGGAATGCTTTTTTTAGCCGCACAATTTCTGGATTTACTTTGGCCTACCTTTTTATTACTAGGTTGGGAGCAGGTAGCGATACAGCCCGGAAATACAAAACTTACACCACTAAATTTTGTTTATTATCCTTTTTCCCACAGCTTTCTCATGGCATTAGGCTGGAGCTTTCTTTTAGGAATTGTTTATTTTTTCATAAAACACAACCCACGCTCTTCGGTTGTTGTTGGGTTGTGTGTTTTAAGCCACTGGTGCCTTGACCTTTTAGTACATCGTCCTGATCTTCCACTTTTTCCAGGCAATTCTTTGAAGGTAGGATTGTCACTATGGAATTATCCTATCATCGCGGTTACTCTTGAAAGCCTTATTTTTATTATTGGATTATTTTTCTATCTAAAGGCAACAAAACCTAAAAATAAAGTGGGAAGCATTACCTTTTGGGCGCTCATCCTTTTCCTTGTCCTTATTTATTTACTTAATTTATTTGGCCCACCTCCAACAAGTGTAAAAGCAATCGCCTGGGCAGCAGAATCACAATGGATATTAGTTGTGTGGGCTTACTGGGTTGATAAAAACCGTATCAGTAGAATTGCTGATGATGCCGCAAATAGCATTGCCTGAGATTCAGTTCACAAACCACTATTATGCTCAAAACAATTAATCTTACACTACGTGGAATAATGGAGACAGGAATTGTACTGGCCTTTGGATATTGGGGATACCATCTTGGTAGCAGTCCGTTCATAAAGATACTACTCGCCATTGTTGTTCCCCTGGTTGTTTTTGGCTTTTGGGGAATGGTGGATTTTCACCAGTTTGGCCGCTACTCCGAGCGTCTGCGGTTAATCCAGGAACTTCTGATAACCTTTGCGGCTGCTTTAGTACTTTACCTCTGCGGATTGATTGTACTGTGTTGGGTAATGATATTGATATCTATAGTTCATCATGTTTTGGTATATGCATCGGGTGGCCGGCTACTCAAAAATTGATTTTAGCAAAGCAGTGGCAAGATGCAAAAATCCAACACGGACTTTTGGCTTTTTATTCCGCTATGTATTTAGAAAATACACTGCCTGCTGAGCTTTCTCATCATTCCTTAATGCAAAACCTTATTAACTGTCCTGATTACTTTTTACAGAATCTTCTGAAACCTTTGCCACTGCTTCTTCTCCATACATTTGAGCTTTATATTTTAAAGAAGGTGAAGGAATGAATTCTCCCAAACCAAGTTCCATCCATTTTTTATCAACAGATTCAATTGTTTCGTCATCAGCAATAATAATGTTGGGCCAGTCGCGGTAAAAATCGTCAAATTCTTTTGTCTTCAAAGTTCCATCAAAACCAATACAGGCAACATAACGGGCAGGATTTTCTTTTATTTGTTTCTTTACTATAAAATGATCGCGTTTTGGATCAAGGTTATTACAAAAACGCCACAAAGCAACCGGAAGATCATTTGGATCAACCGTGTGTTCCACGTACAGTATCATTTTAATTCCATCAACAATTCCTGTTTCGAAAATTAACTGATGTAATTGTTTTACATGCTCCTTTTTATTTTTTTGAATCGCAATAAGTAAACATGGAATTTCCTTTTGAAGCAATGAAGAATTCATCTCTTTTATTTCAGGAAAATGTTTTAATAATTCGGTTTTTGATTCTTCAGTAAAACGGGGAAGCATAGACGAAAATTGATCATCCTTTTCTTCCTCATATTTAAACGTTCCGTCGATGCACATTTTTCCTCCAAAACCTAGCTTACTGCAACTGTGATCCAAAACGTCCATCGGCCCTTGAGAAAAATAAATGTCTGTAGACGGATTTAATTTTTTGAAAACATCTTTTGCCAAATTACAATAATCTGAAAGGCTAAAGCTTTCCTGTTCTCCTCCCTTGAAGGAGTTAGAGGAGGCTGTAACCACCAAAATTTTATTAAACATCATTTGCCCTGCGCCCCACATCGCATTCATTACTTTTTGCGCCTGCCCTGCATAATCCTTTTGAATTTTGGCAATTACCAAATTATGAAATACGCCTTCAACCGGCATTTCCATATCAAGTATTTCAGGAACCAGCGTCATTTTTATTGGCGCTAAAAAAATTCTTTCTGTGGCTTTTCCCAACCATGCATCTTCCTGTGGAGGAATACCAACAATAGTTGCAGGATAAACGGGATTTTTTTTATGAGTGATTGCTGTAATGTGAAATCTTGGATACCAATCAGGCAATGAATAATAACCGGTATGATCACCAAAAGGCCCTTCCCAAATCAGTTCATCATCCGGGTCTACGTAACCTTCAATGATAAAATCAGCATCTGACGGCACTTCAATTTCAGGTTGGGAAATACATTTTACCAATTCTACTTTTTTCTTCCTTAGAAAACCCGCAAGCATGTATTCATCAACGTTTTCGGGTAAAGGAGCTGTAGCAGAATAAGCATAAACCGGATCGCCACCCAATGCAACGGCAACAGGCATACGCTTTTTTAATTTCTTGTATTCATTAAAATGTTTTGCTGACACTTTATGTTTGTGCCAATGCATTCCCGTAAGTGTTGGGCCGAAAACCTGCATTCTATACATGCCCACATTTCTTGAATGATTATTGGGATCTTTTGTATGAATAATTGGAAGCGTTACAAAAGGACCACCGTCTTTTGGCCAGCAGGTTATTACAGGAAGTTTGGTAATGTCCGGTTCCTTCATAATTATTTGCTGGCACTCTCCTCTCCCGCTAATCACTTTCGGCATCCAACTAGCAAATTGGCCAAGTTTTGGAAGTAATTTTAATTTGTCAATTATATTTTCTTTGGGCGAAGAAAGCAAATGAAATAGATTTTCAATCTCCTTTGCCGTATCATTCAAATGATGAACACCGAGTGCAAGGCACATCCTTTTTTCGCTTCCATAAGCATTCATTAACACAGGAAAATCATAACCGGTATTTTCAAATAGTAAAGCCTTTCCGCCATCTTTGCTTTTGCTTACCCTGTCCGTAATTTCAGCTATTTCCAGGTGTGGATCTACATATTCTTTTATGCGTACCAGTTCGTTTTCGTTTTCAAGAACATCAATAAATTCCTGCAAATTTTTGTAAGCCATTTTACAAAGATAGTCCAAGCGATTTGCAAAAGATTGCGTTTCAGCGGTTACAGTAAACAGACAAATAATTGCATTATATTTTAGGTAAATATCCTTTTGATTAAAAAAGCTAAATCATCGTTACTATATTTACAACTTTTAATGTTACTAATAAAGGATTATTATTATGAATTATGAAAAAATTTTAATCTTACTCCTTATTCCTTTTCTTTTATACTTTTTATTCTTCTTTGTTTTAGCGCAATCGCCACATACTGAGCTGCCATCCAATGTTAAAAATTGATGATACCATTATTATTTAAAACCATGCGGCCTTATCGTTCCCGGAGCATTATTGATTTATGGAGGTTTGAAACCAGTGGTAAACAGCATTCCAAAACTCGATGATAGAATTTGGAACCACATGCACAATTATTATCCGGACTTTCATACCAATTCTGCTGATTACCTGATGTGGGTTCCTTCAGCCTCTGTTTATGCGATGGACGCTTTTCATGTAAAGACACAACACACTTTTAAAGAACATTTAATTCTTGATGTAGGTTCTGTCCTGGTTACGGGAGGCCTCGGATTTGGAATGAGAGAAATTTCAAAACATATTTCAGTTTATAACACACATGACACAAAATTTCCTTCCGGCCATGCTGCCAATGCTTTTCGCGGAGCAGAAATTGTTCACCAGGAATTAAAATACAGTCACCCGGTTTTAAGTTATACAGGATATGTTGTGGCGACTGGGGTGGGTTTATTGAGAATCTACAACAAAAACCATTTGTTGTCTGAAGTGCTTGCAGGCGCTGGTCTTGGCATTCTTTCCACCAAACTTACTTATTGGATTTTTGGTCATGTAAAAGAAAAGATGAATTAAACCTGAAGTATTCTTTGTTTCATCGCCTCATAGAAAATCATTCCGGCGGCAACAGAAACATTCAATGATTCAAAATCGGTTTGCATCGGAATTTTAAAACTCTTATCACAAACTTTATACAATGACGGATGAATTCCTTTGTCCTCGCTTCCCATAATAATCGCACAAGGTTCTTTAAAATCTACATTGAAAATATTTTCTTCAGCTTTCATTTCACTGGCAAAAACTTTGATTCCATTCAAATGCAAATCATCGACCGCACCGTGCAACGTTTTTACACGGCAAACCGCGATATTTTCAAGAGCGCCTGCGGAAGTATTAATGGCATCTTCATTCAAAGCTCCCACTCCTTTTTCAGGAATTACAATCGCCTGAACGCCGCAGCAGTAAGCAGTCCTGGCCAAAGCACCAATATTTCTGATGTCAGTAATTCCGTCAAGAAGAAGCAATAAAGGCGTTTCTCCATTTTCAACAATAAATGAAATTACGTCCTGGAGATTTTGATATTTTATTTTTGATTTTATCGCGATGCAACCTTTCGGATTTTCTAAATTAAAATTTCTGATTTTTTCAAAAGGAACTTTATTGACCGGTACTTCAAACTCGATTGCAACGTGTTTTAATTCCTCAGCTTCATCTCCCGAAATATTGTTTTGCAAATAAATTCGTTCCAACTGAATACCACTTTTCATCGCGTCAATCACATGAGGAATGCCACCGATTAAAAGATTTTTTTTAGGACGATGTTGTTGGGTAAAGGTTTTATGTGGTCTCACTTTTCAAAATTACAGATTAATTAAAGGGAAATAAAAAACCCTTAAAAACTGAGGGTTTAAAGTTATTTTTCATAATTTTATTTTATCCCAAAAGCTTTTTTCACCTTTGGTACATAATCTAATTTTTCCCAGGTAAACAATTCCACTTTCACTGTTTTCGGAGAGCCATTCGGTAAATTAAATGTTTTGGTGACTACTTCATTCTTTCTTCCCATGTGGCCATAGGAAGCAGTTTCCTGGTAAATTGGATTGCGCAACTTCAATCTTTTTTCGATAAAGAAGGGACGCATATCAAAGATCTCTTCTACCTTTTTGGCAATAGCGCCATCATTCAAATCTACTTTCGCAGTTCCATAAGTATTTACGTTTATACTTGTTGGTTGTGCAACTCCAATTGCATAAGAAACCTGCACCAACACTTCATCACAAACACCTGCTGCTACAAGGTTTTTCGCAATGTGCCTAGCTGCATAAGCCGCACTTCTGTCAACCTTGCTTGGATCTTTTCCACTGAATGCGCCACCACCATGAGCGCCTTTTCCGCCATAAGTATCAACAATTATTTTCCTTCCTGTAAGGCCTGTATCGCCGTGTGGGCCGCCAATCACAAACTTACCGGTCGGATTGATATGATATTTTATTTTATTGTTGAAGAAATGCGCATAAGTAGGATATTTCTTCTGCATTCTTGGAATCAATATCTTTTTAATATCATCAGATATTTTCTTCAGCATTTTTTCTTCTTTATCAAAATCATCGTGCTGGGTAGAAATAACAATCGCATCAATTCTTATCGGTTTATTATCATCGTTATATTCAAGAGTAACCTGGCTCTTGGCATCTGGACGCAAATACGTCATTTCTTTATTTTCCCTTCTCAAAGCGGCAAGTTCAATCAATAAACTATTTGCAATATCAAGCGACAGCGGCATAAAATTTTCAGTTTCGTTGGTTGCATAACCAAACATCATTCCCTGGTCACCGGCTCCTTGTTCTTCTTTTTTCTTCCTGTCAACTCCCTGGTTAATGTCTGCAGACTGCTCATGAATGGCTGAAAAAATACCACATGAATTCGCTTCGAACATATACTCGCTTTTGGTATATCCAATTTTCCTAATTACTCCTCTTGCAATTTCCTGGACATCTAAATAAGCTTTTGATTTTACTTCACCGGCAAGTACCACTTGTCCTGTTGTTACCAAAGTCTCACACGCTACTTTACTTTGAGGATCGAAGGCTAAAAAATTATCAATCAAGGCGTCACTTATCTGGTCGGCAACTTTATCAGGATGGCCTTCACTCACGGATTCAGAAGTAAATAAATATGGCATTTTACAATGTTTTTTGAGTCGCAAAATTATGTTTTCACTTTGATAGGGCAAAATGGATTTTATATGAAAAACATTAGGATAAAAAAGCTGGTTTTTGTTTGTTTACTACTCAATTTTCCAGAGCAGGAAAACAATAAAAACCGGTAAATCGCAGTTTGATTAACAAGGAAATTTTTAATCCGAACAATCTATAAAACCAATAGTCAAACAAATCGTCGTCATAAGTAATTCTGAACTAATTTTGAGCCCATTTTTAACCAGTACTCAATAATCGCTGAAAACAAAACTATCAAAGTGTAACCCTCCACCCAACCATTTCCTTAAAAAAGGATACTCTTTGGGTAATAGCATAAAGTCCGGTTTATGCCACATGCCCTTTTATGAAAATATGCTCTATTCTTTTAAGATTATTTTTTTATTACTGATTTCTTTTGGTTTTTCTTATAAAGTCATGGCTCAAAAAGTTACTATTTCCGGAAATATCGTTGATGCAAATACCCTTGAGCCATTAAGCAATGTAACAGTAACATTAAAAGGTCAGCAAGAATCTGTGTTATCAGCTAAAGACGGTTCTTTTTCTATTGAAACATCTACATGGAGCAATGCGCTTGAACTTACTGATGTGGGTTACAAAGACCTTACCTATCCATTACAAAAAACTAATACCACCGGCTTATTGATTAAAATGCAAACCGCTGTGCAGGCGTTGGAAAATGTGGTCATATACGGCAATAACCGCGATAAAGAACCTGGTAAAAGGTATATGCAAAAAGTGATAGCCAACAAGGTTTTCAACAATCCTGATCGCTTTAAAAGTTATAGTTATAAAGAATATCTACGTCATGAAGTTGACATTAAAAATATCGGCGAGCTCGCCGGGTATGGCAAAGGTATTAAGGCGCTCGTGATTAGGGTTTACAGGAATGCAGACTCTGCCAATGCGAGTATTTTACCGATATATTTTTCTGAATCTGTATCTGATAAATATCATGGCACTTCCCCAAAAGTTGACAAGAAAAATCTTCTTGCTCAAAAAACTTTAGGATTGGAAACCGATAAGTTTCTATGGCACCTCCAAAAATTTAATTTTTACTTTAATATTTACGATAATTGGTTCACTATTTTTAACCAGACTTACTCCAGTCCTATAAGCAATACTGCTTTTAGTTATTATGATTTCTATTTTGATGACAGCACAATAGTTAATGGTAAAAAGGTTTATAATATCCGGTTTGTACCCAAAGGTAAATACGAAAATGCTTTTTCAGGCTCTTTATGGATTAATGATAGTACTTACTCGGTCAAAAAAATCCAGATGCATCTTAGCAAAACTGCTAATATCGATTTCATTAATAATATCACGTATAGCGAAGAATATAAATTAAGCCTTGACTCTGCTACAAATAAGTTTGAATACATGCCTTACAAAATTACCTCAACAGTTGATTTTGAAACGGGACTTGAATTGTTAGGCATACCGGTAAAACAGAATGTAAAAAAAGTACGGCTTATAAGTGCTAATACAACTGTCCTGGGCGACATTCAAATTAATTCGCCTATGGCCGGGGAATTTGCGAAGAAAATGAAAAACGAACCAATCGCTGATATTGCAAAACCTCGTGAGTACTGGCAAGAAAACCGTTTTGGAGATTCGTTAACCAATCATGAACAGGCAATTTATGAAATGGCCGACTCTTTAAAAAAGAATCGCAGATATGTGTTTGATTCGAAAGTGGTGAGTTTTTCAGCGACAGGTTATTGGGACTTTAAGGATAAACTTCGGATTGGCCCTTACTCTTCTTTTATAAGCAACGATAGCATTGAAGGTTGGCGCTTTAGAACAGGTTTATGGACGCTCCCCGGATTTAATAAAAAACTAAACCTGAACGGTTATATGGCGTATGGAACCAAAGACCAGCAGGTTAAAGGTGGTGTGGGAATAAAGTATATTTGGAACGCTGCCAAATGGACCAAAACCGCTATGTATGCCAGCAGTGATTATGATTACCTGACAGATTACGAAAATGAAATGGATGAAGACAATATTATCAATTCATTCTTCAGAAAAAATATTCCAACTACGCGCATTTACCTGAAACAAATTCAGCTAACACACGAGCAGTATCTTTCAAAAAGCTTAAGCGCCAACGGTTCGTTGATTTATAAAGAAATGACACCGGTGTTTGATTTTGTTTATCATCCACTCAATAAGATAACGCAGCAACCAATAGATACTCTTCTTGCCAAAACATTGCCACAGGCCGAACTGTCGGTTGGTGTTCGCTTTACCCACAACGACAGGGGGTTTGTTTTTAACTATGACCGGATTCATTTTGATACTTACAACCCTATTTTAACTGCAAATTTTTCCTACGGTTTAAAACTAGGAAATGCACAATTTAACTACCAAAAGGTAAGCGTTGGTATCGAACAGGAATTGCGAATACCTCCAAAGTTTCTTTTCTATTACAATATTCACGTAGGCAAAACCTTTGGCACGGCTCCTTATCTTTTGTTAAATGTGCCCGCGGGAAATGAGTATTTCGTGGCAAGCAGGTATCTTTTCAATACAATGGTTCCCTACGAATTTGCCGCAGATCAATACATCAGCCTTTACTCCAGGTTTTATCTTGGTGGTATAGTTTTTAATAAAATTCCATTTATAAAAAAACTTGGATGGCGCGAACGTTTTTCTTTCAATGCATTCAAAGGAAGCATGTCTGCAGCTAACAGGAATTATAACAAAGATGCCACGTTTAGAATTCCGGATAAAAGATCCGTTTATGGAAGCTGGGGTAGGTGTTGAAAATATATTTCACGTTTTTTCTGTGGATTATTACCAGCGCATTTCTGCATTAAATAAATCGAACGCGCCCAATGGTGGTCTTTTTTTGGGACTTAATATAACTTTTTGATGAAACCATTTATAAATAAAATCCACCTGATAAAGTATGCTGCTTTTCATCAGTTTCCTCGATCACAATTCTGAATCTGTTGAATTGATCATTTTCGCCGGTGTCTTATTTTTATGCTGGAATATTGAAAATATCACGGCGCTTACTTTGAACCATAAAAAATGGAAACATGCTTATATCAATGCCCATTTTATATTAACCAATCTCCCCAATTCACTTCTTTTTAGCATTTTATTTGCCAAAACTATGCAGTGGACAAGCCATCATCATTTCGGGATATTGTACATTTTCCATCCTTTTTTGCATCCTGTAATATCATTTGCCTGCAGTTTTCTGCTCCTTGATTTTGGAGAATATATTTACCATGTTGTGATGCATAAAAATAAAAAGCTTTGGACTTTCCATATGGTGCATCACAGCGACAGGGTTGTAGATATTTCCACAACATTGCGCGAGCACCCGGGCGAAAATTTTGTAAGGCTTACCTTTACCTGGCTGTGGCTTCTTTTAACAGGCACTTTCTTTTGGGTACTTGTCTTGAGGCAAATCATTCAAATATTTTCTACTTCTGTTGCACATATCAATTACAGGCTTCCCGAAAAACTCGATAAAGTTTTAGGATTTATTTTTATAACTCCTGGCCTGCACCAGGTTCATCATCACTATCAAAATCCTTACACAGACTCCAACTACGGCGATGTACTAAGCATTTGGGACAGGATGTTCGGTACTTTAAAAAGAATGCCCGCTGATGACGTGATATTTGGCATCGACACCTACATGAGGGATAAAGAGGAAGAAAACAATTTTTTCTCAATTTTTAAAATTCCTTTTATCTCCTTAAAAAAAGAGGACAACACAAATCCTAAGGAAAAGACCAGCAGTTAAACGCCTTCTCTATTTTTTTTGAATTCCGGTGTGGTATAACGCGGTTGTATAATCGCAGCGGATGGAGCTTTTATCTAATTATTTGGGACACTCTACAGTGAACGAACAAGATAAAATGTTTTTTATTTTCATTGAAACAATCTTGAACGATAAGCACATCAATTATTATATTCTGCTGCAATTGATTTAATTTTAGGGTGCTTGAGTACATCCATTCACTTCAAATTGTTTGCTATGAAATTTGAATCAAAAATTCCAAGAAGAAAATTTCTAAAAGTTTCTGCAGTTTCCGGAGCATGTCTTGCTCTTGGTTATATTTCAATATTTGGGAAAGAACCAAAAGTTGTAAATCTCAATCTTGAAAAGGAAAACCCCGGCATCGGGCTTAATCCTTTTATTTTTATTGATAACAGCGGAAAAATAATTTTATACAATCACCGCCCGGAAATGGGCCAGGGAACATTTGAAGCCATACCAATGATTATAGCGGAAGAATTGGAAGCGGACATTAATAACATTACGATAATGCCTTCGCCTGCTGACAGGAAAATTTATGGCGATCAAATGGTAGTTGGAAGCAGGAGCATAAGTGGCAATTATGACCTGATGAGAAAAGTGGGCGCTTCTGCAAAAGAAATGCTGATCGCTGCCGCTGCCGATAAATGGAATATTTCTGCTGATCAATGCTACGCAAAAAATGAAGTCGTGGTCAACCGCAACAATGGCGCTAAATTATCTTATGGTGAGCTCGTTGCAGAAGCATCGAAAAGACCGGTGCCCTCAAATCCAAAATTAAAAGATCCAAAAGACTTTATTATTATAGGAAAATCATTTCCGCGACAGGATATTCCTCTAAAAGTGAACGGGCAGGCACAATACGGCATTGACGTAGAAGTACCGGGAATGTTGTATGCTTCTATTGAGCGCTCTCCTGTTTTACTCGGCAAATTGGTGAGCTTTAATGCTGATAAAGCAAAAGCGGTGAAAGGTGTAAAATATGTTTTAGAAACATCAAGGGAAGTGTTCGGGCAAAAGCGTGCAGGCGTGGCCGTTATAGCTGATAATTACTGGGCGGCTTTACAGGGAAGAAAGTTGCTGGAGATAAAATGGGACAATGGCGATCTTGAAAACTGGACGACACAAAAGATAAAAGATGATTTTAAAAATGCGGCAAACCAGGAAGCGGTTGTTTTTCATAACAAAGGTGATTTTGAAAAAGCGTTCAACGAAGGCCCGGTCAAGATAGAAGCTTCTTATGAAACGCCGTACCAGTCGCATGCTCCAATGGAACCAATGAATGCGGTTGTAAGCGTAAAAAAGGATCAGATCGATTTCTGGGGATCAACACAAAACCCAAATGGAATGAGGGATTTTCTTTCAGAAAAATACAATCTTCCAGGTGAAAAAGTGAACATTCATTATACTTTTCTGGGCGGAGGATTCGGAAGAAGGTCCCTGTCGGATGTGGTAGAAGAAGCCGCCGATCTTTCCAGCAAGGTAAATGCGCCCGTAAAGGTTATCTGGACAAGAGAAGATGATGTGAGCCAGGGGCCTTTCAGAGCTTGTTCGTTAAACGTTTGCCGGGGATCTGTTGATGAAAACGGGAACGCCCTTTCATTAGAACATAAAGTGATTTGCCAGGATATCAGAAATCAATACAGGAACAGTAACAAAGCTACAGGAGCAATTGCCGATGGCATCAATACTGAATATGCCATTCCTTCCATGCGTATCAATGGCATTTTACGTAATCTTTATTTACCTGTCTCCTATTGGCGTTCCGTGTATCATTCAACCAATTGTTTTGCGCATGAATCTTTTATAGATGAGATGGCACATGCTGCAAAAAAAGATCCGCTACATTTCAGGCTTGCGCTCCTTAAGGATAATGAACGATACAGCCGTGCATTGAAAACCGTAGCTGAAAAATCAAACTGGGACAATATAACAAAGGATACTGGCAAAGGAATAGCGGTTATGGAAAGATCGGGAGCCGTAGTCGCAATGGTAACAGAAATAAAGAAAATAAACGGTAAATTAGTTCCTGTAAAAATCACCACTGCCATTGATTGCGGAACCGCTGTAAGTCCTGATATCATTAAACAACAAACGGAGGGCTGCATTGTGATGGGCTTAACAGCAACTTACAAAAGCGGTCTCAATATTGATAAAGGAAAAGTAACAGACGCCAACTTTGATAAATATAAAATGATGCGCATCAATGAAGTGCCGCCCATGGAAATCTTTGTTATCAATACTTCAGCCCATCCCGAAGGTGCTGGGGAAGGAGCGCTTCCGGCGGTAGCACCATCAGTTACCAATGCCATTTTTAATCTTACCGGCAAACGAATTCGTTCCCTTCCTTTTGATTTAAATGAAGTGTGAAACTGCCCTGTTGCTATTTGCATACAACAATTTTCTTGCATTACAGTCGACTGACTTTTCGCATGGTAACAGACCTCAAGACGCCTTTGAAATAAAGGCGATTTTGAATGGAATTTCTTGAAACTATTGCTTAGTAAAAAAATTATTTCACTTACTTTTAAGTAATGAACCAAAGACGTTTCCAATGGACAACAAAAATCATAAAGTGGATTTCTTTTTTGATAAACCTTCAAAGTGGCAAAAAGAATATGGGTCATTGAGACAGATTGTTCTTGACTGTGGGTTAAATGAAGAATTGAAGTGGGGCCAGCCGTGCTATACATTTGATAAAAAAAATATTGTTATCATACATGGATTTAAAGAATACTGCGCGTACTTATTTTTTAAAGGTGCACTGTTAAAGGATGACA
The DNA here is from genome assembly GCA_963815085.1 of uncultured Chitinophagaceae bacterium. GTDB lineage: Bacteria > Bacteroidota > Bacteroidia > Chitinophagales > Chitinophagaceae > Ginsengibacter. The sequence goes on along the minus strand of CAWFFT010000056.1, from coordinate 25,198 downwards.
AGCAAATACTTATACAGCAAACTGAAAATGTACAATCGGCGCGTCAGGTGCGTTTCACAAATATGAAGGAAATCGAAAAAATAGAAAAAACGTTGAAAGCCTATATTTATGAAGCAATTGAAGTGGAAAAAGCAGGTTTGAAAGTGAAATTAAAAAAGACCTCAGCCTATCCCATTCCAAAAGAGTTTCAAAATAAACTGGATAAAAACAAAGGATTGAAAACCGCTTTTAATGCATTAACTCCGGGGCGACAAAGAGGTTATCTTTTTTACTTTTCGCAAGCCAAACAATCTAAAACCCGGGAATCAAGAATTGAAAAATATATCCCTGAAATTCTTCAAGGAAAAGGCCTGAATGATTAACGAATTAGTAATTAACATTGATTATGAAAAACAGCAACAGCAATGAAAAGAAGTTGTCGCAAGAACAATTTGAAGAACTGCTGAACAGGTTAAAGACCCGTTTTGAAAAAAACTCCAACCGGCATAAAAATATGGAATGGTCTAATGTACTTACAAATCTGCGGGCAAATCCTCAAAAACTTTGGTCGCTCAACGAAATGGAAAAAACCGGTGGCGAACCCGACGTTGTGGATTATGATAAAAAAACGCGCCAATACATTTATTACGATTGTTCTGCAGAAAGCCCAAAAGGCCGCAGGAGCCTTTGCTACGACCGTGATGCACTTAACTCAAGAAAAGAATATAAGCCAAAAGATAGCGCTATTGACATGGCTGCTGCAATGGGCATAGAACTTTTAACCGAAGAACAATACCGCAAGTTGCAGCAAGTTGGAGAATTTGATTTAAAAACATCAAGTTGGATTAAGACACCTGAAAAAATCAGAAAACTTGGTGGCGCAGTCTTTTGCGACAGAAGATATGATACTGTTTTTGTTTATCATAATGGTGCAGAATCTTACTATGCCGCACGAGGATTTCGTGGCTGTTTACACATCTAAATTTATTTTTTTAGCACATCAATTTGGATAATTTACAATTGGTTTCTATCCTTTAGAATCTTTTTAAAAAAGTTTTATGTTTTTTAGGAGAATCTTTTGCCCTTCATAATTGGATCCGCAATAATCTTAGCTCTACTTCCCTACATTAAAAATAAAGCTACTGCTTCCAGCATGGCCGTTAGCTGAAATTCCCTGTATGTTTACCAGGTATTTTCCAGGCACATCACCGGTGTAAAATGAAATATGGCCTTTGCCCTGGGCATCAGTATTGACATCAGGGGACCAATAAAGCACATCTCTAAAATCAGGCAAACGGCTTTCTATTTCCTTTTGAGTAGAATATTGAGGCGAATAAAATATTCTTTGTTTTTGAAGGCCATCATAATCAAGTATTACATCATTAGGATTGAGTGAAAAACCGGGTAGGTCTCCTTTGTAGGTTGTGTAACTTACGATTCCTTCTGCCCTGATTGGCCCCCAGATATATCTTGAAGCCACCACTTCCAGCTTCTGCACTTTCAAAGGGTCGTAAGCAATAATTTTATCAATGTCAAAAACGGGAACACCATCCAGAATAACTAAAGGATCTTTTGTCATTTCTTTTTCAGAAGGCTGTAAATCGTGCAATGAAAATCCCTCGTCATTAAAAGTATTGAAGTGATAGTGTTTATCTCTTTTTATCACATTCACTTCCTGCACATATTCGCGCATCACTTCTTCCATCGTCGTAAACCGGGTGTAGTTATCCAGTAAATAGGTTTTGTAAGGCTTTTGATAAAAAGGCAAGGTGTCAATGTTCATAAGAGCAACCTTTTGCAAATCATTTGCATGATATGCATTGCCGATTTCCATATGCAGATTTTCAGCCTGGAGGTTTTCCCTGTTATTTTCAGAAACATTTAAAGTAGGAACAACTGCATTTGAATACTGTTCAGAAAAAGGAGTAAAGATTTGCAAATGGTAATTGCTGTCTGTACTAGTATTCGTTTGCAAAACGATCTGGCTTACGCCATAAAAATCTTTCATGTCAAAATGAATAAGGCCATCAGCATCACTTTTACAGCCATATAACTGCACACGCCTGCCGGGAACAGAAAGATAAACAAGCACATTTGCAGCAGCTTTGCCGCTTGCTTCGTTCGTAACTTTTCCGGTAATTATATGGCCGCGGTTTTCAGGAACATAAGTAAAGGAAGAAGCATTACCGGAAATATTATTCCAGTCAAAGGTTCGCCAGCCTTGGGTTAGCAACAAATTATCCAATGCTTCATTTACTTCGGCATTATCATTTTTAAAATAATATTCAGGATCCTCGATATATCCTTTTAAATCTGACGATAGCCACAAGTAGGTAAAAATGTTTTCCTGTTGCGAATGATGAAGTTCATCAAGCCTGTAAACAGAAACCGATAAATTTCCTGCCAATAATTTTCCTGATTCATCAGAAGTGGAAAGAACAATCGAAACAGGATTACGTTTATTATAAGTTTGCTTATCAGCTTTTGCATCGATCATTAATTTGTCTGAAGGCTTTTTAAAATAAAGCCTTTCACAGAGAGGCTCACGATTTTCATTAAAAACAGTAATTTCTTCAACACCATTTTTCAGATCGTTCTTGTTGATGGAAAAAACCGAGTTTCCGTTATTTAACCTTGATGCCTGTGAAAAATCAATCGTCTTGTTAGTTTCAGCAATTAAATAAATATTTGAAGATGTTTGCTCTGAAGAATTAACAGTAATCCTTACCGTATTACCTTCATCTGAAAGGTGCATTACCAAACCTTTCTGGTAAGCAGCAGGTAAAGGTTTTGTTAGCTTTGTGCTATCTTTTAAAGTGATAAAGGCAGAATAATTTTTTCCTGCTTCCGGCATCAAATAAAAATTTCCCATTCCGAAATGCGTACTTTTAAAATGAGTAACAGTATCACCTGATTGATCAATAATCACGCCTTCTGCATCCACCCCTTTTCCGGAATTATCATTAACCTTAAATGCGACAAGGCTTTTTAATCCATTTACCAAATTGCCACCCTCGGGAAAAAATTGTGCGTAATATTTAGGCGTATTGGCAACTAAAGAAGGGTCAAGATTTTGTAGTTGTATTCACAACCGTTATTATCTTTCTGAAAAAATGAATAAGCTGAATCATTCTTCATCCAGTTGGTATAGGCCCTTAATTCATAATTGCCGGAAGCAAGAGAAAGCGGAAGCATAAAAGAGCCGCTGCCATTTCCATTTTTTATATCAATTTTTGCCTGCAATACCGGGTCATGCGATGAATTCAAAAGTTCTGCATACACTACTTTACTAACAGAAAGAGGTTCGTTATTTCTTGCATCTTCCACATAAGCTTTAAACCACAATATTTCTCCACACAAATAATAAGAACGATCAGTATGCAGGTACACTTTTTCTTGCAGATGGTGATTGTTATAAGTAACAATATCTGCTTACCATCTTATCAAAGTTTGTTTGGGCAAATGAAGCATTGCACGAGAGTAAACAAACAAAAAAAGCGAAAAAATAATTTAATCTTTTGTATAAACTCATATGATTCATCTTATAATTATTTAAGGCCAGAAAGCTTGGTTTTTCAGTGGTTCCGATTAAGGTACAATCTACACATGTGAGGTCTCCGAAGAAAATATCCGAAAAAATGGAGAATTCCGGTCATAATCGGTTAAATGAGGAATATATCCCTGTTCGCCCAAAATAGAAGTCAAGGCTGTCAGGTTATTGGGGACTTCTATATCATCACAACTTTCCTTTTTGAGTTCCAGCCGGAAGGCATGTCCGAATTGCTAATGAATATTCTTTCGTGCTGACTCCTACCGGCGCCAATATAACCAATCACCGGTTCAGACGAATTGCTGACACAATGAATATTTCCTGTTATCTCGTTGGGTTGAGATCCAAATATTGAACCTACATTTTCTGTATTGCCTTTCATTGCATTCCAATATTTATACGCGCTTGAATCAAGTGCATATTGGGTCACCAGTGTGCTGTATAAAACATCTAGTCTTTTATCCTGGATTAGGAATTAATAGCAAAGGCGCTTCATGTATCACATGCTCTTTCAACTTTTCAGAAGAACCTGTAAAATATATTGGTTGAATTTTCGGGTTCGTAACAAATGTAAACAAGGAGAAGTTCTGTCATCTACTGTCTTTGTATCGGATTGTAAACTGAAGTTAGAGTAATACTGTAGAATGAAATTCCCAGGTTTCAGTATAATCCCAACGATAAAAAGTGGTGTTATTGGTCGGATCATGCGTATTCACAAATATCTGGACATCATTACCTTTAAATTTCCAGCCAATAGTATCAATTGGAGGAGCATATTTTGCATAGCACAAAATCGGAGAGATATTCCTTTATGATCTGTAGTGGTAATGTGAAAACGGTATTTATTGGAAGTATTTAAGATTGTATTTGCCGGAATAATTTCCACCTCCTGTTTCATACAAAGGATATTGATTATTTTGATTGTCTTCAATTACAACCTATGCACCGGTTTCATTAATGTATGAAGCAGTATCACCTCAGGTAATATTCCTTGTGCGGGTTAATTTATATTTTGGTGTTACTCCGTTTGAGTTGATATAACCCTCTACTACCAGATAGTGGTCTCCTGAAGAATTTATCGGCGGATCATATGGAACTTTACACCCGGAAAAAACAATAAAACCAAATAGCCGGCCAGGAGGTGGATGTTGTCATTTAAAAATTTTTTTCATTTTCAATTTATTATAAAAGAATCTTCTTAAGCCAGAAAGAATTTAAAACCTGATGTTATAAGTTATAAATGGAATAGCGCTTCCAAAAATCGACAATTTATATCCCTGTATACGCCCATTTTGTGAAATAAAGTAAACGGAATAAGCATTCTTTCTTCCAGTAACATTATACACTCCAAATGTCCATGAATTATGTGTTAATTGATGAATCTTATGATTTCCATCCAGGTTCATTGAAAAATCCGTTCTGAAATAATCAGGGATACGATAGGCATTTCTTTCTGAATATAAAACCCTTACTGAACCTGCATAATCATATTCGGCAATGGGCAAAGTAATAGGACGGCCCGTACTGTAAGTAGCATTCAAAGAAATACTAAAACGATGTGTAAATTTGTAATTGGCCGCTAAACTTACATTATGGGGCTGATCAAAATTGCTGGGATATTGGTGACCGTTATTGATTTTTTCAGCAGCATAAGGATCGTTCTGTTGCAAAAGCGACCTTGAATAACTATAGGTAAACCATCCATTTAATTTACCTGTTGCTTTTTTCAACAGGAATTCAACACCATACGCCGTTCCTTTTGTGTTGATCACGTCGGTTTCAATATTGTGATTCATTATCAGCACTGCACCGCTTTTATAATCTAAGGTAATGGCTGAACCATTTGTAATAGAATTCTACCGACGTTTCTATCGTATTGTTTTTAAAATTTTTATATAAACCAAGCGCCACCTGAGTTCCTAACTGGGGCTTAATATTTGGATCACTTAGCTTCCATACATCAGTGGGAGAAATTGTGGTAGTGTTGGTAAGCATATGAATATACTGCCTCAAAGTATTGGCGGATGCTTTTATAGAAGTGTTATCTGATAAAGAATATCTGGCTGAAAACCTGAACTCGGGGCCCATATAAGTCTTAATTATTTTTCCCGAAGGGTAATAAGTAGTTGCCAAAACATTATTTAAATCAATAGGCAACCCGGGCGCATAAGTGTTCACATGTTTTGCTCCCAAATAATCAAACCTAGAAAATCTTACCCCACCATCAAGTGACAAATCATTTGATACATCGAAATGATCTGATAAATACAACGCACTTTCCAATGCATGTTCGGCTTCAAGTGTATCCGGTACGATCAAAGAGTTTTTTGACGTCTGGAGTAACAGAACCCGAATGAACATCGTATAAAAGGCTGTTTAGGCCAAAGCTTAAAGTATGTTTATTACTTAAGAAGTAACTGAAGTCTGCATTGAATTTATATTGGTTAATATTAAACGCAAGTTTATTCGCATTTACTGAATCGCCATTAAAAGCTACCTGGTAATCATAATGATCAATACCGGCCGTAAATACACCATAGAACTGGTTATTGAAAATGTGTTTCCAGTTGATGTTACCGTTTTTGTTGTGGTATTGATAAGTAGTATCACTGTTCAGGTTGAATTTATCGCCACTAATATAACCATTTATAAACACATTATTTTTGCTGTTTATTTTTTGATTAAGATGGATGGTCCCATCCTGAAAGGAAGCATGGCTTTTGCTATAATCTTTCGGTAAAATTTTGAAAAGCCAATCTGAATAAGTAGTCCTGGCGCCCAAAATAAAAGTAGTTTTGTTTTTAACTATAGGCCCTTCCAGTGTAAACTTGCTGGTTAACGGACCAATGCCGGCTGAACCTGATATTTTTTTATCGTTACCGTCAAGAGAAGTAATATCAAGTACTGACGAAATTCTTCCGCCATATTTTGCAGGAATACTGCTTTTGTACAAAGTCACATCTTTTATCACATCAGGATCAAAAGCCGAAAAGAAACCAAAAAGATGAGATGGATTATAAATATTGGCGCCGTTAAAAAGAATAAGGTTTTGATCAGTAGCCCCACCACGTACATTCAATCCGGTACTGGCTTCGCCAACAGATTTTACACCAGGCAAAGTAAGCACCGCTCTTAATACATCCACCTCTCCCATTACCGCCGGAATTTGCTTTATGGCTGTCATCGAAAGTTTATCCATCCCCATTGTGGTACTACGCACATTCTTTTCTTTGCCTGCTTCTACCAACACTTCTTTCAGCCTGAAATACTTTTTCATCCAGTTCAATGTCAAAATTTCCATCTGAATAAAGCATTACCTGCCGCCTTGTATCAAACATACCGGGAGCAATAATATTTAAAATATGTCTTCCCGCAGGAAGAATAATGGAATAATATCCAAACTGGTCAGTTCTTACCTGCACCGAAGGATGATCAAGATAAATCAGCGCTCCGGAAAGAGCTTCTCCCGGTTTGTGCATCACGTACATAGCCGGCGATATTCACTTTCCCTTTCGGAGTACCGTTTCTTTTTATGCCGATGTCAAACAATTTATTTTCTACAGATATTTCCTGCTTCACATTTTTTTTTGGTTGATATAACCGGCAGCCTCGGGTTCACGTTTTGCTTCAGCAGCCGACGTGTCTGTTTCTCCATTAAAAAATCCATAAGGAAGATTTGCTGCAAGCGAAAATCCCTGTGTAATAAAAACATTATTGTCTTTATCAATTGTATAATGCCATTCTGTGTTGCCGAAAACCTTGTCAAGTATTGATGGAAGATGAGCGCTTTTTACAGAAATTGTAATGGTAGTACTATCAAATTGCGAAGGCTCATAATAAAAATGAAAAGTAGTTTGCGCTTCTACTTTTTGAACAAATTCATTGAAGGTTACATTTTGAAAATTCCTGTAATAAGATTATCGTCTTGTTGCGCAAAACCATTGATCGATAAAAGCAATAAAACAAACGAAAAAAATAAAGAATTCCCCGGTTCATATTAATGAGTTAGTTGATCATAAAATGCAGTTACTTTTATTGCATGCGGTTTCAAAATTCTTCTTCTTTAACTTTAACATGGTTCTGGCGCATCAGTTTTTTTAATTCACGCTCCTTTCCGAAAATACTCTGAATACATCTTTCTTGTTGCTTACCAGGTAATACAAGCCCTTTTTATGAATATAAAATCGATTCTTGTATCAGAAAAGTAGTTATCAACATGTTTCCTACTATTCTTGGGTTTAGTACTTTTAAACGCCTTTCTAAAAACTGAACATTCCTGCCCTTGTATAAAAGATCATAAAATCCGGTGTTGTAAAGGTTTTGTTTATGATCTTCCTTTAAGGCAATAAATTTATGGCCATATAAAGAAAAACTGTCAATAAATTCGTTATGCATTACGATCGATTTTTTGGTCTGGCGATAAAACCACTAACTGGTCCCTTACAAGATCAAACAACAAAGCAACGAATCCATATTTTCTTCCATTATAACTTACCCATCCCTCCACAAAATTTACCGATCCATCCCCATAGATTCCTGTTCCAAAAAACGGATCACCTTCCATTTTAAAAGTATAAAATAGATATTCGCTGCCCGTTATAAACCGGCGCATTGTCTGCATTGTAATGATCATATAATGTCTATCGCATTTTTAACTTGTGTATCTGTGAAGCGAATCTGTTTCTGAGTTTGGGAAAAAGCCGGCGTACAGAAAAAGTAATGTTGAAAAAAGGAAAAGTAAAAACTTTCATCTATGTTAGTTTATTAAACCTGTTATATTTGAAATAAATTAAAAACAGGGCCGCAGTCAGGACAATTAAAGATAATTTTTGTTGCATACAAATCAAGAATTTTTTATGAACAGTAATCTGGTAAAGTGATTTTTTCTACATTCTTTTTAAGTGCTTTTTCAATTCCATTCACTACCAATGGCTCCATTATTCTGTAACCTTCAAGTGTAGGATGAACGCCATCTTTTGATAAATTTGCCGGAAGTCCTTTTCGTGAATCCACCATTGCATCATAATAATCTACATACACGAAATTATTTTTTGCCGCATAATTTTTCATCCATTTATTTAGTTCAATGATGCTTTGAACAGGATCAATTCCCGGGCTGCCACGGAAAGGCAGCAGCAGGAAGCACCGAACAAAGCACTACTTTAATGCCGTTTGCTTTTGCCAGTTGCGCCATTGACATTAAATTGTTTTCAGTCATCTGCACACTTGATGGGCCTGTATTTTCTGCAATATCATTTATGCCTGCAAGTATGGCCACCACTTTCGGTTTCAGGTCTATCACATCCTGCCTGAAGCGTACCAGCATTTGCGGTGTTGTTTGTCCGCTAATGCCACGATCAAGATAAGGATTACTTTGAAAAAAAGACAGCATCTACTCTTATCCATGCATCAGTAATAGAGTTGCCCATAAATACTACACGATTTTCATTCGCAGAAGGCAACCCGGCTTTTATGTTTTGCATCTCCTGTAACGCCGCAACTGTGGCCAGTCGTTGTTTTGGTTTAATCTTTCAGTCACAGAATCTTTTTGAGCTTTTAATGAAGGGGCTAAAAATAAAAAATAAAGCAATGTAGAGAAGTTTCATGCTAAATTGTTTTATCGGTAATTTTCAAACGATGAAAATAACAATAAAGATTAAGAAAACAATAGAAAAAAAGGGAGCCGGAATACCGCTCTTAAAATAATTCTCAATCTTTATGCTTGCATATCAAGACCACCTTCAGGCGAAATAGGTTCTATTTCTTCTTCAGCCGGATTTTCATAATCAATTCCCTGGCGTTTTAAAACCCCTTTCACAAAAAAGGCAAAGAAAGCAATATAGGCATAGCAAAGCAGGGGAATCCAGTAGGATTCATGTATTCCCGTACCAGCAACACTACTTCTTGATTCAAGAAAATCAGCAAGCTTTCCCTGGATAGGCGGAATAATACCTCCACCCAAAATCATCATAATCAAAAATGCAGAACCTTGCGTAGTATACTTACCAAGCCCCGCAACTGACAAAGTGAAAATCGCCGGCCACATTATTGAACAAAATAAACCACCACTGATGAATGCATAAATAGCGACTTTACCTGTGGTTGCTAATCCAATTGCCATTGCCGTTACTCCTAACAATCCAAAGATCAAAAGCATTCGTGCCGGTTTGTCTTTACTTACATAAAAAGCGCCTACCTGGATTAACACACAAACGATATAATAGTACAGAATGTGCACTGCATAACCCGAAGCTGCATTTACCAATAAAACAATAGCAAAGGCAATCATTGGTACGACAAACGTTAGTAATTTTTTGGTTGACTCAGACAATTCGAAAGCTGAGATGGAACCTACCCAACGCCCGATCATCAAACTTCCCCAGTACATCGAAATGTAAAGTGCGGCCTGTGACGAAGGAATACTTCCAAATTCAGGTTTACTTAAAAGGTCGCTGATATTACTTACAATGGTAACTTCTGTGCCGACATACAAAAAAAGAGCAAGCATTCCCAAAACCAATTGTGGGTATTGCATGGCGCCCCAACCCTCAGGTTTTCTTTGGGCGCGTGCATATGAAATTAATATGCTCAGAATTACCACTGCCAAAGCACCAAACAGCCATTTTACCCGGTAAGTTTCTAAGGGAACTTTTAATGATGAGACAGTTGCATTTTCTTTATCAATATCCGACCTTATCTTCTTCACAACGAAAATATTCGTAGGACTAATCTTTTCAAGAGAATCAATTTGTTTATTAATGAGAGGTTTTGTTTTGTCCTTCAAAAAATTAATTGCAAAGCTTGAGTCTGCAGGATTGGTAATAGAAATTCTTACCAAACTATCTACTGAGCTATTTTGAACCGCAACTGTTTTTTCTGTCCTTTCAATTATTTTTTGATTAGAACTGTTATAACTGCTAAATACTGGCACAAACAGGATAATAAGTATTCCTGTCATTATCAACAAAGAATACAAAGCTTTATTCGCTTTCTCCGTTTTTTCAGTGGAAATACCATGCGGGACTTTTTTAGAAAAGTAAAAAAGTCCCGCCGCCAAAATAAAAAGTACGCCCACGCCGCTGTATAAAATAATTACTTTGCTAAGGCTTAAACCTGCAATCTGTTTATCAGTAATGGCGGCAGTAGTTCCAAACAAAGCAAAAGCGACAACCAGCGGGCCAATCATTGTGCCGAATGAATTAACGCCTCCTCCAAGGTTTACACGGCTGTTTCCTGTAGAAGGGTCGCCGAGAACTATTGCGAAAGGCTGCGCCGCAGTTTGTTGCAATGAAAAGCCAAGTGCCACAATAAATAAGCCGGCGAGCATTCCAACGAAAGCATTCGCATTTACAGCTATTATCATCGCTACCGCTCCCAAAGCAGAAAATAATAAGCCGTACACAATACTTTTTTTATAACCCCATTTGGCTACGAGATCTTTACCTCCAAAAGAGCTGTAAGCAAACAACGCAAGCGCTCCTATATAATAAGCCAGGTAAAAAGCAAAGTCGATCAACTGGCTTTGAAACTGATCAAGATTAAAATAATGCTTACAAAAAGGAATGAAAACACTATTACCTGCAGCGATAAATCCCCAGAAGAAAAACACAACTACCAAAGTGCTTAATGCACCGTAATTGGTCTGTTGCAAGTTCCCTTTTGCAGCATGAGTTGGTTTAGATAAATTCGTTGAAGGAGTGGCCATTACCTATGTAGTTTTGAATTGTAAATTGAGGATTAAGATATACAACTTTTTCAAAGTAAAGATTTTTATTATAATTTTTTAATAAGAAAAATCATGCTTAATTTGAAGCGCTAATTATTTTTTATGGAAATTATTCATGTAAGCGCAGAATGTTATCCGGTTGCAAAAGCAGGTGGACTGGCAGATGTAGCAGGTGCCTTACCAAAATATCAGAATAAACTGGGCCATATTGCAAAAGTGGTAATGCCAATGTACCGTACTAAATTTTTGTACGAACATTCTTTTGACGTGGTTCACAAAGGCGCCTTCGGGATGGCTCAATATTGGTTTGAGTACACGGTTATTAAAGAAGCCAACAACGTTCTTGGCTTCGACCTTTACCTTGTTGATATTAATAATTTACTCGACCGGGAAAAGATTTACGGTTACGGCGACGACATTGAAAGGTTTGTTGCCTTCCAGATAGCGGTGGTAGATTGGATGAGCCAATGGCACCATCATCCCGACATTGTACATGTTCATGATCACCAGGCAGCACTTGTTCCTTTTATGATGCAAAACTGTTTTGCCTATCGTCATCTTGCTTCCGTGAAAACGATTCTTACGATTCATAATGCGGAATACCAGGGCTGGATGGATTGGGGCAAATCATGGTACATTCCTGATTGGGATAAATACAAATGGGGATTGCTTGACTGGAACAATACCATAAACGCTTTGGCTTGTGGCATTAAATGTGCGGCTAAAGTAAATACAGTGAGTCATGGCTACCTGGTTGAGTTGCGCCACAATGCGAATGGCCTTGAAAGTTTATTTAACTATGAAAGAGGAAAGTGTTTTGGAATTTTAAACGGCATTGATACAGACGTCTGGAATCCTGAAGCGGATCATTTTTTGGAAGCAAACTTCGGGCTTGATAATTTTAAAGAACAAAAGCAGGCAAATAAAAAAGAGTTGTGCGTTCGCTTCAATCTTGATGAGACAAAACCTTTGATCATTTTCATAGGAAGGCTTGTGGGCGAAAAAGCCGCAGACCTTTTGCCGCAGGTAATCGGAGATTCAATTTATTATATGGAAGGTGCAATGAATTTCCTGGTACTTGGAAGTGGTGAGGCGTACATTGAAGATCAGTTAACTCATTTACACAATCATTTATTTGGTTATTATAATCCCCAAATTGGTTATAATGAACAACTAAGCCACCGTATGTATGCAGGCGCAGATTTTTTATTGATGCCAAGCAGAATAGAGCCTTGCGGATTGAACCAGATGTATTCCCTACGATATGGAACTATCCCGATTGTGAGGCGTACGGGTGGTTTGCAGGATACTGTAAAAGATTTTGGCGAAGAAGGAGGATTTGGAATTTGTTTTAATGTAGATTCCGTTGGTGATATCTGTAACGCCGTTCACCGGGCACTTGAATTGTATGCCGACCAAAAAAAGATGAACCAAATCATCAGGCATATAATGCAAATAGATCACAGTTGGGAAAAGAGCGCTGAAATTTATATCAACCTCTATAATTCATAAAACTCTTTTAAGCTATCAGAGGAAATATTTTTATGATGGAAACAACTATTTTAAATTGATAAATACAAAATTATGCAAGCAAACATGTGGATCAGTAAATCAGTAATCGCAGTGATTCTTGGCGGAGGGGCAGGAACACGTTTATACCCGTTAACCCGTAGCAGGAGTAAGCCAGCGGTGCCGATTGCGGGTAAATACCGTTTGGTGGATATACCGATCTCTAATTGCATCAATTCCAATATCAACAGGATTTTTGTACTAACACAATACAATTCAGCTTCTTTAAACAAGCATATAAAAAACACTTACCAGTTCAGTAATTTCAGCAGTGGCTTTGTTGACATTTTAGCAGCGGAACAAACACCGGAAAGTTCTGAGTGGTTCCAGGGAACCGCAGATGCTGTAAGACAATGCCTGAAATATTTATTAACAAAAGAATGCGATCATGTTTTGATTTTATCAGGCGATCAACTTTATCAAATGGATTTTGGTAATATGTTTCGCAACCATGTAAAAGAAGGTGCTGATATTACAATAGCAACTATTCCTGTCACAGAAAAGGAAGCCACAGAATTTGGAATTTTAAAATCGAATGAAGACAGTAAGATCACGTCGTTCATTGAAAAGCCCGGATTAGATCTTTTACCTGACTGGGTGAGTGAAACAAGTGAAGAGATGCAAAAGAAGGGAAAGAATTATCTCGCTTCAATGGGTATTTATCTTTTCAAAAAGGAAGTGCTGATCAACCTTCTTGAAAATGAGAAAAAAAATGCAACGGATTTTGGTAAAGAAATAATTCCTTTCGCTATCAAGGATCACAATGTTTGCAGTTATCAATACAGCGGCTACTGGACAGACATCGGGAACATTGGTTCTTTCTTTGAAGCTAACCTTGCACTTACTGATGAACTGCCACCATTTAATCTTTTTCATAACGAACAAAAAGTATATACCCGCCCGAGAATGTTGCCGCCGGCTAAATTCAGTGGCACTACATTATTGAATACGATTGCTGCAGATGGTTGCATTATTCATGCGGAACGCCTGGAACATTGCGTTGTCGGTATCAGGACAAGAATTGGGTATGGCACCACAATCTTACGAACTTATCTGATGGGAAGTGATTATTATGAAACTATTGAAGACATGGGTTATGATGAAGATAAGGGGGTTCCGAAACTGGGTGTTGGCGACAATTGTTATATTAATAACGCAATCATTGACAAGAACGCGCGGGTTGGAAATAATGTGAGGATTAACGGTGGTTCACATCTTAAAAATGAAGACCATGAATTATATACTGTAAAAGATGGAATTGTAGTTATCAAAAAAGATGTAGTAGTCCCTGATGGTTTTGTAATTGGATAGAGATTATTTTAAAGAAAACGAAATAAAAACTTGGTTTACCCTTTATTTACCGGAAAAAAATAGGTGTTTTTACCGGCTTAATTTTATTTGAAAAAAAGTTTGATTAGAACTTCTTGAGCTTTCATTCTCTTTAATGATAGCTTTTCGAATTATTAGGCTTCAGGGTCAGGCCACTCAAAGTGGCCAGACACCTCAGCACTTATTGCAACATAACAGTAGTAAACCCACCTTTATTGTAATTTTTTATTTTGAGTTCAAATCAAAACGATCAAGATTCATCACTTTCGTCCATGCAGCTACAAAGTCATTGATAAATTTACCCTGCGAATCTTCAGAGCCATAGACTTCTGCAAGTGCGCGCAGTTCAGAGTTGGAACCAAATATAAGATCAACACGGGTAGCTGTCCACTTCACTTTTCCGGTGGAACGATCACGCCCTTCAAATATTTCCTGTGAATCTGAAGTAGCTTTCCATTTTGTACTAAGGTCAAGAAGGTTAAGGAAAAAGTCGTTTGTCAACTCTCCGGGACGATTGGTAAAGACGCCATGTTTTGAATGATCAAAGTTAGTATCGAGTACGCGCATGCCACCAAGAAGAACCGTCATTTCAGGAGGAGTTAGAGTGAGCAACTGAGCCCGATCGATCAGCATCTCTTCTGCAGTAGCCCTGTGCATCTGGTTGAGGTAATTTCGGAAACCATCGGCTTTTGGTTCAAGGATAGCAAATGATTCTACATCGGTCTGGTCCTGCGAAGCATCAACACGGCCGGGAGTAAACGGAACGGTAATTTCTTGTCCTGCTTCCTTTGCTGCCTTTTCAATCCCCGCATTCCCAGCAAGAACGATCAGGTCAGCCAGAGAAACTTTTTTATTTTCACTTTGGCCATCGTTAAATTCTTTTTGAATACCCTCGAGCTTATCTAACACTTTCGAAAGTTGCTCAGGATTATTCACCTTCCAGTCTTTTTGAGGAGCAAGGCGAATACGGGCACCATTTGCACCACCGCGTTTATCAGAACCACGGAACGTGGAAGCAGACGCCCAGGCAGTTGAAACCAATTGAGAAACAGACAATCCTGAATCAAGAATT
Organism: uncultured Chitinophagaceae bacterium; assembly: GCA_963815085.1. Taxonomy (GTDB): domain Bacteria; phylum Bacteroidota; class Bacteroidia; order Chitinophagales; family Chitinophagaceae; genus Ginsengibacter. The sequence goes on along the minus strand of CAWFFT010000056.1, from coordinate 9,973 downwards.
TTAGCCTTTAGCTGCGCAATATCATCATTGTTAACCAGTTCGATAGTTTACCTGCAGGAATCGGATCCTGCCAAATCAAATCTTCTTCAGGAACTTCCGGACCAAGGTAACGGCTTTCGGGCCCATATCGCGGTGTGTAAGTTTGAACCACGCTTTTGCAAACGCATCTGCAAATTCTTCAGGGTTTTTGTGGAAATGCCTGGAAATGGGTTCATAAATAGGATCCATCCTTAAAGCAAGATCCGTGGTCAACATGAATGGAGCATGACTTTTTGAAGGATCGTGCGCATCAGGAACAGTGCCCGCGCCTGCATCGTCTTTTGGTTTCCATTGAAAAGCGCCTGCCGGGCTTTTTGTTAATTCCCATTCAAAGCCGAACAGGTTGTCAAAAAATTTATTAGCTCCATTTTGTAGGAGTTTGCGTCCAAGCTCCTTCCAGCCCGCTGGTAATGGTATCATCGCCAAAACCAGTACCAAACGTGTTTTTCCAGCCAAGGCCTTGCTCTTCTATTGCAGCGGCGGCAGGTTCTGCACCTACATATTGACGCGGATCAGCAGCACCATGTGTTTTACCAAAGGTATGGCCACCTGCAATCAGTGCCACTGTTTCATAATCATTCATTGCCATCCGGCCAAAAGTTTCGCGAATATGTTTCGCTGCTGCAATAGGATCAGGTTTTCCGTTCGGGCCTTCAGGATTTACATAAATCAATCCCATCTGAAAAGCTGCAAGAGGATTTTCCAAATCATCATTACCATTAGAGTAACGATCTTTTTTCCCCATCCATTCTCCTTCAGAACCCCAGTAAATATCTTTCTCCGGTTTCCCACACATCTTCACGGCCACCTCCAAAACCAAATGTCTTAAAGCCCATTGATTCAAGAGCACAGTTACCTGCAAGTATCATCAGGTCGGCCCAGGATAACTTTTTTCCATATTTCTTTTTAACAGGCCAAAGCAATAAACGTGCTTTGTCAAGATTTGCATTATCAGGCCAACTGTTGAGCGGGGCAAAACGTTGGCTGCCGGAAGCTGCGCCACCACGGCCATCTGAAATGCGGTAAGTACCCGCACTGTGCCATGCCATACGAATAATGAACGGCCCGTAATGACCATAATCAGCCGGCCACCAGTCCTGTGAAGTAGTGAGCACATTAACAATATCTTTCTTTACTGCATCAAGATCCAAGTTTCTTAAATTCTTCAGCATAGTTAAAATCCATCGTCCATAGGGTTTGAGCGGGAAGAATGCTGCCTCAGAATATCAAGATTTAACATTTTCGGCCACCAGTCGTGGTTTGAAGTACCGCCACCTGCGCTGTGTTTTACAGCTCCTCCATGAAACGGGCACTTTGCTTCACTTTCATTTACATCCCATACAGGGTCTGATTTTCTATAGTCTTCCATTATTGATAAATTTAAATTAGTTGATTTGTCAAATTTACAATTATCTTTCGACGATATTTATCTATATATTTTATATTGTTATAGATAAAGATCTATATTAGTAAAATTCATGAATATTCATAATCTTCGGTACACAGACATTACAAAACAATGAACAGGAACTTTTCAACTAATTTTTATTTTAAGTAACTTCGTTGCCAACAACTTGTGAAATAATAATCCCGGCTGCTACCGCAGCATTCAAAGATTCTGCATGGCCAAGTCTTGGAATGGTAATTTGCAGATGACACTGTTTCAAAAGATTTTCTTGTATTCCTTTCGATTCGTTTCCGATCAAAATAATGCCTTCCGTTATTTTTGGCAATTTAAAAATCAGAAGTACCTGATAAGGTTGTTGCAAAAACTTCAACTGTTTTATTGTTCAGTAATTAATTTTTCAAGATCAGTATAAAACAAATTCACGCGGGCAAGGCTTCCCATCGTGGCTTGCACTACTTTTGGGTTGTAACACTCAACGCTGTTTTCACTACAAATAATATTTTCAATGGCAAACCAATCAGCAATACGAATGATGGTTCCTAAATTTCCGGGATCCTGCAAGTCATCCAGCATGATAGAAATCTTTCCTGCGAGTTCCGGAATTTTACCTGCCTCATTTTTTTCAAAAACCGCAACTACTTTGTTAGGCGTTTTCAATTGAGAAATACTTTTTAGCCAGTGATCATCTGTTTCAAAAATATTGTCGGGAGGAATTTCTTTAAGCAAAATTTCATTTTGAGAAAGCCAGCTTTTTTCAGCACAAACCAAAGTGCATTTCATTTTTTTTTGCATAAGCAATTCACCAACTACCTTCGGGCCTTCGCGCAATAAAAACTCCTTCTTCATCTCTGAATTTTTTATGGCTTAAACTTTGAATATATTTGACAATCTTTTTGCTCAACATGGCTGTAAATTATGAAAGGGATTAACTCCGCCGTTTCCGTACTTTTTTTTACCGGTATTTTGTTTTCTCTTGCCGTTTTACCGGGATGTATTGTTGTCCAAAAGTATCAAAAAAATGTTCCTTTCGTTTTTAAAAATAATATTAAGCTAACAGCGGATAATGTAAGTAAAGATGAAAAAGTTCTTCTCAAATCGAAGCTTAATACACAACTTAATGATAGCGCGAGGCCTAACGTAAAAGACAAATTTTTCATCTTCCATTATTACGTAAACCCGCCGGTTTTTGATACGGATGCAGTTGCAAGCTTCTGCTTCCAACATGCGGGCGCTTCTGATTAATTCGGGTTTTTATAATCCTGAAATCAGTTATAGTTATGACACTACAACGAAAAAAAAATATCAGAAAAGAGTTACGGTTACTTATGATGTAAATGCCGGCAAACGAACAATGATCGATACTGTTGCTTATCTTTTTACCAAACCTCAACTGCAGGATCTTGCCGTATCTACCAAAAAAGAATCGCAATTGCAGCCCAACACGCCGGTTTCAAAATCGGGCATCATACAGGAAACCAACCGGCTTGTAAATCTTTTCAAAAACAACGGATATTATAAATTTACAGCGGATGAAATAAGAGCAACGGGCGATACAAGTATTGCTGCACTGACAAGTGTTTCAGAAGATCCGTTTGAACAATTGCGTTTGCTGGCCGAAGCGCAGGAGAAAAGAAATAAGCCAACTATCCGGCTCGGTTTTCAATTGAATAACTTACCCGATAGCAGCCATCTGCAGAAATATTACATCAATCAAATTTATGTGTTGCCCGACTATCTTACCGGTGAAAAATACACCGATTCAACTTTCACATCCGGGCTTTTAAAAATTACATTGCCGAATATCACCGCAAACTTTTTAAGTTTTCTTTGCTTAGCAGAAATCTTTCCGTGAAAAAAGGAAGTGTTTTCAGGCAGGACGATTATTTTAAAACTATAAATGATCTTTATAAACTTGGTGTATGGGAAAGCCCGACGATTGATATTATTGAACAAAAAGATACCAACCTTCTAAACCTTGTTGTAAAACTGGTTCCTTTAAAAAGGTATGCTTTTGAAGGAAATATTGAAATGAGTTATTCTGCCAACAATGCTACCAGCGGCATTACTACTTCCGGCACCGGCAACCTGTTGGGTCTTTCATTGAATCTTGCGGTAACAGACAGAAACCTTGCGAAAGTCGGCCATAAGGATGACGAACGGAATTAAAGCAGGCGTTGAATTTAATACGACGCACCGCAACAGCAATGGAACTTTTATCAATTCAAACGAATTGAGTTATTCAAATACATTGTTGTTTCCCAAAATTTATTTTTCCGCTTCGGCAATTACAACAACAAAAAAATTATTACCACCCAGTCCTTTATCAATACCAATATTTCTCTCATCAACAGGATTGATTTTTTTGACCAACAGGTTTTTAATACAAGCTATGGTTTCAACTGGACGAACAATGAAAAGCATTTATGGAGTCTTGAAACTTTTCAATTTTGATTACCGCCGTTTGTACAACCGGTCTGCAAGCTTTGACAGCACGTTAAATGAAAATCCTTTTTTGCGATATTCATTCAACACGGCGCTGGTAATGGGAGGCGGACTGAGTTATACTTTCGTAAAAGCCAATCCGCGAAATCCGAAACTGGTTACCAACGTAAAAGTAAACCTTGAAGAATCGGGGCTGATTTGGGATCTTTTAAAACTAAAAAACAAAACACCCCAAAACGGAAACTTTTTCAATAAATATTTAAAGGAGTTTATTAAGGCAGATATTGATTATACCTATACGATCAATCACCCAAAATCAGCGATTGCCTTTCAGGGCTTTTGCAGGAGTTGGAATTCCGTTTGTCTAAAAGCTGATACTACTTTGCCTTTCTTTAAACAATATTTTGGCGGCGGCCCAAACAGTATGCGTGGCTGGCCTGTTCGGGGTATTGGTGTGGGCGGCCAGCCACTTGCTCCTTATCAAATCAAACCAGGTTCGGTTTAACGATCGCACAGGCGATATTCAACTGGAAGGAAATGCGGAATACCGCTTTGATGTAGCGCCGCTTTTTTCCAACGCAGTTCTTTTTAAAATGGCGCTGTTTACGGACGTTGGTAACATCTGGAATTTTAAAGACACCAAACCTGATGGCGGACCCGATACTACCCAGTTCAAATTCAAAAACCTGTACAAACAACTTGGAGTTTCCTCCGGAGTTGGTTTCCGGTTTGATTTCACTTATTTCCTGATCAGGTTTGATGTAGCTTTCCGGTTTAAACGTCCTGATGTATTGGAAAATGACGGATGGCAATTTCCGGCTATTAATTTTAAACATCTGTTTGGAACTTCTCTTGACAACAGGATCTGGCGTTATGAAAACTTCAATGCCACCATCGGAATTGATTATCCTTTCTGATCATTTTTACCAAAATTTATTTCAGATTTTTATCCTGCTGCAATTACAGTAAAGCAAGAAATAACTGCTTTTTTTATTTTGCAGCTTATTCATTTTTCGAACTCTGAACAATGTTTCCGTATAAACGAATGTTGTATGCGATTCAACTGAAGCATTCCACCACAAACAGTTTAACAATTATTTCATTTGAAAAGATGAACTTTTAGAAAAAAGTAAGTTTCACTTTCGGGCAACTATCGTTATCTTGGTCCCGTGAGTAAAAAAACGAAATTTCGAACCATCGTTACTTACAAGGATTATTTTGAGAATTTATTTGTGAAACAAAGGCAAAAAGTAAAAGACAAGATTATCTGGAATGGCTTTCAAAAGAAAACTCAAAAGACAGCTAAAAAAGAAATTGAAAAAGCATTAAAAATCAAAAAGAATCAGTGGTTCAGACCTTTTCTTCGCCTTCCCCCAAACATCCCACTCGTCATACTTATCATACAACTCAAATAAAAACTCAATCCGCTTTGTTTCGTTTATAAAAGGTTGAGGGCGATAGCAAAGGTCAACGGCTTTGTCAATGCCTGGTGGGCTTTTACTAATTCCGGTGGCATGGTGTTAGGGTCGTACAAATCAGCGAGGCTGGTTTCAGGAAATTTTGCTCTCACATCTAAAACATTCTGCGCTGCATCTTCTACAGTTTGCTTTTGTTTTTCGGTTGGATTTTCAGGCCACGGGAAATTGTTGTAAACAATATCGAATTTGAATAACTATAATCACTCTTCAATCTTCCGCATACATATTTACCCATGCCATATGCATTTCAGAAGTCAAGATGCCAAAGTGAAAGTAGTTGCCATTTGGCAATGCAATACAGCTGTCACTTACAATAAATTCGTCTGGAAAAAAACCAATGCGGAATATATTTTCTATTTTCTGACGTTACTTCTTGGAATAACAATATATTGTGTTTGGATTGTCCTGGCTCCGCAAAATAAGGAGGGAGTTGATGCTGCTTTTCAGTTGGCTGAGCTGTGCTTGCTTAATCGAAATTCTTTAACTGTTTTAATTCTTTCCAAAACTATATGGCATGATTTTAATTCTTCAGGCTTTGCATCTTTTAACCAAAAACACCATCTTTCTTTCCATTTATGAAACTCTTCTGCACTTAATAATCGGTTTTATATACTTTTCAGCTTTAGCTCATGCTTTTAAAAGTCATTTTTCAACATCTGTAAATCAATAAAATTCCTCCATCAACAATTTTATTTCCATAAACTCATTTTAGGAACATTGTTAAATAGGTTTCTTCCTTTTAGAACAATTATCTTTCCCTTCAACCAAATATGGATTTATATTTTTCACTTTTATTTCATGAGGCTCACCCTTTATATTTTCATATTCATAAAAATGTTTTTAGGATTATAATTGAAATTTGCAAAACCTATTAATACAACATGTACAGCCGCATTTCCTTTTGCTTCATTTCCCCATTTGAAAGTTCGGTGAGCAAAATAAATTTTTATATGATATTTATTAAATAATTCATTCCATAAGAATCCAACTTGCTCTCCTTGTGAAATTGAATTTGTACTTACAAAAGCACAAAGCGTAAGGTATCTCTGATGCAATTTAATATAATCACTTTCATGCTTTATTAGATGACTTGTTTCTTTCAAATATTGTGCTGCCTTTATATACCATGCTGCTACATAATCCAAAACGCCTGCTCCCTTCACTCCTGCAAAAATCAATTCCATATCTTTTTTCTGTTCCGCATTTTGCAAACTCTTTCCCACAAAACGGCGGATTACCAAAAATGTAATTAAACTTTTGTTCCCCTTTTTCCCATGGCAATGGTTCTATCAGGCTTTGCCAATCAATGCGTAAAGCGTTTCCATGTTTTATCACCGCGCTTTTTCGCAACGGCAGGCGCACATAATATTCACCAAAGGTTTCGCTGGCTTTCATGTTCATCTGGTGGTCTATCAGCCACATGGCTACCTGTGCTATCTGCGCCGGAAACTCTTCATATTCTATTCCGTAAAACCTGTCAACATCCAATAAAAAATAATGATCAATACTGGTAACGGTTTGGTTTTTCAGCAGCAGTTTTATGAGCTCCATTTCCAGCATACGCAGCTCGCGGTAAGCAATGATCAAAAAGTTGCCACAGCCACAGGCAGGATCAAGAAAACGAAGGTTACTTATTTTTTCATGAAGCTTTTTAAGTTTGTTGCTATTGCTTTTTATGCTTTCAAATTCTTTCCACAGCTCATCGAGAAACAAAGGCTTTATCACCTTCATAATATTTTTCTCGCTGGTATAATGAGCGCCAAGGTTTCTTCTTTCTTCGGGGTTCATCACACTTTGAAACAGCGAACCAAAAATAGCGGGAGAAATTTTACCCCAATCCAACCCGCAACAATTCAGCAGCAGTTTTCGCATTTCGCCGTCGAAACTGGCAATGGGCAAATGCTCTTCAAACAATTTTCCGTTTACATAAGGAAAGGCGGCGAGGCTTTCATCCAGATTGGTAAATCGCTTGCCGGTGGCGTGTTAAGCACTTCAAACAATTGGGCAATATGGTTGGCAAGGTCGCTGCCGTCAACGTTCGGTGCGCTGATCAATATAATCATACAAAATGCCGCGTTCAAAAATGTTGGAATCATCTGCGAAAAGGCAAAACAACAACCGCACGAGATACAATTCCAACGCATGGCCTTTGTAACCGATGGATTCCAGTTTGTCGTGCAACTTACCCATCAACGCGGCAGCTTCAATATTTACCGGATCCTGCTCACGAAAAGTTCTTTTTTCATAACCGGCTATAAAACCAAACAGGCCGATATGATCTACCAGTTTTCAATTTAAATTCATGAACCTCGTTACTATCGGTATCGTATAAACGAAAATTGGCAAAGTCGGAAACGAGAATATATTGCGGCAGTTGTTTATCGTCGATGCCATCAAAATAATCGAGCACCTGGTTGTGGGCTTTGTCAAGGCTTTTGCCTTTGCTCTTATGTTCAACGATCAAAGTGCCCGGCCAGAAAAGATCAATAAAGCCATCTTTATTGTTCAACTGCTTTACATGATGTTCAAAAGTAGCCACCCTGCGGCGGCGGATGCCGAAGACATTAAAAAAATCATCCCAAAAGGATTTAGCTTCTGCATCCTCGCTTACTTCATCTTTCCATTCGTTGGTAAAAGCAATAGCGCGGGTTTTTATTTCATTCCAGCTTAGAGGCATGGCAATTAGTTATTGCACAAAATAAGAAATTATTTAATTAAGGATGGAAGAAATTGATTCGTCGACTTAATGCCGTGGGTCATGAGACCAGACGGCGGATCCACTTTCAAATGGATAACGTCAAATAAAGGAACATCCCCAGAGGCTAAAAAATTTATTTCAGATTTTTATCCTTCTACAATTACAGTAAAGCGAGAAATAACAGCTTTTTTTATTTCCAAGTTCCCATAACAGTAATGCTTACCCTAAAAAATCTGAGTTAACGATTTGGTAAGAATCTGTTAACTATTCCATAATGCACGGGTAACAGCGAAGGTAACATTAGAGTATTCACTTTGCAGCATAAATTAAGGAGTAAAGAAACAAATAACTCATCTTAATTATAATTTAAAAATTTAAAAAAATTAAAAGCATGAGAAAAATCTTTACCATTCTGGTTTTGAGTTTTTTGACTCAGTTAATTCTAAAACCAAATGATGTTTTTGCGCAAAAGACTCAATCCCACATTACGGGTGTTATTACGGACAAAGAAGATAACACTCCTATTCATGGGGCGGCTGTTTTAGTTAAGAATACGAACACCGGGACAACAACAGATGATGCAGGAGAATTTTCAATAAACGCTTCGTCAAACAGTACGTTGATTATCTCAAATATTGGTTACCAAACGGTAACTATTCCGGTTGGTGGGAAAAGCAATTTGCAAATTCATTTAATGAAAGATAATAAATCTTTGACTGAGGTAGTTGTTACGGCATTGGGCATCAGCAAACAAGCTAAGTCACTTGGATACGCAGTTCAATCGGTGAACATGAAACAATTAACGGAGGCGCAGGATCCCAACCTCATCAACAACATCAGCGGCAAGGTAGCGGGCGTTGTGGTTACAAACGGAGGAGCGGGAGTAGGTTCTACTTCAAGAATTATAGTGCGAGGTGAAAATTCGTTTAACGGTAGCAACCAACCTTTGTTTGTGGTAGATGGAGTACCTATCAACAATGAAACATTTTTTAATAACGCTATCGAAAATTCTTCAGGACAGGGAACCTGGGCCGAAGTAGATTGGGGTAATGGCGCTTCAGAAATCAATCCTAATGACATTTCTAAAGTAACAGTTTTGAAAGGATCTACGGCAGCCGCTTTATATGGATCACGTGCCGCAAACGGCGCTGTAGTTATCACTACTCAAAAAGGTACTTCTGAAAAGGGTTTGTTAGGAATTAATTTTAATTCAACCACTACTTTTGAAACGCCCCTTAAACTGCCTCGTTTACAAAATCAATATGGCGCAGGTGTGAATGCTTATCCGTTAAGTGGTAATCCAACTACTTATTCTTATATAAACGGTGGCGCTTCTATTGAAAATAATATTCCTAACTGGGGATTGAAGTTTGATCCAAATACAAAAGTGGTGCAGTTTGACAGCCCTGCAGGCGATGGCTACCAGGCTGCGGATCTTGTTGCACGTTCACTGGATCCAACCCTGACGGTAACTCCCACTCCATGGATTGGCCATGCGGATCATTTTAAAGATTTTCTTCAAACGGGGTTCACCACACAAAACAATCTCAGCTTCGGTGGTGCAAACGATAATGGTTCTTACCGCATTTCAGTTAATAGTCTTCAAAATACAGGAATACTTCCGGGAACTGACCTGAAACGGTATGGAATTTCTTTCAGGGGAAGCCATTCATTTAGTAGAAAACTGAGCTCTGATTTTTTTGTTGATTATATCAACAGCAGCAGCAAAAACAGGCCTAACATTGGATACGGTTCTGAAAGTGTGATGTACACTTTCTTCGGTGTTTATGGAATGCCAATAAACATTGACATCAATTCTCTTAAAAAAGAATGGCAAACCGGAAGAGACCAGGAAAACCAATTTCGCTACTGGAACAACCATGACAACCCTTATGTTACCATGTATGA